>CAYTJD010000166.1:0-51645 GCA_964438005.1 uncultured Solibacteraceae bacterium | reverse complement strand
TTGTGACGACAGGTGGTGAGGCCCCCCAATACGTGATTCCTATTTTATTCATTTCTCCGGAGCCTCGATTGCAGTAACAACTGGCGTCATCCAGGTAAACGGATTCTGCTTGGAAATTCGGACAATGTCAATAGAACCAGCGGCCGGATTCTGGACCACTCTTGCCGAACTCTATCGCGATCTGCGCTGTTTCGGCTGCATGAATTAGAGTGGAGATCGCCGATGCGCGGGCTCACGGAACGTACTGTATGGCGGGACGGGGAAAAGGCGCCAATGATCCTGATGGCTGCATTAAAATGATCAATCGGGCCTGCGACGATTCGGATTGAATCAGTCGCGCTCAGAACCGGTTTCGCCGAGCTCCTTGAAATCCAGCGGCGCCTGCACGGGCCCGACCACCCGGAGGTAGCCCAGGAAATGACTTCGCTGGGAGAGGTGCTATTCCTCGAAGGGAAATATGCGATTCTTACCGCGTGTCCCTATATCCAAGAAAGTGGACATCCGACAGGCCCTTGCTGATGCAGCCTGGCGCGTGGAAGAGTTCGAGGTTCCCCTTCCGACAGCATGAAGCGCCTGATCGACATGAACTTGAGCCCCTTGTGGGACGATCCCAGCCGAAGCAGGATTCGGATGCTGCCGATTTAGGTCCGCGCGCCGCCACCACGCACCCTCAATCATCGGCGAAGGCCCGGATTCCGCCGGCTGCTCGGACGCTCGTTATTGGATGGTTATGAGTATGCCATCCGGCGATTGAAAGCTGCCCTGAATCACCTTGATCGGAACGTTGCCGCTCGGTACAGAGGCGGGGAGTTGGATGTTCACCTGGTACAGGCCGGCATACCGGAGAATCGATCCAAGCACTGTGACATTCACGCCCCCCACAGTCACGGTGGGAGTGGTGGACACCGTCGGAAAGCTGCCATTCGCCGGCTGGGGTTGCTGGCCGGCAGGCAATGGTGGATTGGTCGCGCCTAAACCCGTCACCCACAGCGTGAGAATATCCCCCGCCTTTGCCGCGATGGTTCCAGGCACAACCGCGGGATTGCCAATGTAGGCATTGTCCGGATTCCGCGTAATCTCGGCATAGGGATATTGTCCACCGCCCCACTGCAGCAGCGCGGGCGAGCTGGCCTGATACTGCACCGTAGCCGGCGCGCTGCTGTTGCCGTTGTTCGTAACGACCACACTGACGGGCCCCACGGTGCTATCACTCGGCGCCTGCACATTCAACTGGTTCGGGCTGATGTAGTACAGGAACGCCGGCTTGTTGTTGACGGTTACGCTCGTGCCGTCCATGGACGTAGGGAAATTCTCATTGGCGTTCCAGCCGCGACCCGGGTTGGTGTCCGACAGGTTGCTGCCTTTGATGACCACCCAGGCACCGGACTGAATCGGCGAATTGGGAATATTGCTGAAGCCATTATCCACTTCGTTGATCGTTGGCGCCGTACCCGGCTTTTGAATTTTGGCGAGGAACCCTCCCCGAGCATTGCCGCTATTCGACGTGGGCTGAAAGACGCCGGCGGTGACCGGGAGATCCACCGCGTTGGAGTATCCGCCGACATAAATATCTCCATGGGAATCGACATCGATTCCGCCCGGCCATAGTATGGCGCCCGCAGGACTGTAAATCACCGTCGAAAAGGAAATCGTGCTGCCCGTAGGATCGTACCTGGTAACGAAAACACCGCCGTGTAGATCCTGGGCGGCGGGCTGCAGCGGATTCACCACCGGAAAGTTGTAAGCGCTTTGGCCGGTGATGTACACATTGCCATCCGCATCGACTCGTGGTGCGCCTATTAGAAACAGAGTGCCGCTTCCGCCGTTTTGGGCCACCGGAAGCGCTCCCACCAGCGTCGACCATACCAATCCGGTTCCTGTTGGATTGATCTTCGCCAGAAATCCGTTGTTCTGGCAAAAGGAGGTCGCCGTGCAGCTATTTGTGTTATTGGCTCCCGCCGTCACTGGAAAATCGTAGGATTGGGTGTAGCCAGTGATATACGCGTTTCCCGAAGCGTCGACAGCGATTCCCGAAACCTGGTCCGAACCCTCCTCGGTCAAACTCGTCCCTCCCAGATACGTGCCGTAGATGAAGGGCGCGCCCGTTCCAGCTCCGGTGACCGGACCGAACTTGGCCACGAACCCGCGGTCAACCACGCCGCCGTTTTTTTGGTTGTTCGTGCCGGTGGGTTGAAACGCGTTGGGCGTGGTCGGTAGATTCGGGCTTTGCCCAAGCCCAGTCAAATAGAAATTGCCCGCCGGATCAACTGCCACGCCCGTGCCGTATGTCCCGATGCAACAGGTGACGTTCTTGTCTCCGTAGAGCGTCGAGTACAGCAGGTTCGCTCCGGCGGCGTCGAGCACGGCCACGAAGGCGGCGCCACCAGAAGCGTTGACGTTGGGATGGACCGCGGCGTCATACAACGACTGCGGAAGCAGCGCATTGGCTGTCTCTGGAAAGCAAAATAGGACATCTTGCCCTGCTACGTTGCCCATGGGCAGCGGAAGTTTGGAATTGCACCCGTCCGCAGAAGTTCCCGCGACATACGCTCTCCCTTGAGAATCAACGGCCACGGCGTTGGCGGCGTCGGCGCCCGCGCCTCCGCCCAGGAAGGTTGAATACACCAGGCTTCCCCCTCCGGGAGCCAGCTTCGTCAGAAATGCGTTTTGACTAAAAGAACCACATCCCGATACAACCGTGCCGTTCGGCCCGGCCGCCGCCGCGCAGCGCGTCTGGTAGGCGCCTGCGGTGACCGGAAAATCGTTGGAATGGGTCTCGCCGGTAACGTACGCGGCGCCGCTCGAATCGACGGCGATCGCGGACCCTCGTTGTTCCAGCGAACCGCCCAGATACGTCGAGTAAACGAGTGCCGAAGCAGTCGGGTTGATCTCGGCCACGAAGGCCATGTAGCCGTTTGGGTTCGTAAGGTGTTGGGCCGGCTGGTAGGCGTTCACGATCGGAACGGCCGGAGGTTGCGTTGTGCCTGTGACGTACAGATTCCCCGCGTTGTCCACCGCGACTCCCTGCGCGGGTTCTGCAGTACATTGCGCGCATGCGGTTTGCGAGTAGCCGATATAGACGTTTCCGAGAGGTCCACCGTAGTAGCTCAAATAGACGAGGACGGGATCGATCACCAGCGCCTGGCCGCGATCGTACGCGCCGAGTGTGAATTGGACGCGGTTCCCGTGAAGTTTATACTCGCCCGCGATCCGCTTCCTCTGGCCGTCGATGGTTTGATAGACCACCGGCTTGCGCAACGTGAGCGGGGCGCCATCGACCGCGAGTTGCAAGTCGCCATCCGAGCCGAGCTTCGGTTTGGCGCCGGAAAACTCCATCGCGATCTGCTTGGCATCGGCGCCGGGCGCAACCACGAAATCGTATTCGATCTGCTGCTGCGTTCCGTAGAACGTAAGATCGATGCCTGCGTACACCGTTTTGTAATCGACCTTGCGGTAGGTCGGCGCGCCAATGATCCACTTCTTCGAGTCGTTGCCGATGAAATAGTTGACTTTGCCGGGAAGAGGGTCCGCGGCAGCGATTTGTGCGGCTCGCGATCCGGCGAGTCTCATGCTCACCACGGCTGGGGCGCCCTTCGCCGCATCGGGGAACTCGAAGACAGCACCGTCGGCCGTCAGGTTTAATGTGTAGCCGGGACCGGCAAGCGCGCCGTGCGAAACGAACTTTACGGACGAATCGGCTTGGCCGCGGTTGGGCTCAAAACTTAACGGAAGGGCGAAAAGCGAAGATCGGGCCTCCGTGCCGCGCGGAGCATCGCCGTTCTCGGCTAAAGGCTGGGCAAGCATCAAACGGTTGGCAGCTAAATAGAGCAGATATAATCCACAAGTCAGCGCACGTCCCCGGGCTTTCACGATGTTCGTAGCTCCTTGGCATACACAAATCAGGCGAGGCTTTTCTTGGGATTATTGTCCCGGGCTCGCCGGCAAGTTCGGTACGTTCAGTATATACCGACAGCGAGCGGGGCGATTTGTCGCAGGGAGCTAGCCCCGCAGCGTCTCGTGCACCGGCATAAAGCAGGGGCAGAGCGGCAGCGCTTCCAATTCAGAGAGATCCAAATCCGAGACCGCCCACCAGGTCATGCCTTCAGCGCGCCAGGTCACGACGTTCAGACCGTCGCGGACGGCGCCTGTCGGATTGCGGTCGGAGCTTTCCGCGGCGGGCCATACGAATACGCTGATCACATGCGTGCCGCGTTGATACACGAGCACGGCGACGGTGCGGCCGTTTAGCGAGTCGAGGCGGCCGCCGGTCAGCTGGAAGCCGCGGCCGGAAATGTCTTCGACATCGAGCGCATAGTCGAGCTTCTCGGCGAACCAGGGTCGAACCGAACGTCGGCCCGATGCAGCAACATCCACCAGATGTCCGGAGCGCAGGGACCGGAGATGCGCCCGGGCGACTTCATCGCCGGTAGGATCGGCCCGGCCGACCACGAGGATCGCAACTACAATGCTGGCGGCCAGAGCCAGCCACGGAGCAGGGCGCTGCCAGAGGGAAGCCGCGGGCCGTTCCACGCGCATGCGCAAGGACGAAGGGGCCCGATAGTAGGGCGCCTGGGAAACGGCGTCCGCGAGCTGACGCGCGCTTTTCAATCTTGCGGCGCAATTCGCACACTCGCCGATGTGCGCTTCGACTTCGAGAGCGCGCATCAGATCGAGTTCGCCATCCAAGAAGGCGCTCAACAGCGGATCGGTCTCGCGGCAATTCATGCCATCTCCTTTCCGGACTGAGCCGTCAATGTCTCCAGCAGGCGGCGGCGTGCGCGCGCCAGCCGCGACATCACCGTGCCGATCGGCACATCAGTGACGCGTGCAATCTGTTTGTACGACATCTCCTCCATCTCCCGAAGCACGAGCACCTCGCGGTACTCCGGTGGCAGAGCCTCCAGGCTTCGTTGCACCGCGGCCCGATCGGCATTCCGCAACTGCAGCGCTTCCGGGCTCGGCGCGGTATCCCGGGCCAGCTCCAGATGCTCGACGGGCAACTCGATGTAACGTCGATGCTTGCGTAACCACTCAAAGCACGTGTGGCGCACGATGGCCAACAACCAGGCTCGGCCGTCGTCGCCGTGAAAACTGTCGAAATACGTGAGAGCGCGAAGAAACGACTCCTGCACCGTGTCTTCGGCGTCCTGATGGTTGCCGAGAAGCCAGCGAGCCAGGTTGTGCGCCGCGTCGAGATGCGGCAACAGGATCGCATCGAACCGGGCGGGGCGGTTTGGGTGCTTCAATCCTTCTAACGTATACCGAGGGGTGGGGAGATTTATTCCCCACCAGGCGCAAATCGGGTCCTCGAGCCCGCGAGCTCCTCGATGCTCCGCGGCCCTACTGACCCGTGACGACGGGTTCGGCGAAGGGGAAGGCGCACAGCGCCGCCAACTCCGACGCGCTGAGCTTGCTGGAAGGATGAAGACTGGCGTATGCGCGCGGCGGCATCTTTCCGGCTTTTACTTCTGCACAGAGTTCCTGGGTCTCCGGACCCTCTTGCCCGGTCTCGCCCTGGCTCCACGTGGAAAGGTTGAAATGCGCACGGCCTTCCCGAACGTCCTTGACAATGAGCCAGGAAACCGGAGAGATGCGGCTATACCAGGGCCACCTGGTCTCGTTCGAATGGCAATCGCCGCACGCCCTGCGCAAACTGGACGCAAGCTGATGCGGCGGATTGGCGATGGCTTCAAAGGCGAGACGAGGATCCGACCGCGGATTTGTCCGCTCGGGCTGAACCAGTTGGATCGAAAGCAGGACAGCAACCGCCAGCCCGGCGACCACTTTGACCGATGTGGAGAATATTGTCATGCGCTATCCGGAAATTAACGAGTAGTTTCAGCTCTGTTTCACTGCTTCATTACCAGTGTATCGAAGAGCGGCAGAACCCACAATTTGCGCCGCCATGAACGATAACATCCCGAACGTCCTTCGTTTTATCCACAGCGTTTAAACACCGCTACGGATTGAAGCGCCTCATTTCACGCTCCAACAAATTTGTGGAAAACAGGTTGCACCGGGAGTTTTCTCTTGGACGGACCGCCGGAATTACTGGTACAAAAGCTCTCACGGTTTAGTCCGTATAGATCTGTTGGAGGTTTGGTCCTGTGAGTGCCTCTCGACAAGTTCGCCCGCTGCCGGATTCCGGCGGCATCCCGGCCGGGAACCGAAAGAGCCCGGTGCCGGCACTGTCCTCCACGGGCAGTGGCCGCGGCGTTTCCACACGAATCGGGAAATACGAGGTGGAAGCGGAAGTCGGCGGCAGCGGCTTGGTGCGCGGGTTTCAGGCGTGGGATCGCGCCACGGGGCGGCGCGTCACTTTGGGAGTGCTCACGGATGTGGCGGACGGCCAACCGGTGGAGCGATTTCGCCGCGAAGTTGCCGCGCTGGCGAATGTGCGCAGCGCCGGCCTGGTCGCCATCTACGAGTTGGGCGAGCACGTGGGTATGCCGTTCGCGGCGGTGGAGTATTTGGGCGATGCCCATCTCGGTCAGATCATCAGCGGCGAACGCGCCTGCACGCTCCTCGAGAAGATCCGCCTCATGTGCCAGGTGGCGGAAGGAGCGCAGGCGGCACACCGGGGCGGGCTGAATTACGTCGGCCTGCACCCTCGAGGCATTGCGGTCTGCGCGGACGGCGCCGCGAAGGTTCGGGACTTCGGCATTGTGCGATTCACCGGGGACACCGCCGGCGAGGCTGCGCGGTATCAAGAGGCGGGGATCTCTTTGCTCGACGTGCGAAGCGACGTGTTCGCCTTTGGCGTGATCTACTACGAACTGCTCACCGGGATTGATGCGGTCGCTGCCGGCGGCAGGGCTGCGCTGCGGGACAAAGCGCCGGACTGTCCGGAGCTCCTCGAACAACTGGTGCTCCGCGCGATGGAGCCGGACCGGGAATTACGGTACCAAAGTTTCGAGGACATTCAGTTCGACGCTGAGCCCATCCTTCGCGAGTTCGAGCGCCGGCGGGCGGCAGTCCTGATTGATCAGGCGAGGCATTCGATGGAGTCCGGCGAACTGGACCAGGCCCAGGCGGCGGTTCGCGAGGCTCTGGACATGGACGCAGCCAATCCTGCCGGAGAGCGGCTTCGGATTGAGCTCCGGGGCCTGGTTCAGGAGCGAACTTCGCGGTCACGCGTCGAGGCTTTGCTGCGCGAAGCTCAGAAAGAAACTACGGGCCGGCGCTTTGCGCGTGCGGCAGAACTGCTGGATCTAGCCGCCCGTTTGGACTCCGGCAACGGCGCGGCCGGTCAATTAGAACAGGCGCGCGCGCGTTTGGAAGAGAATCGGAGAGCGGCCGGCTTGCTGGATGAAGTCCGGTTGGCTCTGGAAAGAAAGGATCTGGCGTCGGCCGAAGCCCGGGTGCTGGAGGCTCTCGATCTGGACGCGAACAACGCCGAGGCGATAGAACTTGCCGATGCCGTCGCCGAAGCCATCCGGCGCCGCGAATTGGACGCGCGCATCGAGCAAGAGATCGGAAGAGCCAAGTCGCTGCTGCTGCTGGAATCCTTCGATGCGGCCCTGGAGATCCTGACGGGATTGGAGGCGGAAAGCCCTGCCTCGCCCGTGGTTCACCAGTGGCTGGCGCACGTCAGAGAGCAGAAGGATCAAGCGGACCGGCGCGACCGGCTCGATGCGCAATTGGAAGAGGCCCGGGCTCTCATGGCGCGGCAGGTCTATGCGGAGGCGGCCGAAGGATTGGAGCTCTTGCGAGCCGAATTTCCCCGGGAACCGGTGGTCTCCGATCTGCTCGCGGAATGCTGGGAGGCCGCGGAGCGGGCGTCTACGATTGCGGAAGCTCGCGCGCAATGTGAGTCGCTGTGCCGCGGCGAACAGTTTGAAAAGGCTCTTGTGGTCGTAGAGACCGCTTCACGAGCCTATCCGGACGACGCCGAATTGGCCGGTTTGCGCCTGGAAGTGGAAAAGCAGCGGCACGAGTTTGAAGCGGCAGCATCCGTTCGGCAAGTGCTGACGGAAGCGCAATGGCTGTTGGACCAGAATCGCGTCGACCTCGCGGTTCAATTTCTCAGTGAGAAGTCCGCCGCGCAACCGGGACACCCGGTTCTTGCGGCGCGGCTCGCTGCCGTGGAGCAACTACAGGCGGAGTGGGAAAAGCGGCGGCTGGTTGAGGATTGCTTGCGGCGGGTGACGGCTCTCGAGCAGGCTCAGCAGTGGCCCGTGGCGCTCACGGTCTTGGAAGAAGCATTGGAAGCCTGTCCCGGATCGATGGAATTGCAGCAGGCGGCGGCGCGCCTGCGGGGGCTCCAGCGGGAACAGGAGTTGCAGAAGAAGCTCGCGCGCTCGATTGGTGAGGTCCGGCAGTTGCTGGCGGATGGCGATCTGGAGCAAGCCGAAGACACGCTGCGCCGCGCGCTGGAAGCGCTGCCCGATGAGCCGTCTCTGCAGCAGCTTCGCGAGGAGTTGGAGCGCGATAAGAAGTTCCGGGAAGAGTGGCGGGCGGCGCAAGTATTGGTGGGGCGCCGGCAATTTGAAGAGGCGGAGCGCATCCTGGTCCGTCTGGACGGGCCGGGGCACCCCGAGGTGCAGACGCTCTTGAAAACCGTGCGGGAGGCCCGCGCGGCCCGTGAGGAAGAAGGTTTCTATAAGCGGGGCCGGGAAAAAGCGCTGCTCCTGATCCAACAAAAGCAGACTGAGCAGGCGGCCGACTTGCTTCGCAACCTGCTGTCGCTGTTTCCGGGCGATCCGATCCTGGAGCGCGATCTTCAGGCGATCGGTGGCGGGCCCCGTGAAGCCAAACCCCAACCAGTGGCACTGCCGGCAGCGCTTCCCGCGGCAATCAGACGAGCCGAGCCGAGCCCGGCGGCTCCTCCCCTTCCGCCAGCGCGTGCGGTGTGGTATCGGCGCTGGCCGGTGATCGCCGCTGCCGGGTTCGTTCTTTTGGTTTCGGCCGGCGCCGCTATGACGCGGATGTGGCGAGGCGGCGCCGCACCTAAAGTTTCGGCCAAACCGGCGCCTGCGGTCGCGGCGGCTCCTGCCGCGCCACCAACAGCCGTGGCGGTAGCGCCGACTATTTCCCGCAGTGTGCCGGTGGATCCGGCTGCTCCGGTTGTGGCGCCCCCTCGGGAGCCTTCGTCCGCGGCGGCGCGCGTCGCTCGCACCGCGCCACCGGTGCGGCCCTTCAATGGCGCGACCTTGTCGTCCAGGCAAGCGCCGCCCAAGACGGTTGCCGAACTTGTGCCGACACCGCCGATTTCCGGTACAAGCGCCAATTGGGTGGAACCCCTGCCTGTGAGCGTCACGCCGCCGTTGCGCGCCCCGGCGCCGCCGCCGTCCCCCCGCGAGACTCCCGTCGCCAGCCCACCGGCGCCCCAGCCGCGCCCCATTGGCGGCGAGTTGCAGCCAGTGAAGCCGATCAGCATTCCGGCGCCTCCGATGCCGTTGCTGGCTAAGGAGCGCGGTATCGGCGGCATCGTGAACCTGGAAGCGACTGTCGACAAACAGGGAGCGGTCAGCAAGATCAAGGTAATCAACGGAAATCCATTGCTCGTTCCCTCGGCGGTGGAGGGCGTCAAGAAATGGCGCTATCAGCCGGCAGTTCTGAACGGCGAGCCCATCGAAGCGGAAATTAAGATCGAACTCCGCTTCGAAGCCGCAAGGCGATAGGAGCGTACGATTGGCAACGCAGAGTTTCACCGAATTCGGCGGACAGGCGGGGCGCTGGCTGCTCCACGCCGTAGGCTATAAGCCGCGCGAGGCGCCGGTCATTATTGCGGTGCTGAACTTGAAGGGCGGGTGCGGGAAGTCGACAATCGCGGTGAACCTGGCCTGCGAGTTGGCTGCGCTGGGAGAGCCCGTTTTGCTGATCGACAACGACGCGCAGGGTACGGCGCGGCACTGGTGGACTTCCGGCAACCTGCCGGTCCGCGGCGAGTTCATGCCGCTGGAGAACGACGAAGACGGCGGGCGTCTCGTGCGTGCCGTGGCCGCGCGCCGCGAGCGCTACGTGGTGCTCGACGCCCCGGCGCACGTCACCGCGGCCACCCAGGCGGCCGGCAAGATCGCCGACCTCGTGCTGATTCCGGTGACCGCCAGCGGCATTGATCTGGTGGCGACCGAAGCGGCAGTCGAGCTCGTGCGTCAGGCAAGGGCGGCGCGTAAGAGCGCGAATCCGCGCTGCCTGATTGTTCCCTCGAAGATCGATCGGCGTACGGATGCCGGCCGGCAGATCGATCAAAAGCTCAGCGTTTTCGGAGAGGCCGTGGGGCCCGCTATTCATCAGAAAATCGCGTTTGTCGAGGCGTTCGGAGCGGGGAAGTGGATCGGAGAATATGCGCCGCAGAGCGCCGCGCATTACGACATCTCTTCGCTGGCGATTGCCGTGAAAAGGAGTCTGCGCATATGAGCACGGCTGAGTTGCCGAGGCCTGCGGAACGTACCGTGCGGCCGCGTCCGAAGAAACGGCCCGCTCGGCCGCACCCCGCGGAGCACCACGCAATCTCTGAACCGGCTCAGGCGGACTTCCTTGCGCTGGAAGTGCGCGCCGTCGATGCCGAGAAATGGCCCGTGTCGCCGGTGGTGTGGTGGCAACCCGAGTTGGCCCTCCGGCCTCCGCAGTCAAGCGGCCTGCGGAACGAACGGAGACACAAAACACCTGTTGCCGGATTCCTGAATTTGGATTTGGCTCCAGTCTGCGCGGCCGGCGCCGTGGTTGCGCCGGAGCCTGTGGTTCTGGCTCTGGCGGTTAGGATTCCGGGTAGTGATCTGGCGCCGATCGGCGGGGATCTACGGGCGAGATCGGGGAAGGGAAGGGAATGAATCTGAACGAATCGATGATGGCGGCGGCGTCACTCGAAATCGCGGGAAGAACCGAAGAGGCGGTTGCCGAGCTTTGCCGCGCGCGCGATGCGGGGCTCGGAACGCCGGCGCTCTATTCGGCACTGGGTCATCTGCACTTCGAACTGGGGCGTTATGGGGCGGCAGCCGAGGCTTATGAGGCCATTTCCGGCGATCTGATGGCGCTGTTCAATCGCGCGGTCTGCCTGGAAAAACTTGGGGAATGGGGAACTGCGGCGATCGTGTTTCAAGAGGTGGTAGACCGCGATCCGCGGCGCAGCGGCGCACTGCTCGGGTTAGGGATTTCGCTGCTGCATTTGGGCCGGCCTTTGGAAGCCCTCGATGCGTTGGAGCGGAGTCTGGAGCGCCAGCCGTTCCGGGAGGCGGCGCTGCGCGGCAAGGCCGCGGCACTGCAGCAGGTGGGCCGGCATGAGGAGGCGCTGGAACTCTACCAGACATTGCTGTTGCGGGGGAGGGACGAAGATCTGCTGGCGCAGGCGATGGCTTCGGCTGCCGCCGTGGGTGACTACGATCGAATCGAAGAGTGGTCTCGGCGATGGTTGGAACTGCGGCCGGACGCCGAACAGCCGCTGGAGTGCCTCGCCCTGGCGGCGTTCGCGCGCCGCGATTTTGCGGCGGCCGCGGCCTTCTCTCAAACTTTGCTGGATCGGAATCCCGAGAATTTTGCCGCGTGGTTCAACCTGGGTGTGGCCTTGCAAGAGCTGGGCAAACAATCGGAAGCGGCGGACGCTTATGCGCGCGCCGCGCAGATCGAGCCGCAGTCGGCCGAGGCGCATTTGGGTTATGGCGCGGCGCTCCATGAGCTCGGAAAAGTCGCGGAAGCGCAGGCTGCTTACGAAAACGCGTTGGCGCTCGATCCCCGTTTGCGGCCCGCGTTGTGGAACCTGGCCTTGTTGCACGAGACGCGGGGCGAGTTCGGCGTAGCGGCGCAACTATACACGTGGTTGGCCGAGCTACATCCCGAGGACGGGGAGAGCTGGTTCCGCCTCGGTTACTCGCAATTTCAACTCGAAGATTTTCCAGCCGCCCTTCGCGCCTTTGAGTCGTGCCTGGCGCTCTCAAACAAGCGCCCCGATGCCGTACTCAATCTGGCCGTTGTGCAGTGGCGCACCGGAGCGCTGGAAGAGGCGCGGGAAACGCTCCGCCCCGTGCTGGCCGCGGAAGTGAAACCGGCCGGCGCCCTTCGGTGCCTGGCCGCCATGGCCGTCGAGCGCCAGGATTTCAAACAAGCCTCGGCGCTCTTCCAGCAATTGCTGGAAGCCGAAGGATCGGGGCCGGAGTTGCTGTACAACGCGGGCCTGGCGTCGCAGAAACTCGGCCGCGCCGCCGATGCGGCCGCGTACTACCGCAAGGCGCTCGAACAGCGTCCCGAGTTTCCGGAAGCGCACTTGAACCTCGGGCACGCCTTGATGGCGTCGGGCGAGTATGAAGAGGCCCGCTCCTGCTGGCAAGCCGCGGTCCGCGGCAATCTCAATTTGGCCGAACATTTCTTGGTGTGACAGAAAGGAACGACATGGCAACGAACACGACCGATATAGTGGCGGAGCATTGGTTTGAAGCGGAGGGGTATCGGCCGCATCCGGATCGCCCCAATGGCAAGAACGGGTCGGAGAATGGAGCGGAGCGCGAGGCCGCTACGCTCGCTCTGGCCCCTCTGGTGGACAAGATCGCGTACGGGTTCGCGCGCGGGCTTGTCGTCGCGCTGAAAGAGCTGGAGAACCACATCGCCAGCGAGACGCGCAAAGTCGGGGAAAGCGTCGGGCGCCGGCTGGACACGCTCCAGGCCAGCTTCCAGGATCTGACCGGAGCGGTGGCGGAGCAACGGACGCTCAATACGGCATTCCAGGAGCAATGCCAGCGGCTGGACGCCGCGACTGTTTCCTTGCGGGAGGCCGACGCGAAGCAGACCGAGGCATTGCAGGCCGCCCGCGTCGAAGCTTCGGAGCGCTTCGCCGTCTTGCAGGAGGCCGACTCGCGCCAGGTGGGCGAACTGACGAAGTTCCGCACGGAGACGCAGGAGTCATCGGCCGTGCTCAACGGCCGGATTGATTCGCTCTGCCGCGAGCTGGGCGTCCAGCAGGAAGATATGGAAGCGGTGAAATCGGCGCTGGGCGGCGTTTCGACGCGCGTAGATGGAGTCGTCGAGCGGTTAGACCGCCAGGCCGACGCGCTTCGGTCGATCTACTCGACATACGCGCAGCGCGAAACCGAGTTGGAGCAGTTGGTGGATGGGCTGGCGCGGCTGCGGTCGCACGCGGCGCCGGCGCCTGCCAAGGCGCTCTGAGTCCCCGTTAGCGGGAAGGCGGGTTCCGGCTGATCAGGAGCCAGAGCCCGTAGCCTGCCAGGGGAAGTAAAACCATCGACGACCAGCTCTGCGCGTACCATTTTTGGTCGAACCAATACCCGTAGACCGGGAGCACCGCCGCCAGCACCGCGCCCCACGCTCCCGAGCCGATGCCGGCCACCATGCCCGTTTGATCCTGCGGGTAGGCGTGCGCGGCGACATGCAGGGAAAGCGTGATGAAGCCGACTGCCACGAACATACCCCAGAAGAAAAGCGCCAGGACCAGAAGGCGCGAGTCTGTGTAGGTTACCAGAGCCAGCGGAAGACTCAGCACGGCCAGTATCGAATAGAGTCCGACCGGGCGTTGATTGGCGCCGACGGTACGGTCGGCGATCCAACCCCAGAAATAGTAGCCGATTCCCCAGCCGAGTGTCGGAGCCCAGAGGATGCGTCCGAGTTCGGCTTGGCTCATCCCCAGCACGCGGTTCAAGTAGAGCGGACTCAGCGTGAGGACAGTTCCGAGGTGCGCACCTCCCAGTCCCATGCCGAAGAACAGCATCCAAAAGCGCTTTTCGCGCAGACTGGGCCAGGTGATCCGGACGGTGCGGCCCGAAGGGACCAGCCACGGCGGCCGGGCCACCAGTGACCACAAGAGCAGCCACAGCGCTCCGAATGCGCCGGTCAGCAGGAATGCAAAGCGCCATCCGAATGCCAAGGCGAACGGCGTTACCAGTACGGGGGTGACAATGGCGCCGAGGGTCGAACCGCTATAAGCGATCGCCATGCCGCGCGACCGGCGATCGGGCGGCAGTGAATCGGATGCCGTGCGCAGACCTCCGGGAAACGTGGCGCCTTCGCCGAAACCCAGCACCGCGCGCGCTGCGGCAAAACCAAGCAGCCCGCCCACCCACGCATGCGAGACGCTTGCCACGGTCCAGATGCCTACGGCGATCAGCATGCCGGTGCGCAGGCCGATGCGATCCAGGATCGATCCCCACAGCGGATTGGCCAAAGTGTACGCCACCGAGAACGCGGCGACGGCGTCGGCATACGCAGCCACGCTCAGGTGCGTGTCGCGCAGGATCATCGGTGATAGAACTGCGAGCACCTGGCGATCGACATACGAGAGCAGGGAGCACAACATGATGACGCCGGAAGCGACCCACATGCGCCAGCCCGGGGCCAGTTGCGGGCGCGAAGCTGTCACGGAGCTAGTCAAGGCGCGCCACCCAGCCTTGCAACTCCGGGGACGGAGCCGGATAGCGTTCCAAAACCAGCGGGTCGTGGCCGGGTATCACGTGATCGCGCGAACTGGCCAAGGCGTAGGCGCGGCGGTATCCTTCCAGGGTTTCGCCGACGCTGTAGACCACAGGAAAGGGCCGGCCTTCCTCCATGTTCGCGTAAAAATGTGAAGCGTCGGAAGCCAGCACGACAGCGCCGCGCCGCGTCTGTGCGCGTACCATCTGCAGCCCCATCGAATGGCCTCCGACGCGATGCAGGCTGAGGCCGGGCGCAATTTCTTCGTCGCCATCATGGAAAGCCAGGCGCCCGCGGAACAACTTCTGCACCATGGCCACCACGTCTTCTTCATCAAACGGCATGCGCAGCACGGGATGGCCCATCAGCCGGCCGGTGCAGTAAAACATCTCGCGATCCTGCACGTGATACCGCGCGGCCGGGAAGAGATCGTGGTTACCCGAATGGTCGAAGTGCATGTGAGTGATGAGCACGTCTTCGACTTTGGCGGCGTCGATGCCGATCGATTTCAAGCCCGCGCCCGGAGAGCGCAGGAAATTGCGCCCGCGCCGGCCGCCGGAGAACTCACTGAAGCCCGTATCGACCACAAGGGCCCGGTCGTCCGACACCAGGGCCCAGACAAAGTAGTCGAGCGGCATCGGCACCTCGTGGGGATCGCCGCCGATAAAGTTTTCACTCGACATGCGGTGGTGGTGCCCATATTTGAGTGCATAGACCTGCCAGACCCCGTTTGCCATAGGCCGATTTGTCACTCTATCAGATCGAAGATCGCGATGAGACAATAGTGCCCATGTCGCTGGAGATCTTCCAACAGTTCGTGGAGGCTATTAACAGCCGGAACGTACCCGGCATCGCCTCTCTGATGACCGCCGACCACGTCTTCGTAGACGCGCTGGGAAACCGGGTAGACGGCGCGGCGAAGATGGAAAGCGGCTGGCGCGGCTATCTGGCCATGTGTCCGGACTATTGGATTCGTGTCGATCACGCGCTGGCGAATGGCGGCCTGGTGCTGGCCGCGGGTGCGGCCGGCGGGACGATCGACGGCGAGCGGTGGAGTATTCCCGCTGCTTGGAAAGTGGTGATCCGCGGCGGACAGGTGGCCGAGTGGCGCGTCTTCGCCGACAACAAACCGGTCTATGAAATTCTGGCCCGGCGGCCGACCAAGTAAGATTGAACGATGGCCGTGCAGAGTGCGTATTTCCTCGTGAGGCCATTGCGGAGGAGCCACGATGTTCTGCCATTACTGCGGCGCCCAGGTTAGTGACGCCGCGCAGTTCTGCACAAATTGCGGGCAACCGCTTACGGCGGCTGCGTCGGTTTCGACCGCGCCGGTCGCCTGGACACCGCCCACTCGGGTGCAGGTGACGGCCGGCCGCTGGATCGGCCAGGGCTGGGACCTCGTAAAGGCCGACCTCGGCACATACATACTGATCGCTCTGCTCTACTCTCTCTTGGGTAGCGTCCCGTTGATTAACGGGGCTCTGATTGCCGGATTCCATATTTTTACGATGAAGAAGTTGATGGGACGCAACGCCGAACTCGGCGACCTTTTCCAAGGCTTTAACTTCTTTCTGCAAGCGCTGCTGGCATCCATCGTGATCGCGACGTTTGTCTTTCTGGGAACGCTCTGTCTGATCATTCCCGGGCTGATCATAGCCGCAATGTACAAATTTACCTTTTTGTTTATCGTGGATAAGCGCATGGACTTCTGGCAGGCCATGAAGGCCAGTCACACCGTCGTCCGCAACGACTATTTTGGGTTCACGATGTTCCTGATCCTGGCGTTCCTGGTCAACGTGCTGGGAGCTCTGTGCCTCTTCGTGGGTCTGTTTGTGACGATCCCGGTGACGTTTGCCGCCATCACCGTGGCCTATCGGGAGATTGTCGGATTCGAGCCGCGCGCACTGCAGGGTTTTTGAATCGGCTACTTCGGATAGCCTGGCGTCCCCTTCACCTCGGCAATCTGTTTGTCATGCCGCATGGTGTGGAGCGGCGCGTAAATCAGCCAGTTGTAACCGTTGAGCGGGCCGAAGAACGGGTTCTCGACGATGCCTTGCTTTAGCGGGGCGTTGGTCTCCATTGCCAACTTGACGATCTCGGCCCTCTGCCGTTCGAAACGCTCCTTGACCTGAGCTTGCGTCATGCCACCCTTCGGCACGATCGCCTCGGGAGCCTGTGCTTTACCCAGACGCGGCGCCAGCACGGCAACCAATCGCTCGGTTTTGCCTTTGGTTTTGGTTTCCCAGTCCGGGTCGGGCGCCGCGGCGATGGCCTTCTTGACGTTGGCAAATTGGGAGGCTTCGCCCAGCACGATGTGTTCGGCCACTTCGCCGACGGACCAGCGGTCCGGAGTGGGCTTCCACTTCCACTGCTGGTCGGTCACGCCGTCAATGGCGGCGAGAAACTCCTGGCGGGATTGCTCCAGCCACTTGAGAACGTTGGCGCGCTCCTCGGCCGTCATGTGGGCGTCGGCGGCAAAAGTTGGGATGCTGGCCGCCACTGCGAGCAGGATCAATCGATTCACGTCTGCCTCCTTGGGTGTTCTTTTGTATTTAGCTCGAAACGAGGCCGCTTTCAACTACGCGCGCCCTTCCTCTTCGTCTTCTTCTGCTTCCCACAAGTGTCGCATCTCGCTGCTGCTTTCGAGCAGCGCATCGAGCTTTCCTTGCGCCACGATGCGGCCCTGGTGCATGAGAAGAATCTGCGAGGCGCGCTGCAGGGCGATGCGGCGATGGCTTACCACGAGGCACGTGGCATCGCGATCGCGCAGCAGGCTTTCCCAAAGCTGGCGCTCGGTGGCGACATCGAGTGCGGAAGACAGGTCGTCGAAGATCAGCAGGTCGGCCCCGCGCGCGAACATGCGGGCCGCTCCGGCACGCTGCAGTTGGCCGCCGGAGAGTTTGACGCCGCGCGTTCCCACCAGCGTGTCCAGGCCGTTCTCCAGCGCTGCCAGGTCCGGACCCATGGCAGCCAGTTCCATCGCCTGCGGCAGCCGATCGTCCGCCGTCTCGCCAAACAGAACGTTTTCTCGCAGTGTCTCGCTGAACAGGCGCGGCACCTGTGCCGTATAGCTGGAGTGCGGCGGCGTGAAAAAGCTGCCGGGATCTTCCACCGGCCGGCCATTCCATCGGATCTCGCCGGAGTTTCGGGGCAGCAGACCCTGCAGGCTGCGCAGGAGCGTTGTCTTGCCGGCGCCGATACGGCCGGTGATCACCACGAACTCGCCTCGGCGCAGGCGTAACCGGATGTCCCGGATGCCGGCGTTGGAGCCGGGATAGACGTAGTTGAGGTCGTGTACCTCGAGGGTCTCGAGCGGCTGGCCGTCCCGGGTTTCCGGCCAGTACTCATCGATCGGGCCTGTGAGCCCGAGTGGACTCGGCTCGACGATCTTCCCGGGCGGCGCATCCACTAATAGGTGCTCCATGCGATCGGTCGAGACCTTGACCCGCCGGTGTTGCGCGATCACATCGCCGGAAAACGTAAGAACGTTGGTGATGCGCGGCAGCAATTGAATGAACAGGACGAGATCGCCCACTGTAAACGCGCCCGCCCGCACCTTCGAAGCCGCCAGCACCATCACCAGGCCGATGCCGACGTTAACCAGACCGTTGTTCACGCTGCGAATGATCTCCGTGAGCAGCACGTCGGCGAGCGCCCGCTGGCGCCGCTCGACGCCGAGGTCGGCCAGATGCGCCGTCATCGAGTCTTCTTGCCCCGCCACCTTCACCGCCTGAACCGCGGCAAACGTCTCGCCGATCGCATCCACCACGCGTGCGGTGGCTTCCCGCATCCGGCGGCGGTACATCCGAATCGTGCCCGAGAGCGTGCGCATCATCAGCGTGGTAATCAAGAGGGGCGCACAGACGATCGCGCCGATCACTGGATTGACCGAGAGCAAAATACCGATGCCGGTGACGCCGTAGAGCGCGAATCCGCTGAGATCGATCCACGTCTCGGCGTAGTCGGCGATGTCGTTGACATCGTCGCGGAAACGCGAGACGGCTTCGGCCGGCGATTCCGGAATCACGCGCGAGCCCCGGGCGCGCATCAGGTGATCGAGCAGGTTCCGCCGCAAGAACGCCTGCACGCTCAGGTAATACCGGCTGAACAGCCGAAAGCCGACGAAAAACGTCGCCTGACGCGAGGCGTAGGCGCCGGCCAGCACAGCGAGCAGCGTCCAGGCGTTCCAGCCGGCAGGAGTTCGGTGCGAGAGCGAATCGAAGATGGCTTTTACCAGCAAGCCGTAGCTCAGGGGAATCATGTGAAACACTCCCCAGACCACGACGTTGGTCAAGAACTCCACCCGCCGCCAGGCGATCAATTGCCGCATGTATTGCCCGGTGGTCATTCGCTCAACCTTTCGAGGTGCTCGTCGAGGCCGGAGTCGGCCTCCTGGTTGGCGGAGATGCGCAGCAAGCCGCTATACCAGGAGGCGGCGTTGGTCGCCAGTTCGGCGCGTGGGCCGAACTCGACAATCTGGCCGTCCGCCAGCACCATGATCTTGTCGACGCGCTCCACGGTTTCCAGGCGATGCGCGATGATAATGCCGGTGCGGCCTTCCAGCAGCCGGTTCACCGCGCGTCCCAGCAGCCGCTCGGTGGCCGGATCGAGACGGCTGCTCGGTTCGTCGAGAATGACCAGACCCGGATCCTTCAGAAACACGCGCACGAACGCCAGAAGCTGCGACTCGCCCGCGGAAAGGCCGCTTCCGGCAGCTTCGAGCGGCGTATCGAGGCCTTGGCGCAGTCCTTTCACCCACGAACTGATTCCCAATTGTTCGATGACGGCGTGGATTCGATCGTCCGTGATTTCCCGGTTGAAAAAGGTGACGTTGTCGCGAACTGTTCCGTGGAACAGTTGCACATCCTGCGTCACCAGGCCGATGCGTTGCCGCAAGGCGTCGATCCGCGATTGCTGGAGATCCACTCCATCGACGCGGATGCATCCGCGGGTGGCGTCATAGAGGCGGAACAGCAGGCGGACCAGCGTCGTTTTGCCGCTGCCCGTGCGTCCGATCAACCCGAGCGTCTCGCCGGCCTCCAGGCGGAAACTGATGCCCTTCAGCACTTCGTTGCCGGCATGAGCGTCTTCTGCGGCATACGAAAACCGCACCCGGTCGAATTCAATCGAATGAGCCGCGCCGGCCGGCAGCGCCCGCTCACCGTCGATCACGGTGCGCTTGGCTTCGAGCAATTCGCGCACGCGCCGGATGCCCGCTGCCGCGCGCTGGAACTCCTGCAGCTGATTCGTGATCTGATCGAGCGGCGCTTCCAGCATCGCCATGTAATTGAAGAACAGATACACCGTCCCGATGGTGATGGCGCCGCGAAGATAAAGACCGATTCCGAGGCTGAGCGTCAGCACGTAACCTGTCGCAAACAGAGTTCCCATCGACAGCCAGATGGTGCTGCGCAGCCACCAGGCGCGCAGGGCTAACGCGAACCATCCGCGCTGCACTTCAAGAAATCGGTGCATCACGTACCGGCCGGCGCCGTTGGCGCGGATGTCGTCTATTCCCGTGAGGCGTTCTTCGATGAAGCCAAACAGCTGCGCGCTGGCTTCGCGCTCGTCGCGGGTCGGGCCGACCGCAATGCTGCGCCGCCAATGCAAGACGCGGGCGGCGGCCGCCGTGAAGATGGTCATCGCCGCGCCGACGTGCCAGTCCTCGCGCCACAACAGCGTCAGGACCCCCACGGTCATCAGTAGCGCGCCGGAGACGCGAACCAGAAACTGCGAGAACAGGTTCGCCACGCTGCTGACATCCCCGTCGATCCGTTCGATCATCTCGCCCGGCGTGCGGTCTTTTTGGTACGCCATGTCCAGCCCGAGCGCGTGGCGGAACAGATCGGCGCGCAGCGTATTCGTGGCGCTCCAGCCGATATCCGCGGAGAGAAACGTGGACGCTACCGAAAGCCCCTGGTTGGCTAGCGCGAGTCCCAAAAAGGTGAACGCCAGCCCACTCAGGCCCGCCGCGGGTCCGCTGCCGGACGCCAGGTCAATGAAGCGCCGGACGATCTGGGGAATATAGAGTTGCAGGCCCACCGAGCCGAACAGGCAGATGGATAACAGTCCCACTTTCTTCGCGTGTGGAAACAGATAGCGGGCGACGAATTGGGAATAGGAAAACATCGGCTCGGAGACGAACGGGGATTCTTTGAATCTCGCACAGCGCGCCGCGACGAGCAAGCGGGTCCGGCGCGCTTACTTCGAATCGCCGTTGGCTGCGGAGACGATTTCCGCCATGCGGCGCCCTTCCGGGGTCCCCAGATTCGTGAGGGCGTCGATCACGCCCAAGCGGTCCGGTACCGGGCGGTTCTGGCTCGCTTTCCATTTGCCATCGAGGGATTCGATGGCGATCTCGATTCCAACGATCGCCTTCACCATGCTGTCGACGTATCCCGCCGGAGCGGTTTCCGGCGTCCATGGGCTCGCGAACCCGGCTTCGTGTACGGCGGTCAGATCACTCACGTTCCGCTTCAGCCAGGCCACATCGTGAATCACGCGTAGCGGCCCGCGGGCGTGAACCACCACGTAGTTCCAGGTCGGCACCACCTTGCCATGTTCCGCTTTCGACGGATACCAGTTCGGGCTGATGTAATGCTGCGGTCCCGTGAAGATGGCAAGCGCGCTCACCTCCGGTTTCACATCGGACCATTGCGGATTGGCCTTCGCCATGTGGCCGCGCAACACGCCGAAGCCGCTCGCGCCGCTGTCGTACAAGAGGGGCATATGCGTGGCGCACAAACCTTGCGAGCCAAGCGTAACCAGTGTCGCCAGCGGGAATTGCGCCATCAGATCGCGAAGCGCTTGGGGATTTTCTTTCTTGAAGTGCGCGGGATTATACATGGCGCCCTCAGCGCGGCAGGCCGCGGCCGCTTACCAGGTACACGGCAAAGCTGCCCAGCCAGTGCCCGCCTTCGTAATGCTCGGCCCGGATGCTCTCGAGACCGGCCTGCCGGAGCCTGCCTGCGAGCGCTGTCAGATGCTGGCGCCGCGTGTCCTCCGCGGGCAGCTTCGCGAGAATGCCTTCGAGCATCCATGCGCGGCTGAGATTCAATCCAGCCAGGTGATACAGCTTGCCGTCCGTCACATCGGAGACACGAGTCGGTTCCAGGTCCACGCCCGGCAGGAATGCCGTGAACCAGCCGGCGAACTCATCTCTGGGAAGAACCCGCCGCACAACATCGGCCTCGGCGAGGCACGGCGACAGGAAATCTTCGCCCGATGGTTCGTATGCCAGCGGGCAGTTGCGATCTTTCAAGTAGTAATCGCGTACGCGCGATTCCACCAGCGTGCCGAAATCCGCATTGCCGGTGATGCGGGCATAATCCAACATTAAGCCCATCCCAAAAGCAGTGTTATTGTGTTCTCCGGTGCGGATGGGGTGGTCCAGCTTGGGCAGCCACGACGCAACGACCCCTGTCGCAGCCTGCTCGAGCGGATGGAGCGTAGCCGACCACTCGCCCGCCTGTGGATCGTTCCACTCTTTCAACTCGGCCGCCAGTTGCAGCAGCCACGCTAACCCGTACGGGCGCTCAAAGCTATTGCGGCCCTTCGCCGTGAGGTACTTCACTTCCTGGCCGATGTGAGCTGCTGTCAGGCTCTGTCCCACGGCCCGGCGGGCCTCGGCGGCAAACGGCGCCTGTGGAAATAAGCGCGCCAGCCGGACCAGCAGCCAATGCCCGTGGACCGACGAGTGCCAGTCGTAACATCCGTAGAACGCCGGTGTGAGCTCGCGTGGAGGTTTCACGTCAGCGTCGGAGTTCAAGGCGTGTGCGATCTTGTTCGGGTATTCCTGGTGAACGCAATCGAGCGCCAGCTGCGCGAACCGCGCCGCCAGCGCTTGATCGAAACCGGAATCCGCCATCAGCCCTCCGCCGGCCGCAAGGCCGATCAGCAACAGCCGGATCATGGTCATATCCTCACACAGAACCGGGCCCGGAAGGCGCCGCCCTCAGGAACCGGCCTCTTTCAAGGCATTCGCGACGCCGCGTAGGCGGCCAGGGCAATCATGTCGTCGATTTCCAGCTTCGCGACCAGCGGCGCCATCACCGGGCTCTTGCGCGTTCCTTTGTGAAAATCCCAGAACTGCCGCATCAGATAGCTCGGGCTGCGGCCGGCGATCCCAGGAATGTTGCCTTTGCCCTTCAGGTCGGCGCCGTGGCAGCCGCCGCACGCCTTCGTCTTGCCGCCGCCGCTCGTGGCCAAGGCTTCGCCTTTCGCAATGCTCCCTTCGGGAACATAGGCGACGAAGCCGGAGTGAGGGTCCCGCATCACATCGGTTCGCTCCGGATTCTCGGGAACTTCGATGATCCGGTCGCCGAGCGGAATCTGAGCCGCGTTGGCAATCGGAAGGAACAGCCCGTTGGTCGTCGAGCGCACCGCTGGCGCCATGTCCGCTTCGATCACTTTCACCCAGGGACGCCATTTCATCGAGGCAAAGTAATTCGCCGCTGTACGGATCTCCTCGTCCGTAAGCGAGCGGGCGATCTGCGCCATTTCGTTGGTGTTGGCTTTCCGCGGATCGGCGCTGTGCCGGGCGCCGCTTTGGAACGCTTTCAACTGCTGCTGGATATACGCTGCGCTCAGACCGGCGACGCCGCCGTTCTCCATCTTGCCCTGGCCGTTCGGAAAGTGGCAGAGGGCGCACGCGCGCGTTCCGTCTGTCTGCTTGCCGTGCGCGACGATATCGGGCATAGGCGGATGGTCGCCCGGATACCAGTCGGCCGGTCCGTAATCGAAATATGCCTCGTTGCGGGTGTATCGGGATGCCGCGCCCGGCAGTTCCCGCTTCACGCCATCCTCGGGCGGGGACGGCGCGGTATACGCGCAATCGGGAAACCCCTTTGTGCCCGGCGGGCACGCCGGCGCGGCTGGGTCACCCGCGGCGAGCGGCTTGAGAAATCCATAAGCCCAATCGGGCGCCGATTCCAGTGTGTCCGAGGCCACCAGCAATCCAGCGGCAATCAGGACGGCGAGCCCGGCAACGTGCTTCATGTCTCCTCCGATGGCGTTCTCCGAGATTGTATCCGATCG
Source organism: uncultured Solibacteraceae bacterium (assembly GCA_964438005.1). Classification (GTDB taxonomy): domain Bacteria; phylum Acidobacteriota; class Terriglobia; order Bryobacterales; family Bryobacteraceae; genus PSRJ01. The sequence continues at coordinate 28,254 of CAYTJD010000166.1, read as the reverse complement.
AATGCCGGCGGATTCTGACGCAAAATGAAAGAGTGTCCGACGTGACCCGGCGGTTGGCCATCGCCGCTCATCAGAGGCGTTACTTTAACCGGCTGGTGGACCTCTTCGATTCCCCGCAGCCCGAGGCCGTCATGGAGCGCCTCAGAGAAGTCGTCGCGGCCGCGCAGTTACAGCCAGGCGAAGTAGTGCTCGACGTAGGCGCCGGCGCTGGCGTGTTACACCCGCTCATCTGGCCCTACCGCCCCGCGGTGCTGCTTGCGTGTGACTTGGCCGAGCACATGCTGGCGCACATCCGCGCGAAAGACCCGCGCGTCCTGCCGGTTCAGGCGGACGTGAGCTGGCTGCCAGTGCGGACCGCGACTCTGGATGTGCTCTTCATGAACGCCATGTACGGCAACATCGCGGATAAGCCCGCCGCGTGCGCCCGCGCCGCCGAAGCTCTCCGCCCCGGCGGGCGCCTGGTGATCAGCCATCCGGAAGGCAAATCTTTTGTACGCCATCTGCGTGCCACGACGGACCTGTTCATTGAACCATTCCCCGACCGGGAAGAATTTCAATGCCTGGTTGCGCCGCTGGGTTTAGAGGTGTGGATGTTCCGTGATGAGCCCAAGCTATATCTGCTGGTAGCGCGCAAGAAGAAATAGTTTCTGGGGGTGACTTGAGACAGAACTGCGACCGTAAGCAGCGGGCTTCGACCTCAGCAGCCGTGTTCTTCGGTGTGTCTCCGAAGCCTGTCGATCAGGAGGCTTTCCCGATCCTGCGCCTTCGCCAGCCGCCCGTGCAGTTCGTCATGAGTGCTGAAATCGCCGCGAATTGCGGCTGTGATTTCATCGCTGTGGATGGAGAATATCTCCGTCATGGCATGTTTGATCTGCCCGACGATTTCCTCTCTGGTGGGGCACGTTTCTACCATAGCCGAGGTCTTTCCTTACGATTGAAGTATACTCAACAACCGCGCGGGCTCGCCCCGGTTTCTGATCCCCGTTAACGAAAGGCACTATCGACCTACGGTGTCCTCTGACTCGATAATTCAAGCGTATGGCCGAAAAATTGGCCGGTTCGCCTTCTCGCGATGCCGCGCCGGTGATCCCCGTCGGAAGTGACCCGCAAGAGCATCTTGTCGCGATTCCATCGAAACTCTGCAACCTGCCCCCGATTCATTCGATCGCCAATCAGGTGCTCGCGCTTTCCGACGACGACAGTGTCGGCTTACCGAAGCTGGCGGCCGTGATCGAAGGCGATCCTGCCTTTGCTGCAGAGATCCTCTTTCTGGCGAATTCGCCCTTGTTTGGTTTCCGGTCGGAGATGCACGCCTTGCGTCATGCCGTGACCGTTTTGGGATTCGATCGCATTAAAGCGCTGGCGGTGACCGTCGCCATGCGGGCGTACCTGGGCCACGCCAGCCCCCTCGTGCGGCAGTGCTGGCGCCACTCGGCTGCTTGCGCGGTGATCGCCGAAGAGATCTCCACCGTATTCGATGTCCTCGGTGATCGGGCCTATACGGCTGCCTTGATGCATGATATCGGCCGCCTCGGCCTGCTCAAGTCATACGCTCGCGAAGTGGCGCCGGTGCTGACTGCGCAATATCGCGATCCTGCCGAGGTCCTGATGGCCGAGCGCGTGGCCATCAACGTGGATCACGGAATCGCGGGCGCATGGCTGGTGAAGACCTGGGCCTTTCCCAGCGAGTTCGCCGAGATCTGCGAACACCATCACGATTCGATCCGCCCCAACGACACGCCCGTGCTGCGAGTCGTCAAGGCTGCCTGCCTGATCGCCGACACGCTCGGTTACACAGCGGTCCGGTACCGCAATCCCCCGGGCTATCAGGAACTGGTTGCCACGACGCTCTCCCAGCCGGGGCAACAGCAGTATCCGTCGGAAGACGAGTTGCGGACCAGCGTGGATGGCCGCCTCGTGGCGTTCGAGCAGTAACGGTTCATCGTCTTCACGCGGCCGCGAGTGCCACTTTCCGCGGCGTTGGCGCGGGCGTGGCGATCATCTTCGCCAGAACCTCAATTGCCATCTTCTAGTTCACCAGGAATCCGGCAACCACCGCCGCGTGAAGCAGCGCCAGGCCCGACCACACCATCGCCGTCGTCCTCGACTTCATGTACCGCCACATGCAAGCGCACCACACGCAGTAGGCGCCGATTCCCAGAAGAAAGTAGACTTCACTCCACAGCGGCGTGAGCGGCACATCGTACCCGGTGCGAGTGGGTTGTCCCAGCCGGTATACCAGACCGGTCAGGCTTTCGGGTGGGTCGTGGATTTCGCAAAACCCGTACGCCCTCCAGACGGTGCCGCGCGGGCCGGCTTGCCGGTACGTCGCCGTGCGGGTTGCAGGACGGCTGCACGAAACCACCGAGCAGCCCATGTGGACGGGGCTGTTCCGCCACCAATACCCCGCTTGATCGCCGCCCCGCCGCTGTCCGTGCCGCGCGGCCTGAACCAGCACACCATCGGGGCGCAGGAACAGAAACCCTTCCACCGCCAGCACCAAAACCAGCAGCGCTTTCCCCACGCTCATCGAACGCCATGATATCAGTCGGGTCCCGCATTCCGGCGGTAGATCGTTCCCATCCCCCATTCGCGTTAAAATTTGAAGGCCGTGTCTTTCCTGGCTCCCGGGCAGCGGCTCGGGCCGTACCAACTGGTGACTTTCATCGGCGCCGGCGGGATGGGTGAGGTCTACAAAGCGACGGACACGCGGCTGGGCCGCCCCGTCGCCATCAAGACCATACATCCCGCTCACATGGAGCGCTTCGAGCGTGAAGCGCGCGCCATCGCTGCGCTGAATCATCCGCACATCTGCACCCTGTACGACATCGGGTCCGACTACCTGGTCATGGAGTATGTGGAAGGCCAGCCGCTCAGCGGACCCCTTCCCGTAGCCGATGCCGTACGCACCGCGCTGGAAATCGCAGACGCCCTGGAAGCGGCCCATCGCGCCGGCGTCATTCATCGCGATCTCAAGCCGGCCAACATTTTGGTGACATCGGCGGGCGTGAAGCTGCTCGACTTCGGATTGGCCAAGATGATCGCAGCCCAGTTGCCCGATGACACCGTGACTGCCAGCCAGGGCGGCATGATTCTCGGCACCGTCGCCTACATGTCGCCGGAACGGTTGGAAGGCAATCCGACAGACGAACGCTCCGACATTTTTTCGTTCGGACTGGTCATTTACGAACTGCTGGGCGGCCGCAGGGCCTTCGGTGGGCCAACTGCAGCCTCAACCATGGGTGCAATTCTGCACAAAGATCCGCCACCGCTCGACACACCACCACAACTGGAACAGATCGTCATGCGCGCCCTCCGGAAGGCGCCGGCGGACCGCTTCCAGACCGTCTCTGAAATGAAAGCCGCCCTGCTGGCCGCGCAGGCCGCTGGCGATTGGTCTCACGCCCAATCGATCGCCGTGCTGCCCTTTGCCAATCTGACGGGTGGCTCCGAAAGTGAATATTTCAGCGATGGCCTGGCCGAAGACATCATCAACGCCCTCACCCAGGTTCCAGGACTGCGCGTCGTGGCGCGCACATCGGCATTTGCGTTCAAGGGAAAGAACGAAGATGCCCGGCGCATCGGCGAAGCGTTGGGCGTGGCTTACATTTTAGAAGGCAGTGTGCGGCGCTCGGATTCTCGGGTCCGCATCGCCGCCCAACTGATCGGTGTGTCCGACGGCAGCAATCTGTGGTCAGACCGGTTTGACCGCCAGATGATCGACATCTTTGCCATCCAGGACGAAATCTCGCAGGCGATTGTCGAAGTGCTGAAGGTCAAACTGGCGCGCCCGGGTCAGCGGATGGTGCCTCGCCGAACCTCCGAACCCGCCGCCTACCAAGCCTATCTGGAAGGCCGGTATTACTTTCAACAGTACACGCCGACCAGTCTGGCGCGATGCTGTCAATTTTACGAACGCGCGATCGAGCTCGATCCCGCCTACGCCGCGCCCTATGCCGGACTGGCGGAGGCCTACCTCTATCGAACCAACTACGAGTCGACGCCCGTCCGCGAAGTAGTTCCCAAGGCACTCGCCGCCGCCGAACGCGCCATCGAGCTCGATCCGAACGGCGCCGAAGGTTATGTCGCCCGCGGTTTCGTTCGCGGAACCTGCCAGTTTCAGTGGGAGGCCGCCGGCGCTGACTTTGTCCGGGCGCTTGAATTAAACCCCGAGTCGCCGCTCGCACATTACCGTCGCGGCGCGTGGTACCTGATGCCGCTCGGGCGCATGGAGGAGACCTTGGCCGAGGCCCGCCGCTCGGTGAAACTCGACCCGCTCTCGCCTTTGTACCGCGGGGTCGAAGTGATGGCGTTGAATCTCGCCGGGCATGACCAGGAAACCGTCGAGCGTGGCCGCACCCTGATCGAAATGTTCCCTCTCTCCTTTTTTACCTGCCTCATCGCGGGCCTGGCGATGGCCGGCAGCGGCGCGCTCAGCGATGCGGAGTCGGCCCTCGAGCAAGGCCTGCGGGTCGATCCGGACAGCCCCTGGATTATGGCTGTGCTGGCGGGGGTGTATGCGCGGCAAGGAAACTCGGATCAACTCGCGGCCCTGCGAGCCCGCATCAGCGCGCTCCAGAAAAAGCAGTGGGTCGCTTCAGTGGTACCGGGTCTGGTTGAGGCAGCGGCCGGAAACCTCGATCGCGCGTTTGAATTGTTGGAACAAGCCGCCACCGAGCAGCTGTTCTGGACCATCTTTCTTGTACGTGCGCCCTTGTTTGCGAAGCTCCTCGCCGGCCCCAAATACGATGCGCTGCTGCGGAAGATGAATCTGATTTAACTCCCATCACCTCTCGCGATAATGGACACCCGCCGCGGAGCGCAGCCGGTCCGCTGCCGTTTCGGGCGTGATGTCGCGTTGCGGCATGGCCAGCAGCTCATAACCGACCATGAATTTGCGAACGTGGGCCGAGCGCAGCAGCGGCGGATAGAAATGCGCGTGCAAATGCCAGGCATCGACGCCGTCCTCCCCCGCTGGCTGCTGATGAATGCCCATGGTGTACGGGAACGGCGCTTCGAATAGGTTGTCGTATCGCGTCGTGATCTGCTTCAGCGCATCCGCCAAATCTTGGCGCGCATCGCCCCGGAACTGATCGATGGTTCCTGCGTGGCCCTTGCTCACCAGCAGCACTTCATAGGGCCAGACCGCCCAAAACGGCACGAGGGCCGCGAAACTCGTATTTTCGTACACCAGTCGCGCGCCTCCCCGTTCGGCCTTCACGTAATCGCACAACAGGCACGTCTTCCGCTCGCTCCAGTACTTCCGCTGCGCGCGGTCTTCTTTGTCCACTTCGTTGGGAATCCGCTCGCTCGCCCAGATCTGGCAATGCGGATGCGGGTTGCTCGCGCCCATCAGCGCGCCGCGGTTCTCGAAGATCTCCACGTGTCGGATGAATGGGATCGCGCGCAGCTCCAGATATTCCGCGCACCACGCCTCCACCACGCAACCGATCTCCTCGACGCTCATGCGCGCCATCGTCAAATCGTGGCGCGGAGAAAAGCACAGCACGCGGCAAATCCCGCGCTCGGTCTGCGCCACCAGCAGACCGCTCTCATCCAAACACACCTCGGGTATGCTTTCCACCAGTGCCGGGTAGTCATTCGGAAAACCGAATGTGTCGGAATATACGGGGTTTCGGTGTCCTCCCGCACGCGCGTTTCCCGGACACAAATAACAATCCGGATCGTACCTAAGTTCCGGCGCGGCGGTTGCTTGCTCCACCTGGCCTAGCCACGGCCGCGCGGTGCGCCGCGGCGAAACTAGTACCCATTCGCCCGTGAGCGGATTCAGTCTGCGATGCGGATGCTCGTCCCAATCTGACATCGGTGCGATAATTGTTCGTTCACGACGATTGTAAGCTCGCCGCTCCGTCCGGCGGGGAGCAGGTGGACTTCGAGGTCCGAAAATGACGCTGCATGCCGTCGATTATTTCATCCTGCTCCTGTACTTCGCATTCGTTCTCGGCATCGGCTGGTATCTGAAAAAGACAGTCGCCACCAGCGCCGATTTCCTCACCACGCAGCACTCGGTTCCGCTCTGGATCACCAGCCTCGCCTTCGTCGCCGCCAACCTCGGCGCTCAGGAACTCATCGGCATGTGCGCTTCCGGCGCCAAGTACGGCATCATGACCGCGCACTTCTACTGGGTCGGCGCGGTTCCGGCCATGGTTTTCATGGGCGTCTTCATGATGCCGTTCTATTTCAGCAGCCGCGCGCGCTCGGTCCCCGAGTACCTCAAGCTCCGCTTCGATGAGAAGACCCGTGGCTTGAACGCGATCTCTTTCGCCGTGATGACCGTCTTCTCTTCCGGCATTTCCATGTACGCGCTCGGCCTCTTGCTGAAGTTGGTGCTCGGCTGGAGCTTCACGGCCTCGGTGCTGCTTTCGGCTGCGATTGTGCTCGCCTACACCCTGCTCGGCGGCCTCACCAGCGCCATTTACAACGAAGTGCTCCAGTTCTTTCTGATCGTTCTCGGATTCACGCCCCTGGCGATCCTCTCCGTGACGCGCGCCGGCGGATGGGACGGCCTCCGCAGCCGCCTCCCCCAAGTCATGACCAGCGCCTGGCGCTACATGGGCGACCCTTCCCAGAACCCCATGGGTATCGACACCTTCGGCATGGTCGCCGGCCTCGGCTTCGTGCTCTCCTTCGGTTACTGGTGCACGAACTTTCTCGTAGTCCAGCGCGCCATGGCCGCGCGCAATATGGCCGAAGGCCGCCTCACCCCCTTAATCGGTGCGTTTCCCAAGATGTTCATGCCGTTGATCGTCATCGTACCCGGCGTGGCGGCCGTCGCCCTGTCGCAAATGGGATTGAGTTACGCGCTGCCCCGCAAGGGCGCGGGCTTCGACTACGACCAGGTCCTCACTACGCTCATGGCCCAGTTCTATCCCTCCGGCCTCCTCGGTGTCGGGCTCACCGGCCTGATGGCTTCGTTCATGTCCGGGATGGCCGGCAACGTCACTGCATTCAACACCGTTTTCACCTACGACATCTACCAGAGTTACATCCGCAAGAGCGCGCCCGATCACCACTATTTGACCGTGGGCCGCGCCACCACCATCGTCGGCGTCCTGCTGTCGATTGCCTGCGCGTACCTCGCGGCTTTATACAACAACATCCTCGATCTGTTGCAGCTGGTCTTCGGATTCGTCAATGCGCCATTGTTTGCCACGTTTCTGCTGGGTATGTTCTGGAAGCGGAGTACCGCCCACGGCGCGTTCTTTGGTCTGTTGGGCGGAATGGCCGCCGCCGCTGCGACTCATGGATTGACCGTGGCCGAAGGTAAGGGCGGCTGGCTTACTCCGCTGGCCACGTATCCCTCCACCATGGCCCAGAATTTTTGGGTCGCCATCTGGGCCTTCGCCGCTTGCTTCCTCATCACTGTAGCGGTGAGCCTGGTCACGAAAGCGAAGCCTGTCGCGGAATTGAAGGGCCTGGTCTGGGGCGTGACCCCGATTCCGCGCGAGGAAAATATCCCCTGGTGGAAGAAGCCGGTGTTTGTGGGCGCTCTGGCGCTGGCAGCAGCCCTGGTGATGAATTGGATTTTCCGCTGACGGAGAGGCGATGGACCTGCGAAAACCCTCGGGCTATTTCTTCACTTTGCTGGGCGTGCTGCTCACCTTGATGGGAATCCTCGCCCCCGGCACGCGCGCCCCCCTCACCGACGCCAACGTCAATCTCTACACCGGACTCGCCATGATCGCTTTCGGCCTCATTTTGTTGCTGCTGGCGCGCCGCTCGGCCGCATGATCTCGCTATCATAGTAGCTTGAATGGAGATCCTGGCTGGCCTCTGACCCGATGAATCACGCCGCCGAATTGCGGCGCGCCTTCCAAGCCCGTTGGGCAACCACACCTCGAATCTTTCGCGCGCCGGGTCGCGTGAACCTGATTGGCGAGCACACCGACTATAACGACGGTTTCGTCATGCCGGCCGCCATCGAGTTCTCCACTTGGGTGGCCGGCGCGGGGCGCCCCGACCGCGTGCTCGGCATATACTCCGAAAATTTCGGCGACCTCCGCGAGTTCCCCCTCGACGACACCGCGCCGCAGCGCCTGAATCATTGGACCGATTACGTGCGCGGCGTGGCAATCACCCTCGAGCGTGCCGGCTACCGCCTGCGCGGTACCAATCTCCTCATTCGCGGCGCCGTGCCCATTGGTGGCGGCCTCAGCTCCTCGGCCGCGGTCGAGGTGGCCTCCGCCTTCGCCCTGTTGGGTGTCGCCGGCCGCACCCTCGACCGCGCCCAGATTGCAAAACTGGCGCAGCGCGCCGAGAACGAATTTGTCGGCATGTGGTGCGGCATCATGGATCAGTTTATTTGCTGCCACGCCATGGCCGGCCACGCCTTGATGCTCGATTGCCGTTCACTCGAGTTCCAGATGGCGCCTTTGCCTGCCGGCGTTCGCATGGTCGTCGGCAACACCATGGTCCGCCACGAGCTCGCCGGCGGCGAGTACAACCGCCGCCGCGCCGATTGCCAGGAAGGCGTCCGCCACATGACGCGAATCCTGCCCCAGATTCACGCCCTCCGCGACGTCACCCTGGCCGAGCTCGAACACTACGGTCGCGATCTGCCCGATGCCGTCTTTCGCCGGTGCCGCCACGTCATCACCGAAAACACCCGCGTGGAACAGGCGGCAAATGCCTTGAAGCAGGGAAATCTCGCGGCCTTCGGCCGTTTGATGGCGGAATCGCACGCCAGTCTTCGTGACGACTACGAGGTCAGCTGCAAGGAGCTCGACACCATGGTCGATATCGCCGTCCGGCAGCCGGGAGTGATCGGCTCGCGCATGACCGGCGGCGGCTTCGGCGGCTGCACCATCAATCTGGTCCGCGAAGACCACGTCGCCGGATTCTGCGAAACGGTTTCCCGCGCCTACAAGGAAGAAACCGGCAAACAGCCCGTGATGTACGTGACCAACGCCGCCGGCGGCGCCGGCGAAGTAACTCCGTCCTATCGAAGGTAGCGCTCCACCCGGCCCCATGCGCAGGCGCGGGGTTTTCATCCAATCTTCCCGTCTACTGCAACACCCCAATACCCCGCACGGCTCCGCTGCCGCCGTCTTGCACGAACGCCACCAGCCGGAACGCCCCGTTCTCCGCTTCGTTCGCCGCCAGTTCCCGGACAAACGGCGTTCCAGCCCTGCACTTTCCCAAGCCCACGATCCGCCGCACAATCGCTACGTGATGCAGGTTCCGCCCTCGATTCTCCCCGCGGATCACTTGCGATTCGCCGGTCTTTTCCACCACGGCCAGGTACACGTCGGAAGCTCGATCCGGGAGCCCATCCACCTCTACGCGAACCATATTCCCCGAGCGATGTGTAAGTCGAACCGCGGCTTTCTTCGTTCTGGCAGCCGCGCCGACCGCCGCCAAAGCCTGCCGGCCATTGCTTCCTACGAATTCGGCCTCTCCGTCCACCACCATCTGCGGCGTGTACACGCTGTCGAGCCGGAAACGCCGGGCGTACTCTTCCTGCCGTTCGCTAAAGAAGTGCGCCGAGAACGGGTCTTTCCATCCCAGGCGGTCCCAGTAATCGACGTGTTCGCTGAGAACGATGATCGTGGCGCCCGCCACCGGCTGCGCCTGTTCGAGTTGTTCCAGCAGCCGGTCAGCCGGAGGGCAATCGGAGCAGCCCTCCGATGTGAATAACTCGACTAACACCGGAGTTGGTTGAGCCGCGCCGGCGGCTGCCAGCAGCAGTAAGCTCCAGAACCCTTTCATGGCCGATTCCCCTCGCTGCGTTCTTCATCCAGTGTATTCCAGAGAAAACGTCGTAGCGCGCGACCATTCCGACTACACTGGTCGAAGGAGCTTCGATGACGCAAGACCATAACCGAGCAGCGGTTCCGGCCGGCCCCTGTGTGATGGTGATTTTTGGCGCGAGCGGCGATCTCACCCGCCGGAAGCTCTTCCCGGCGATCTGCAATCTGGCCGCGGTCAACCTGCTGCCCTCCAAGTTCGCGGTCGTCGGTATGGCCTTCGATCCTCTGACCACGGAAACCTTCCGCCAGCAGCTGGACGACGAAATCAAAACGTTCGCCACCTCCCCCATCGACCCGGAATTCTGGAAGTCCCTCCTCTCCCGCACCTTCTATATTCAGGGCGATTTCAAAGACCCGGCCGCGTTCCAGCGCCTGAAGGAACAGATCGAGCGCGTGGAAGCCGACTACAAAACGGAAGGAAACCGGTTTTTCTATATGGCCGTGGCCCCGGGCTTTTTCTCCGAGATCGTGCAGCAATTAGCGCGCATCGGGCTTGCCCAGCAGCAGCCGGGGCATTGGACGCGCGTCATCATCGAGAAGCCCTTCGGGCACGACCTTGAGTCGGCCAAGGCCCTCAACGCCGAAATCCGCACGATTCTCAGCGAATCGCAGATCTACCGCATCGATCACTACCTCGGCAAAGAAACCGTGCTGAACATTATGGTGTTCCGCTTCGGCAACAGCATTTTCGAGCCCATCTGGAACCGCTCGTTCATTGATCACGTCCAGGTGACCGCCGCCGAATCCGTCGGTGTCGAACACCGCGGCGCCTACTATGAACAGGCGGGCGCTCTGCGCGACATGGTTCCCAATCACCTCTTCCAATTGGTCTCGCTGACTGCCATGGAGCCGCCGGTCTCGTTCGAAGCCGACGCGGTGCGCCAGAAGCATGCCGAGGTCCTGCAATCGATTCAGCCTTGGTCTCCCGAAGAGGTTCTGCAAAACGTCGTTCGCGGCCAATACGGAGACGGCTCCGACGGCCAGCAAGCCTTGCCCGCTTATCGCAGCGAGCCCAGCGTCTCGCCGAATTCCAACACCGAGACTTTCGTCGCCATGAAACTGTTGATCGACAATTGGCGCTGGGCGGGCGTGCCGTTCTACCTCCGGACCGGAAAGCGCATGGCCAAGCACGCCACCGAGATCGCCATTCAGTTCCGCCGGACGCCCTTCGTTCTGTTCCGTAACACACCCATCAAAGAACTGCAGCCCAACCGGCTGTTGATCCGGATTCAACCCGATGAAGGCATCTCGTTGCGCTTCGGAGCCAAGGTGCCCGGGCCGATGGTGAATGTCGGCTTGGTCAACATGGACTTCGATTACAAGCGATATTTCGGCACCGCGCCCAGCACCGGCTATGAGCGGCTGCTCTACGATTGCATGATCGGCGATGCGACGCTCTTCAAACGCACCGATTCGGTCGAGATGGCGTGGAAGGTGCTCCAGCCGGTCCTCGACGTCTGGAGCGCGCTTCCCCCGCGCGATTTTCCGAATTATCCCGTCTCGTCCTGGGGTCCTGCCAGGGCCAACGAGCTGATGGAGCGCGATGGCCGCGAATGGCGCGAGCTGGAATGAATTTTTGTGTGACCCCCGCTCCTACCGCGCCGTCTGCTGCGCTTCCTTGGCTTGGTTCGCCAGGCCCTTCCGCTCCATCGCTCCCCACGATTTCTTTCCCCGCGCCAGATCGACGAACGCCATGGCGCGCCAGAACGTCAGTACCTGCCGGAAGCCCAGGTTCTCGATCAGGCTCGTGACGATCAGCACCAGCAGATTGCGCACCTGCGGATACCGTCTGGTCGAGAGTTCCTCCAGAATCACCGAAGCCGTCGAGAGAATCATCCCGTACAGCACCGCCGCCAGAAAGAACAGGTAGACCACCGCGGGATCGAAGAGCCCCATCAGAATCCCGATCAGCGTCAGCACGTATCCGGCCAGTTCCACCACCGGTCCGAAGGTTTCGAACAGAATGAAATACGGAATGGAGAACATTCCCAGGTTGCCGTACTTCGGCCGCAAGATCATGTCACGGTGGATCCAGAACGTTTCGAAACTGCCGCGCTGCCACCGGTTGCGTTGGCGCCTCAAAATCTTGAGCGATTCCGGGACCTCGGTCCAACACACCGGGTCGGGCTGAAACACAATCCGGTAATCCATTTTCTTCGTCCGCGCCCAGCGGTGCAGCCGGACAATCAATTCCATGTCCTCGCCGACAGTGTCGGTTCGGTATCCGCCTACGGCCAGCACGGCGCGCTTCGAAAACAGTCCAAAAGCGCCCGAGATGATGAGGAGCGAGTTGAACGCGCTGAACGCGACGCGCCCGCCCAGAAACGAACGAAGATATTCCACCACTTGGCACCGGCCCATCCAGCTTCGCGGCAGATCGACCTTCATTACCCGGCCGCCGGATATCTCACAGCCATTGGCCACTCGGACGATCCCGCCCACCGCCAGCACCCGCTCGGGATCTTCCAGGAACGGCCGCGCCACCCGCAGCAACGCGTCCGCTTCCAGCAGCGAATCGCAATCGGCGGCGCACACCAGCGGATACCGCGCCACGTTGATCCCGGCGTTCAATGCATCCGCTTTGCCCCCGTTTTCTTTATCGATCACCACCAGCGGAATCGGGTCCATCGATTCGTAAACGCCCCGTACGTGCTTTGCCGGAAGTGTATTCTCGTAGAACCGCGCCGAGCGGTAGAGATGAAACTCCTCGATCAGCAGCCGCAGTGTCTCGTCTTTGGAGCCGTCATTGATCACGATCACTTCAAACTGCGGATACGTCAACGACAGCATGGCCCGCACGCTCTCGCAGATCGACGCGGCTTCGTTATAGGCCGGCGCCAGGATGGATACCGGCGGCACTAGCGGCGACGCTTCCAGCACTCGATTTTCATCGCTGTCCCGGTACGCAAAACGGTGCCGGATCATTTCGAAGAACCCGATCAGGAGCAGCACGAAATAGATTGTGCTGAGCACGAACAGGTACGTGATGATGCCGTACTCGTAGACCGAGAGGACACCGCGAAACCACTGATGGAGACCCGAAGCCATCCGCCGCGGCTAAGCCGCGCCTCCCAGCATGTGGCGCTCTACCGTCTCTGTGGCTATCTGCCGCGCGATGTCCGTCTCCGAGTTGGCCACCTCCTGCAGCCGCAGCCAACCTTCTCCGCCTAGGGCCGCCAGTGCGCGCGCGGCGTGCGCCGCCTCTGCGGGGTTTTCGAATTTCCGGCACATGGCCAGCAGGCGCTCTGCGAGATTGGCCGTCCGGAGCTGGCCGCATGCTTGCGCAGCCATTGCCCGCACCCGCCAGTCGGAATCCCCCAAACCATGCTGCAGCGCCTTCGCCAGGTCGCTCTCCAGCCGGAGGAATCTCAAGGCCTTGAAAAACTTGATCCGGATCTCCGGATTCGCTGCGCGTGCCAGGCTTATCGGCAGCGCGCACGGCAGAAACCGCTGCCGCGTCAACACCAATTCGAGCGCAATCAGAATCCGCATCTCGTTTACCGATCGGAGCGCCTTGGTAACGAATTGCGGCAGCAGGGCCGCCTCCGGCGGAGCGAAATGATACAACACCAACCGCTGCCATGCGGGTAGCTGGGGAAAGGTTTCGAAAAGCCGCTGCTGCGCCTCCGGATCGCTTCCTTGCATGATCACCTTCCGGGCGGCCTGCCGGATCGCCTCCGCCGGATGCTCCAACGCCCGGTTTACCGCCGCGCGGGACTGCGGCGTTTCCAGTTGGCCGAGCAAAGTGATCGCGCGAATCGCCCGGTCGGGATTGCGGCTCAGCGTTTGCTGCAGCAGGCTCGGATAGAGCGCGCTCGCCTCCAGCAGCCGGATCACACGCTCGCGCGCCGACCCCTTTATCGACTGCAGCGTGTTGTTCACCACCGTCAGAAATTCCTCGGGCCAATCGCGCGCTGCCTTCAGAGCTTCGTCTCCGCAATCGGAGGCCGCCACTAGTTCTTCCAGCTTCCGGATTCGTGATCCACGGCGGCTTTCCCATCTCACCCGCAGGAACTTGAAGGTAATGAGCAACAGGCCGATACTCCCCAGCACCGCGAACTGCACAATGATGAATGCCGAGGCGTAGCGCATGAACGGATCGGCCAATACGTCGAGGAATTGCGCGACCACAACCACCGACAAGATGTAGCCGATCAACACGACCACTACCAGCAGGTTCGCGATGCGCGGCCAGTTCTCCGAGTAGATCAGCCGTGTCATGACCGCAGCGATTGCCGCACCAGCCGCCGGACCCGCGCCACTACCTCGGACGGATTGAACGGCTTCGTCAGGTAGTCATCCACGCCCAGATCGAAGGCCCGCAAAATATCCTGCTCCTGGTGCCGCGACGAGATGATCGCCACGGGCGCCCCTTCACCGGCCGTGGCGCGGATTTCCGAGAGCACTTGGTATCCGTCCATCTCCGGCATGTTGATGTCCAAAATGATCGCGGCAAAATCCTTCACGTGCACCGCGTCAATGGCCGCTTTGCCGTCGCGCACGTGGGTCACGTGGAAGCCTGCCGCGCTTAAGCTGCTGCTCAGAAACCGGGCGATCAGCATGTCGTCTTCGGCTACCAGGACCTCGTTCGATTTCGCGGCGTCCTTTTGCGGCCGTTGGACCTGCCGTCCCGCTTCCCCGGCTTGCGGCGCGCCCGCCAGCTCGCCGTTACTCAACGACCGCAGCTCGCCCACCGCGCGGGCGAAGGCCAGCGAAACCTCGGAGAGCAGCGCCTCAATTCCCACCAGCGAACCCGTGCTCGCCAGCGTTTCGATCGTCGCGCACAGGTCCTGAATCCGCAGCGCGCCCATCTGGCCGCTGCTCCCCTTCAGCGTATGCGCATCCCGCCGCAGAGAATCGCTGTCTTCATCTTCGAGGGCGTGCCGCATTTGATCGATCATCTCCGGCGTGCTGGTCAGGAAGATGTCGATCAGCTCGCTGAGCAGCCCGGGGTCGTCGCTCGCCAGCTCTTGCAGTTCCCGAACCCGGTCTTTGTCCAGCGAAAGAAGCTGCGGCGTCGGACGCATTTCCCGAAGCGGAGCATATTTCGAAACGACCGATTCCACTCGATCGCGGCGAAACGGCTTCAGCAGGTAGTTGTCGATGCCGGCGGCCTTGCGTTCCAGGCGATGGCTCTGGCTCGCGTTGCCCGTCAACCCCACGATCGGCGTATGCCGCGCGTCACCTTCCATCAGGCGCATGCTGGCGGCGATTCGAAACCCGTTGATCTCTGGAGTGTCGCAGTCGAGTAGCACAATCCCGAACGGGCAGCGCCGGAAAACTTCCAGCGCCTCTTCGGCTGACTCCTGGGTATCCACTTCGAACCCGGCCTTTTCGAGCGCTCGCGCCAGAACCTTTCGATGCAAAGAATTGCCTTCAATTACCAGGGCCCGGTGGCTCAAGGGCGCAGGTTCGGACGGCCCGCCTGGCGCCAGTGCCCCGGACTTCTTAACCTCCTGGCGCGGGCTCGGAGCCGGAGTTGCCCATTGCGCCGGCTTTGTAGTCGCTTTCGCGGGCGGTGCCGGAGCTTCGCCCTTGGCTTCTCCGCGGCGCTTCTGGTCGGCTGCTTCGTTGCACTTTCCCAGCAGAGCGTCCACTCGCTGCCGCAGCCGCTCCCGGACGTCATCCGCCTCCGCCGATCGACCGGATAACCCCGTTTTCACGTCCGGGCCGCTGCTCACGATGAGCCTCCTGCTTCGTCGCGGTATCCGTAGAATCGGTCGACACCGCGGATCTTTTCCCGGATCAACTCGTTTTGCTGCTGTTCCTGAGAGGAAGCGACAGGAAGTTGCGCCGCTCCCTTCGGACTCAGTTCGAACAGATAGTTTCGATAGTTGACCCCGTCGGCGACGTAGAGTCGCCGCCCGCCCTGGCTCAATATTCCATACACCGGCCCGTAGCTGGATGCCAACAGGTACGCCGCACCCGGATCGCGTCTCCGCTCCGCCGCCGTTTCGGTGAATAGGGGCGCCCCGAACAATTCGTGCTCTTGGACCGGCCGGTGCCCCAGCAGATAGTACAGGCTGGGCGTGATGTCGGTGGAAAAGGCCAGTCCGGCCGAGTCGCTGCTGACTTTCCCTTTCAGGCTCTCCGGCAAATGCACGATCAACGGAATTCTTACAATCTCCGGAAACAGCGTATACGCATGACCCCAACGGCCCTCTTCTCCCAGCGAGTCGCCGTGATCGGCGGTCAGAATGATGATGCTCCGATCGTAGAGCCTCCGGGCCTTCAGGAATTCGATGAATTTTCCAAAGGCGGCATCCGTCTTGTGCACCCGCGACGCATACGGCGCGTAGAACCCAGGATAAGTCTCTCCTGCTGGAACTGTGGCGCCTTGCCGCTGAATGACGGAGATATGAAGATTCTGCGGCTGCGTGTACGCGAAAATCGGTTGTGCCGTCCCGTGCTGCTGGTCAATCTGTTTTTCCAGCTCGGGTAGCGTGCGCTCCAGATCCAGCGACATCGTCGTTTCCGGAGGGTCCAGTTCCACTGTGGCGGCTGACGGCGTCAGAATCGCATTTAGAATCGAATCGCGGCTTAGAAATTCTTGATAGTGATCCGCCGCGATCAGTTTCTCCAGTGCGTTCATCGGCGCGAACGGCGTCACATATTGTTTGTGTAGAAGTAGAGACCCCGACCAGATAGCTGGTTCGGACAGCCCCGTGCCGCCGTACCGGGTGAACGCATTCTGGAAAACCGTCCCCTCGCGCGCAAACGCTTCCATCGCCGGCGTGAAGTGGACTGCCGTGTTGTAGGGCGAAACGTAGTCCCGCCGCAGGCTGTCGATCGTGATGATGAAGATATTTGGTGGATCTTGCGCCGCCGCGAGGCTGGCAACCAGGTTGACCGGCGCCGGGTTCACGTGCACTGCGGCTCCGATGTTGGTGTTTCTACCGAGGAACCGGTAGAACGAATCGTCGTTCTGCTTCAATGGCGTGAGCAATTGGTGCACCAGCAGGAAGGATGCGTCGTAGCCGCCATAGCTTTCCAGCAGCGTTTCGGTGCGAGGGCCCGCTGCTTCGAGGCCGCGATACGCGCCCAGGAATACCAGCGGCACGCCGATCCAGGCGATGGTTCGGGGGCGTTTGCGCCGTGTGCCCAGCCCGTAAAACGCTCCGAACGTAGTAAGCCAGACTGCGGCTGCCGTCAGTTTCTGTATCAGGAAGTTCCAGTCGAATGCCGCCGCTCTCACCGCTGCCCAGGTCGCCGCTACCGCGATGATCAGCAGCGTCGACACCGCGGTGCGCCACGAATGTGTCATGCCCAGTGTGGCGGGCGCAGCCGCCGCGGCGATTCCGTCGGAAACCGCCTGCCCGGCCAGCAGCCATAACGCGATTGTGCTGTTGATCAGAGCGAAAACCGCGCCCAATCCGATGGCAAGCACTTTCCCCTGCCAGCCGGTCAAGCCGATCGCGGGCCACACCACCACCCGCAACACCACCGTTACGAATGCCGCCAGCAGGAGTTGGCAGAGCCAGAATTCGATGCGGGCCGGCAGCGCAAACAGCGCGGCCGCCGACGCTAACAATTCGATCACAAGAGAGACGCCCAGGAAGAACACCAGCTGCCCGAGCAGGCTCCATGCAAGGGTAAGCGCCAGCTCGTGCGAATTCAGGCCCTCGGGCCGAAGCAGCAGGGACACTATCGAATACACGGCGGCAATGAAGATCGCTCCCCACGTGGCAGCGAACGGGGAGGCGCCATAGCCCGCCGGCCGCCCCACCCATCTCACTTGCCTGCGATAGCAAGCCAGTTCCGCAACCGGCGCGCCTGCCGCTAAACCCAGCGACACCGCGCACCACAACAGGCTGGTCGAGTTATTCTCCAGGTTGGCCAGTACAGGGTGCACCGTCAGTACGGCGGCATACGCCAATTGCGCGATCGCAAACCCGCCGGCCAGCACGCGCGCCAACCCGCCGCTTCGCCACGGCTCCAATACAAGGACCAGCGCGAGCGGCAGGATTGCCAGATTCAGCAACGGTTGGTTTCTGACAAACACATCCAGCCACGGAAGCAGGTGTCCGGCGTGGATTTGATGATACGTGAACGGAAGATAGGCGAGCAGGCAGTACACCGCGCTGAGCAGGTGGAAGCCGATAAATACAAGATGCGCCGCCAGCAACACCGCTCTCCTCATCGGCGTGCCCTCTCCAGCATTTGTAGCTTTTCCACCGCCTCGCTGTTGCTCTTGTCCAATTCGGTAACCCGGCGGTATTGGAAAATTGCCGCGTCGAGGTTGGCGTCCTGTTCGGCGAGGTTCGCCAATGCCAGGTGCAGGTCGGCATATCCGTCCGCCGCGTGGACGCCGCGCTCCAGATAGTTCTTTGCCTCGGCGCGGTGGCCTTGTCGCGTCGCGAGCAGCCCAAGCACCAGCAACGCATCCGGGTTGTTTGGCGTGCGCTCGATCACCGAGCCTGCCACGGCGCCGCATTCCGCGTATTTGCCTTGGCGCAGCCGCACACGCGCCAGCCCGATCGCCAGGTCCGGATCCCCCGCCTTGACCACGAGGCCGTGCGCGTAGAGCGCGCCCGCGCGCTCGATGTCCCCGTTCCGCTCCAGTTCGTGCGCCAGGTAAAACAGCTGGTCGGGGCTCTCCGGTTCCAGGGCCAGGCATCGCTCCAGTGCGCCGATCGCCTGTTTCGCCAGCCCCTGCAATCGATATGCGTCCCCGATCTGCGGACATGCCTCGATCGGAAGCGGAGCCCGCATCCAAAACGCCTCCCACATCGCTGCTTCTTCGCGATACCGGGAAAGGTGGTGATAGATTTCGGCAAGTTCCGCGATATAGATGTGACTCTCCGGATAGGCCTCGTGCAGTTCGAGCGTCGGGGGCAGCGCGCGCATCCAGTTGCCATACCGGCGCATCACCGCGCCTTTATCGTGTAACGCGCGCGCTTTTTCCGGACTGAGGCTGCTCTTTCCGCTTGCCGGCGCCGGCATCCAGTACACTCCCCAACTGAAGACTCCGAGCGCCGCCGCGATCATCGCGGCCCGCGCGGCCGTGGCTTTCGAGTTGGGGCGCTGCGGCATCTTCAGAAACGGTAGTAGGCGGTGGCATCCGCCAGGTAATGGCGCAGCCCCGAAATCCCGATCCGGTCTTCGTAGCTGTAGCCGAAATGTCCCAACATCATGAACCGCCGCCCGATCGCATGGTTGATCTCCACCGCCACCGACGACGAATTCAGAATTTGAGTATCGGTAATGCTGGTCACTTCCACGGGCGCCGACCCGTATCCGATCCGCAGCGATAGATAATCGGTGCTCGATCCCAGATAGCGCCGCGCCAGAAACTGCCCCGAACGCGAAGTCCCTACCACGTCGGGCGTCAAATACGTTCGTCCTGTAAACATCCAATCGCCGTAATATTTCGTCAAGGACGCCGTGTAAATGCGGATGTTGCCGCCAAAATGTAGCTGCCGGATCCCTCCGGAGGCCTCGAATCCATCCCCAAGACTCTGATAAAGGTCGGCGGCCAGCCGGGTTTGCGGATACAAGGTAGCGTCCGGTGAGTAACCTACATTGAGATAGGCATAAGTGCCGCGGCGTAAGTGCGGGTACGCATCCAGCTCGACCATCTGGCTGGTCAAGCCAAATCGGTTGGCGCGGTCGAATCGCGCAATTACCGAACCAATCCCCGTGTCCCGGCTCAGCTGTACTTGTGCTTCCTGCCACGGCGTGCGCCCGTCGCTGAACCATTCCGTCGAGTGATCGATACTGGCGGTCCATTTGCGCAGCTCGTCCCCGAGATCTGATTTCATCTCCGCGGCTTTCTGGTTCCCTGGATCGACCAGCAGCAGCCGCTGGATTTCGTCCACCGCTTCGTGGTCGCGCTTCATCGCCTTGAGCGCCTTGGCTCGAGCCAACAGGAGATCCGGATTCGTCGGATTGCGGCGTAGCGCGTCGCGCGCCAGCGCTTCGGCGCGCTCCGGATGGTCCGACCACATCTCAACGTTAATTAAGGCTGGCAGCGCGTCCCCATGATCGCGATGCTGTGCCAAGACCATTTCCAGATCGCGGCGTGCATCGTCATAGCGGCCTTCCCACGACAGAATCACGCCCCGCAGCACCCGCGCATCGCTATCGGTGCGCTTCTCGTCCAGGCGTTGATCTAACATCTTTAATGCTTCGGTGCGATGTCCGGAGATGGCAAGCTTCCGCGCGGTGCTGATCAAGTCTTCGGGTTCCGCTTTCGCGTTGTCGATCAGGCTTTGTGCGTAACCCGTGGCGCCAATTACGACGCAGGTCAGGCAAAGGCTTCGAACCGCGAACCGTGCATTGGTTACTGTTACCGAGGCGCTCATTTCACTTACCTACTTCATTTTCGGATGCTAGGCGGCTTTTCTAATAGTCCTGAAAGTACGGGCTCCGTTAGAGCTACATCCTTCGGTTATGATTACTCTCCAAAGATATGAGGAGAACACTTTATGAGCCCATCAAGGAATTGACTTGTCGGGCCACCGTCAAGTGCTGATACAGCGTTTCGCGTAACTCGTCGGAATTGACGGGCTTCGAGATATATCCGTCCATACCGGCCCGCAGGCAGGCTTCTTCCGCGCCTTTCATCGCGTTGGCCGTGAGGGCGATGATTGGGATATGGCTGCCGTTGCGTTCGCGTTCGCGAATCACGGCGGTGGCGGCGTAGCCATCCATCTCGGGCATCTGGCAGTCCATCAGAATCGCGTCGTATGGAAACCGCTCCCACATTTGCACCGCCTCCCGGCCGTTGGCCACCCCATCGGCGTGATAACCCATACGCTGTAATTGCAGAACTGCGACGCGCCGGTTGATTGTGTTGTCTTCGGCTACCAGAATGCGCAAGGCGTGCGGTTTCCCGGCGCTTGATTCTTTTTCGAGCGAGCTCGCTTCTCCCTCTTCCTGTACGCTACGCTTCAGTCCTTCCTCCAGCACTCCCTTCAACAGCGAAGAACGCACAGGTGTCAGCAGCGTACGCGTGAAGCCGGACTCGGAAGGCGGTGCGGGTCCAAAATCGGCCGTCGACGTCAACAGGACCCGCAAGGCGCCGCCAGCCATTTTCTTGGCTGCCGGGCCGAAGTCCAACCCCTCCATATCGTCCAGCCGCGTCGCCACCAGGATCACATGGAAGGGCCGATTGGTCTCCAGCGCCTGCAGCCCCTCGGCCCCTGTCGCCGCATACGTGCAGCGGGCCTGCCACGATTCGATCCGCTCGCCTAGCGCCTGTCGCGCCAGTCCTTCGGGATGAACCAGTAGCACGCAGCATCCGGCCAGCCGCCCTGCATCGCCCCGGCGCTCCACCGTGGCCGTCGGAAGCCGCAGCGTGAACGCGAACCGCGAACCGATGTCCACCTCGCTCGAGACTTCCAGTCTGCTGTCCATCAGCTCCACCAAGCGTTTGGAGATGGTCAGCCCCAAGCCCGTGCCGCCGAATTTCCGGCTGGTGGATGCATCCGCCTGCGCGAATTCTTGGAAGATCAGCCGCAGTTTATCGCCGGCAATTCCGACTCCGGTATCCTGCACCGCAAATCGCAGGCAGCATTCCGCCTCGTTGTGCGCCGGGCACTGCACCTCCAGCAGCACGTAGCCCGACGGCGTGAATTTAATCGCATTGCCGGCCAGGTTCAGCAGCACCTGCCGGATTCGTCCTGGATCGCCGACCACGTACCGGGGTACCTCGGGCTTCAGCCGCACCACCAGTTCCAGCGCCTTCGCCCCGGCTTTCGGCGCCAGCACGGCGCCAACTTCCTCCACCAGTTCCCTTAAATCAAAAGCGACCGGCTCGATCACCATCTGCCCCGCTTCGATTTTGGAAAAATCGAGAACGTCGTTGATGATGGTCAGAAGACTCTCCGCGGAAAAGCGTATGGTGTCGGTGAAGTCGCGCTGCTCGGCGGTTAAGGGTGTGTCCAGCAGCAGCCCCGCCATTCCGATGATGCTATTCATCGGCGTCCGAATCTCGTGACTCATGTTGGCGAGGAACTGGCTTTTGGCATGCGTCGCGCTCTCGGCCTCCGCCCGCGCTGCTTCCAGATCCGCCGCGTACTGCTGCAGCACTTCATCGGCTTCCTGGCGCCGGGCCATATCCTGGCTCATGGCCATCTGGCTGGCCGCCAGCGCCCAGGCTTGTCGTTTCGCGTGCAGTTTGTGGCGCCGCTGCAGCCCGGCCCAGTAGCTCGCCAGCCACACCGCCAGAGTCGTGATTCCAAGCCCGAACACTAAGCGCGGCGCCGGCAACGGCGCATCCAGGAACAGCGGCGCCGCCCCCCTTCCGGACTGCGAAAACCAGCACAAATAGCTCATGAATAGAATCGCGCCGGGCCAGAAACACAGCGCATCCTGGTACGAGATCAGGATCATCTGCGCGACAAAGAAGTATAGGTAGGCGGCCGGCAGTCCGTGTAATTGGTAGATCGAAAGCGCAACAAACGCCTGCAAGCACAGCCCCGCCATGGCGCGCGCCCAAGGGCTCCGCGGGCAAAGTGCGCGAATCGCCAGAAAAACGCCGGTCGCCGCCCCGCCGCCCAGCGCGGCCGCTACCCAGGTTCGGTACAGCATGGCTTGGCCGAAAGCCAGCAGCCAATTCCCGAACAAAACCAAGGTCAGGAGCCGGTCACCGCGAGCATAGACTTCGTCCATGATCCCGGCGATCTCCTGGCGGGTGAATCCGAACGATTCTGTGGTAAATTGCCGGACCTGTTTAGACCACTCGGATGTCAGCCAACGAATGTTCGCGAACCGCCAGGGATCGATGTTCACTCCACGTCCACCTGTAGGGGACATCGACAGCCAAGCCGATGCAAACGGGCCCCGGAGCCAGTAGATAGGGGGCTCCCCTCAGATGATCGCTGGGTTTACGAAAGGGAACAATGCTGCCTTTTGTTAGTGTTACCGGGGTAAAACGTCTCCGTCTTCAGGGAACTTCACGCCCACGTCACGGAGGAAATCGGAGTCTTTTTGAGCCCGCACTGCCTCGGCAGGAACTTCCGCCTCGGCCAGTTCTTCTTCGGTGGGGCAGATCAGGAAGCAGTCATCGAGAGGAGTGAGCCCATACACGTAGCTCTTGCACTCCGAACACCGCCAGTGCACAACCAGCTGGCGGTCGGCGGTGAAGCCGATTTCGCGGATCCGGCTGCTCGGCTTCCCACACTGGCACTGCAAAGTCAGGGTCCGGTATCTCATAAAAGCCCCCTGTGGTCAGTTGTCGCACGGCTTGGGTCGCCGGAACAGTCCTAACGCCGCTACAGGGGTACCGAAATGATATAGTACGCGCCGCCGGCTCGGGAAGTTAAGGTATACCAGGCGTTGGGGTTAGCGGGGCGTCGTCCGGCTGGCCAGTACTCGCTGGACTTCGCGCAGCAGGGCTTCCGCCTTGGGAAGGCTTTCGACGGCATGAACCACTTCCGGGTCAGCCTGAACTCCCGCGCGGCCCGCCTCCTGTTTGCCGAAGGCACGACGATACAGTTCGAAGCGAATCTGGTCGGAAACGAACTGCCGGCTGTCGGAGAATTCGCGGTCGGTGAATGGGAACTGCTCGTCTTTGAGGTAGGCGTGGAAGCGCTCGATCAGCTTGTCGTCCGGAGTCCAGCCCTGGGGAAGCTGCGGCTTACGGCCGCTGAAATATTGCGATCCGAAGTGGAAGAAAACCCCCGATGCCGCCAGGCGGCGCTCAAAGATGGAGTGCGCTACGGGATCGTATTTTTCGTCGGGAGTGATTCCGCCGCCGCCGTACATCTTGCGGCCGCTGTCGGTCGCCTTGACGTCGGCCAGGTTCGGACCGTCGTTGCGCCCGGCGTAGTAGTACTCGAAAAACGACCGGTGCTGGTAGTCGCGCTGGATCAGTCGGCCGCTCGGGGTGTAGTAGTGCGCGATGGTCAGAACGAGTGCCGCGCCTTCCGACAGCTGGTATTGTCCTTGTACCAGGCCTTTGCCGAAGGTGGTTTCGCCGATGATCCAGGCGCGGTCATGGTCCTGCAGCGCGCCGGCCACAATTTCCGCGGCGGAGGCCGAGTGGCGATCCACCAGAACAACGATCGGATATTTCTGAGCGCTCGGCTGCGGCTTGGCGCGAAATGTCTGTTCGGCTTCGGCGCGCCCGTGGTGGGAAACCACGGTTTGCCCGCTCTTCAGATACCGGCCGGCCACCGTCACCGCTTCGGTCACCAGACCGCCGGGGTTGCCGCGCAAGTCCAGCACCAGACCGTTGACTTCCGATTCGCCCAGCTTCTTGAGGGCCGCTTCGACGTCGGGGCCGACACTCTGGGATTCGAAACTGACAATGCTCAGATAGGCGATTCCCGGCCGCAGCCAGAATGCATCGACGAGGCTGGTCTGGATGGCGGCGCGAGTCACGGTATAAGAAATCGGTTGCGGGAAACCCTCGCGGCGCACCGTCACGGTCACCGGAGTCCCACGCGGTCCGCGCAGCAAATTGGCCACCGCGCCTAATTCCAGGCCGCGCGCGTCGTTTTTATCCACCGCGACAATCACATCGCCACGCTGCAGGCCGGCAGCCGCCGCCGGCGAATTGGGGAACGGCTGGCCGACCACAACCTGGTCGAAGTCCACGGTGAGTTCCATGCCGACGCCGAAGTACTGGGCACTCTGCCGCCGCTGCGCTTCGCGCCATTCATCGGGATCGAGGAAGTTCGAGTGGGGATCCAGAGTGAGCAGCATTCCGGGAATCGCGCCCTGGTACAGCACATGCTCCGAGGAGACCGGATCGGCGAAGTTCTTCTCGATCAGCGAGTAGGCGTCGATGATCGAGTGGAAGCCGTTGGTCAGGTCGGTATCGGAACTGGCGGCTTTCGCCGAGGGGCGTTGCGCCTGCAGTCCGGTCGAGCCGAGCGCCAACAAGGCCACCCACACCGCGTGTCTGATCTTCATGAACTTCAACCTTTCAGGCCGCCGCAAGATCGTAAGCCGATGTGATTGATGTAAATAAAGACTGATCATCGGGCTGATTGGGTTACGTGTCAAGGTCCAGACCGGCAAAACGGGTGTGCAAAAAGTCCAGGTCGGGCTATCCGGCGCATGAATTATAATGACCTTCACAGCACTCCGATGCCCGATTCACTACGTGAGCTGCTCATCCATTGCCCGGATGGACAGATCAAAACCGTACCGTTGGCCGGTGACCGGCTCTCGGTCGGCCGGTCGAGCGCGGCCGAGATCAGTTTTCCGGAGGATGCCGGGCTGTCGCGCCAGCACTTTGCGTTTGAGCCGGAAGGAGATGACTGGACCGTTCAGGATCTGGGCAGTAAGAACGGGACATTTGTAAACAATATTCCGCTCAAGGCAAGACTGGTGCTGCGGCCGGGCGACCGGATCACCGCCGGCCACATTACGGTGGTGTTCGCGCCGGAATCGAAGGGCGCCGGACCGGGGGTGGTCATTTTCGAAGGAGAAGACGAAACCAGCCCGACCTCCTCGACGGTGATTACGACGCTGGAGAATGCGAATCAAACCATTGCGTTTGAACGGCCCGGTGGTGGACAAAAGGCTTCGGCGTCCTTGCAAGCCCTCATTCACGCCGGCCTGGAGCTGAACGAGAACCGGCCGCTGGCCGAACTTTTCCCGGTGATCCTGGACCTGGCGATTGGGGCGGTGAACGCGCAGCGTGGCGTGGTCCTGACGCTGGAGGGGGAAACCCTGGTGCCGCGGGCGCACAAAGGCGATGGCTTCCGGATTTCCACGGCGGTACGGGATCGTGTGGTGAACCAAAAGACTTCGATCCTGGTGCGGGACGCGCAGCTCGACGATGCCTTCAGGAGCCGGCTCAGCATCGTGGAGCAGAAGGTTCACACCATGATGGCGGTGCCGCTGCAAACCAAAGAGCGGATCATCGGCTTGATATACGTGGACTCGCCGTTTGTGATGCGCGAATTCACAAAGGACGATCTCAGCCTGCTGACGGTGATGGCCAACGTGGCGGCGAGCCGGCTGGAAAATGCGCGGCTGGCGGAAATCGAGCAAGCCGAACGAATTTTGAAGCGCGACCTGGCGCAAGCGGCCGACATTCAGAAGCGGATTTTGCCGGACAAGGCGCCGCAAATCCGGGGAGTGGATCTGGCCGGGTTCAACATGGCATGCCGCACGGTCGGCGGTGACTACTACGGGTTTTTCCCGTATGCGGACGGACGGGTTTCGCTGGCGCTGGGGGATGTTTCGGGGAAGGGAATGCCGGCGGCGCTGCTGGTGATGCAGCTGCAGGCACGGCTGGAAGCGCTGGCCGAAGAGCCGAGCGATCTTTCGGCCCTGATGACGCGGCTGAACAAGATCACGTGCGCCAACTGCCCGTCGAACCGGTTCATCACGTTTTTCATTTCGATGCTCAACCCGGCGACGGGCGACCTGGCCTTCGCGAATGCCGGGCACAATCCGCCGATTATCGTGCGGTCGTCAGGAGAGATTGAGCTGCTGGAGGGCGGCGGTCCGGTGCTGGGCATTCTGCCGATCGCCAAGTACGGCGAACAGCAGGCGCGGCTGGGCAAAGGCGACCTGCTGGTGATATACAGCGACGGTGTGACCGAGGCCACCGACGTCAACGAAGATGAATACGGCGAGGAGCGCCTGACCGAAGAACTGAAGAAGCACCGCGCTGCGAACGCAGGTGCGATCGTATCGGCGGTGACGGAATCGGTGAGCCGGTTTGTGGGCGGCGCGCCGCAAGCCGACGACATCACGCTGGTGGTCGCCAAGCGAACCTGATTTTGTGATCACGGACCTGGTACAAATCCGCTTACTCGGAGAGAAGAAGCGGGAGGAAAATCTGCGGTTCCGGCGATACATGAAATCGCACGACCATTCCGACCGGATCCTGCGGCGGATTGCCGAAGACATCGAAGAGCAGATTGACTGCACGGTGTGCGGGAACTGCTGCAAGGTGGCGACGGCGATCGTGACCGAACGTGACGTGGAGCGCCTGGCGCGGCACTTGCGGATTCCGCCCGCGCGTTTTCTGGCGGAGTACACAATGGAGAGCGAAGAAGAAGGCCGCGTGCTGCGCCGGACCGACGCCGCCGGCTGCATTTTTCTGAGTGGAACCACGTGCACCGTCTACGATGCGCGACCCGACGCCTGCCAGCGGTTTCCGCACCTGGTGCGCGGGGCCGGATCGATTGCCAGCCGGATGTGGCAGTTCGTCGACCGGGCGTGCTATTGCCCGATCGTGTACAACTCGCTGCAAGCGTTCAAAGTCGAACTGGGCTTCAAACGCTAATCGGGCGCGCATTTTCCGGGCGATTCCGATTGGATCCAATCGGGATTCGGGAGAGATTTGTTCCCAGGAAAGCAGTTACCGCGACGTCTTTGATTGGATCCAATCGAACGACCATGCCGGTCCACTTTGAGATCGCCAGATAACCGGTGGCCCTGTTCCGCATGATCTCTCTCTCCGATTCTCATTATCGCGCGGAGGATTCGACTGATGACGATTTCGGGCTGCCGGTTCTTATTGCAAGTCGTTATGTTCAAGATCGATACGGGAATTTTCTCAAGTAGGAGCTGAGCTGTCGGTCGAGGGCGTAATGGCGGGGCCGAACTGGGACGCGGGCGGTCCCTGTGTATGCTGGAACGAAAGGAGAGCAGGCCGTGATCTCGGGAGCGCATGTCGTTGTCCATTCCACGGATGCCGAGGCGGACCGGGCCTTTTTTCGCGATGTTCTGGGATTCCCGTCGGTGGATGCCGGCCACGGATGGCTGATCTTCCGGCTTCCGGACGCGGAAGCAGCTTTTCATCCCAGCGCCGAAAACGACCGGAACGAACTCTATTTGATGTGTGAAGACCTGGAGAAGGAAATGGCCGCCTTGCGGGCGAAGGGTGTTGCGTGTACACCGACGGTGGAGGCGCGGTGGGGAACCATTACCAAGATCCGGCTACCCGGAGGCGGGCAGGTCGGACTGTACAAACCGAAGCACCCGAGGCCGTAGGCAGAGGAGAAAGCCGTAGTATCCTACCATAGTAGGATACTTAGTATGCCACGCGGGAACCCATCACCGAAGCTGGCGATCACGGTTGATCCGGACGTTCACCAAAATATCCTGGCGGCAGCCGCCCGGGCCGGAGTGAGCGTTTCGGCCTCTGGATGACAGGGGCCGCGCGCGAAGCACGGGGACGGCGGGCTGGTCTAGCCGCGATCGCGCTCTGGGAAAAGCAGCACGGACGCTTGACCGCAGAGGAGATGAAGGAAGCGCGGCGCCGGGTGCGGGTACAACTTCGCCGGGCGGGAACCGGCCGGCGTTCGGCGTGAGCAGCGTCGTTTATGACGCTGGTGTTCTGGTGGCCGCCGATCGCAACGAGCGGCGGACTTGGGCGGAGCACAAAGTGCGGTTGGAACTCGGTGTTATTCCCTTGGTTCCGGCGCCGGTCATCGCCACCAGGAATGGCTCCAGTTCTTACGTGTGATTGACCAGGTGACGCCAGCCCGGAAAGCTCTGCACTTGATCGCCGACAACTACGCCACGCACAAACACGCCAAGGTGCAGCGGTGGCTGAAACGGCATCCAC
>CAYTJD010000165.1:0-8095 GCA_964438005.1 uncultured Solibacteraceae bacterium | reverse complement strand
TCGTGCTCATAAACATTGGCGAGCACCCAGACGGTGTTCATATTGGAAATAGTGAACACCTGCGTGGCGCCGGCCTGGAGCACCTGTCCGGGGGACGCGAGGCGCTCCACAACCACACCGGCAATGGGCGCAAGCACGGCGATTTCGGGTGAGACCCGCTCCTTTAAGACTTTCTCAGGGTTCAACCCCAGCACTTGTAGCGCCTGATCGGCAGCCTGCAAATCGGCCTGCGCCTCATTGCGCGTCGCTTCGGCCTGCTCCAGATCGGCCCGGGCGCGCGCGCCAACGGCGAACAGTTCCTCGGAACGTGCATAGCTCTTCAGGGCCAGCTGGTAAGCGTCGCGGGCTTTCACGAAATTGGTGCGCAGTTGGGCGTAATCCGGACTGCTCACGTAGAGCATGGGCTGGCCCGCGGTGACCTCCTGCCCAGGAGAAACCAGAATCCGCGCCACCGGGCCGCCGATTTGGGTGATGACGGGCGTCGTCTCAAAACTGTTGTAGGCGACTGCTCCGGTCAGGCGCAGGACACGAGTCAGCTGGATAGCCTGAACCGGTACCACCCGCACATGCGCCATTTGATCCTGGGGCACCGTGAAGAGTCGCGCTTTGGACTCACTCGTCTCCGTCGTGCTGGAAGACGCGGAGGATGCGGTGGCGTCCGCATTGCGGTGGCTGCAGCTTGCGAGCGCGAGCGCCAGAGAAAGCAGGGCGAGCACGGGCGCCCGATTCATTGGATGACCTCGCGGCCCACGGCGAGATTCAGTTGACTCGCGGCAGTCAGGTAAGAACCGACCAGATTTAAGTAATTCAGCTGGATGCTGCGGTAGTCGCTCTGCGCGTTGAGAAAATCCAACAGCGATGCACCGCCGCGCTGGTAAGCGAAGGCTACCGTGTCGCGAACCTTCACTGCGCGCCGCAAATAGTCCGCCTTGTACGGTCGCAGCAGCGTCAAGTTGCTGTTCAGCATCGCGTACGCCGAGTCCACGTCGCTGAACACCTGCGCTTCTGTAGCGTCGCGCAGCTTCTCATTGCGTCCGATGTCCAGTTGTGTGCGCAGTTTCTCGCCCTGGTTCCTGTCAAAGATGCGCAGCGGAATGGTCATGCTGAAGCCTACGAAAACAGGAATCGGAGGATTGCGGGCGAAGTCCATGCCGAAAGTGGGATCCGTCGAGCCGTTGGCGACCGCCAGTGTGTGATCGGTTTTTGCCTTGTCCACCGATTGGACCGCGGCCTTCAGGTCCGGCCGGGTTTCGACAGCCAGGCGGCGGAATTCATCCAGCGGCAGGATGTCGCCGGTGAAGTCATACGGACCCGTGACGTCGAACTGCTCGACCGGTGTCCGGTCATTCAAGAGTGTCAGCAGCTGGATCTTGGCCGTACGCACGTTCACTTCAGCGGTCAGCAGATCGGATGCGAATTGCACGCGCTGCAGTTCCAAACGATCGAGATCGATCTCCGCGATATCACCGGCTTTGAACCGGTCGCGGCTGACCCCAAGCACCTTGTCCCAGTACGCCAGATTCTCCTGTGCCAGCTTCAGCACGGCCTTGGCCTGCAGGGTTTGCACAAATGCGCCGCGCAAGCTGAACAGGAGGGTTCGCTCCAGATCCTCTTGGCTGGATTCGGCGATGCCGGTGGCTTTCTTGGCGCTCTCCAGGCGCAGCTCACGCTTATGCTGGCGCTCGTGAAGGTAGCTGATCGAGCCTAAGGGAAACGCGAACGCAAAGGGACGGTAGCCGTTTCCTCCACTGGGCGAAGGTTGCGTGGAGAAGGGGTTGATCTGATCGATGGCAGCCGTCATATCCGGGTTAGGACGCAAGAACGCCGTGATCTCTTGTGCCCGTGATTCGGAAATATTGATCTTGCCGGCCTGCAGGGTCGGATTCGTGGCTTCAAACTTATCGCGAAGTTCCTGCCACGTGAAGACCTTCTGCGCCAGCGCACGCTGCGCTAAACATCCCGCAAACAAAAGCCCTACGCCGAAATGCCCTACGAAACGGTGCATTCTCTCCTCACTACGGACCCCGTCCATGCAAGATTCACGTCCGCGCCCATGCGGCGGTGCACAATTAGTTGGCAGTGCCGCTATTCTACTTTTGTCGAGTTGATCAGCGAGGGGGTGCGCGGCCTAGCGCGGCCGTATATTGGGGGTCGAGGCTGGAATGGTATTCTTCCGCCGAAGCGTGCCAGCCCGACACTACTGTCGGGCGAAGATCTGATAAGTGCGGGGATTGCAGGGCGGGCAGGTGCCCGACACAGCATAGGTCACAGCCGGCGCCAAAAGCATCGGAATGATGGTGCGCGGGCGACGCCGCCGCGGTTGTAACGGCCAGTACAGCGCACATAGCCGCTAACAACAGCACGGCCTTCCAGCGCCTGTGGCACATAGCCTACATCATAGCAGTTACTTTGAGAAAAGCGGACCCCTTTGTGGCACAATTTGGCCGTTTCTTGGGGTTTTGCTACTTCCGCTCGGCGCGCGCCAGTTGCTCCAGAATGGGCCGGACGGTGGCCTGCGCATCGCCAAACACGTGCAGGTAGTCCTGGAATTTCCGGTTCAATTCGATCGCCTGGTCGGGTGTGAGCCGCGAGCGCACGATCATGTCGCGAACATGCACCGGGTGCGGCAACATCGCGTCTTCGGATAACTCTTCGAGCGCGGTCTCCGGATCGTAGTGGTACATGCCTTCATTATGTCATCGTGCTACCCGGCATGCGCAGCCTCCGCTCCCGCCAAATTCCATCCCGCCAACCCGCATAGACTGAACCCGAGAGCATTGATCGCGCCGTGCATCGCCGCCATCTCAGGAATATCCAACCAGTCCCGGCCGTTGTAACTGCCGAGCGCGTAAATTCCAGCGAGCAGCATGGCTGCCGCCACCGAAGCGGAGGAAATTGCCAGCATCGCGCGCGCGGTACGATCCGCTACTCGCGGCAGCGCGACGAACGCTGTGATCCCCGCCGCCGACACAAGGCTCAATGCCAGCAGCAAGGCCGCGGCGCATTCGAGCCGCGGCGAAAAAGTGATGCCTAGCGCCAGAGACGGAATGCCCGTGATCGCACCCCACGCCGTCGCGCGATACCACACCCCACCGGCAAACCTGCCGGTCATGCCCAGGATCGTGAGCGCGGCAAACCCGGCGTAGTGAAAGTGGACCGCGGTCAGCAGCACGATATCGTCGCTGAATTCCAGCGGATTCATTCCCAGCCGCGAGATCACGAGCCACAGACATCCGACGGGCCAGTAAATGATTGCGACGTTCATGCACAATTCGCCCACGCGCCTCACGCCGCCCCGCCGCAGACGAAGGAGTCCGATCACAGCGCACGCCGCGCCCAGCAGCAGCCAAGGCACAGTAAGAAGCCCGGCCGCGATCCCCGTTCGGCAAAAGAGCGAGACAACCACAAGCGCTGCGCAAGCCGGCTGCGCCATCGTGACCGTACGGGGAAGAATCTGCAAACGCATCCCCAGCGGCACCATCGCGAGAGGAGCCAGAAGGAAAAGCCGGTCGATCAGTCCGGGCGCGCGCGGCGCGAAAGGAACCGGGAGCAGAAGCGCCAGCCAGATGATGAATCCGATCCCGCTTGGAATGTTCAAAACAACAGGAGCCTACCATGAAAATGTACTCTGCACGAATTGTTAATTCTTGAGAGTCAAGGGATCTGTCTCGCAGAACGAAGTTTTATAATCCTAGTTGCCTGTCGGCTCAGCAAAGCCCGTCCGCTAACTGTCGAGCCGCTCGCACCGAAACCGTTATGAATCCAATGAAAACACTCCGGCCTGCTCTTGTTGCACTCGTTCTCGTATTCCCAGCCTCGCTTCTGTCCTCAACTGAATCGCAATTGCAAACGGACTTGAGCGGAGTTCTCACCGTCGACTTCTTCACGCAAATATTCAGCCAGTCGAATTTGCAGGTAACCGCTGCGGGACCTGCTATTGTGCGCGGACCCAACCAGAGCCACCGGCGATCTTGCCGTTGTGATTCGTTATTGAGATTAGGCGCTACGCATCGCACAGCTTTGCGGCGTCTTCGAGCGATTGGATAGGATCTTTTCCGGCAGGCACAAACTCGTGCGCCATGTAACCCTGAAATCCTAAATCCACAATCGCCTTAGCGACGGCGCCGTAATTCAGCTCCTGCGTGCTGTCGATCTCGTGCCGGCCTGGAACGCCGCCGGTGTGAAAGTGCGCCAGGTACTGGATGTTCTGGCGGATCGTCCGGATCACGTCGCCCTCCATAATCTGCATGTGATAGATGTCGTACAGCAGCTTCACTTTCGGTGAATCCACGCGCTTGATCACCTCCACGCCCCAGGCCGTGTGGTCGCATTGATAGTCGTGGTGGTCCACCTTGCTGTTGAGCAGTTCCAGGCAGATCATGACGTTGTGATCCTCGGCGATTTTCTTCACCCGGTTCAGGCCGGTCACACAGTTGTCGATTCCCACATCGTCGGCTAAACCGCGGCGATTTCCTGAGAAAGTGATCACGTTCGGCACCCCGGCTTTCGCCGCCTTTTCGATGTTCTCGCGGAACTCTTTCTCCAGGCGATCGTGGTTTTCCTTGCGGTTGAGCGCGTCGGGAATGGTGCCCGCGCCGGGCGTCATGGATGGGACCAGGCCGTATTTCTGCACCGCCGGCCAGTCTTTGGAATCAATCAGATCGATGCCTTTGAGCCCAATGCGTACGGCCGCCTTGCACAGGTCATCCAGGCTGTATTTCTCGTAGCACCAGCGCGACACGGATTGCTTCAGCCGCCCCTTCAGCGCCGCGGCCGACTGCGTGGACGCGGCCAGCGCGCCCGCCGCCAGCGTTTCCATAACGGTTCTCCGGGTAATCATATTTCCCTGCATCCTATCAGGCGAAACGGCCGTTTGTCTTGACATCGGCTCTTATAATCGGGGTAGTAAGTTTCCGCCCTCCACCACATGCTCAAGTCTCTCGACGTTTTGATCGGATTCTCAATCATAATGCTGCTGGTGAGCGCGGCGGTGACGGTGCTCACCCAGTTGTTCACGGGAGCGTTGGGCTGGCGTGGCCGGCATCTGGTTCGCGGCGTGGTGACCATCCTGAATCAGATCGATCCCAAGATCACTCCGTTCTGCCTGCGGCAGATCGCCACGGCGGTGCTTCGCCATCCGCTGACCGCGCGGGCCGAGGGAAAGCTCGGCACCGTCATACAGCGTGAGGAATTGACGCGGGTCCTGCTGGAGTTAGCCGCCGGGCAGGAACCTGGCGGCAAGGCACTGGACGAGTATGCGCGCGCGACTCTGAAGCGGGCCCTCGAAGCGAATGGGATCGCGAATCCCGCCGAAGTCCTCGATAACATCCACCTGCTGGCCTTGAAACTGGAGGCGCTGCGCCCCGAGTTGCCGTCTTCGGTGCGCCACGGCATCGGTGTCGTCACGGAAGCGCCGAGCCAGTTCGCTGCACGCCTGCACACCTGTTTCGACGAAACCATGGACCGCGTGACGCAGCGCTTCGCGCGGCACGCGCGACTCGTAGCCGGCGCAATCGCGTTGCTGGTTGCCGCGGGGCTGCAGCTCGATGCCTTCGAGCTGTTGCGGCGGCTGGCGGCCGACGGCTCCACCGCTTATGCGATCCTGCCGCAATCCTGGACGTGGACGAGGCTTCCCGGAATCACGCTCTCGGCTATGCTACTCAGCCTGGGAGCGCCATTCTGGTATAACGCGCTGAAGGACCTGGTGGGCTTGCGTCCGGTTCTCGCGCGGAAGGAGCAGGCGCATCGCGAGCAGCGGCAGTCCCCGCGCGACGCCGCTGTCTCGCCTGCTCCCTCACCCGCAGACGAGAAGGGCGATCTCTCCCTGACGGGCGCGGCCGGCTGATTCCATGCAGTGCGACTGGATCGGCGCCGCCTCCGAAAATTTCCGCAAGGGACGCCACGGCTTCGAACCTAAAGCCATCGTGATCCACATTATCGTCGGCTCACTCCAAAGCGCCGGGTTGACGTTTCGCGATCCCCGCTCCTCGGTGTCGGAGCACTATGGCGTCGGCAAATCGGGCAGCGTGCATCAGTTCGTGCAGGAGACCGACACCGCGTTTCACGCCGGAATTGTCGTGCGGCCCACCTGGAAGCTCATCGACCTCGCCGTCAATCCCAACTTCTACACCGTTGGCATCGAGCACGAGGGCCAGCCACAGGACGTCTGGCCTGACGAGCAATACCGCACCAGCGCGGCCCTCGTTCGCGAGATTGCCGGCCGGTGGAAGATCCCGCTCGACCGCGACCACATCATCATGCACCGCGAAATACGGGCGTCAAAGACGTCCCCTGGTTCGGCGGACGTCGACCGGATCGTCCGCGAAGCCGCGGGCGGCGTTACTTAGACTTCTCCTTTTCCTTTTCCGGACGCGGGCGTTCCGACGGCTGGCGGCGCTCGGCGGCAGGCGGCCGGTCCGGCCCATGCTGATGCTGCGGCGGTTGGGCGCTCTCCGTACGCGCTTGCGGCGGCGGAGGCCGGTATGTCGACTCAGGTCTCGCCGGCTGAGTCTGCGGCCGGGAGGCCGGTTCAGATTGCGTCACCGGCGGCCGGTATGACGGTTCCGGTTGCGCGGCCGGAGGCCTGTAGTTCGGTTGGGGCTGAGCCGCTGGCGGCCTGTACGTTGGTTGAGGCTGAGCTGCCGGCTGGCCGGGGCGGTTCTGTTGCGCCGGCTGGTAAACCGACGGCCGGTTGGCCGGCATCGCGTTAGGCCGCGCTAGAGCAGCAGTCGCTGGAGGCGGTGGGGTCTTGGTAACCACCCGCGCGCTGACGACACTCTGCGGTGGACGAGCGACTGCTGTGCTGGCCATGGGCCGCGCAGCAACAGCTTCCTGCCGCGAGACCGGAATCTCACGAGTCGAGACTTGCGCTGAAGCTACGGCACTCGGTGAAACTGCCACGGCAACGCGCGCGACGGGCCGCGCGGAAACAAAGTCGGTGCGCGAAACCGCGGTCACGGCGCCAGGCACGCGCTGATTCACGTAGGTAACGTTCGTCACGTTGGTAATGTTGGTGACATTCGTCACGTTCGTCACGTTGACTCGGGTCACGTAGGTGTTGCTCACGCGATACGAGGGAATATACGCTTCACGGGGGCCCAGCGGGAACCAACCCACACCGCCGCCAATTCCGATCCCCACTCCAAAGTGTGCGCCGCCAACCCAGGCGACCAGAGCCGGCGCGTAAACCGGACGCACGGCCACAGCGCCGGGAAGCCACACCCAACCGCCTCCATAAAATGCCCAGCGGCCGTAGTGGAAGGGCGCAAAACCCCAAGGCGCATCATCCACCCAGGTCCAGCCCCACGGCTCAACCCACACCCAATGGCCGTTGTGATACGGGGCCCATCCGGCTTCGACGCGCGGAACCCAGCACGGACCATAGCCCGGGTAATCGCGCCACGTGCCGTAGTCATCCAGATCCTCATAGCCAATCATTTCCCGCGATACATAGCGTGGTGGCGGCCGGCGCTCCTCGCGATCCTCGCGAGTCTCCCACCAGCGATCGAAGTCGTCTGACGGTCCGGCGGCGGCCACCTCGGTATTCGGTTGATCGGCGCCCGTGACGTAAGCGGACTGGCGCGCATGCACCGGAAACGCCTGGCCGCCGGCCGTCACTTCAGCTTCACCGCCGCGAACGGTCACGGTGGTGAGTTGGCGGTCGGGATCGGCGTCGATGCGGTAGCGGCCCGGACGCAGAAGCGTCACGGCGCCGTTCGGCGTATCCACCTCGTAGCTTTCGTTCTCATCCAGGTAGCGGACCGAAATATTGATGGTGCCATCGGAGAGACGCAACTGCGTCATGCGGTCATCCAGATTCAGAAACGCGATAGCCGTGTGCGCATCCATTCGGATCGCGGTGGAACCGATGTGCAATTCGGCACGCGAGCGGTCGTCGGCCCACAGGTGGTCCCCCACGGTCAACGGGTAGTTGGGAGTAGCCGCCGCCCAGTCGTCGTGGCCCGCCGCCTGAAAAGAAACCGAGCCTTCCAGAAAATTCAACCGAGCGACACGCGATGGTGGGTCATCCTGTGCGCACATAGTGGCTGCGCCGGCAACCATCAATCCCGTGAACCAGAATTTCCGCATTACGAAC
>CAYTJD010000164.1:0-36845 GCA_964438005.1 uncultured Solibacteraceae bacterium | reverse complement strand
GACCGCCCGCGATCAATTCGGCATAGCTCGCGCTCGCCCCGCGCGGTGCGCGCACACCACCATCGGCAACCGTCAACTCCGTCGCGGGCACATTCAACTTTTTCGCTGCCATGTCGAGCAGCGCTTTGCGCGCCGTCGCTGCGGCTTGCCGAATCTGCACGCCGCCATTGACAATGCCCGTGCTGCCGCCGGTGCCGCCTTGATCGGGCACCAGCGCGGTATCGCCTTCCACAAAGGCAATGCGGTCCACCGGAATGCCCAGTTCTTCAGCCGCCATCTGGCGCAGCGCGATGCGAATGCCGGTGCCGACGTCAACCTTGCTGGTGTAAAGCGTCACGCTGCCATCGGCGTGAAACGCGAAGAAACTATCGACCTGACGGGGATCAAGCGGCTTGCCCAGGTCGTTGGCCGCGCCCGGTTGCGCCGCCGCCTGCCGCGCCAACGAGCCGCCCCACGCAAAGCTTACCACCAGAACGCCGCCTCGCTGCAGGAGGTCGCGCCGGGAAATCGAAGTTGCGGTTGCCATGATCGCCTCCTTATGCCTTCGCCACGCGCATCACCGCGTTCAAGATGCGGGTGTGGGTGCCGCACCGGCACAGGTTGCCGGCCAAACCCTGCTTCACCTGGTCCAGCGTCGGATGCGGTGTTTGATTGAGCAGCGACTTCGCCGCCATGATCATGCCATTGGTGCAATACCCGCACTGCGCCGCCTGCTCGGTGATAAAGGCTGCTTGCACCGGATCAGGCCTCTCTGGGCTTCCGAGGCCTTCCAGCGTGGTGACGGCATGATTGGCCGCTTGCCGCACCGGCGTCACGCAGGAACGCACCGCCTTGCCATCCAGCAGCACGGTGCAGGCGCCGCACTGGGCCAACCCGCATCCGAATTTCGGGCCGTGCAGGCTCAGATCGTTGCGCAGCACGTACAGCAGCGGCTGACCCGGATCCCAGGAATCCACCGTCACCGGCCGGCCGTTGAGTTGAAACGTGTACTTGGGCATGCCTCGCCTCCTCGCGGTCTAGTACATTATGACTACTATATCCAATCGACGACGATTCGCTCGGCCGGCAAACGAAGGTACTCCCCGGAACAATTAAGGTGTAACAAGACACAATCTCGTCCAGCTTTATACATCGGATTTTAATCTTCGTGCGCTATGCTCGGGGAGAATTCCGGTCCGTAAGAAAGATTCCAACGAAAGGCACTCGACCATGCGCTATCGCTACGCCTCTTATCCGGTAGAACTCCCGGTCCGATACCAGATGCAGGAAGGGGATCCGGTTACCGGCGAGGGCCGAACTCTGACGATAAGCCGCGAAACCCTCCAGTTCCTGTGCGACCGGACCTTATCGCCGAACCGAAGGATTCAAGTCGTCCTCGGCTGGCCGGCAGCCTTGCCGGACGGCACCGGCCTCAATCTCTGGATTCGCGGAACGATCGCCGGATGCGTTGCTGGTTGCGTGGAAGTCCGGGTGGGAACGTATGAATTCAGGACGCGGCCGGATGCACGGCGCATCAACGCCCTCGTTGGCAAGAACGGAGCCGGCTGGGAGACGGTGGCCGCCGGCTCCTAGCCATCAGTTCAGCAGTCTTCCCTGGCGCAAGTAGGCCGGTGTATCGAGATCGTCGAGATCGGGAACCGGATCGGCTTGCGCGATCAACAAGGGTTCGGGTGCGAATTCCGGCTCGGGCTCGGCCGCCTGTACAGGCTCTGGCGCGGGCTCGCGGGTTTCGATTTCCGGTTCCGCCGCGCGCCGCGGCTCAACAACCGGCGCGCCGCGCGGCTTGAAGCCGGTAGCGATCACGGTCACCTTCACAGCGTCTTCCATGCTCTCACTGAGAATCACGCCGAAGCTGACCTGGACGTCTTCGCATTCCGCGGCCTCCCGCACAATCGAGCAGGCTTCCGTGACATCGTGCAGGCCGAGGCGGCTGGACCCGGTAATATTGACCAGAATGCTGCTCGACCCGGCGATGCGCGTATCTTCGAGCAGCGGGCAGTTGATGGCTTGGCGCGCGGCTTCGACCGCGGCGTTGTCTCCCTTCGCTACGGCCGTGCCCAGCATGGCGTAGCCCATGCCCATCATGGTGGCCTTGATGTCGGAGAAATCGCGGTTGATCAGTCCGGGGGTCACCATGATGTCGCTGATGCCCTGCACCGCTTGCCGCAGAACGTCATCGGCGATTTTGAAGCCATCGGAGAAACTCGCGCCGCGCGGCACCAGCGCCAGCAGCCGGTCATTGGGGATGGCGATCACGGTATCGGCCACGGATGTCAACTGGGCAAGGCCCTGTTCGGCCAGCCGCAAGCGGCGCGGCCCTTCGAAGCCGAACGGCTTGGTGACCACGGCGATGGTGAGCGCATCCAGTTCCTTGGCCAGCGACGCGATTACCGGCGCCGCGCCGGTGCCCGTACCACCGCCCAGGCCCGCGGTGACAAACACCAGATCCGCGCCTTGCAGCACCTCAACGATGTGGTCGGTGTTTTCGAGGGCAGCCTGGCGGCCGATCTCGGGATTGGAGCCGGCGCCGAGGCCATTGGTCATCTTGACCCCGAGTTGCAGTTTGTTCGGCACCGCGCACGCATCGAGCGCCTGGAGATCCGTGTTCATGGCATAAAACTCGACGCCCTCCAGACCCGTCTGGATCATCCGCGCCACCGCGTTACAGCCTCCGCCGCCAACCCCGATCACTTTGATCCGGGCGCCGGCCTGCGCCTCTTCCTCGATCTCATACTTCAAATCGTCCATGTCGGAATCGAATGCCATCGCGCGCCTCCTTCTAATGATGTGAAGCAACCGCTCCCTCCCGGGAGCGAATCTACCGCAAAACCCGTCCCAGCCAGCCGGACGATTCCCGTTCGTGCGCGGCTTGCATTTTCAACTTCGCCGAATACAAGGCCAGCCCCGCGGGAGTGGCCCACTCCGGATCCCGCAAGGATGCCGGCCAATCCTGGATACCGGCCGCCAGACCAAAGCGCGCCGGACACTGTAACACGCGCTCCGCCACGTCACAGAGATCTGGCAACCGCGACGCAGCGCCCGTCAGAAACACACCGCCAAGCAACGCCTGATCCATTCCCACGCGCGCCAGTTCCGCGCGAACCATACGGAACAGCTCGGCCGACCGCGCCTCGAGAATCTCGTTGAGCAGTTTGCGCTGCACGTGCCGCTGCTCCCGGTCTTCCGGCATCGGCACCTCGACCATGACATTTTCGGGGCAACCCTCCGCCAGCGCGCCGCCGTACTCCAGCTTCACCAGCTCCGCGTCTTCAAAGCTCAGGCACAGGACGTGAGCCAGATCGCGGGTGAAATGGTCGCCGCAGATGGGAATGCCGGACACCAACTGCATGGTGTCGCCGTAATACACAACCAGTTGCGTGGACTCGGCTCCGATATCGATGACCGCGATGCCCTGCCGCCGCTCTTCGGGATGAACCGCGGCGTACGCGGCGGCCAAACCTTCAAAAATGGTCTCTTCCACGACCAGATGCGCCTGGTTGACGGCGCCGATGAGCGTGTGATGCTCCTGCGCCGAGGCAGTCACGAGGTGAACATTCACTTCCAGCCGCGATGCCATCATGTTGCGCGGATCGCGGTGGCCGGGATGGTCATCGACCACGAAATCCTGCGGGAACAACTGCAGCACCATGCGATCTTCGGAGAGCTGCACGCGGGTGGCGCGGTTGACGACGCGGTTGACGTCGCGCTGGTCGATCTCGCGAACATAGCCCAGATCGAGAACGCCGCGGGTGTTGGCGCCGCGAACGGCCTTGCCGCCCATGCCGACTACCGCGCCTTCCACGGAGAGTTGCGCCGCCGCCTCAGCTTCGCGCAAGGCCACCCGGATGGATTTCGAGACGTCGCGCGCATCGGCGATCTTGCCTTTCCGCCAGCCTTGCGCCTCGGCCGCGCCGACGCCGAGCAGGCGCACGCGGCCCTGCTCGATTGCGGTAATGACCACCCGCGTGGCGCGGCTTCCCGCGTCGAGCCCTACTCCATAAACCGGTTTCCCTGCCATGAACCCCTTTACTCTCGCGCGGTGATTCGGTCGTCCAGCCGCAGATCAAATCGTTTCACTTCCGGCGACCGTTTCCGGATCTCGGGATAATGATTGAGAAAATTCTGATAGCGCCGTCCGTACTCGGAGTCCCCCAGCAGCAGTTCGACCGCGCGATTGTCCACCTGCGCGACTACCCGGATGTTGCCGATGTCGCGGGCATCGATTTCGGAAACGTCTTTGGCCAGATACCCCAGGTCCGCCTGGACGCGCAGAAAGGCACGCACCCGATCGCGGCGCTGTGCGAGCGTATCCTGTTCGCTGATCCCGCTCAAAACTGGAAATGTAAATTGTGATTGCGGCGGCTGTTCGAGCAGGACGCCGTACGCATCGACCAGCAGGACGGCCGGATGGACCAGCACAAACGCCACCGGCTTCCGCTCCCGGATCCGGACTGCCAGGCGGTCCGGCCAGATGCGCGAGACCGAGGCATCCTCTACCCAATTGATGTCGAGGAGACGACGGCGGCGCTCGGCCAGGGGCACCGCGAAAACGCTGCGGTCGAAATCGCCTGCGAAGACGCTTAGAATTCGCGAGCGCGCGGCGTATCTCTGGCCTTCCACCTGCAGCGCGTCCGTGCGGTCGCGCGAAAGGCTGAATTGCGAATCGGTCGTAACGAAGCGGCGGACCCGGAGCGTCGCCATGGCGGCCGAGGCCGTAACCAGCACCAGACCGGTAACACCGATCACCATCCGCCAGTTGACGCTCTTCCCTTTCGACTCTTTCGCCATACTACTCTCTGGTCCCCGACCCCTGGCCCCCGGCCCCTGCCTTCAGGCGCCCCAGCAGTTTCTCGCCGGCCTGCCAGACGTTACCCGCGCCGAGCGTGACCACCACGTCGCCATCCCGCGCCACACCGAGCAGGGCGTCGACTCCGCGCTCGATGGTGCCGACATGCTCGACGTTCCGATGACCAAACTGGCGGATCCGCTCCACCAGGGCTTGAGCGGTGGCGCCTTCGATCGGTTTTTCCGAAGCCGCGTAGACATCCATTACAAACAAGCTGTCCGCCTGGTGAAAGGCGCGCGCGAATTCGTCCATCAAGTGGAAGGTTCGGGTGTAGCGGTGCGGTTGGAACAGCACATGGATATGGCGAAAGCCGCAAACGCGCGCGGCGTCGAGCGTGGCGCGAATCTCGGTCGGATGGTGGCCGTAATCGTCGATGACTGTAATCCCGCGCTCTTTTCCGCGAACCTGAAAGCGGCGGTCCACACCGTTAAAGGTGGGGAGAGCTTCGCGAATGGTGTCGGGCTTGACTTCCAGCTCAAGCGCGACCGCCACCGCCGCCATGGCATTCAGCACGTTGTGCCGGCCGGGGACCCCCAGGTGAAACCGCCCCAGATCAGTGTTGCGATAGCGCAGTTGAAAATCGCTGGCGAAGGGACCGCAGGCGATGCCGGTGGCTTCCATTTCGGCCTGCGCGGCGGTGCCGTAGGTGATGGTACGGCGCTTGATGGCGGGCAGGATGCCCTGGACATTCGGATCATCCAGGCACACGATCACCGCTCCGTAGAACGGCACCTTGTTGACGAACTCGATGAAGGCGTCGCGGATGGCGTCGAGCGAAGGATAGTGGTCGAGGTGCTCCCGATCGATGTTGGTGACCACGGCGATGATCGGCGCCAGTTTCAGGAACGAGCCATCGCTCTCGTCCGATTCCACCACCAGGAAATCGCTGCGCCCGACGCGGGCATTGGAGCCGCCCATGGTGCCGACGCGGCCTCCGACCACGACCGTGGGATCCAGTCCCGCATAGTTCAGAATCGTGGCGGCCATGCTCGTGGTGGTGGTCTTTCCGTGGCTGCCGGCCACCGCAATGCCGTACTTGAGCCGCATCAGCTCGGCCAGCAGCTCGCCGCGCGGAATGACGGGAATCTGCAGCCGCCGCGCCTCCTGCACTTCCGGATTCTGCTCGTCGACAGCGGAGCTGACCACGAGCGCGCGCGCGCCGGCCACATTCGCGGCGGCGTGCCCCTCGTGAATGCGGGCGCCCATCGAAGCCAGCCGCTCCGTGATCGGCGAGAGGCGGAGGTCGGAGCCGCTGATCTCGTAACCCAGGTTCAACAACACTTCGGCGATGCCGCTCATGCCGATGCCGCCGATGCCGGTGAAGTGGAAGTGCTGGGTGCGGAAAAACATTTCCTTATCGTATTGTTTCGGCTAATCGCTCCGCTGTCAATTGAAATTGCGAGATACTTCCTCGAGAATGTCGGCGGCGCGCGCAGCCGCTCCCGGACGCGCGAATTTCCGGACCGCGTCGCCCATCCTCTCCAGAGCCGCGGGTTCCTGCACCAGGGCGGTTACGGTGGAAACGAACGTCTCGCCGGTCAGGTCCGCATCGCGCACCAGCCGGGCCGCGCCGGCCCGGTCAAACGCCTCCGCGTTGCGAGTCTGATGATCGTCGGCGGCGAAGGGAAACGGCACCAGGATCGACGGTTTTCCCGCTGCCGCGAGTTCGGAAACGGCGCCCGCGCCGGAACGGCAAACGATCAGGTCCGCCTCGCGAAACGCCGCCGGCATATCCTGAATGAACGGCACCACCTCTCCCTCCAGCCCGGATTCTGCAAAAGCCGCGCGCAATTCTTCATACCCGGACAGCCCGCACTGGTGCACAATTCGCACCGCGAGCCCTGCTTTCCGGAACAGCGGCCAGCTTTGCCGGCCGGCGGCGTTCAGGGTGCGGGAACCCTGGCTGCCTCCGGTAACCAGCACGCTCAGCACCGGCCCGCGGGGTTTTGCCGGAATCGCGAAGAACTCGTCGCGGACGGGAAGCCCAGTCAGTTCCGAGCGTCCCGCCGGAAAATGGTTGGCCGTTTCTGGAAACGAGACCAGCGCGCGGGCGACCCACCGGCCAATCACGCGATTGGTGAACCCGGGAACCGCGTTCGGCTCCATCACCACAACCGGCACGCGGCGCAGCAGCGCCGCCATCACTGGTGGCCCGGCGACATATCCGCCCATGCTAAAGACGGCCGAGGTGTCGTGCAAGAAGCGCCCGCAGCCGAGAGTGGTAAGCGGCAGCTGTATCACCGTTTTCACTCGCCGCTGCAGGCTGACCCGGTTCAGCGCTCCCACTTCAATTCGCTTGAGTTCAAATCCGTTGGCCGGAACGAGCCTCGTTTCCATTCCGCGTTCGGTGCCAACGAAGAAGGGCTGGTGACCGCGTTTGCGGAGTTCCCGCGCGACGGCCAAAGCCGGAATTACATGCCCGCCTGTACCACCGCCGGCCATGAGGAAGACCTTACCCCGCATGCTCCGACACATTCATCAGAATGCCCAGCGAGGCCAAGGTGCTCAGCAGCGAGCTGCCGCCGGCGCTGATCATGGGGAGGGGGATGCCTTTGGTCGGCATCATGCCCAGCACGACGCACATGTTGATCAGGCCCTGCACCACGATCACGACCGTGACGCCGAGCGCCAGGTAGCGGCCGAAATCGTCGCGCACCAGAACGGTGGCTCGTAAGCCGCGCCAGAAGACTACTAGAAAACCGGCCAGCAGGCCGACGGAACCAACCAGACCCAGCTCTTCGCCGGCCACTGCATAGATGAAATCGGTGTGGGCTTCGGGCAGGTAAAGCAGCTTCTGCTTGCCGTTCATCAGGCCGAGGCCGACAGGGCCGCCCGCGCCTACCGCAATCTTCGATTGCTCAAGCTGGTAGTTGGTATCGCGAGTCGCGAGTGACTTTTCCAACCGGGACTTGATGCGGTTGTTCGGATCCAGGCGGGTCACGATCTTGAAATCGGGATCGAAGAACTTGACGACCCGCGCCAGGCGGTATGGCTCGGCGACGATGAACAAGACTACCCCAATCGCCGCCACCGCGCCCGCAATCGCGCAGTAGCGCGGTTCGAGGCCGGCCACAAAAAAGACCACGGCGGCAGTGGCGCCTAATACGACGGCGGTGCCGAGATCGGCGATGACCACCGTCAGAATGACCAGGCCGACCGCCAGCGACGCGGGCACCAGGGTATAGCGCGTGTTGTTGATGGCGCGCCCCCGCCACGTCACGAAGAACGCGAGGAAGATCACCAGCGCCGGCTTTGCCAGTTCCGAAGGCTGCAGACTCATCGGGCCGAGGTGCAGCCAGCGGTGATGGCCGTCCGCCACATAGACCACCGCCAGCAGCATCAGGGCCACGCCGATCGCGAAGAACGCGACCGCCGGGTTCTGGAACTTGCGGTAGGAGGTCCGCTTCAAGAGCATCATGACGGAGACAGAGACCGCTGCCCATGCGGCCTGCCGGATCACCACGTGCCACGCGGAGCCATAGCGCAGCTGAGCCATGATCGACGACGCGCTATATAAAATGACC
Source organism: uncultured Solibacteraceae bacterium (assembly GCA_964438005.1). GTDB lineage: Bacteria > Acidobacteriota > Terriglobia > Bryobacterales > Bryobacteraceae > PSRJ01. The sequence continues at coordinate 28,475 of CAYTJD010000164.1, read as the reverse complement.
AGGCCGAACGAAACCATCGCCAGCACCGTCGAGAACAGAATCCAATCGGTCTTGAGCCTTTGCGCCATGTCATTCTTTCGGTTTTAGTTGGTTGACAATCTGCTTGAACACTTCCCCGCGGTGCTCGTAACTGCGGAACTGATCGAAGCTGGCGCAGGCTGGCGCCAGCAGGACCGTGTCGCCGGGCAGAGCGTGAGAGAACGCGTGAGCCACGGCCCGGTCGAGAGTCTGGGCATCGACCAGCGGCACGGCGCCCTCGATCTGCTCGCCGATTTTGCCAGAGGCGGCGCCAATGAGCAGCGCCGCGCGAGCCTTGGCTTGCAGAGGGCCGCGCAGCTGCGAGTAATCGAGGCCCTTGTCCTTGCCGCCGAGGATCAGCCAGACGCCGCCGGCGAAGGCGTCGAGCGCCTTGAGCGTGGCATCGACGCTGGTGGCCTTCGAATCGTTATAGAAATCGATCCCGTTTAGATTGCGCACGAATTCCAGGCGATGCTCGACGGCGTGGAACGTACGGACCGCGGCGGCGATGGCGTCCCGCGGGACCCCCGCGCGGGAGGCGGCGATCGAAGCTGCCAGCACGTTTTCGACGTTATGCCGGCCGCGGATGGGAATGTCGCCGGCACGCATCAACAGCACGCCGTCCAACATCAGCTTGTCACCGCAGAGCGTGGCGCCGGGGTCCACCGGGCCACTGCTGCGGAACCACTGCACGGCGGCCCTGGTCTGCCGGGAGTATGCCACGCAAACCGGGTCGTCGGCGTTGAGGACCGCGAAATCCTCCGGCCCCATGGTTTCGAACAGCCGGCCCTTGGCAGCGGCGTAGTTTTCAAATGTGTGGTGGCGGTCCAGGTGGTTCTGGGTCACGTTGAGCGCGAGGCCGATGTGGGCGTGGAACTCGCGGATGGTTTCCAATTGGAAACTCGAAAGCTCCAACACGTTCCAGCCATCGGCGCGCGAGGTCTCGATCATGGCCGTAAGCGGCGTGCCAATATTGCCGCCCACCTGCACCGGCAGTCCGCCTTGGCGGAGAATGTGACCGATCAGGCTGGTGGTGGTGGTCTTGCCGTTCGAGCCGGTGATGCCGATGGTCCGGCCCTTCAGAAACGGCGCAGCCAGCTCGACCTCGCCGATCACCGCCGCGCCGCGGCTCCGCGCGTCCACCAGGGGCGGAAGATCAAAGGGAACGTCGGGGGAGAGTACGATCAAGTCGCGGTCCGCAAAGACCGCCGGCGTCTGCGGCGCGAACGGAATCCGCAGGCGCTCCAGCAGCGGAGCCGCTTCGGGCAGTTCGTTGAGCGGTTTGAGATCGGTGGCGCGCACGTGCGCGCCTTCCCGCACGAGCAGTTCGGCCGACGCCATACCGGATTTCTTCATCCCCACTACCAGCGCGTTCTTCCCCTTCAGCTGCATGGCTATCTCAACTTCAGCGTGGTGAGGGCGAACAACGCCAGGACCAGGCCGGCGATCCAGAAACGGGCGATGACTTTCGACTCCTGCCAGCCGATCTGCTCGAAGTGATGGTGCAGGGGCGCCATCTTAAAAATGCGCTTGCCGCGCAGCTTGAAGCTCCCGACCTGCAGGACCACCGAAAGCGCCTCGAGGATGAAGATGCCGCCGATGAACAGCAGCAGCACCTCCTGCTTGATCAGGACGGCGACCACGGCCATAGCGCCGCCCAGCCCGAGCGCGCCGACATCGCCCATGAAGATTTCCGCGGGATGCGCGTTGTACCAGAGGAAGCCGAGGCTGGCGCCGGTCATCGCTCCGCAGAAGATGGTGAGCTCGGAGGAACGCGGATTGCGCGCGAGCTGCAAATATTGCGCCAGCTCGACATGGCTGCCCACGTACGTCAGTATGGTCAGCGCGCCGGCCGCGATCACGGTCAGCCCGATCGCCAGGCCGTCCAGGCCATCGGTCAGGTTCACGGCGTTAGACATGAACACCACGATGAGCGCGAGCACAATGCAGAACGGCGCCACGCCAATTACGTAGGTCCATGGATTGCGCATCAGAGATTCGATGAGGAGCGACGGTTGGAACTGCTTGGCAAAGGGAATATTCACCGCGGTGGAATACTCCCCGAAGGCGCGCAGGTACAGCAGGGCGCCCCCAATGGCGAAACCCAGCCCGAACTGGTAAACCAATTTGCGCTTGCCGGTGAGGCCGAGGTTGCGCTGGTTGGTGACTTTGGCGTAATCGTCGAGGAAGCCGATCAACCCGTATCCGAGGATGGCCACGATCGCGATCCAGATATAGGGGTAGCGCAGGTCGGCCCAGAGGAGCGTGGGAATCACGATTGAAATGATGATCAGCACGCCGCCCATGGTCGGCGTGCCGGCCTTTTTCTGATGCGATTGCGGACCTTCTTCGCGGATGTATTGCCCGATCTGAAACTGGCGCAGCCGGTTGATGAGCCACGGACCGAGCGCGACGCACAGAAACAGGGCCGTGAGGCTCGCGAAGCCCGTACGGAAGGTGGTATAGCGGAAGACGCGGAACGGGCTCACGTACCGGTAAAGCTGCTCGTAGAGAAGGTAGTAAAGCATCGAAAGTTACGCCAACAGTCTTTCCAGGGCGCGTTCCACGCGCACGCCGCGCGAACCCTTGAACAACACGGCGTCGCCTGGGCGCGCCGCCTGACGGACCCACGCGCCCGCGTCTCCCGCGTCTTCAAAAAAAATCGCGGCGCTCTCCGGAAGTCCGGCGCCGACCGCCGCGTCGATCATGGAGCGTGCATCGCCGCGCACCCCGATCAAGAAATCGATTCCCTGCCCGGCTGCATAGCGTCCCAGTTGGGCGTGTAATTCGCGCGAAGTCCGCCCGAGTTCCAGCATCTCGCCGAGCACCGCAATGCGGCGCTGGGCCGGCGTATCCCGCAGCACATCGAGCATCGCCCGGGCGGCCTCCGGGTTGGAGTTGTAGCAATCGTTCCACACGGTAATGCCGTTGTGTTCCAGGCGCTCGCCCCGCATCTTTCCCGGCGCGAACGAGCGCACGGCGCCGGTCAATTTGGCGGGTGCGATTCCCAGAACGCCGGCGACCGCGATCCCTGCGAGCAGGTTCATCACGGCATGACGGCCGGGCAGCGTGGTTTCGAATGCGACGCCGCATACCTGAAAGTGCGTCGCGCCGCCCTGCTGCTCGAATCCTTCCGCCCGGACGTCCGCGCGTTCCGAGAACCCGAACGTCACCGAGCGTCCGGGGTGCGTTTCCGCAAAGCGGCTGACTCGCGGATCGTCCGCATTGAGCACGGCCACACCGTCGCCCGGCAAGCCTTCGATCAGCTCACGCTTGGCCGCGGCGACGCCGTCGATCGAATCGAAGGCTTCGGCGTGGGCGAAGCCCACGTTGGTGACCACGCCGATTTCCGGCTGCGCGATCTGTGCGAGCTGCCGGATCTCACCGGCATGGTTCATCCCCATCTCCAGTACCGCCACACGGCTTGTTTCAGGAAGCCGCAGCACCGACAGAGGCACCCCCACATGATTATTGAGGTTGCCGACGGTTCTGCCGGTGGCGAGTTCGGCGGAAAGAAGATGGGCGATGGCGTCCTTGGTGGTGGTCTTGCCTGCACTGCCGGTCACGCCGATGACCGTGCCGCCCCACTGGCGGCGCGCCCAGGCGGCGAGGCGCTGTAGGGCGACCAGCGAATCGCTCACCACCAGTTCGGCGGCGGCGCCAGTGCTCCGCTCGACGACAGCCGCCGCTGCCCCCTTTTCCAGCGCCGGGACTACGAAATCGTGGCCATCGAAGTTGGGCCCGCGCAGGGCAAAGAACACATCTCCGGCGCTCTGTGTCCGGGTGTCCACGCTCCACCCCGCTACTTTCCTGGAGCGCGGGCTCCCGGCCGCCTCCATGACACGCGCTACGTCTTGTAGTTCCAGAGTCATGGCCTGACGTCCCGGTGATACCCGTAACTTCGGAGCACTTCACGGGCCACGGCGCGGTCGTCGAAGGGTAGGACCTGATCCTTTAGAATCTGATACGTCTCGTGGCCTTTTCCGGCAAGGATGACGATGTCATTTTCCCGGGCTTCGCGGAGAGCGCGGGCGATCGCCGTGGCGCGATCGGGCTCCACAATATGCGGCACATCCACACGGCGGATGCCGACGAGCGCGTCATTCATGATGGCCAGCGGGTCTTCCGAGCGCGGGTTGTCGCTGGTGAGGACGACAAAGTCACTGGCTTCCGCCGCCGCCTGACCCATCAACGGGCGCTTGGTGCGGTCCCGGTCACCGCCGCAGCCGAACAAGGTAATCACGCGCTTCGGGTTCAGCGAACGCGCCACCGCGATCACGTTGCGGAGGGCGTCGTCGGTATGCGCGTAATCGACCGCCACCCCGAAAGGCTGGCCTTCGTCGATCCGCTCGAAGCGGCCGGGAACGGCGCGCAGGCTGGCGATCCCCTGCGCGATCGTTTCCGGAGGAATGGAATACGAGAGGGCCGCGCCGCACGCCGCCAGAATATTATAGACGTTGATTTTGCCGATGAGCGGTGATTCCACCGCAAAACGCGTTCTTCCCCACTGGACCTCAAAGCGAAGACCGTCGAACCCGGAAGAAACCTGCCGCGCCCGCAAGGGCGCTTCCGCTCCCAAGCCGTACCAATAGACTTCGGTCTCAGCCGGCAGCTTCATGCCCTGAATGTTCTCATCGTCACGGTTGAGGACGGCCACGCGCGGCGGCGGAGCGCCGGCACCCTCGAAGAGCATGCGTTTGGCGGCGAAATACGCCTCCATCGTGCCGTGGTAATCGAGGTGGTCCCGCGTCAGGTTGGTGAAGATGGCGGTGTGGAAGCGCAACCCATACACGCGGCCCAAAGCCAGCGCGTGCGAGGAAACTTCCATGGTGACATGGCTGCCGCCTTGCTTTTCCAACTCGGCGAACAGGCGGACCAGATCGAGCGATTCGGGAGTCGTGTTGACGGCAGGCAGCACACGCCCGGCCAGGTGATATTCGATGGTGCCGATCAGCGCCGTGGTATGCCCCGCGGCGCGCAGGACCGAATCGAGCAAATAAGAGGTTGTCGTTTTCCCGTTGGTGCCGGTGATGCCGGTCAAGCCAAGACGCTCATCGGGATGGTTGTAGAAATTCCGCGCCGCCAGAGCGAGCGATTGCCGGCCATGTTCCACCTGAATCCAGGCGCCCTCGTAACCGGCCGGCGCTTCCGATTCGCTGGCCACCGCCACCGCGCCCCGCACCCGCGCGTCCTCGGCGAAGCGCCGCCCGTCGGTCCGGCTGCCCGGAAACGCAAAAAACAAGAACCCTTTCCCCACCCGTCGTGAATCAAATTCCAGCCCGTCAATATCCACCCCGGCAATACTCGGGGAAAGGGGTTGCTTCAGCCTTACGCCCGAGAGTAACGCGCCGAGTTTCATCTGACGAACTGGACCCGAATGGCTTCTCCTGGATGTAAAATTGCTCCCGGCAGCGGGGCCTGCATGCGGGCGACGCCGCTGCCGTCCGGCAATACGTTCAAACCTTTGGCTGCCGCCTCTGCCAGCACCGCGCGCATGGTTTTGCCTCGAAAGTTGGGCACGCGCGGACCGGCTTCCGCGACGACCCCGGATTTTTCTTCGTCGTCATCGGCGTCCTCGAGAATGTTGGGCTCGCCGGAATCCGCGTCACCGACACTCAGATCTTCCACGACCTTTCGCGCCAGCAGCGGCGCCGAGGGCTCCGGCAGATCTTTGGGCACATCCAGCACGCGGAGCGCTTCGGTGGCCACCGCATGAAAGATCGGAGCGGCGGCCGCGCCTCCAAACCCAGCCGAACCGTGGGTTCCGTTCAACGTTACTACTACTACGATAGCCGGATTTGTCAAGGGCGCAAAACCAATGAACGATCCGTTGTACGTATTGTGCGAATACCGGTGCGTGGCGATGTCGAAGATCTGCGCCGAGCCGGTCTTGCCGGCCGTCGAGTAGCCGGCCAGCTGCGCATTGGGGGCGGTGCCGCCCTTCATGACCACGCCTTCCATCATCTGGCGCATGGTAATCGCGGTTTCGGGCCGGATGATGCGGACCGGCGACGCCGTCTGCTGCAGCTGGTTCCCTTTCTTCAGGATCAGGCGGGGCTTGATGAGCAGACCGCCATTGGCGAACACCGCCGCCGCGCGGGCCAACTGGATTGTGGTCACGCTCACTTCCTGGCCAATCGAAATCGAGGCCCAGGACGTGGTGCCCCACCGCTTCAGCGAGCGCAGCTTTCCCTTGGACTCGGCGGGCAGCTCGATGCCGGTCTTCTGGCCGAAGCCGAACCGGCGCGCATATTCGTATAAGTTGGCTTGTCCGACACGGCTTCCCACTTCGATGGCGCCGATGTTGCTGGACTTGGCGAGGACCGTCGCCATCGGAATCACGCGCAGACCGCCGTGAGAATCGTGAATGACGCGGCCGGGCAATTTCAGAACGCCGCCGTGGCAATCGATGGGACTGTCGGGCCGCAGGCTGGTGGTTTCCAGTGCCGCGGTCATCGTCACCACCTTGAAGACGGAGCCGGGTTCGAAAGGAACCGAAATCGCATGGTTCTGGCGGCCGGCGGTGCTCTCGCCGGAACCGGGCGCCTGGTTGGGGTCATATACCGGATAACTGGCCAGGGCCAGGACGTCCCCGGTGTAGGGGTTCATCACCACCACGCTGCCGCTCGCGGCGTGATGCTTGACTACTTGGGCGGCGATTTCGCTTTCCGCGACGAACTGGAGGTGCTCATCGATGGTAAGCGTCACGGGTGTTCCCGCCCGGGCCTCGGAATCCAGCTGGGACTCGATGCCGCGCCGCTTCACATCGGTGAGGAGGCGAATGTGGCCGGGCTGGCCGCGGAGGTCGGTGTCGAGGGTTTTTTCGATTCCGGCATTGCCTTTTTCTTCGAAATCCACCGATCCGAGCAGATGCGCCGCCAGCGCGCCCTTGGGATAATGGCGCTGGCTTTCGCTCTCAAACTCAATCCAGTCCAGGTCGAGGTTGCGCAGGTTCTGCGACTCCTCCGGCGCGATCTGCCGCTTGATCCACAGGAAGCCGCGATGATTCAGAAACGCGTTCTTCATGCGGCCATACACTTCCGCGCGGTCCAGGTGCAGCACCAGCGCCAGAATCTCAGACGCGAGGTCCAAATCGGGCACTTTTAACGGATTGACGTGCACGGATTCGGCAGGAACGCTCATAGCCAGCGGCTGGCCGTTGCGGTCGAAAATGGTTCCGCGCGGCGCGGGAATCTCGATCAGCAATTCCTGGCGTGACCGGGCCACCCGCTGATACTCGGCATGGTGGACTACCTGGAGCGAAACGAGCTTTCCAAAGATGGTGCCGCCCCAGACAAGAATGAGGGCTGCCAGGATCAAGAGTCGCCGTTCGGCCATAAAAAGAAAAAAGTCAAAAGTCAAAAGGCAAAGGTCAGAAGTCAAAAGTAAGCAGGCACACTTCGCCTGTGGGCGCAGCAACCGCTTCAGCCGCCGAAGGCGGCCGGCAAAACCGGCGCGACAGCGCCTGCCGAATCACTTTTGATCTTTGACTTTTGACCTTTGACTTTTGACTCTTCTGTTCCCGCCTATTGCACCATCGCCACTGCCGTGTCGCTCTTCGCGTCCAGATGCATCACCTGGCTGGACGCCGGCGTCACGAAATTCTGAGTCTTGGCGAGTTTTTCCAGCCGGTCGGGCCGAAGCAAACCCGCTTCTTGCAATTCCAGAACGCGCTGCTCGGTCTGCAGGCGGCGCTCTTCGGCGCGCAGCGATTCCAGCTTATAGCCGGCCAGCGTTCCCGTGACGCTCGGGGCCAGCAGGATGGCCAGCAAAAGCACGGCGGCGCAAGCGGCGCCAATCGCCGACCAGCACGCGCCTCGCGCTTGCGGATCGGCCTCCCGCACGAGCCGGGAATTGTCGATCTTCTTGCAATAAAAAAATACGTCCTCGAACGGAAGCGGCCGCAGTTGAAATGGATCCCGCTCCGCCCGTAAGGGCGCCGGCCGCGAGCCGGTTTTCAATCGCGCCGGCGGCTCCATTCTTCTCAAAAATGCAGGCAGCGTTGCCATGCTGTCTCCCTTACCTGTCCCCTAAATTCGCTCCAGCGCACGCAGCTTCGCGCTCCGCGAAGCCGGGTTGCGCGAGATTTCTTCCTCGCCCGGCTGCAGCGGGTGCTTGGTCAGAACCTTCGCGCGCGCCTCCTTGCCGAGCTGTCTGAACTTTTCCTTGACCTTGCGGTCGTCGAACGACATGAAACTGATCACCACCATGCGGCCGCCCGGACCGAGCAGCTCCGGCCCAACGTCCAGCAGCCGGTCCAGCTCTTCGGGCTCCTCGTTCACCGCCATGCGCAACGCCATGAAGGTTTTGGTCGCAGGGTGCAGTCTTCCGGTCCGCTGCACGGCCCGCTCCACCACATCGGCCAGATGCAGTGTGCTCCGTATGGGCCGTGCGCGAACCAGGGCTCTGGCTACCTTCCGCGCCCTCCTTTCTTCGCCGAGCTGAAAAATCAGATCGGCAAGTGCCTTCTCGGCAGCTTGATTGACGAGATCGGCAGCCGTCATGCCTGTGGACTGGTCCATGCGCATGTCCAGCGGCCCATCCGACAGAAACGAAAATCCCCGTTGCGGCTCGGTGAGCTGGTAGCGGCTCACGCCCAGATCGGCCAGCAACCCATCCACTTTCGCGAAGCCCGCTTCCCGCACCGCTTCCGGCAGCGAACCGAAACGCCCGTGATGAAATCGAATGCGCGCGGCCCATTCGGCGGTATTCCGCCGCGCCTTCTCGAGCGACTCCGGGTCGCGATCGTTCGCGATCACGATCCCCGTCACGAGCTTCTGCGCGATCAGCGCCGTGTGGCCGCCGAGTCCCGTGGTGGCATCGAGGTACACACCATCCGGTCGCACGGCGAGATGTTCGATTGCCTCGCCGGCCATCACGGAAAAGTGCATACATCATTAATTCAGTCCTGCGGCTTCCAGCTTCGACACGTCGTCGGCGGCGGTCTGCGCGGCTTCGCGCTTGCGCTCTTCGTACAGCTTCTCGCTCAAAACTTCGATCCGGCCCTTATACGCGAACAGCTTCACCGCCTGATTCTCGATTCCCAGCTCGCGGCGCAACTCGGGCGAGAACAGGATGCGTCCCTGCGCGTCCATCTCCGACTCGGCGCCGAGATCGGCGGCATTAAACGCCACGTTGCGGGCAATGCGGGGATCCTCGCGGTAATTGTCAAAGAATTTTTCGTTTTCCCGCCAAACGGCAATCGGATATATTTGAGCAATGCGGCGGTCCAGACTGGTGACGAACAGCTTCTTTTCGCGCAGTGCGGCAAAGAATGGCTGGAAAGCGGCCGGCAGCTTGACCCGGCCCTTGTCGTCGAGGCGGGCCGGGTACATACCCCGGGGAGGCTCGACCATCTCCAACATCTGGTTCCAATTTCCCACTTTTTAGCCACATTAAGACCAAAACTTGGCCACAACCAATAGTGGCACGGCATCCCGTTGATTTGCAAGCGGTTTTTTCAGGAAGTATTTGATACCGGACGAGTTAAGTATACGCAACCAGATCTACACTGATCCGGAAACATACTACATATAGATTCAGGGGCGAATATAAGGCGAAATCGGGAAGAGAGCCCGCCGCTACCGCGGAGGGCTCTCCATCCCTACTGAAGCGTGACGACTGCCAGATTACTGACCAGGATCGACGGGTTGTCGACGGGATAAACGGCGACGTACAGGAACTGGTTGCCCACCGGGGCATTGGCATCCACCTGGAAGGTGATCTCATCGACGCCGACCAGGTCGGCAGCGCGCCGGGCTGTCACTACGCGCATGGGCGAGTTATTGACCCCGACCGCGACGAAGCCTTGCACCACCGAATCAGTGCCGTTGACCGGAACCGTATTGGTGGCAAGGGCCGGCGTGACCGAGCCCATTCCCGTGATATAGAGACGGACGGTTTCCCCGCGATTGACTTTGTTGGTGGCGCTGGCATACGAGCCATCGGAACGCACGATGACGGCGTGCGACAAACCATCCGTATCGGTGAACATGAAGACGCCGGGGCCGGCAGAGCGCATCGACACATTGACGGTCGCGGTCCCGCCGTTTGCGTTGACGGTCACGGGAACAGAAGTATTCGGGGTCACATCGCAGGGAACCTGGAAGGATGCCTGCTGCTGCCCGTTCACATTCGACACGCTATAGAGCGGAGCCTTGCTGCTGCCGAACGAGATACTCACTTGAGCCAACTGATACGACAAGGGGCCGAACATGGGACTAGTCACCACTCCCTGGAGATTGGGAGCGATCCCGGATGCCATCACGGTGCCCACCGCGCACGGCGCTAAGGCGGAATGGAACTGGTCGCTGTTATAGAAACCGGCGCCATTCACAAAGCTGGAGGTAGTGATCGCCGGTCCCGGCGGGTTCACGGTGAGCGTAAATGAGACAGAGAACGTGCCATAGGACGCCGTGACCGTGACCGTTCCGGCGGAATTACCCGCGGTGACGGTAACTTGTGCCTGCCCCGAACTGTCGGTGGGGACGCTGGTAGCGCTCAACGTGCCCGGGCCCGTAACGGCAAAAGTGATGGGAAGGTTCGCCGCCGATTGGCCGGCGGCGGTAGTGACCTTGACGACCAGCGGCTGTGGGAACGCTATCCCCTCCGGTGTGCTCTGCCCATCGCCGGACGCTTTGGTCATGCCGGTGACCGCTATGTTGACAGTGCTGACGAAGGTGACGGAGAGGGAACCGGCGGTCGCGGTCACATTCACCGTACCGGTTGCGGAACTAGCCAGCGTCACGTTAGTCGAGACCCTGCCGTTGGAGTCGGTAGTGGACGAAGAAGAGGAGAGAGTCGCGGAGCCGGACGGCGAAACGCTCCATGTCACGGCCACGCCCGAGACGCCACCGCCGGCGCCGGAGTCTACTTCGGCGACGAGCGGCGCCGCCAGAGCCTGGCCCGGATTCGCGCTCTGCGGGCTCCCGCTGATGATGCGGATAACAGCCGGCACAGCTTGACTCACCTGGATGAACTCGGGACCGAAGGTCATGTATCCCAAGGGACCGGTGCCGTTAGTCTGCGCGTTGGCGACTCCGCCGATGAGGACCTGATACGTACCGGAGCCGACAACCGGCCCAAAGGTCACCGTACAGGTCGCGGTCCCGGTGTTATCGGTCAAAACGGATCCAGGATCGGCACCGTTACCCGTAGCACAAGCGGCCGTAGCGCCGGGAGTATAATCCGGCGTGGGCGCGAGCCGAACAGAGATATTCGAGATCGGGTTACCCACAAGATCCAAGACCTTCGCCACGATCGCGACGTTGCCCGTGCCGCCCGCCGTTCCCGAAATCGTCATATAACGGCCCAGCGGCACCTGTACCGTCGCGTAGTCCGTCGAAGTCGGCGCCACGCCGGCCGTCAGCGTAAAGATCACGCCAGAATTCGAGTTCGGCAGAGACGCCACCACGTTGTAAACGGTGCGCGTGTTAATGAACAAGGCGTTGATGGTGTTCTTGGTAGTGCCGTCGCTGCCCGTGGTGGTCTGCGCGGCAGCCAGTGACGAATTCACCGATCCACCAGCCGGAATCGCCCAGTTCACCGTCGCCCCGGACACCGGGTTACCATTCGCATCGGTCACCAGCACGATCATGGGCTCAAAGGTCAGCATGGGCGACGTGCACGCGAGACAAGCCAACTGGCCGTTCCCGGAGACAATAGAGATGGCAGCGGGAGTCTGTTGCGCCGGCGCTGAATAGGGAAGCGACGCGCACGCAAGCATCGCTACAGAGAAAGCCCTTCGAAACCTAATCACTAGTAGCCTCCGATTCCGAGAATGGGGTCCAAAATTGAGGGCGCGGTGAGTGTAGTTTAGCATTTTCACGTGTTCGTGCGCAAAGCACTGGACGTAGGATTCACCCCAAACACAACCGGTTTCTTGGAAAAGCGTACACCGCACGGCGAGGCAGTTTGAGCAAGCCCCAAAAAGAAAAGGGGGGAGCTTGCGCTCCCCCCTTGGAAGTGAAACTACGGAAGTGTTTTTACTGGACCAGACCTTCACTACCGCCCGGTGTGTTGACCGCGAGCCGAGGAGCAGTGGGTGTCATGACCAGCGCCAGATAACCCATCGCGGAAGACTGGATTGTACTGGTCCAATCGGCCACGAAGGCAAATCCATGCGCGAACTGGAAGTTGCAGACGGCAATCATGTATCCAGAGAAGCCGCTCTGCAGTCCGCCCAGGTTGAAGGCATAGATCGTGCCGGCTGCGATCGTAGGTGAGGTATTCGCAGCGAGAGTCGGCGCCCCATACCAATTGAACGTGCAGGTACCGGTCTGCGCTGCCGTGCCGAGCGGATCTGCTGTTGTATTGGCAATCGAAAGACCAGTGTCAAAGCCGGCTGCGCTGGTCACATACGGGAACAGTAGCAGGGTGCGGCACTGGTTGATGGTAAAGACGTTGGTCGTCGTACCGGGATCCACAAAGTTCGGGACCACGGAAGTGGTGGTGGTCGGCGCGTATGTGATATCGGCCGCCGTGGTGCCCGTGGGCGCCTGAGCCGCTTGCGTGATGAACACCGCAAAGGTGAACGTCTCCGTTGCGCTTGGGTTCGTGTTCAACACTTCCCAAACCGCGGTAGCGCTACCGCCGGCGACGGCCAGCTCGTAGTACGGGTACTGCGCGCCGAAGCCACCCCAGGCGGTGGGGACGTTGGTCTGGAAGTTCACCACGTTCGTGTTCGGAGTTGCTGTCGGGGCCACGCTGGTATCCGGCGTGGCTTCAAAGCCCGGCGTCAGCAACGCGGCAAAAGACCCGGTGTTGCTGTTGCCTGCCGCGCCCTGGAAAGCAGAGGTATTGAAGAAGGTGGTATTCACGCTGCCGGCATTCCCGGTAGTGGTGTTGGAGCTGCCCACGTTCGTGAATGACACAAACACGCGAGCGCCTGACGGAATATTGCTGAACACCGCCTTCAAGCGCGTGCCGAAATCGGCCAAGCCGGGCGTCTGGCCGCCAACCGGAAGAGTTTGATTCACGAAGTCGGATTCCGTGTTCCCATTGAAGGCGCCCGGTATGTTCTGCAGAGTGGTGTTAGATTGGCCGGAGAACTGAGCGGTCCCCGCAACCACGCGCTGTTTAAATGCGTTGTTAAACAGCTCCGTGAATTTGACGGTTCCCGCAAAAGCAGCTGTCAGCGCGTTGCAGTTCGTCAGCGAGGTGCCCGAAGCACTGACGCTGAGACTGGCGGTAGAGGTGCCGAGAGGCGGGCTGACGGTCTGGTTGAAGGTCAACTGGCCGGCGCCGCTCGCTCCAGGCCCGAGACCACCCTGCACCGAAACAGAACCGAAGATCTGCCCGCTGGCTGAGCTGGCGTTGACACGCACGTTCGTAACACGGAATGTCCGCGTCGAGGTGCTGCCCGGCGGGATCACCGGCACGCCGAAGAATGTCAGGGAGTTTCCACTCGAAATACCCTGATAGATGTTTGCAGCGCCAGCAGCCGGAGCGTCCGGCGCCTGGGCTGAGGCCGACATGACCGGAACTCCACCCTTGATGTTCGGGAACGCCGCGCAGCCGAACAGAGTGGCCGAAAAGCCGCACAAGCCCTGTGTCGCGCCTGTTCCGAAGTTTGCTACCTGAGCCGTGGGGGAGTTCTGCGGATCATCGATCAGCATCAACGCTTCAGACTGGTTGTACGGCGAAGCGCCGGTCGCCCCGACCAAAATCTTGCTGGTGACCGGCGCGTTGAACGTCACCGTAAAATTGACCACCGGAGCCGGGGTCGTGGTTTGCAAGTTGACGCTCGTGCTCGAGCAAGTAATCAACAGATCCGAGATCAGCTCCGCCTTGCTCTCCGAGCGGAGGTTGATATTACCTTGTTGACTGGTGACGCTACAATTCATCACCTGCGCGCTAGCCAGCCCGGCGAATACCGCGAGCACGGCCAACGCAATAACACATCTACGAAATGCTGCCATTTCCTTCTCCTTGTGAATTGCGAAAATTGAATTGGTCGAAGTTCTCTTCCAACCTGAGCCTCAAATCAAAACCTGTTCAGTCTACCTTGGGAACTTCTCCGTGTCGGGCGGAGAGCCATTACCGGCGGTCGCAAAACCATTCCACCGGGACTTGCTGAAGTCCTACCTGTGGCACATGGCGTTTTTGTTTTTGTCTTCTTCTGTGCTCACCGGGGTACAAACACAAAATTGCAGACGAAAACCGGACGCGGTAAACCTATTCATAACCCGATCGCCGTCTCCCTGTCAAGAAAATTCTTTAGCATCAATGGATAACGAGCCACAGGGCGAGCCCGCAGTCCATAAACTGCGCCAAGCTGGGGTGATTGAACCACGAATAGCCCGCCGGAGTCAATACTTTCGCAGGGAATAGTCCTAAATTTTTCGGCCCGGCCGGTTCGATTGAAATCGGCTGACGGGTCAGCCGGCTACAGCATCCGCCAAGTGCGGCCGATAGACGCAGCGGGGGTCTTCAGCGAGGTAATCGCCGGTGAGCGCATAAGCGCGGGAGCGCGATCCGCCGCAGACCTTCTGATACTCGCACAGGCCGCACTTACCGCCGCGCTGCGTGGTGTCGCGCAGAGTGCGGAAGAGCGGAGACTCCCGATAGACGTTCACCAGAGAGTCGCGCAGCACGTTGCCGCCACTGATTGGCAAGAAGCCGCTGGGAAAAATCTCGCCCGTATGGGAGACAAACACAAAGCCTTTGCCATCGCTGACACCCGCGGTGCGCCAGGCGACTCCCCGGGCATTCTCGTTCTCGGTGATGCCGTGCTCCGCCTTGATGCGTTGGGCGACATAGCGTCGATAATGCATCGCCTCGGTGGTTTTGATGCCGAACGGAGCCGTCTTGGAGAGTTCGTACATGAAGGCGAAGACTTGCTCGTATTCGGCGGCATCGAGATCGTCGCCGGCGAGCGCACGCCCGGTGACGATCAGAAAGAAGAGGCTCCACATCCGGGTGCGCACCTCTTTGGCGATCTCGGCCAGCTCGGGCAGGCGGGCCATGTTGCGGTGCGTCACCGTCGTTTGCAGTTGTGTGTCGAGACCGATGTCGCGCGCGTGGCGGAGCGCGAATAGAGCGCGTTCGAAGGTGCCAGGAATGCCCCGGAAATCGTCGTGCGTGGCGGCGTCGGGACCGTCGAGGCTGATGGCCAGCCGCGCCACGCCCGCCTTCTTGAAGTTCTCAATCGCTTCGGCGGTCAGCAGCGGGGTTGCGCTCGGAGTGACGTTGGTGCGCAGGCCGATCGAGACGCTGTAGCGGAGCAGGTCGTCAAGGTCAGGCCGTTTCAGCGGATCGCCGCCGGTGAACACCATCAGCGGTTCTCCGAATGAGCGAATCTGGTCGAGCAGCCGGAAGCCCTGTTCCGTGGAGAGTTCCTGGGGGTGCCGCAGGGGTTGCGCGGATGCCCGGCAGTGGACGCAGGCGAGATCGCAGGCTTGCGTCACTTCCCAAATCACCAGCATCGGGGCTTGTTCGAAGTTCATGACGGTTCCGCTCCAGATGACACTTAATTGCACTTGAGGGGCCACCGTTAACGCGCTGGAAACGCTGGGGCAAACCGCGCACGGGCACGTCGCACTCGGGGGAGTGGCCCAGGTCCTTGGGGGATATGCCCCAACCATCGCCGAGACAACTGCGACCGTACCCCTATGCCAAAGGATAGTCCCCTCTTACTGCCTAAATTCAAAGTAGTCACTGCGATCTCAATTAGCCAACAATCGAGTGGACGCCTCCATGACTGATACCTTTACCGATAACGGCGCACTGGGAACGTGGAGCACCGACCAATGCCCGTTCGCAATCGAATACTCGCGCAAGGCGCTCGATGACATCCGGCTGGCCGTAGTAGACGCCTTTTTCTCGCTGCCGCGCGGGGGCGCCGAAATCGGCGGCATCCTGCTGGGCAAGGTAGAGGAGCATCGGATCCAGATCCTCGAATATGCCCCGATCGAGTGCGAACACGCCTTTGGTCCGGCATTCACGCTTTCCGAGACAGACCAGGCCCGGCTCGGCGACGCCCTGGGACAGAGCTTTCCAGCAGGACTGCGCCCGGTCGGCTGGTATCATTCGCACACCCGCAGCGAAATCTCTCTGAACGAGGCAGACCTGGAACTCTACAACCGCTATTTTCCGGAGCGGTGGCAAGTGGCGCTGGTGCTGCGGCCGTCCACCCTGCAGCCGACACAAGGCGGCTTTTTCTTCCGCGAACCAGACGGATCGATTCAAGCACAGAGCAGCTATCAGGAATTCACGGTGGAAGCCCTGCCCCTGCAGCCCGTGGCGGCTGGGCCCCAGGCGGTCCCCGGACCGACGCGGGAAACCGAACCGGAGGCCGTCATCATGACGTTGCAGGCCCCCGAGACGACTCGTTTGCTGGCGCAGCCCATCGAAACACACACTGAGGAAACGCAAACTCCGGCTCACGAAACTCTGGCCGAACCGGTCGCGGCGACAGTCAGTGAACCGGAACCGGATTTGGTCCTGGATCACGAACCGGTCGCAGCGGCCTTGCCGACGCAGCCGCCATTCCCGGCGCACTTTGACGAGCACGCACACCTTGACGATCACGCGTCCCGGCTGGACACGCACGATCGGGAGCCGGAACGGCCGGAGAGCCACGAGGAACCGGCGCAGCGATTCACGATGGACGAGGAAGACCGCCCGGAGAAGAGGACGAACTGGCTGGGGATCGCGGCGGGTGTACTGGCAGGCATCGCGCTCGGGGTAGCGGGAAACCAAGTCCGTTCGCACGCCCAGAGTGTTCCGCGCGCTCCGGTGGCGTCGCAACCGGCGCCGGCCGCGGAAACGGCGGCCCTGCGCAAGCGGAACGATGATCTTGCCCGGCAAGTCTCCGGCCTGACTCAGCAGAACGCGACGCTGCACAAACAGATCGACGAAGTGGGCAAGCAGCAGGCCGACGCCACGAAACAACAAAGTGAACTGGCCCGGCAGCAGGGCGAGGCCGGTAAGATGCAGGCAGAACTCAAGCAGCAGCGCGACGATCTGATCAAGCAGGCCGCGAAGCTGAAAGCGGATTTGAGCGTGCAAACCGTCCGTGCCCAGTCACTGCAGCAACAACTCGACGATTTGCGCCGGCAGCAGCAACGCCGCCGGCTCAGCATTCAGAGCAGCGATACGCAGCCGTAGCAATCCACGCCACGCTACGTCTCCGTCGCGTACGGCCGCATGGTGCGGGGATTGTAGGCCCAGTGAAATTCCAGCTCGTAAGCCAGCGAGCGGGCCAGACCATCCAGATCGGGAAACAGAGTGGCGTGGGTGATATTCATGCGGTACAGCTCACGCATGCCGACCTCGCGCACAGGGTTGGTCAGAATGATCTTCGCCAGAATGTTGGATTGATCCTGGTCGCTGAGAATTTCCTCCACCGGCACATCCAGCACCCCCGGCACGGCGAACGTGCCCGACTGAGCGATCAGACGGCTGTTCATGGTGTGCGGCTCGCCCATCCAGATAAAGCGGTGCCGGCCTTTGAGAAAGTGCCGCCGGAAACTGCCGCTGACGCGAGGATCCGTGCGGGCGAGGCCGGTATCGACGCGCGCCTTGTTCAATGCCCAGACCACGCCATCGGCGCGCGTCCGCTCCAAGGCGAAAAACGCTGCGACGTAGGGCGACCAGGTGAAATCGATGAGCCGCGTCGGCGCGCCGTGATGCTGCATCAAGGCCAGCCATTGGAAATCGTCGTCGGGATCCGGGGGCTTCGTCAGATACTGGTGCGCCTTGCGTTTGAAAATACGCAGAATGCGCGCCTCCTGGTCGGGCCAGGCACGGGGATCGATGCCAAACGCCCGGAGATAGCGGGACAGGGAGCTATACAGCGGCCAGCGCTCGTCACGCTCGCCGCGAAAGGCCCACGTCGAATGGGGAGGCTGGGAGACCAGATTCAAGAACTGGTCCCAGGTGTCGAGCCGGAACAGGCGGTAGGTCCGCCGCGCCGCGCGCCGTCGTGCTGCCATCCCTTAAGAATAGGGCAGGCCCCAGGCCCGCCCCTCGAAACTCAAAACGCGAATCGCGCGGCGATCTGCAGTTGCCGCGCGCCGGACAGGTTGGTATTGGTGGCGGTCGGCGCCCCAAAGCCCGTCGGAGTGAAGTTCTGCGACACGCAGGCGTTGGTATGGCCCGCGCAAACCCCCGTACCCGCGGCGGCGAAATTATACTCCGTCAAATTCACCTGGTAGATATTGGTGAAGTTGAACAGATTGAACGCCTCCCCGAGAATCGAGAACTTGAGACGCTCGTTAAAGCTGAACGTACGGCCAATCCGAAAATCCACGTCCTTGGTGCTGGGATACGTGAAAGAATTGCGGGGCTCGTCATAAACGCGCGCGCCGCTCAGGGCCGTACCCGAATTGTTGTTCGTGCCACCTGTCAAACCGCCCAGCACGCCTCCGGGCGGCGGATTCGCGCCGTTGATCTGCCCGCTATAGGGCTGGCCGGACCCGGCAGAAATAATGGTGGAGAAAGTCCAGCCGCCGGCGACGAATTTCGTGGCGCGGTTGGAAATGTTCTTGCCCCAGTCCGGCGCCCATACCACCGTACCGGTGAAACGGTTACGCTGATCCAGATCGGAACGCGCGTATTCCAAAGTGCGGTTCTTCGGATCGACGGGGAAATTCTGGCCGCCGCCGTTGAAGGTTCCAAACTGGCCCTGGATTTCGCCCCCGTCGTGGGCGTAACCAAGCGTGTAATTCGCGATGAACTCCAGCCCGTGCGAATAGCGCTTGCGGAACGTCAAGACCATGCTGTTGTACCAGGAATTGACATCGCTGAAACCGCTGAGCACGGGGCCGGTCGGGTCGATGCGCGAGGTGTAGAACGGCACCGTCAAGGATCGAACCGTGCTGCCGGTCGGGCTCGTAATATCGTAGGTCCGCGTGGTGGTCGACGGCGCCAGATTCTGGTCAATGAACGCCGGTAGACGCATGCCGCGGCTTACGATGTAACTGGCTGACACGCTCATGTTGCCCGGCAATTGGCGCTCGAAGGACACGTCGCCTTCGTGCGCGCGCGGATTGGCGAAATCGGGAACCTGTCCGCGCGAAGTCTGTGTGAGCGCGGGCGGAGTAAAAGAAGTCACCGTGGGCACGAGCGCCCCAGCGAACGGCGCCACCGGCGCGCCTCCAGGAGGAGTGAAAATCAAATTCGGAAAGGCCAGCGTCGGGCAGGTCGTGGGCGTGCAGTTGAAGGTTTGTTGGATCACGCCATTCTCGACGCGGGTTGCATAGAACATGCTATTCGAGGTCTTGGCGTAAAACAGGCCGTACCCGACCCGCAACACAGTGCCCTTGGCGATCTCCCACGCAATGCCAATCCGCGGCGCGAACTGATGTTTGGGGATGTTAATGGTGGAAGTGTACAGCGTGGTCAACGGTGTGGCCATGTTGGGCTTGGGCGGCTGTGGAATCGTCGACATATCCCACCTCAGGCCGTAGGTGACGGTCAGGTTCGACCGCGCCTTCCAGCTATCCTCCGCAAAAAGGGCGTAGTCGTTGTTATAGAAATCGTCTCGCCCGACGCCGGTGACCGGGTCGTTTACCTGCACAAACGTGCTGAAGTGCCGCCCGTTGAGCCCGTCGCCGAGATTGATTCCCGCCGAGTCCGCCACCCAGTTGCTGAAGTTGTTCGCTCCCGAATACGTGTAAACGCCGCCCCCCTGGAACAGGTTGATCAGCAATTCGTGCACGAAGTTCAGATCGCCGCCGAACTTCAGCGTGTGCGTGCCATAAGTCTTGCTGAGAACATCTGTGAATTGGAGGCGGTGCTCGTCCGGAAAGGCCGGGCGCGGCAACGCGTTCGGCAGGCCGTAATTGATGAAATTCGTTACCGTTACGCTGGGCGAGGTCGCGTTGGCGGCGGTCGTCTCCAGGTCTCGCGACCACTGAAAACGCAGGTTGTTGATCGTGGTCGGATTGAGAGTGGAACTCCAGTTCGCAACCAGGTTGCGCTCATGGAAAACCGCTTTCCCGTTTGCCGAATTGGATGAGTTGTTGGCGGTGGTCGACGTGATGTAGGAATTCGGAGCGCGGAAGTTGTCGAAGTTGAACGATCCGCTGAGCCGGTTCTTCTCGTTGAGGTTGTAGTCCAGCTTGCCAAAAGCAATATCCTGGCTCTGAAATCGCGGGAATGCTCCGAGATTGCTCAAAACAAATGCGTTGGCGGCTGCACAGGTGGCAGCTGGAATCAAAGGCGAGCAGGCTTGCGGGTACGTGCCGCTGCTGGTATACGAAATGGGATTGACCTTGCGCGATCCATCATAAGTGAGAAAGTAAAACAGCTTGTTCTTGATAATCGGTCCGCCCACGCTCGCGCCGAACTGCTGCTGCTGATGGATCGGCTGCGTGTAAATGCCCTTGGATTTCTGAAGTGGATCGAGGGCATTCAGCGAAGGATATCGCAAGTAATAGAACAGATCGCCGTGGATGTCGTTCGTGCCGGCTTTGGTGACCGCGTTGATGACTCCTCCGGCCGCCTGTCCCAGTTCCGCCGAATAGTTGCTGGAGGCGACCTGGTATTCCTGGATCGAATCCATGCTGTAGACGTAAGGCAGCGTAGTCCGGCCCTTTTGCTCCGAAAAGAAAGCCTGGTTATTATTCGTTCCGTCCACATTGCTGCTGTTGTATAGTCCGGAGATCCCGCGGTAGGACGCCAGGCCACTCGTGCCGTCGTTGGTGACATTCGGCGTCAGAAACTGGAACTGCGCCCAGTTGCGTCCCGCCATCGGAAGATTGTCCTTCGAAGTCTGGCTGACCACCTGCGACATTTCGGTCTTCGAGGTATCGACGATATCGGCATCCGCGTTGACCGTCACCGATTCCTGAGTAGTCTGGAGAGGCATCGTCAGATCGAGGGTCAGCGTCTGGCCCACCTGCAGCGTGATGCCTGTACGGACGACCTTCGCAAAGCCGGTTTTGGAGGCGGTGATCTCGTAACGGCCCGGCTGTAAGAAGGGCGCCGTGTAGATGCCGACTTCGTTGCTCGACAGCGGCAGTTCGGTGCCGGTGCCCAAATTCTTGATTGCTACCGTGGCCCCCGGCACAACCGCTCCGTTGGGATCGGTGAGCGTACCGGCAATGAGTCCGGAACCGGTGATCTGGCCCCAGGCTCCGCACGCGAGGAATGCCAGGACTAGGACTGCTATCAGTTTGGGAAGGTACGAATGAAAGGGGCGCACGAGTTCTCTCCTCTCGAGTGACACGTAGGCACGTGACGATTTCTGATTAAGACAACCTGACCGGCCGCAGACCCGGCGGACGGTCGACGCATCAAACCACGCAATTCGGATATCCACAGCATAACCGAATTTCAGTTACAAGCGCATGTAAAAAATTAGATTTTCACCTGCGGATAGCGGCTTTTAAGCCACGCGACAAATTTCTCGGGAGCGGCCATGGTGGAGAGGCGCCCCTGCCGCACCAGGGCCCAGTCGGTGAACTTACCGCTCAACTTGATCTCCGCCAGCGTGGTCGGCGGATCCAGGCGGCCGCGAAATGCGAGATCCACCACGGCCGACTTGGCATTTTTCGGATCCGGGCGCGGCTCCGATTCCACCGATGCGAGCCCGACAATGCCCGACACGCCTCCGCTGTGGTAGATGAAAACGCGATCGCCCGGGCGCATCTCGCGAATCGCCCGGACGGCCTGCGGATTGGTGACGCCGTCCCAGGTGGTCTTCTGATCGCGCTCCAGGTTCTCGATCGAGTAAGTTTCCGGATCGGTTTTCGCAAGGAAGTATGCCATCGCTATCACTCTAGCTGATCAGCCGCGCCAGTCCATACGCCGCCGCTGAAGCCAACCCCCCGATCGCTACCGTCTGCAGACCTCCGCGCAGCGGGCGGATGCCGGTCAGCTTGCCTTTGACGAAACCGAATAGGAACAACGCCGCCAGCGTCACGGCGACCGAAAAACTGAGGGCGGAGTTCAACTCCCGCATCAGCATGTACGGAGCGAGCGGCACCAGGCCGCCCGCAATATAGGATGCGGCAATCGTCACGGCGCTGTTACGGGCGCGCTGGGGATCCGGCTCCTCGAATCCCAGCTCGAACCGCATCATGAAATCCACCCAGCGCTTCTGATCGGAACAGATGGCGGTCACGACCGGCGCCAGGTCCTTTTCCGACATCCCGTAATCGCGGAACACTTCGGCCACCTCTTCGGTTTCCTTTTCCGGTATTTCGACGGTCTCCCGCATCTCTCGCGCGCGCTCCGACAGGTAATGATCGCGATCGGTCCGTGCGGCCAGATAGCCGCCCAGCCCCATGGCAATCGATCCGGCGGCGATTTCGGCGAGGCCCGCCACCACGATCACCGTGGTGGAGGCCACCGTGCCGGACAGACCCGCGGCCAGCGCAAAGGGAACCGTCAGCCCATCGGCCATCCCGATGACGACATCGCGAACCGTTTCCGAGGCTTCGAAGTGGCTTTCCACGTGGGGCGCAGTGGGCATAAGCCCATAGGATCGCATGGAGGATCGCCGGCAGCACCCATTCTGTACGCTCCCGTCCATCCCGCCGGACACCGGAAGACCTCACCCGGATCTGGACCGGTCTCAGGAGTAAACTAGGAAGGACGATTCTCACACTCAGGAGGACAACATGCGCAAAGCAATCCTGGCGCTCGCGCTGACGGCGGGTTTTGCCGGCAGTGTCATGGCCGCCGATTACAAAGGGTACATCATCGACGAAAAATGCTCCAAAGTCGCCAGCATGAAGGGCGATATCGACTGTGCGAACAAGTGCATCAAGGGAGGCTCGCCCGCCGTCCTGCTGACGGATAGCGGCAAGGTGTACAAGATTGCCAACCAGGATAAGGTCGTTGCCATGGCAGGCAAGGAAGTTACCGTTAGCGGCAAGGCCAGCGGCGACACCATCACGGTAGACAGCGTAAAGTAATCGTCTCGTACGGGAGGCGCAGGCCCGCGCCAGGACTGAGCCTCCCGCCTCTTCCACGCTTCCGCTCCTCTCCTTCGCTCTAAATCCCCCCTGGAACGTCGACCCCGCAGCACGATCTCCGAGCCACCGCGGCACTAGATCACCACCGGCAACATGCGCGTGTGCCGCCTGGCACATCGTCTCCTTAACTCTTTCCGGCATTGCATGCGCCGCCGATCTGAATACACTCAGAGGTGGCCTGCACTTCGTGCGGGTCAGCCTCCAGCGGGCAGGGCCTCCGGCCTTGCCCGCCTTCACAACTTTCTTCCACAGCAATCCTCAAGTTTGGACGACAGCGGCATGCATCAGTCGATCGGGCACTCACCATTTCCAGCGTTGCATTGGCCGGCCGTTGGATTACGCTAAGACTGTTCATAACCCTCACCGGGCAAGGTCGCTCGGCCGGCGCCTTGCCCGTTTTTCCGTGAGGGTTTCGATCACTCTCGATTCCAATACCGCCCCGCGCCTCTCTTCTTCGATCAGCCGCCCAAATTCATCACCCCGTAATGCTGCCGCGCTACATTGAGCGACCGAGGAGGATTCTCTCGAATGTCGCGCCGCTTTTTTGCGGGAATTCAAGTTCTCGCGCCCGCCGTTTTCCTGATGAGTTTCGCCGGGCTGGCTTTTCCTGAAGAGCACTCATTGCCAGGTCTTCTTCCTGGCACTTTGGTAGTCAGCCGCGTGCACTACGATGGCGCCCCCGCGGGTTTCACCGATACCTTTCCGGCCATCTTTAACAATCCGAATATCTCTGGCGTCACCGGCAGCATCTTTCTCGACCAATACCTGCCATTTCCGCTCTTCCCTCGTCTCGCCACTCTGGCCTTGGATGACAGTAAGATCGTGACCAGCTTCAGCTCCAAGTCCGAAGGAGCGCTGCATTTGTCGGCCAATGGAAAATTCCTCACGTATATGGGCTACAACGCGGGAACACGTCTCAACAACGTGTCGAACTCCTATACGACAGGCGCGAATCTAGCCGGCAACACGGCCCCGCAGTACGATCGCGAGATCGCCCTGGTATCGGCCGATGGATCGGTGAGCCTGACCTCCGAAGCCAATGCCTACAGCGGTGATAATCCTCGCGCCGTAATCACGGCCGACGGCACGCAGTTCTACATGGCGGGTAACTCCGACTCGACCATCGCCAAGAATGGCACTGGGCCGGGCACCACCATCGGCGCCCGCTATGGAACACCGGGATCGAACCTGTCTATTCAGCTGGGTGTGTACTTCGCCGCGGATCGTCCCGATGAAACCGCAAAGCAGCATGTGAAGGACAACAACTTTCGGGGCATCACCATCTTCGACGGGAATCTCTACGTCTCGAAAGGCAGCGGCGGCAACGGCGATGATGGCATTTTCCAAGTGGGCAGCGGGTTGCCTTCTGCCACCGGCAATCCCATCACAAAACTGCTGGGCGATCCTGCGACCGATCCCACCACCGGCGCCAGTTCACCGCTCACGCCCTTCGGTTTCTGGTTCGCAAATTCGACCACGCTGTATGTGGCTGACGAAGGAAATCCGAATACCGATGCGAACGGGAATCTGATACCCGACCCCATGGCTGGACTGCAGAAGTGGAGCCTCACCAACGGAACATGGAAATTGGACTACGTCATCCAGAACGGCCTGAATCTCTATAAGGCCGAGAATGTGCCCGGCTATCCCGTTCCCACGTTTACCTACGGCGTTCGCAATCTGACTGGAACTACGAACTGGGATGGCAGCGTCACCATCTACGCAATCACGGCGCAGTTCAGCACAGCCTCAGGCGGCGAACCGGACCCGACGCGGTTAGTAGCCGTGGCCGACCAGCCTGGCGCGAAGTCTCCGGCCACCGGGTTCGAGGCGCTGTTCCTCGACCGCTTCGTCACCCTTCAGCAATCGCGAAGCGGAGACGTCTTTCGCGGCGTAGCCTTCGCTCCGCGTCCCTGATCCCCGCGCCCGCCCGCAAGCGGCGCGGGTTCGGCGGCGCGAGTCGCCGGTACTTTCAGTTGCGCGCGTCCGCCGGCTCGATCAGAGCCTGCATCACCGCATTCTCGAAATCCGGGTTCATGGAGCGGTTCGGGCCGGCGGCCTGAACCATGAAGAGCCCCACGATCCTCTCCTTGGGATCGACCCAGAAATGCGTCCCGAAGGCGCCATCCCAGCCGAAGCTCCCGTTGGAGATCGGCGTGTCGGCCGCCACATGGTCGCTGATCACCTGCACGCTCAGTCCGAACCCGCGGCCTTTGGCGCGGCCCGGCAGCGTGTCGGGCACGAACACCGACGACATCAGCTCGACGGTCTTTGGCCCGAGCAGACGTTTGCCGTTCAGTTCGCCCTTATTGGCCAGCATCTGACCGAATTGCAGGTAATCTTCGGCGCTGCTCATCAGCCCGCCGCCGCCCGACAAATAAGTTGGGCTGTTCAGCCAGACCGCCTTCGTGTCAACCCTGGTAAACGTGCCATTGGCCCCGCGGTACTGCGTGGCGATTCGCGAGAGCTGTTCCGGCGACGGACGGAAGGTTGTGTCCTTCATGCCCAGCGGATCGAAGATGCGCTCGCGCGCAAAGCGGTCGAAGGTTTCGCCGGTAATCACTTCCACCACCCGCTCGAGTGTGTCCCAGGCCGCCGTCGCGCTATACTGCCAGCGCGTGCCCGGTTGAAAATCGAGCGGCGTCGTGGCGAGCCGCGGGATGTAGTCCGCCAGGCTCTCGCCGGCTTTCAGCGCCACCTTCGCCACTTCCGCGTTGCTGGCCGCCCCGCCGGTGTTGAGACCGTTGACGTGCGTGAGCAGATCCTTGATTGTGAGCTCGCGCGCCGCGGGAACGGTGTAGAACTGGGGCGGCGTGCCGGCGGCAGCGGCGCGCGCGGGCGCGCCCGCAGGCGGGTCCTGCAACACCGCCACTTTCATGTTCTTGAATTCCGGAATGAATTTCGAAACCGGATCCGTCAACCGGAGCTTGCCTTCTTCCATCAACATCAGAACCGAAGTGCCCACTACCGGCTTGGTCATCGACATGATCCAGAACAGCGAATCTTTGGACATGGGCTTCCGCGCTTCGATGTCGGCCAGCCCGTGCGCTTCGAAATGCGCCACCTTGCCGTTGCGGGCAACCAGCGTCACTGCGCCCGAGACGTCATGCGCGTCCATGTGCAACTGCACCATCTCGTGGATCCGCCCCAGACGCTCTGATGAGAAGCCGGTCTGTTCGGGTTTCGCCGTCTGGATAGACGCCGCCAGCCCCGGCAGGGCCGCGGCGAAAATCACGGAAAGAACAAATGCGGAACGTCTCATAGGCAACTCCTGATTGAGGCCGAGTCTACCATAAAGCTCGAGGGTCCTGTTCCGTTGGTGTAAGATTCCTCCAGGAGTCGGCACATGTGGAAGTGGAAAGTTTTCGGGATTCTCGGAGTTCTCGTCGGCATCGGCGGAGTCCGCTGGGGGTACGCGCAGCGGGAAAACACAGTCGGGTTTTTCGAGTTGCGCGTCTACACCGCTCAGCCCGGCAAACGGGATGCGCTGGCGGCCCGCTTCGCCAATCAAACTGCCGCCATCTATGCCCGGCATGGCATCACCAACGTCGGCTACTGGATTCCCCAGCAGAGCGATCCGGAGCTGGGCATCAGCGCGCAGAACACGTTCATCTACATGCGCGCGTATCCCTCCAGAGCCCAGAGAGACAAGCGGCTGCAGGCCGCGCACGATGATCCCGAGTTCGCCGAGGTCGTGACCAAACAGGAACAGAACCCGGACACGCGCCTCATCGTGAAGGCTCACAACATCGACATGGTTCCGAACGGAACCTTTACGGCCATTTCGATCGCGAAATAAAGTGCCGTCTGATCGGTGAATCGCGGAGAAGTCCTTCGTCGGTCTCGCGCCGCGCCTCGCCACCCGGCCAGCCTGCGCGCGTTCCGGCGATTGGTGCCGGCGCTCGGCGAAGCCCCCGTGAATCGGGCACTGCTGCGATCTCTTGCGCCTGGGCAGCGCATGCTGCTGGAAATACCCCCAACCAGTTGCAAGCCAGATCCGTTTGGGAAAAGAAATTGAGGCTTGGGCCTTCGGGCCGGATCAAAACCGGTACGCGCCAAATCGGGAGCGTCCGTGAATCTCAAGAGTCTTCTCCATGTTTAGGCTGTCGTTGTGCCGGATCTTCGCCCTAATGGGAATTCCGATTGTCCTCGGCGCCCAAGGGAACAACCAACCCAGAACCGAAGATAAACGCATCTTCTGGATCTTTACCAATCACCGCACAGCCGAGGAATCGGCGAACCTGCCGAGACTCACGCCTAAGGGCAAGTTCACCATTGCGTGGAATGATTCCACGGATCCGGCTATATTCATGCAAAGTATTTTCCTTGCGGGCATCGGGCAAGCCGCCAATTCGAATCCTTCGTTCGGGCAAGGAATGGAAGGCTACGCCAGGCGATTTGGCACGACCTACACCGATTTCGCCCTTCAGAACATGATGACGGAGGGTGTGTACCCGACACTCCTGCATCAGGACCCACGCTACTTCCGCCGCTGCCGTGGCACCGTACGGTCTCGACTAGGCTATGCCATAAGCCGGCTTTTCATCACGCGCACCGATTCCGGAAAAACGCAGTTCAATTATTCCGAACTCGCCGGCGGCGCCACCTCGTTGGCCATATCCAACGCCTACTACCCGGATGGCCGCACCGTCGGAAACAACTTGGGACGGTACGGTTTGCAATTAGGCTTTGATGCAGCTTCTAATGTCCTGAAGGAATTCTGGCCAGACTTGAAGCGCAAGCTGCCCCGCCGGATCGCCTCCCCCTAGATCGTGATGGTCCCGACCCAAGTGTTTCCGGGCGGAATCGGCTTACGCAGAAGCCGAAGCGAGCGTCCGATTGTCGATCAGTACAGGGCCACGGCATAGCCGTAGCGTTCCCTTCTCGCGTCTACGCCTTTCAATGTCGGCGCGCAATCCGGCCACGAGTTCAGAAACCCGCTTCTCCTGGCCTGCGTGCGGCTGCTGGTGATGATCCGCCGAACCATCAGCGACCTCGATATCCGGTTCGAAATGCGGCGTATCCGCGGTCAAACTCAGCGGCATCCAAGCCAGGGCCATCACGTGCAGGCGCGCGAATAGGGCGCCGGCAGTCGCATGACACGGGGGTTCCAGCACCTGCGGGTCCTGAGTCCCGGCTTGAAAGCCGGCTGACCGGATGGCGTCTCGCTCGGAGGATCGGCGGATCATCGTCATGCCCGTCTCCAATCTCTTGCGAAACTTCCATCGATGAGCCGGATTACAGAAATCCGGATCATCAATGACCTTCGACGCCAGCCAGAATCCTTTTCCGCAGTATTGGCAGTTCACCGGGTTGCTTCCCCCACTTGCGAGTATGAATCTTGTCTGCGGGGGCAACAAGAACTGGACGTACCGCGCGTACTTCGGAGTGGCAGTTGGCCGATAGGACTGCAGCGTGCGGAGGCGAGGTAATCCTTGCGTATGCAACACGAACCCTGCGGTCCTTTACGTTGGTTAGCAAATGGGACTGCCTAGACCGTTGGTTAAGCGTCAGATGGCTCAATGCCCG
>CAYTJD010000163.1:0-38283 GCA_964438005.1 uncultured Solibacteraceae bacterium | reverse complement strand
ATGGTGGGCGGTCGCGGGCTCGAACCGCGGACCTCCTGCTTGTAAGGCAGGCGCTCTAACCAGCTGAGCTAACCGCCCGGTCACGTTCAGTTTAACATTGAACTCCGGACCCTCTCTGCCGCTTGTCGATTCTGCCGCGAGCCGCGCAGCCACCAGAACAGCAACAGCACCACGGTCAGCACCGTGATCGCTCGGCCCACCCGGTTTTCCAGCGGCGTGACGAACTCCAACCGGATCTCCTGATCGCCCGGCGGTGCATCGATCAGAAGGAACCCCATCGCGTCCCGGCGCACACGCAGCATCTGCCTGCCGGACCAGGCGTGCCAGGCCGGATCGTAGCTCTCTTGCACCAGGATCGACTGGCCGGCCGAAAGCCGCGCCCCCACCCGCATCGCATCCGTGCCGTCACGCGTCAAGGTAACGGGTGCATCTGGACCTCTCTCGATCGCGTCCGCATAGGCCCGCAAACTTGCAAGCAAATTGTAGTCGTGGGGCCGCTGCAGTGCGTCGATGCCCGCCGTCTCCACCACGCGCGCTCGTGCCGGGTAGCGCCGCGGCACTCGATAAATCACGTCTCCCTTGTGATTGTTATAGGCCTCTGCCAGCACACCCGCAAACCTCCCCGGGGCCTTGTCATCTTTGTAGATTTCCTGCGAGCCCGGTCCCGATACGTAGACGGCGTCCACTCCCAGACATTGCATCCACAGAATGGAGGCCTCGGGGTTCGGATCGTTTCGGTTGACGTACTGCGCGTCCATCGTCCGGTCGTTGATCACGCCCTGGTCCGACCCTCCCGTCATCTGAGGCAAATCGTGCCATACGTCGAACCAGAACCGCACCGAGCCCGCCGTATAGACGCGCGCGTCGGGCATGTTCTGCGCCGCCCATTCCGAGACCTGATATTCGATCCGGTTCTGATAATTCCGATCGGCGCGAAACATCTGCCACCCGTGCCGGACATATCCCAAGGTCGTGAAGAAGGCGGCTCCTACCATCACGGCCGCCGCGATTCGCGCAAGGCGTTCGGAACGGTTCCACATCCAGCGCAGAACCGTGATAGCGCCCAAAACGTAAACCACGTCGAGTTCCGGAATCCAGCGGTGCGGCTCGCCGGTTATCCGGAAATGGAAGAAGTAATTGCCGGCCACGTTCAGCGAAAAGAAAGTAACGCACCCCGCGAGGAACACGGCCCACGTGCGCTCCGTCCGCCGGTTGGCGAGCCTCCACGTCAGCGCCATGTACGTCGCAACCAGCGCGGCGGCGCTACCGGCCGACCAGGCGTTGCCCGGCGACGCGACAAACCTCATGTTCTCCGCAGTGATTCGGAAATACGACGGCACCAGCCAAAAAGCGGTCAGCCCATACGCCGCCACTGGAATCAGAATCACCGGCGTTGCCATCCGCCGCTCCCGCCGCGTGACCCAGAAGCTCCATACCAGAATCGGATAAAACACCGCCACCGCGGTGGCGCCGTAGAAGTTCGTCGAAACCACGGCGGCCGACAAGAGAGCTGCTATGACGGCATCGGCCGTCCGGCGCCCCGCCAAAGCGCGCCACGCGAAAACCAGCGCCAGCACTAACAGCGCCAAAGCCGTTACGTGCGGGCCTTCCCCCCACCGCACCAACGTGGCGAGCCGGTGGGGAGCCAACCGGAAGGAATCCGCGCGGCGGCTGACCAGAATCAGGTACGCCGGCGACATCAACGAATACGCCGCGGCTCCCAACAGGGCCGCCCGCCGCGATCGCAATCCCACTACGGCCAGGAGATAAACACCAACCGTCCCCACACAATAGAAGAAGGCGACGAGGACATGGTAGGCCCTCGCCGGCTCCCAGCCTGCAATCTTGGCGATCACTGCCGTCCCGTAACGCAAAGCCGGCGGGTAAACGTAGTCGAACCGCGTTCCCGTATACCAGAGCGGCTGCCACTGCGGATGCGGCCAGTGCTCCATCAGAAACCGGGCGTCCGCGATAAACGTGCTCTCAATCGATCCCCACTGATCCAGGTAAGCGACGCGGAACAGGGGGGCGATGAGAACCGCGCTGAGCAGGAACACAAGCACGGCATCGAGCAGGATCCCCGCGCGGCCGGGTTCTTTCCGCAATGCTTTAAACTCAGCTCGTTCGCCGCTTCGCTCGCGCTACGCCGCTGTAGCGGCGCTCCAGGCTCTCAAACTGCCGCTGCCGCAGCATGCCGCTGCTATGCAGCTTGTACCGCGCCAGCAGCCAGAGAATCGACAGCCCATACCGCGTGCTCGCCAGAAAACTGGCCGACGAAGCCTGCGCGAAATAGCGCGTCGGCACCGGCACTTCCGTGATCAGCAAATTCAGGCTCACAATTTGCGCCAGAATCTCCTGATCGAAAATGAATTTGTCGGAGTTCATCTGCAAATTCACCGACTCCAGCGCCTCTCGCCGGAACGCCCGATACCCGGTGTGATACTCGGAAAGCTTCAAACCGAAGGCCCAATTCTCCAGGCCCGTGAGAAACCGGTTGGCGAAATACTTCCACCACGGCATGCCTTGCTCCATCGGGTGGGCGCCCATCAGCCGCGACCCGAGCACCACATCGGCATCGCCTTCCTGAATCGGCCGGACGATTTCCGGAAGTAACCGCGGGTCATACTGATAATCCGGGTGCACCATCACTATGATGTCCGCGCCCGCCCGCAACGCCTCGCGATAGCATGTCTTTTGATTGGCGCCGTAGCCGTAGTTGCGGTTGTGCACAAACAACTCGAGTCCCAATTCGCGCGCGATGCGCGCTGTCTCGTCTTTGCTGCCGTCGTCTACCAGGATCACCAGGTCGACCATCTCCCGCGGCAGGTCGGCATAGGTCATGTGCAAGGTCTTGGCCGCGTTATAAGCCGGCATGACCACCACAACTTTGCTGGTCGCGCTCACGATTCACGCTCCGGAAGCGCCCGCACCACGAACTGATACGCGAACAGCGTCTTCCACAGGCAGGCCAGCCGATGCGACAGCCACTCCAGAAACTGCACCGTCGCCGAACCCTCCCAGCGTGGCAAAGCCAGTCCAACCGGCACTCCGGACACCTCCAAATGATCGACGCGGAACCCTGCACGCGTCAGCAGATCCACCCATCCATCCCTCATGTAGAATTGCAGGTGCGTGCGGTCGAACAGCCCCTTGTCGTGGCGCGGAAACCGGCCCATCAGCACGTTCCAGCGAAAGTAGGCATGACCGCTGTTCGGCAGCGACCCGATCAGCACTCCGCCCGGCGCCAGATGCCGGCGGCATTCGCGCAGCATGCCGAGCGGATCGCGCAAATGCTCCAGAACGTCGGCGCAAATTATGTAGTCGTAAGCCTCATCTAAACGAGGCAGGCCGCCATCCAGGTCGCCCCCCACAAACCGGAACGAATCGTTGTGCCGAGTGCTCGGGAAGTCAACCCCGGTCACGGCGAAGCCCCGGCCTGCCAGAATCTCCGCCACGTATCCGTCGGCGCATCCCACATCCAGCACACGCCGCCCCTCGCCGTCAGCCGGAAACTGCTTCAGCAGCATCGTGTGGCTGCTGTACGGCTTGGCCTTGAATTGATATCGCGGGGGCGCGACCGGGCTCGCCACGTCCATCTGGATATTATACCGGCAGGGACCCGGCGCTCGTCGAACTTAACTTTAGAGGATGGCCCACCCAAGCCCGGTTCTGCGTCGGCCCCGATACCGAACCCGGCCCACGGGACGCTCCCGCCCGGGGGGCGAGCCCGCCGCCGAAACGCGCTCAAAAAATGAAACTTAATCCCCCGCGGAAACTGCGGGGCATTTGCACCAGCACCAGCGGTTGCCCGTTCACCGATGTGAGCGGCAGGTATCCCTGCTCCAGCAGGTTTCGCAGGTCCGCCGTCGCTTCCACGCGCCACGGTAACCCCGACAGGCCGGGGATCGGTTGCCGCACGTAGAGATTGAAACCCGGCAGAGGGCGCAACGATTGGGTCGAGTAGAGCCACCCTGGCATCACCGCCCGCGGGTCTGCCGTCCACTGGTACGTCGCGATCAATTGCGTTCCCGATGCGGGCATGGTCGCGGCAATGCGCGCGGTAGCCGCTTGTTGTCTTCCCGACCGGATCAGAGACCGCAGTTCGTCCGCGCTGCCGCTCGCCAGTGTGCCTCTCTCTGCCGTGAGCGAACCCATCGTGCCGTACATCATGGTCGCACTCAGGTTCTCGCCCACGTTCTGCGTCAGAGAGGCTGTATATCCCGTGCTTTGATAGTTGCCCGCGTCAAAGATGGAATTGTTGCCGAACAGGTCGGGCAGCAGGTCGCCCCCGAACGCATTGTCCGGTGCCACCAGGCTCAACGCCGCGTTCGTTACGGACTCGCGATACGCCGTCACTTGCGCCACTCGCGATCCCATCTTCCGCGAATAGCTCAACTCGTAGTCTTCCCCGCGCTGCATCTTCGGCTTGCCACCCATCAGCGACATCCGCGGGAACAGCCCCAGCGTGTTCAGATCACGCTGCAAGTCGGATTGTTGGATATTGCCGCCGCCCAGATCCGGGCGCGCATTGCCCGAGGTGTAAGCCAGCGTGACCTCACCTTGATTGCCCAGCGAATAAACCAGGCGCGCATAGGGGCTGAAGGAATTCAGGTGCTCCACAAACGAAACCGAATCCAGTGTGAACCCGTATTGCAGCGAAAGATTCTCGGAAATCTGGGCACGATCGTCGAAGCTGGCCGACACCGACCGCAGCATCGGGATCCCGGCTTGCGAGGCGCTCTGCTGCAGCAGAATCTGGCGCATGGTTACCGAAATCTGTGGACCCGAGCCGTTGCTGTCGCGGCTGTAGCTGGTTCGGAATGCGGCCACCGGAATGCCGCTCTGTGAGCCGTAGCCCAGGTTGCCGCTCACCTCGAGCATGTTATTCCCGAACAGCGACGTGGCTAGCGCAAACGCCGTTCCTAAATCCGCTTCGCTTCCGATGCCTGTCGCCTGCGGGCCGTCGCCGGCCGAAAGCTGCAGTAAGCCGCGCGTATCCGAAAAGACCGATCCGCGCGAGTTCTCCTGCGGCGTTTTGGCCAGCGCATCACCGCTAAACCGCAGCACCGGGCGCGTCGGACTTGCCGTGCGCAGCATCCACTTCCAATCGTCCGTAATCAGCGAGCCGTTCTCTACCGGAGGGTACGCCAGTTGAATCGAGCTGAACAGCGTATTCAGGTTGACCGCCATCACGCTGCGCATCCCCGGCTGCACCAGAATGTTCCGCTTGATCGCCGGCACGAAACTGGCTAACGCGATCCGCAGCGAATACACATCCGGAAACAGGCCGAGGAATTTGAATTCGCCCCGCTCGTCGGTAAGCGCCCTTTCATAAACCCGATCCTGCCGGTTGTATAAAATGACGCTCGCGCCCATTTGCGGCGAGCCCGTGGAGTTCATGACCTTCCCGGTGATCGCTCCCGAGAGCTTGACTGGCTCCACGGCCTGCAACACTGCCGGAACCGCGAAGAAGCACGCGAATGCTGCAACCAGCAATCCCGTCGTTTTGTGCGTCCTCACTCTAACCATCGACGCTAGTCACTAACGGCAGGCTATCCCCTGCCAACCCCTAATTTACCGTAAATTGGGCCGAAGGTGTCAGCACCTGATTCCGCTTCTGGTCGGTTATCTTTAGATGCAGCGTGTACTGCCCAGGAGCCAAGTCCTTCAGCGGCATCAGCTTTTCAACCGTCACCTGGCTGGCGGACGAACCCTTGATCTGGCTCAAATCCTCGGTAAAATCCCAAATCTTGTCCGTCGCGCCGTTCTTCGTCAACTCGTATTCCACTTGGCCGGATGGCTTGTGGGTCTTCTCGTCAGCCTCGAAGTTATAGGCTCTAAAGTAGATACCCATCTTCTCTTCGCGCTTGAAGGTAGTTCCCAGGCGCGGCCGCACCTTCGAATCCCCAATCACGAATTGCCCGGCCCCGATACTGTTAGTCGGCACCTTTTCGAGCACGTCCGCCAGAACCACGGTGCTGGTGGCCAGTTTGTCTTCGTCCAGCCGGGGAACATTCAGCGCCACTTCGTAATTGTTCAGGTTGCCGCCCACCACATCCTTGGCCACCACGTTGAGCCGGT
The DNA here is from genome assembly GCA_964438005.1 of uncultured Solibacteraceae bacterium. Lineage (GTDB taxonomy): Bacteria > Acidobacteriota > Terriglobia > Bryobacterales > Bryobacteraceae > PSRJ01. The sequence goes on along the minus strand of CAYTJD010000163.1, from coordinate 32,202 downwards.
ACGTCCCCGGCATCAGCGGAATGGTCTTTTGATACAGCTGCCGCCCTTTGCTGAATGCCTGCAGCATCTCCGGCGGCGTGTCGGCCGTCACCGTGTCTTCGAACGTGTTCACCACGCGGCGCGTCATCGTCGTCACGTGCCCCAGAATATTGACGACTGCTTTCTGCACTCCCTCCTTCGACTGGAATTGCAGATCCTTGTTGTCAAACTGGATCGTGATGTTCGTCAGCACCGACGATTCGGTCACCGGGAAATAATCCGCCTGCACTTTCATCGGCAGTATGTTGTAGCTCACTCGCGAATTCACCACCGCTTCCAGGTCCTTGAACTTCACCACCGGCGGCTTCTGCAATTTGGTGAACGTGTCCAGCCGGTCGAACTGATTCATCCGAGCCGTCGGTCCGCCGATCGGCGCCGGCAGCAAGGTGCCATCCGTATTGTTGAAGCGATCCGCCTTGTTGGCCATGCCCATTTGTTCTAGCAGGCTGAGGCCGGCGCCCGGAACGCGCGCCAGCGCGTCTTTCTCCGACGGGTCCATTGTCATGTGATACTCGCCCGTCATCGTCGGATCGACGAACTCGACAAGCACGTCGTTGCCGATCCCTTCGATATAGCGGTAGCGCCAGTCTTCGAACGGATAGGTGGTGGTTTCGCCGCCGCCTTCTTCCGGAGGCCGCTCATACGTGCCGCCCGAAGGATGCTCGTCGCGCTCATCCGGCGGCCCGAACGTGATGTAGATGCGTCCGCGGTCCGTCTTCCACCCCGGAATTCCAGACGCGAAACGCTCGTTGGCGTACGCAATCCGCCGGTAGTGCTCTTCCTTGAACTCGTTTTCCACCGTGTCGGGCGTGGGATCGCGGCGCAGCCAGAACTGCTCGATGAACTGCTCGCGCTCTTCGTCGGTCTGCAGGCGTTTGAACGCAGTGCGCTCCTCATCGGTGATGATGTAGAACACATCTTCGTTTAGCCATTTCCGGTATGGCGTTTCGAGCTCTTTGCGGAGTTTCTCTTCTTTTTTCTTCCGTTCTTTTTCCGTGAGAGGCTTGGCCACGGTTTCGCGGGCAGCCGGAGCCGCGGCCGGCTTCTGATCCGCCGCCGGCAAGACCACACCACCCACGAGGATCACGAGGGAACCGCCGAATATCGAAAGGCGCGATACGGTCATACGTTCACCACTTCCAGGACCCACTCTATTAACGCTCTTTATTCTAAATCGCTGAATTTGCAGCGTCAATCCCGTGAATCGGGCGCACAGGTGTGCACTCCGGCGGCGGCTACCCCAGTCAGCAGCATCAGCACCGGATCGATCGGGTGGCGGTACCGCGGCAGCGCCAGGGTCAGGTAATACGCCCACGGCAGAATCAGCGGAAATGCTGCCACTGGAATCAGATAGACGCTCCGGGCGTGACCCAGCTGGACGATGCCCACCAGCGTACCCGCCGCCACCGCCAGGTTGAAAATTAACACGTACCGAAACCAAAGGGACCGGTTTCGCCGGAAATCCCGCACCGGCGCCGGCGTCCCCCCCGCCCAGAACGAGACGAACCGCCCCGTAATCAGTTCCCATTCGTGCTGGGGGTGCGTCCACATGTACCGGATGGCCCCGCGCTCTTTTTCCCTCATGTAGGCGATCTCGCCGATTTCCACGTAGTGGTTCCGCTCCGCTGTGTCATGAATCGGGTGTTGTTCGCCGAGCCAGATCACCTTCGCCTGAGGATTGTTTCCCACCCACAATTGCAGGCCCAGGATCGATCGCAGCGGTACGAAGGCACGAAAAACTGCATAATTGCGGACCGTCCACGGCACACAGCAGAGCGTCGTGATGCCCAAGGCGGCTGCAGCCAGCCGGATCTGGCTCTTGTTCCGTACCGCCCACCAGAGCAAGAATGGCAGCAGCGACAGCAGCACCGCGTTGGTCATTACGGCCAGACCCCACAGCAGCCCGTACCCCACCCACGCGCGCTGGTTCCGCGATGCCGCCACGCACAGCGTGGCCCACAGCAGCGTGGCGCCCAACAGCGCCGACAGTGACGTCTCCCACAGACTCTCGTACGTGAGCAGGATCGCATTCGGAAACACCGCCCACAGCCAGGTCGCCACCGCCGCCAGCCTGACGCCACCGATCCGTTTCGCCGCCAAATACAGCGGCACGCAAACCGCCGCCGAAAACAGAATATTCAACACCACCGCCGCCACGTACGAGGCAAACGTGTACGGCCCGAACACTCTCATCACGCCGCCGAGAAGCAGCGGATAAACCGGCGTCGTCCACGCCGTTGGCCCGGTGTCGACACGAAACGGCGACGCAAAACCTCCGCCCGTGGCGATCGAGTGCGCGATGTTTCCGGATTCAAACAGAAACGGAATGATGCGCAGAGCCTGCCGCGAAAACTGCTGCTGGTAATTCCACGCAAATCCCAGCCGCAGTCCCAACGCGACCATCGTGATCAGGGGAAGTGAAGTCAGCGGAGCGAAAACGGCCGAGCGGCGAGCCAAGCACCCCAATTTAGCAAAACCGCCAGGCCGTGGCGGTTTCCGTCAGACGCTGGCGGGGCTGCCGCTTTTGGCCAGAGCCAGCAGGCGGTCGTCGAACTCGAAGCCGGACGTGCGCGGCTTATGATTGCGCGTGTACCAACGATAGGTCTCTTTGAGCCCCACTTCGAACGGTGTCATCTTCACCTTCAGCATGCGGGTCACTTTGCCCATGTTCTCGGTGATCGGCGGAAGGTCGAAGTATTCTCCGAAATAATACGGCTCGTCCATGGCGTTGCCGCCGGCCTGCGCGATCACATCGCGCGGCACTCGAACCAAAGTCGCGTCCGCGCCCGCCGCTTTCGCCAGCCGCTCTACCAGTTCCGCCTGCGTGCACGGCTTCGGGTCTCCAATGTTGAACGCTTCGCCCACTGAGCGCGGCTCGTCGAGCACCCGCACCATCGCCTGTACCAGGTCCGTCACGAACACGAACTGCATCAGCCTGTGGCCATCGCCCGGTATCACAACCGGCCGTCCGGCCCGCAGCCGGTCCCAGAAAAACTGCTCACGATAAAACGGATTGCCCGGCCCATAAATGAACGGCGGCCGGAACGTCACCGCCGGCAGACCGCTCTGCGTGTGCATCCGGAACAACAGCCGCTCGGAGCCGGCCTTGTGCCGCACATATGGATTGACGTGATAATCCGGCGCTAGTGGATCGCTTTCCTTGTGGTTCAGCCCGTCGCCATAGGCCGCCACGCTCGACATGAAAATGTACCGGCTCAGCCAGTCGCCCGTCACGGCGCGGACTGTCGCTTCTACCTGCGCCGCCGAGGTGCCGCGCTCCCAATCGTACACGTTGTCGTAGACGGCTTCGAACCGCCGGCCCGCCACGACACGCCCCAGCGATTCGGCGTCGTTTCGGTCGGCCATCAGATTCTCGACACGCCGTCCCAGGTCATGCTTCGATTTGCGATGCAGAACCGCGACGTCGTGGCCGCCCTTCACCAACTCTTCCACCAGGGGCCGTCCGATAAACGAGGTCCCCCCGATGACCAGTACTTTCATACCTCTCCTAGAGACTTGACGCACCAACGCGGCAAAAAGCCGCCATTGGGCATCTTTCAAAAGATACTGCTATTAGTCGTAATATTCCAGCCCCAAATGCGTGATCAGGCTTTCCCCTCGCATCCAGCGCAACGTGTTCTTCAACTTCATCAACTGAATGAATATGTCGTGCTCGGGGTAAAGTTCAGGCGCGTGCATAGGAGCTTTAAAGTAGAATGACAGCCATTCCTGAATGCCGCGCATTCCCGCGCGCTGAGCCAGATCCATGAACAGTACGATGTCCAGAACCAGCGGCGCCGCCAGAATCGAATCACGGCACAGGAAGTTGATTTTGATCTGCATCGGGTAGCCGAGCCACCCGAAAATATCGATATTGTCCCACCCCTCCTTCGCGTCCCCGCGCGGCGGGTAGTACTCAATCCGGACTTTGTGGTAGAAGTCCCGGTACAGATCAGGATAGAGCTGCCCTTGCAGAATATATTCCAGCGCCGACGACTTGCTCACTTCCTTGGACCGGAATGAGCCCGGGTCGTCCAGCACTTCGCCGTCCCGGTTCCCCAGGATGTTCGTCGAAAACCACCCGTTCAATCCCAGCAGCCGCGACTTCAACCCGGGCGCGATCAGCGTCTTCATGAACGTCTGCCCGCTCTTGAAATCTTTTCCCGCCACCGGCAAGTTGCGCTCGCGCGCCAGTTCCAGCAGCGCCGGCGTATCCGTGGTCATGTGCGGCGCGCCATTGGCATAAGGCACACCCGACTTCAAAGCGGCATAGGCGTAAATCTGGCTGGGCGAAATCTCCGGATCGCTCTTCTGCAGCCCGCACTCGAAATCCTTCAGCGTCGCGTGCACGGGCGCCGGCTTGCGAAATACCTCGGTCGAGGCGCACCAGATCATCGTCATGCGCGAAACACCGGTCGATTCCTTGAACCGCCGGATGTCGTCCATCACCATTTCGGCATGGTCCATCTTCGACCCGGGAGGCTTGACGTTCGGGCCGTTCAACCGCTTTACAAATTCCTGGTCGAACACCGCCTTCATCGGTTTAATGGCTGAAAGCGGTTCCTTCAGCTGATCGAGCAGCGACATCTCGAGCACGCCGGCTTTCACCGCCGCCTCGTAGGGGTTGTCGTCGAAAATGTCCCAGCCGCCGACGACGATGTCTTCCACGCGAGCCAGCGGCACGAAATCGCGGATCGCCGGGCTCCGCCCTTCGGTCCGTTTCCCCAGCCGGATCGTTCCTAGCTGGGTCAGCGATCCGATGGGCTTGCCCAAGCCTCGCTTGATGGCTTCCAGCCCCGCGATAAATGTGGTGGTCACCGCTCCCATGCCGGGAATCAAAATCCCCAACTTGCCATCGGCGGGCGCAATGCGGACGTTCTCGTTCTGCAAGATTAACGTTTCTCCATGTAAATGATAATGATATAATACCAGCTTCAATGCGAGACCGCGCGTCCAACACTCTCACGACCATTGTGGTCGATGACGAGCAGTTGGCCTGTGATGAGATCTCTTACTTACTCAAAGACTTCCCGGAAGTCGACGTGGTTGCCACCGCCTCCAATGGCCTGGAAGCCATCGACCTGATCCAGAAACTCGAGCCCGACCTGGCCTTCCTCGACGTCCATATGCCCGGCCTGGACGGGATGGGTGTGATCCGCCGCCTCCGCGAGAAAGGCATCGACCCGCCCGGTTTCATTTTTGTGACGGCCTACGACCAGTACGCCGTCGAAGCCTTCCGCCTCGAAGCCCTCGACTACCTCCTCAAGCCCATCGAGAAGTCGCGCCTGGCCGAAACCATTGAGCGCGCGCGCCGCACCATCCAGGACCGCCGGGCGCCCGAGCCGCAGGCGGCCAACGGCGTCGCCGCGAAGCCGGCCCAAAGTCCACGCAGCAAGCTCCTGGTTCGCGCCAACAACCGAAATTTCATCGTCGATGCCAACGACGTCATCTACGCCACCATCGACAGCGGCCTCATCACCCTGGTCACCACCAACCTGGAAGGGCAATCGAACTACCGCACAATCGAGGATCTGCAGACCAGCCTTGACCGTGAAATGTTCTGGCGGGTTCACCGCTCTTTCCTGGTCAACATCAACCGGATCAAAGAGGTGGTGCCGTGGTTCAAGTCGAGCTATCAGCTCCGCATGGACGACAAGAAGCACACGGAGATCCCGGTCAGCCGCGTGCAAACCCGCCGCCTCCGCGAACTCTTCAAGCTGTAGTTGTCGGTTTATTGCGGCGCGGCGGCCGAATTTGGAAACTTCACCACCACCGAGATCCGCCGGTTGCGCGGGCTCTCCGGGTCCTTGGGATCGAGCAGCCGTTGCGCCGCGAATCCGCGCGTTTCCACCACCTGCTCCGGGCGCACGCCGGAAGTATGCAGGATGCGCCGGGCTGCATTCGCGCGGTCGGCCGCCAGCTCCCAATTTGTATAGCGGCTCGATTGGGTCGAGTTTCGAAAGGGCCGCGCGTCGGTGTGCCCTTCAATCACCAGCTGGTTCGGCATCTTGCCCAGTTCGTCTGCCAGCACCTCCAAGAGATGTTCGCCCGACGTCGTAGGCGCCGTATTGCCCGTCGCGAAGAACAAGCCCTGTTCGGTTTCGAGCAGGTCGATGCGCAACCCCTCGCCCGTGACGCTGAACAGGACGTTGTTGCGGATCGCGCGGAACTCCGGCATTTTGCGCAAAGCAGATTCGATCTGTTGCTGCACGTTGCGCACGTTGTCGCGATGCACGGCCAGGCCCTCGCCAGAACTGCCGGAACCCGCGCCGAGCGTTCGCGTGTAGCCTCGCGGATCGCGGAAGTAGCCCGAGACCGATTGCTTCACCCGAGTGCCGCTGTTCATCATCCAGAGAACGATAAACAGCGCCATCAAGGCCGTCACGAAATCGGCATACGCGACTTTCCACGCGCCGCCGCGGTGTTTGTCCGCGAAGTCGCGCCGCGCGGGCAGCGGCGGAGGCAGGGGCGGTTCAGACGGTGGTGGGTTGGGGTGCATGATCCTCCGCGACGGGCGGCGGAGCGACCGGTGGGATCTTCGCCTCGCGCCGGATCGTGATCTCCATTGCCTCAAATGCCGGCCGCGAGTCCACGGGTATCGAGCGCCGCCCGTACTCCACCGAGAGAATCGGCGAGGATCCGCGCGCAAACGCAATCGTGGCGTTGCGCAACATTTCCAGCCGGTGCGTCTTGGCCGTGCTCACGCTCTCCAGCCGCGAAGCGATCGGCCCCACCACGCCGTAGCACAGCAGGATGCCCAGAAACGTTCCGACCAGCGCCGCCGCCACTTTCTGGCCCACGGTCTCCGGCGATCCTCCGATCGCCTCCATCGTGATCACCACGCCCAGAACCGCCGCCACAATCCCTAGCCCGGGAAGCGCGTCCGCCACCGAGCTGAGCGCACTCACTGGCTCGCGCTGGCCGCGCCGCTGGATCTCGATATCCAGGTCCATCAGGTGGTCCAATTCCTGCGGCGAGGTTACCCCGATCACCAGCATGCGCATGGAATCACAAAAGAATCGCAGCGTGTCGTGGTCCTGCAGCAGTTCGGGGTAGCGTGAAAAAATGCGGCTCTTGGGCGGATCCTCGACGTCCCCTTCCAGCGCCATGACCCCCGCGCGCTGCGCAAAGCTGAACACTTCGTACAGCATCCGCAGGCTGCGCAAATACGATTCCCGGCTGACCGGCCCCACCAGAAACGCGTCCGCCGCCCCTCGGATCATTTTGCGGATCAACGCGGGCGGATTGCTCACCAGCACAATGCCGACGGCGGCGCCGCCGACGATCAGCAGTTCGGCCGGCTGCAGCAGCACCCAGGGATTCCCCTTTTCTACCAGGTAACCGCCGAATACGGCGCCGAACACGATCAGGATGCCGATCAGGGCGAGCATAGAACCGGGTGAGGCGCGCGTTCCGGCCTCTATTCCCCGTATCGTCCGCCGCCTGTTAAGTGTGAACCGCGCTTCGGCGAAACACCTTAAATCGGCGTGGCCTCAGCACACAAATCGGCGTGGCCTCAGCACACCGCGCGTTTGACAAATCCCTTGGTCACTTCTCCCCGAAACCAGCGGTGGATCCGAACTGTCGCGATGTGAATGTCTTCGTCGTGCTGTCCCATGCACACCGGGCACTCCCCGGCACTCACGCGGCTCGATCGGCTGTGGGCAGCACCGTCTCGGTATCGGTTGTATGCTCCGAGAGCGCTGGTCGCGGGCGCTTGTTGGTTCATCGAACTTCTCTCCCTCCAATCGGACGGATGCTTCCTGCATCCATCGTTAAGATTGAGTGAAGTTAACCTGCGTGATACCGCGAAACAAGATTCACTTCGGATAACAACGAATCGGCGTTAAATCGCTTACCGGCTGCCCTCGGCTCTCTTCAACGCCGTCACCGGCGAAGGCAGACGCGAACCCACCGGCCCGGTGAACTCTTCTTTCGATCCGTCTTCGTAATACTGGACGAACTTCCAGACCAGGTCCGAACCCTCCTTCGGGTTGATGCCCAGCATCCCGAATTCGACGAACTCGTAGGGCTCGATTTTGCCGTTCCACACGGCGCCGGTAATCTTCCCCTTATCGTCTTTCTTAAAGTCGATCTTCCAGCCGGGCTTGAATTCGAAGTCGTAAATGGTCACCTGGCTGGGAAACTCGCCTTCCACTCGAACGGTCGCGACCTGCTTCTCATTGGGCACGCGCATGGTGTACTTCTCGCGGGCGCCGAACGTCGATTCGGTCGGGTAGATCCGAATGTGGCTGAACGCCAAGTGCGCACTGACGAGCAGGGCGCCGGCGCCGGCCACGGCACGCCATGTTTTTCCGGCACGATTCTCCATGCTGGTCCTCCTAGACAAGATAGGTTCCCGGGGGGCCTTCATATATACCAGATCGGTGGGCGGGAATCCAGGGCGCTATAATTCTAAGTGCACCAGGAGGGGACGCGATGAGCCGTGGGCACAAACTGGCGGGGCTTGGAATTCTCGGCGCTTTCCTGCTCTTCGGGCAGGATTGGACCACCGCCACCTCCTTGCCCAAAGTGGATTTTTCCGGCCTCACGCCGGCGCAGACGGCGCGCGCCTTGAAACTGCTCCGCGATCAGGATTGCTCCTGCCGCTGCGGTATGAAAGTCGCCGAATGCCGGATGAAAGATCCGGGCTGCGCGTACAGCCGCGGCATGGCCGCCGAAACCGTGGCCGCCATTCGTCAGGGAAAGAACGATACACAGGTGCTGGCCGCGGTAGGCGCTTCCGACATCGCCAAAGGGCCGCCGGATCACTCGAAGCTTCTGGAGGACGCGGTCAACATTCCCGTGAACAACGCCCCGGTTCGCGGAGCCGCCAACGCCCCCATCACTCTGGTGGAATTCTCCGATTTTCAGTGCCCGTTCTGCATCGCGGCCACGCCGCAACTGGAAGCGGTATTGAAAGCATACCCGTCGCAGGTGAAGCTGATCTTCAAACAGTTCCCGCTCGACAGCCACGCGCAGGCTCCGCTCGCGGCCGCCGCCTCTCTGTCCGCCCACAAGCAGGGGAAGTTCTGGCCGATGTATGACGGCCTGTTCGCGCAAAAAGGCAACTTGTCGCGGCGAGGTGTTCTAGCCCTGGCGGCCGGCGCCGGCCTCGATATGAAACAGTTTCAGGCCGACCTCGACTCGCCCGCCATCAAGCAGGCCGTGGATCGCGACATGAGCGAGGGCGAACACATCGGCGTCGATTCCACACCCACGCTTTTCGTGGATGGCCAGCGCTATAACGGTCCGCTCACCCTGGCCGCCTTGAAGCCGGTGCTCGACCAGGAACTGAAGCACCCCGCCAAGCCCGTTAAGACCGCCTCCGCGCGCTGATGCGGCTGCACTCCCGGTTTCGCTTAGCCGCGGCGGCGGCTCTGCTTGTTTACGCCACCGCGCTTGCGGCGCAGAATCCTCTCTACCCGGGAACGCAGCCCTTTGTTGCCGTCGACGCTCCGGTCATCGCGTTAGAGCACGTCCGCGTCATCGATGGCACCGGCGCCGCGCCGCGCGAAGACCAGACCCTTGTCCTCGCTGATGGCAAAATACGCGTAGCCGGCCCTGCCGCGCAGACCGCCATTCCGCCCAACGCGCGCCGCCTCGACCTGGCGAACCACACCGTGATCCCCGGCCTGGTCGGCATGCACGAGCATCTCTTTTATCCGTCCGGCGGAGGAGTCGCCATTTATACCGAGCACGCGTTCAGTTTCCCGCGCCTCTATCTGGCAAGCGGCGTCACGACGGCGCGCACCGCGGGTACGCTGGAGCCGCACACGGACCTCAACATCAAAAAGCTGATCGATGCCGGCCGCATGCCCGGCCCCAAGCTGCTCATCACCGCTGGATATCTCGAAGGCAAAGGGATGTTCACTCCGCAGATGACGGAAGTGGACACGCCCGAAGATGCCCGGCGCTTTGTCGAGTACTGGGCCGCGCAAGGCGCGCACTCGTTCAAGGCGTACATGAACATTTCGCGCGCGGCTTTGGGCGCCGCCATTCAGACCGCTCACGAGCGGCGCCTCACGCTCACCGGCCACTTGTGCTCCGTCACTTTTCGCGAAGCCGCCGCGCTGGGCATCGACAATCTCGAGCACGGCTTGATCGAAGACACTGATTTCATTGCCGGCAAGGCGCCGGATGTATGTCCCGCCAACCAGCCGCAGGCTTTCCGCGAATTGGACGTCTCCGGCGAGCCGGTGCGCGAGACCATTCAGACTCTGGTCCAACATAAAGTCGCGATCACGTCGACGCTCGCGGTGTTCGAACGCAACCCGGTCATCCAAAAACGGTTCCTCGATGCGCTCTCTCCCGGCACGGCGCTCAACTACATGACGATGCGGGCGCGCGGCCCGGCACCGACCACTGAATTGAGCGCGGAGATTCGCAAGGAACTCGCCTTCGAGCGCGCGTTCGTGAAAGCCGGGGGCCTGCTGGTGGCGGGCGCCGATCCCACCGGCAACGGCAGCGCCTTGGCCGGCTACGCCGACCAGCGCAACATCGAAATGTTAGTGGAAGGCGGCTTCTCTCCAGAAGACGCAATCCGCATCGCGACGCTGAACGGCGCGGAACAATTGGGACTCGCGTCTACGATCGGTTCCATCGCGAACGGGAAGCAAGCCGACCTGGTGCTGATCGAGGGCAACCCGGCCGCCCGCATCGCCGACATCGAAAACATCAAGCTTGTTTTCAAGGACGGCGTCGGCTACGATCCCGCGAAACTGACCGAGTCCATCCGCGGCCACGTGGGCCTGCACTAACACCGGCTCAACCGTTTTCGCCATTGTGGGAAACGATCGTTGCGGAATTCGAGGAACATTTGTTGCAGCGGAAGGAGTTAATGTGACCTTTCCGCTTGGTACCAAGCGAACCGTTTCGCTCCCGTTTGAGCCGGTTTGAACGGGGATCATCGGGCGCCGCGGCATCATTCTTCTCTCATCCTCATTATCGCGCCGGGGTGCTCGGGCGCGCGGTTTTCGCGAATGTCGTTATGGACGGCAAGTTGAAGATTTCGAGGAAGATCGGAAATATTTTTCGGGCTCGTGACAGTCTCAGCCAGCGACTTCAGGGTTATGGCCGCGCGAGGAGCCTGAGGCGGACGGCCTGAGCGCACTCGTCTTCAATTTTGAAATAGCGGGCTACTGCGCGGGCGCCGACTTCGAGGGGATGCGGCTCGCCGGGGCGGCGGGCGGGCAGCGTCCGGAGCTTGAGGGCCGCGCCATCGAATTGAGACTGGTTCCCCAGGATGATGGTGGCGCCGGCCGCGGCCGCGATGGCCGCGAATTTCCGCTCGGACGCGAGGTAGGCGTCGAAGTGCGGCACGTCGTTGACGAAGTTGAATTCAGTGCCGCCGGAATAGGCGACGGTCAGCGGCTTACCGAGGTCGTGCACCTGGAAGATTCCGGAAATCGTGCCGGGCGTGTGGCCGGGCATTAAATATAAGGTGACGGTCCGGCCGCCCAGCATGATCTTCATCCCATCGGTGGCGACGATGTCCCGTTTGGGCTTTCCCTTGGGAAATCCATTCACCGATTCGTCGACCATATCCCAATCGCCCGCTCCCATGACGATATGGGCGCCATAGCGTTCCTGCATCAGCCGCGCGCCGCCGACTTCGTTTTCATGCGCGTGGGAAATGATGACGTATTTTACGCGAGTGGGGTCGAGCCCCAGCTTTTTCAAGCCGCCGGCAATGACGTCCTCGGCGTCATACACGCTTTGCGTGTCGTAGAGGATGATTCCGTCGCTGGTGGTCAGGGCCCAGGTGGACCGGGAGGCGGTGCCCATCCAATAGAGATCGTCGAATGCCTCGATCGGTTCGAGGTAGGCGCTGGCGCGATCGGGGTTCCTGGGCGGCGCGGGAGCATCCGGCCGCACGGGCGCGTTCAGCGGTGCGACGCAGAGCGCCGTGACCAGGCCGTAGAAATCCGGAGTGTTGTCGCGGCCGCCCGCAGCATTCTTGCCGGCGGCCAGGTGACCTTCGATCGAGTCCGGCGCCGGGCGCGCGGTCTGGGCATCGGCGCGGGCGAACGTCAGGACCGCCAGCGCGGCGAGGATCTTCCAGTTTGCAGAGAACATAGACGCTATTTCTGGCGCGCGTATTTAAAATCGCCGGCCACGTGACCTTCGATGACGTCGGTCGCGAAGCCTTGGGCGTCGCGGACTATCTGGTACGTGAGCCCGGTGCCGGTGAACAGGGTCTCCGACTGCGCGACCACCGGCTGCGGGAGCCCTCCATTCACGGAGACAAACAAGGTACCGCCGGAGGCCGTGAGGGCAACCATGCGCGGCCGGCCGAGATACGGCCCTTTGTAGACACCGGTGTATTTCGCGAGGATTTCCGGAGCGACCTGGACCGCGGTCTTCCTGGAATCAGAGGCCTTGCCGATCCAGTGCTGCTGCTTGGTGTCCTCGTTTTCGTTGCAGACGGCTTCCAGCAGCTCGGTGTCGGCCGCGAGCTGCGCGCGGAGCGGCATCGTCCAAGCCTTGTTGTAGGCCCGGGGATCCTGGTACGTCACCGAGATTTCCATGTGGCCGAAATCGATGCGCCGGTAGCGCTCGGTCATGCGCAAGGCTTCGGTATGCGGATAGCCCTCAAGCAGCCAGGTCTTGTCATTGAATCCGTTGCTTTGCACCACCAGAGTGTCGCCATCCCAGTGGCCGACGGAGTATCCCATCCAGGTCGGATTGGGCTCCGGCTCCAGGGCGCGGCCGTCGAGGAAGACCTGGCGGTACGTGAGATCGTCATTCAGGATGCCGAGCATGCCAGGAGTCTGCAGGAAGCGCTTCATCCCGAGGCTGGTGGTGTAGCCCGGGCCTTCGGGCAGACACTTGTAATGCGGATTGTCCTTACCGAAGTTCTCGGCGCGTTCCTGGAGCAGAGCGCGCGCCCACGGCTGCACATCGGCGGGCTGCAGATCGCCGGCGTTGCGCACCAGAATATTGCCGACCGCGGCGTCGGTGATCATGTCCCACAGACCGTTGAGGTCGGGCTTGCCGTCGGCGGTGCGGGGCGCCGGGGCGGCGAGGTTGGGTTTGCCATCGGCGGTGCGCGGAATGCCGGGCGTGCGAGAGTGCAGCCACTGCGCGGCGAGCGGCGTGACGAAGGCAATCGAGAGGGTCGCGGCCGTGAAGAGTTTCATGGGCCCAAAACCTCCTTCGGGACACTATACACCTAAGGATTGCCGGGCGTGGGCCGCGAGGATCGAACTGCGAGGATGCGTAAGCGCGGAAGAAGATGCTATCGTACGCCAGATGAGCAACCAGAATGCCGAAGTGGAATCGTTCTTTGCCGGCTATGAGGCGGCAAACACGATATTTGACGTGGAGCAGATTGCCGCTTGTTATGCTGACGTCTTCATGTTTGGTGGACCGGAAGGTGTTGTATGCGTGAAGAAAGAGGATTTCCTGAAAGTCCTTCCCCGGCGCAAAGAATTCTTTCGGTCGCGAGGATTGGTGTCCTCCCGCATCGAGTCGCTCGAGGCATCTGCGCTGGATTCGAAGTACACGCTGGTAAAAGTGCTCTGGAATATGCGTTTTGACCGGGCCACGAGGGAACCGGTATACAGTCAAAACGCTGCTTCCTATATCCTTTCGAAAATGGAGGATCGGTCTCGGATTGTCTTTCAGGTCGATCACCAAGATTTGGGGAAAAGAGTGCAGGACCTGGGTTTGGAGTGATCCCCGATGAATCCTGTGCGGATGGTTGGCGACACGTACGGGAATCGCGCAGTTCGGGACGTCGCCGGGGAGGTACCAATTTGAGGCAGGACTTTCGGTTTGCGGCGCGAATGCTGTGGCGCAATCGCGGGTTTGCCGCATCCGCGGCGCTGATTCTCGCGCTCGGCATGGCCGCAAGTACCGGTCTGTTTGCGGTGATCGATGCCGTGGTGCTGCACCCGCTGCCGTACGCCGGCGCCGATCGCATCGCACGGGTTCGTCTGGTAACGCCGTCCGGTCAACCTCAGGCAGCGATGGTGACCGCCGAGGAGTTCCGCGTGCTGCGGGCCGCGTCGACCCTGGAGGGAGCCTACATCCAGGACAGCTTCACGAAGACGCTCGGCGGAACGGCGTTCCCCGAATCGGTGTGGACCGATTCGTTCAGCGGTAACGCGCCATCGATGCTGGGCGTTCAGCCGCTCCTCGGGCGGGTGTTTCGCGAAGCCGACGCGCCGATCGGGTCGGAGCCACAGCGTGTCGCGGTGCTGACTTACCCGTTCTGGCGCCGCCGTTTCGCCGGCCAGCCAGACGTTATCGGACAAATACTCCGGCTCGATGGCGAACCGTTCACTGTCATCGGTGTGATTCCGCGTGACTACTCTACCGGCCTCACCGACATCGTCGTTCCGCTGCGGATGCCGCTCGCGTCGGATGCAACGTGGCCGGTCACCGTGCGCGTGAAGCCAGGCAGGTCGATGGGGCAGGCCGAGGCCGAATTACAGAAAGTCTACGAACAGTTCAAACGAACGAGACCGGCGGCATATCCATTGAGCTTCCGTGTGCAATTGAGCCGGCTGGTGGACGAGGAACGAGGCGCCGCGTACGTGCCGGTTCTCGGTCTCCTGTTCGCGGCAGCCGCGTTGCTCCTATTGATGGCGTGCGCGAACGTGACGATCCTGGTGGTGGCGCGCGGCCGTCATCGGATGCGCGAGATGGCCGTGCGCCATGCGCTCGGAGCGGGACGGTGGCGGCTGGTCAGGCTGGTGCTCGCGGAAACGCTGCTCGTCACGCTCTCTGCCGCGGGTCTCGCGCTGCTGGCGGTGAGGTATGCCCTGCCGCGGCTTCTTGCGGAAGTGCCGGGCGTTGTCTCGCTGCCTGCGGCCCGCATCGTCGTTGGACCCACGGCCATTCTCTTCGCGACAACGGTGAGCGCTTTGGTGTCGATGATCGTCGGCCTGTGGCCGGCGTTGGCCGTCTCACGTGCGCGCAGCGATGCGATCCGTGCGGCGTCAGCAGCCAGGGCGGTCTCTGGCGCAGGCGGCGCAAGTTCGGGCTTCCTGGTCGCCGCCCAGGTGACGATTGCCGTGGTGCTCCTGGCGGGAACCGGCGCCGCGATTCGGACGCTTGTCGATCTCTATCGCGCTCCGGTCGGCTACGACCCGACGCATGTGACGATCGCACAGATTCACCTGCAGGTCGGGACTTACACCGATTGGCCGGCGCGTGTAGCGCTGTATCAGCGTCTTCGGTCGGACGTGACGAGCGAATCTGTCGTCGAGAGCGCGACAATCAGCCTGATTCCCACCGGCCCGCCACCCCGCACGGGCTCGCCCACTCGCATCGATGCCGACGGTGTCGGCGCTGACGACCGAGAAGTGCTGCGGCATTCGGTCGCGTCCGATTATTTCTCCACGTTGAAGATGCCGCTGGTGCGCGGACGCGCGTGGTCGGCCGACGACGACGAGCGCGCGCGACCGGTGGTGGTGGTCAACGAAACCATGGCGCGGCAGTTGTGGCCAAACCAAGACCCGATCGGCAAACACGTGCGCGACCGAGCGTTCCTCCGGCGACGGCCCGAATGGATTCTGAATGCTCCCGGCCGGGACGGATCATTCGAGGTGATTGGCGTGTTGCGAGACGCGCCGAACCGAGGACTGCGCGAGCCGATCGCGCCGGCGATGTACTACCCCTACACGGTGGCGCTTAGCGATATCGCGGTGCTGTTGGTGCGCACGAAAGGAAGTCCGCTTGGAGCCGAGGCCCGCCTGCGGACGGCGGTCAGCAGGGCAGACGGGAACCTTCCGGTCATCCGGTTCATCCCGCCCGAAGCGTTCATGGGCCGGCAGCAAGGCGAGTTCGTGAGCGGCGTGCTGCTGGGCTTTGCGGCTATCGCACTGGTGCTGGCCTCGTTCGGGCTATTCAGCGTCGCGTGCTACAGCATCGCGCATCGCACGCGCGAGTTCGGCATTCGTATCGCTCTCGGTGCGGCGCCGCGGGCCGTGCTCCGATCGGCGCTCCAGTCGACCATGCTCGCGGTGTTGGCCGGCCTCGGCGCCGGATTGGTCCTGAGTGCCGGCCTCAGTTCGGTGCTCGCACGGTGGTCGATCCGGAATGTCGACGACCCGGTTGTCCTGGTTGCCGCTGTGGGAACGCTGCTTTTGTCAACAGGAATTGCGACGCTCATTCCCGCGCGACGGGCGACCGCGATCGAACCGACGGTTGCCTTGAGGGTCGAATAGCCGCGCGCGGTCTGGTATTCGACGGCGCGGGCTCGCACGGCAATTGGCAGGGCCGCTACTTCGCTGAAATTCGTTCATAATTACGGAAATCGGTCCTCTTTGGGGACCCTTGCTACGACGAGGTGCGATCGATGAGCCGATTATTATTTTGTTTCCCGGCGCTGCTGTGGGCCGGCTTCGCCTGCGCTCAATCCGGGAGTCCGCTGGATCGCGAGTCTCTCGCGAAATTAAGGCGCGAGGCCTTCGAGAACTCTCAGGCCG
This sequence comes from uncultured Solibacteraceae bacterium, assembly GCA_964438005.1. GTDB lineage: Bacteria > Acidobacteriota > Terriglobia > Bryobacterales > Bryobacteraceae > PSRJ01. The sequence goes on along the minus strand of CAYTJD010000163.1, from coordinate 15,724 downwards.
CGCCGGTCTTCGAGATGCTGACTTCCACCATTGGTCCGAGGCTGACCGCTTCGCCGGCGCACCGGCGCGCGGCGGAATTCGCGCGGGAGCGCCTTGCCAGTTACGGGCTGGAGAACGCCCGGCTCGAACCGTGGAAGTTCGGAAGAGGCTGGAGCCTCGAGAAACTCACAGTGGAGATGGTGGAGCCGCGATACTTTCCTCTTTTGGGATATGCCGATGGCTGGTCGACTTCAACTCCGGGCGAGATCGCTGGCACGCCGATGGTGGTTGCGGGGAAGCTGCCCGAGGAGATCGCCGCCCTCGGCGCGGCGATGAAGGGCGCGATCGTACTCACGCAGCCCCTCGAGACGAATTTCGTGCGTAGCGACCGGCCGCAGCCGAGCGACCCCGCCTACGTTCCACAATCGGCCGCGTACGCGACCAACTCGACAATACGCCCGCTCAACGCGCCGCCGGCCGCGCCGAACGCGGCGGTGCGGCTGGCTCGATCGTTGAGCGCCGCGGGCGCCGCGGTGCTGCTCAAGCCGAGCCGCGGCGAGGATGGCACGGTTTTCGTGCTCGGAAGAGACGAGGGTCCGGGTGCAGCGCCCTCGCTGACGCTGAGCGCGGAGCACTACAACATGATTCTGCGGATGCTGCAACAGAATATTCCGGTGAAGCTGCGCATTAACGTCCAGACGAAGTTTTACGATACCGATCAGGGCAATGCCTACAACGTGCTCGCCGAGATGCCGGGGAGCGATCCGGCGGTACGCGACGAAATCGTGATGATCGGCGCGCACCTGGACTCCTGGCATACCGGGACCGGCGCCACCGACAATGCCGATGGCACGACCACGGTGATGGAGGCGATGCGCATCTTGAAAGCTTCGGGGCTTCGGCCGCGGCGCACGATTCGCGTGGCGTTGTGGGGCGGCGAGGAGCAGGGCCTGCTGGGTTCCCGCGCCTGGGTATTGGAACACCTGGAGGGCGAGAAGAATCAGGCGGCGCGCGAGAAAATGGACGTCTACTTCAACATCGACAACGGCACCGGTCCGATCTACGGCTGGTACGCGCAGAATGACGCGGCCGCGAAGCGCATGTTCGATGAGTGGCTGGAGCCGCTGAAAGAATCGGGCGCGCGGCGCAACGTCATCGAGCCCGTGGGGAGCACGGACCATTTGAGCTTCCTTGCAGCCGGGGTTCCCGGGTTCAATCCAATCCAGGATTACGTCAACTACGATGTGCGCACCCACCACACCAACATGGATACCGCCGACCGCGTGAATCTCGCGGATGTCCGCCAGGCGGCTCTGGTGATGGCGGCGTTCGCATTCGACGCAGCCATGGCGGACCAGAAGATGCCGCGGCCCGAGCGGCGGTGACGCGGATCGGCCCACCATGAAAACCATTGGCTTGATCGGCGGAATGAGCTGGGAGTCCTCGGCGGAATACTATCGCCTCATCAATCAGGAAACCAAGCGGCGTCTCGGCGGCCACCATAACGCTCCCAGTATTCTCGTGACGGTAAATTTTGCGCACGTGGAGCATCTGCAGCATCGCGGCGAATGGGAGCAGTTGGGCGGCTTGCTGGCCCGGACGGCGCGCCAACTGGAAGGGGCGGGCGCCGACGTCGTGGTCCTCTGCACCAACACCATGCACAAGCTGTCCCCGTGGATCGAGGAGGCCGTGGGCATACCGATGCTGCATATCGCCGATGCGGTGGCGTGCGCCATTCGAGAAGCCGGCCAGCGCCGCGTGGGGTTGCTGGGCACCCGATTCACCATGGAACAACCCTTCTATTCCGATCGATTGCGCGGCCGGTTCGGCATCGAGACCGTCGTGCCGCCCCCGGCCGATCGGCAAGCGATTCACGACGTCATCTACAACGAGCTCTGCCACGGCGTGATTCGCGAGGACTCGCGCCGCGAGTTCCGACAGATCCTGGCACGCCTGGCCGCAGATGGCGCGGAGTCCGTGATTCTGGGCTGCACTGAGATCGGACTCCTCATCTCGCAAGCCGACTCGCCGCTGCCGGTGCACGATTCCACCAAGATTCACGCGGCAGCCGCGGTTGATTTTGCAATGGCTTCGCCGAGCGGGGCCGGGGATGCCCGCTTCGGTTCCTCTACGGAACCGGCTTGAAATCCAGGACCTTCACTTCTCTGGGCGTTACGCGATCGAACAGGATCGCCTCGATATGCAGCGGCGTGTTCAGCGGAAGAACCGGGGAGTCGATCGCGTCTCGCACCACGAACCGGTCTTTGCCAGCTTGCAGGATTTGCCTGCCGCCCGTTTTCCGAATCTCCCCACGCAGGCTGACCTGGAATTGAACCACGCCCACTTTCAGCGGCTCGAGCACTTTGCGGATCGCTTCGGGATCGACCGTAGCTCCCGGCTTGTAGGTCAGAAGGATCGCTTCATTCCGCAAGCTGATCTTCACCTTATCCACCCCAGGCAGCCGCCGGAAATAGATTTCCGAAAGACCAGCGCAAATGCCGCAGGAGATGCCGGTGGTGCGCATAGCGAGTTTCTCAATCTGCGCGGCGCCGGGCTGCACTGCCCAGAACACGGCGAAGCCGAGAAAGCAAAGGCGCGGGCCCACGGCTGTCAGCTTACCAGTAGCGGATCAGCAGCGTGATCCAGCCGCCCACTACAACGAAATTCAGCGCGAGGCTCACCGCCAGGACGGCCTTCACGGAAGACTTGCGCCGCGCGGGCGGACGGGTGCGGATCAGCCAGATCTGGTAGCCCAGGGACACGAGCGCCACCGCGAAAAACAGCGGCTGAAGCCGCTGCAGCCAGAGCTGGCATCCGGCGCTGATCAGAGATAATCCAAGTCCTGCCAGGACTTGCGGCAGCACTCATCAGCTCGGCGCCAGCAGCGCCGCGACGATCGAGAGCATACCTGCGCGTTTGGGATCCTGCAGCATCCTGCTCTACTCCGTAGGTACTTATTAAAACACGAACTTCGCGGCCAGCTGCAGAATCCGCGGGTCATTCGCAGCCTGGATCTGGCCGAAGGTGCTGCTGCTGAGAGTGCTCACCGGGTCGAGAGGGTTCACGTGGTTCAAGACGTTGAATGCTTCGGCGCGGATCTCAAAGGTCTGGCGCTCCCGGATTGGAAATTTGCGCGTGATGCTGGTGTCAATGCCGAAGAAACCGGGACCGCGCAGCGTTCCCGGGCCCATGTTGCCATAGGTGCCCAGGGCCGGCTGGCCGAAGGCCACCGGATTCAGCCACTGAGAAATACTCTTATTCGGCGCATAGACGTTGCCAAGGATCTGCTGCGCCCGCTGATCGTCGGTGCCAGTCAAAGCCTGGTCGAGACCAGACTTCGCCGAGAAGTAGTCGCCCGACAGCACGCGGACGATTCCCGAGATCTGCCAGCCGGAGGCGAGCAGCCGAAGGTGCGGGTCGGAGAGGCGCGGCGTGGAGTACACCACCGTCAGATTGAAATTGTGCCGGCGGTCCGGCTCCAGGATCGAGCAATTGCCACGCAACCCGGCGCGCGATGCCACCGAATGGGTTCCCGCAATGATCGGAATCGAGATGAGCTGCTGTGTTCCGGTGTTGATGCAATGCGACCAGGTGTAGTTCCCTTGCACCGTGAGTCCCGTGCCAAGATGCCGCTGCACGGTCAGGAACAGCCCGTTGTAACTCATGGTTCCGGTTGCGTTCTCCTGAACGATGCTGCCGTAATACCGGCCTTGAGACGGGTTCTCCAACGTGAGTTGCCGGCGCTGCGTGGTGTTGTTTACCGTGGCCCCGGGCATATTGACCGCCGGATTCGCTTCGATACTGCTCAACAGGTGCGTGGCCTCACTGCCCATGTAATTGGCGGTGAACAGCCAGCTGCTGCCAATTTGCCTCTGCACGCTGAGATTCCATTGATTCACGTAAACCGAGGGCAAGTTGGGCGGAATGACGACCCAGCCTCCGTTTGTCGGAAAGGTCACGTTCTTATTGAGGGTGGAAGGGAAGGGGCTGCCGCCCGGATAACCGGTCCATGGATTGGCGAAACCCGCGGCGGTGCCGTTGCCCGGGGCGGTGTTGACGATGGTGAAGTTGTACGGCGGCGAAATTTTGACTTGCTGCGACTCGTAGAAATCGGGATAGTCGCGGAACAGCCCATAGGCGGCGCGGATGGTCATGCGCCCCGAACCGGTCGGGTCGAATGCCAGCCCGAGGCGCGGTGCGAAGTGCCCCCATTGATTGGGATTCGTTTTTCCGTTCGCCGGCACGCCGGGATCTCCGGAATAGAGCGCTCCGGCCGGCGCGTTCGGATACACGGTGCTCTTCAGGCCCTGGTCGAACGCGCTCTGCGAAAAGTAAAAACTCTGCCCGTCCCGCCAGGAGAATGGCAGAAACGGATCCCACCGCAGACCGCCGTTCAGCGTGAGCCGCGAGCTGAGTTTCCAGGTGTCCTGCACGTAGGCGCCGATGTAATTACTGCGAAAACCGATGCCTTGCACGCCTTGCTGCGTGAAGGTGTTGACGTCACCCAGCATAAAGTCGCCGAGACCGAGCCCGGTATTGGTGGAATTGAACGCGAACACGCCGTCCGCGGAGGTCCAACCCATTACCCCGAGCCGCGAGTAAATGTCGTTAAAGCCGAACCCGATCTGATGGGCTCCCTTGACCCAACTCAGGTCCTCGGAAACCTGGATTCCAGTGGCATTGGTGAGACCGGGAACATTGCCGCCCTGGCCGCCGATGCTGAATCCGCCCGACACGCTTAAACCCAAAATTTGATTGTTCGTTGGCTGGTAATACGGCGTGATTCCCACTTCCGCCGGCGTGATTTCCTGAGGCGGCTGGCCGCGGCTGTTGGTGGGCCGCAGAACAGAAGCGCGAAGCGAACTCACCAGGGACGTGCTGATCAGATAGGTGTCGCCCAACGTCAGCGATTGTGTCTGCCAGAGATTCACAACAGGGTAGGTGGTGTACGGACCGTTATTCGCCGAGCCGGTAGTCAGCAGGTTGCCGGGCACGTAGCCGGAGGGATCGATCAGATGCGCCAGTTCATAGCGGCCAAAAAACGAATGCTTGTCGCTGATCTGGTAGTCGACTTTATCGATGGTCAGATCTTCGTTCGTCACCGGCTTCATCCCGAATTGGACTTTGCCGCACGGGTCCGTGGCGATGGGCAGCTTGCCGCTGTTCATGAGCGCGACGGCCACGGGGGAGAACGCGCCGGGCGAGATCTGGTTACCCTGGAACGGAGCCTTGAGTGTGAGCGGGCGGTTGGCGTTGCAGGACGCAGCCGCAACGGCCCTCCAGTCGCCGTTGAGCATGTCCCTGGTCGGCAGGTAGGCGAATTGCGGCGCCACGGTGCCGATCATTCTGGTGCCTTGATAGCTCCCGAAGAAAAAGAGCTTGTCTTTAATGATGCGGCCTCCCGCGGTGCCGCCAAACTGGTTGCGTTTCAGCTGGTCGGGCACCACCGCGAAGAAGTTCAGCGCGTTGAGATCGCCGTTACGGAAGAACTCGAACAGGTCGCCGTGAAACTGATTCGTGCCAGACTTGGTGACGGCGTTCACTGCGCCAGCCGAGTGCTGGCCGTATTGCGCAGACAAACTGCTGGTCTCGAGCTTGAATTCCTGCAGCGCATCCGGGAACGGCAGCGGCAGGTTCAATCCGTTGATCGGGTCATTGTGCGAGGCGCCGTCGAGCAGGTAAGTGAGTCCGTTATGCATGCCGCCCGCGACGGAAATATTCACCGAAGGATAATTGCGCACGAAGCTGGTGGTGGTCGAAACCGTCGCCGCCCCCGACAACACTACCAGGTCGGTGACCTGGCGACCGTTCAGCGGCAGCTCGACCACACGTGTGCTGTCCATCACCTGGCTGACTCCGGTGTCGCGCGTCTCCACTTGCGGCGCCGCCGCTTCCACCTGCACGGCATCGGAGACCTGGCCCAGGCTCAGCGTCGGATTGATCACCGGGTTGTCCGCCACCTGCAGGACGATCCCGGTCTGCACGTAGGTGCGGAACCCTTGCGCAGCTGCTTCCAGCCGGTACGGGCCCACCGGCAAATTGGGCAGCACAAACGCCCCAGACGAATCCGTCACCGCGCTGCGCTTAAGCCCGGTGTCTGTATTGGCAGCGGTTACCTGGACGTTGGCGATCACCGCGCCGCTCGGGTCCTTTACGGTGCCGCTGATCTGCGCCGTCGATTGGCCCCACACGCCCGCGGCCGCGAGCAGCAACCCAACCAGGGTTCTCAACATAGGGTCCTCCTTGGATGATGGAAAGTCGTCTTCGGGCGACGCCGACTAAAAGATCTCCGGCCAGGAAAACGTCAGCACGGCGTTGGCGATTCCGCTGCGCGGCCGGGCGCGCTGCCCCGCGCAACTCAACAGCACTTCTTTGTGAGCGGCGTCCAGCGCGATTCCCGAGGCCACATATCCGGTCAGGTCATTTACAGGAATCTTCCACCGCGGCGGCACATCGCCGTCGTCGTTGATGCTCCAGACGCCGATGAAGCCGCCTTGGCCGCCGGCCACGATCCAGCCCTTCTGCGCATAAATCTGGAACGAGCTGATGGTGGCGACTCCGCTCTTCGGTCCGCTGATCTTCCGTAGCGGCCTGGCATTGCCGCTCGCCGTGCGATCGAAAATCAGGAGCTCATTCCGATGGTTGACCACGAGCACGTTGTGCACCGGATCGATCGCCACCGTGGCCATCCCGCGAATCCCGGGTTCCTGGAACCCGGTATCCGGCCCCGTCAGCACCCGTTTCGGCGCGACGTCTCCGTTCGCTCTCCGGTCAAACACCAGAATGGAGGACGGCACCGCCGGAACATAGATTTCATCATGCACCGGGTCGATGCTCACCCGGTCGTTCCCGAGATTCGGCGGGCCGTCGATCTGCGTATGCGGCCCTTGAATCACGCGAGCCGGCGGCTGTTCCCCGTTCGCGTCGCCCTTGAACGTGAGAACGGCCTGTGCCAGCGGGCTCGTCACCACGATCTCGTCATGCATCGCGTCATACGAGAACCCGTGCATGGTCCTGCTGATTAACGTCTTCTGCCCTTCTAAAGCTCTGACCGGAGGTGAATTTTCCCCCGCCAACCTGGCGAAGGCCGCAATCTGCGGATGGTCCACTCAATTCGGAACCAGGATCTGCTCGCGAATGCTGTCATAGGCGAGCGCCTGGGTTTTTCCAAACCGCAGAGACTTCTTTCCATCCTCCGCGCCGCGGATCACCCGCACCGGCGCCACGTCGCCGTTGGCCATCAGCGGATACACGGTGGCCGTCGAGTTCCCGATGTTGGTCGCCCACACTTCCTTGTTCTTGGAATCGACAAACACGCCGACTGGATAGCTCAGTCCCGTGCTCGGCCCCTTGATGGCGCGCGACGGCGCCACATCGCCCGCGTCCGCGCTGTGGAACACGATGATGTCCTGGCCCATGTCGTTGGCGACGTACAGATCGCCTGTATCCGGATCGATCGACATCGCGCCCGGCCAATCCAGGCCCGTCTTCGGCCCCTGAATGATGCGCAGCGGCGCCTCGTCGCCGTCCGCATTCAGCCGGTAGACCGTGATCGTCGGCGGTCCGAACCGGCCCGAACCGGGCTTCGCGTCGTCTGCGATATTGCCCCAGTTGTCCACGAACAACAGCTTCCGGCGCGGGTCGATCGCCATTCCATGCGAGTCCGACAGCTCGGTCTTGTCGCCCATCAGCAGCCGCTTCGGTTTTTCGTTCCCCGAGGCTCCGCGGCGATACACCGCCACTTGCGGCGGATGCTGCACCGAAACGAAAAACTCCTGATTCTGCTCGTCCATCGCCATGGCATAGGCGCGATGCGTGACGCTGAGCTTCCGAATCGGCTTGGCGTTACCCGTGGCGTCGTGTTCGAAAGTGACGATTACGTCGCCGATATCGTTCTCCACCGAATACACGTCGCCGTTGATCGGATCGATATAGACGCAGCTGTTGAACTGAACGTCGGTGTCGTTGCCGGCTATCACGCGCCGCGGTTCGGTAGGCGGTGTGCCCGGCTTGGCATTGTCGGTGCGGCCGTAGACGCGGATGCTCCACAGGTTGTTGTCCTGCAGAAACACTTCATTGCGCTTGTCGTCCACCGCCACCGAGCTGTAAATCGGCGCCGTATCCCGCAGCGTGCGCACCGGAGGCCGATCGACATCCACGGTCCCGCCCGTGTCCTGCGCGCTGACCTCAGCCTCGCCAAAGGCCGCAAACAGATTGGGGCCGCCGCCGGGAGATGTCTCGCCGGCGTCGCGGAAACAGGCCTCGGGGTCATCCTTGACTTCCTCGATGGAAACCAGGCGGGCCGAACCGGTGACCCGCCGCCACAAATGATCGGCGGCCGACGATCCCAGCACAAACACCGCGACCCCGGCTCCGGCCAGGATCAATTTCCTGCGACGATTGCCCGACATAAACACCTCCAGCGACCCCCGCAACCTGCTATTAGCGATCGATTGTATGCATTCCGGCACCACCTGTCAAACAGGCGCGAAACCCCGCGCTCACGCGGCAGGGCCGGACCGGCTGCTTCGGCTCAAACAGATACCCACCCGTGCCCATGAGGGCGGGGCCGTTGCCATCTCACTTCGCCGACAGATGCCCCGCGTCCTGCTCGCCCTCGTTGCAGACGAACTCCAGCAGGTCCGCATCGAGCTGAATGATGTGGTGCAGCGTCACCGTCCACGGACGCGTGTACGCTTTCGGATCGTTCACAGTGATCTCAATTTCCATGTAGCCGAAGTTCGGACGCCGGAAGCGCTCGGTGAGACGCGCCTCGCCGGTCAGCGGGCTGCCGGCGGCGTCGAGCCACAGGCCCTCGCGCAAGCCGTTCGTCTCCACCACCAACTGGTCGCCTTGCCACCGGCCGCTCGAATAGCCATTCCACGAGGGATTCGGATCCTCCGGCAGAGGCCTGCCGTCGGTAAAGATCTGCCGGTAGCTCGCATTCCATTCATTCAGAATCATCAGAAGCTTCGGCGTCTGCACGATCTTGCTCGGCGTTGTGAACGTGTGCAGCCGCACCGGGCCGATCGGCAGGCAATGCGACATCGGATCGTGCACGCGCAGTTCGCCGCGCCGGGTCTTCACCAGTTCCGCCGCCCACGGCTGATACGGCAACCCGCCTTTCAGAGCGAACCCGATGTTGGCGAACTCATCGGCGATCGGCTCGCAGCCGGGGAACTCCGGGTTCGCCTGCCGTGTCGGCTGCATCAGCCACAAGCCTGAAAAGTCCGGCTGCCCGTCCGCCGTCCGCGGGCACGCCGCCCGCAGATTCGGTTTGCCTTCCGCCGTGCGCGGCACTCCTGGGGTCGGAGAATTCGGCCACTGCGCAGCCAGCGACGCGGCCCCGACCAGGAAGACCAGCGCGCGCGCCGGCCGTTTATTGTTTCTGTAAGTGCGCGCCATCTTTCTCGTTCTCGCAGAAGCTTTCGAACACGTCCGAATCCGCCAGCAGGTCGTGCGGCACCTTGATCGTAAACGGCCGCGTGTACATCTGCGGGTCGTCCACGGTCGTGTCCACCTCCAGGTGTCCGAAGTCGCGCCGGCGATACCTCTCTGTCAGGTGCAAACCCTCGCCGTGCGGATGTCCCACGGCATCGAGCGGCGTCTTGTCATTGAACCCGGCGCTCTCCACCACCAGCGTGTCGCTCTCCCAATGTCCCACCGAGTAGCCATAATAGGCCGGCAGGCTGAACTCCTTCGGCAGCGCGCGCCCGTCCGTGTAAATTTGCCGGTGCGCGTTGCCCGCTTCATACAAAATGATGCTCAGCCGCGGCGACTGGACGATCTTGATCGGCTCCGACAGCAGGTCCGCCAGCGGAATCCCGGGATTCTCCGTGCACAGCTCCTCCGGCTTGCGGGCGAACGAAACCTTCTTCATCTGCTCTACCCCCGCCGGCCGCATGGGTGAGTCTTGCGGGTTGAAATCCAGCAGGATATTGAAGGCGTACTTGTGTTGTGTGCCGAGTTCCATGCCCGGCACGTCCACTTTCACCGTTTCCTCGAAACGGCTGCCAAAGATGCGTTTCATTTCGGCTACGGTGCTGATCTCATGCATCCACACGCCCGACAGGTCCGGCTTGCCATCGAGCGCGCGTGGCGCCGGTGCGTTCAGATTCGGTTCACCATCGCGCGTGCGCGGCGTCCCCGGCGCGCGAAAGTTCAACCATTGCCCCTGCATCCCCGCCGCAAGCAACGCAACTAAGACCAATGACCGCTGAAGTGTCATCCAACCCCAAGGACCTCAAAGCTATTCTAGCCGCTGCGGCCCGTGACAGCATGAGGCGCGCGTAAAATGGATTGCATGACTGCGGCGGGCCCCGACTCTCATCAAAACGACCCGCCGCCAGTCGACGAACCGCGGAAGAACACATACCCCGACGGGCCTCGCATCCATCTCCCGCTCGCCCTGATCAGTCAAATGTTGCCGGCGCTGTTTCCCTTCGACGCGTTGGAATTCGGCCTCGGCATCGTCCGCCAGTTCGGCGATATCGCGCATTACCAATTGGGTCCTCTGCACGTGTATCAACTCAGCCACCCGGATCTCGCGCGACAGGTGCTGGTCGAGCAGGCCGAAAAATTCCATAAGCCCAAATTGATCAAACGCGCGTTCCGCCCCTTCGCGGGCGAGGGCCTGCTCACCAGCGACGGAGCGGCCTGGCGACACCAGCGCAAGCTCTTGCAGCCCGCGTTCCATCACCGCCAACTGGCCGCGTATAGCGAGGTCATGGTGGAGCAAGCCATGCGCCTGGTCGAGTCCTTCCGGGAAGGCGAAACTCGCGACATCGGCTCGGAAATGGCGCGCGTGACCATGGGCGTTGTGGTCAATACGCTGTTCGGCGCCGATCTGCCGCGCGAAATCCGCGGGATCAGCGGCTCGATGCGCTCCGTGCTCGACGCCGCCAACCGGCGCATGAATTCGGTCTTGCAGATTCCGTCCTGGGCGCCCACGCCCCGCAATTTGCGCGAGCGCCGCGCCCTCGCCGGGTTGGATGCCATGTTCCGCCTCATCATTCAGATGCGCCGTCGCTCCGCCGGGCGCCGCGACGATCTGCTTTCGGCGCTGCTCGCGGCCGCCGATGAAGACAGCGCCGCCCTATCCGATCAGCAATTGCGTGATGAAATGATGACGCTGTTCCTTGCCGGCCACGAGACCACGGCCAACACCCTCACGTGGACCTGGTATCTGCTCTCGCAGCATCCCGAGGTCGAGGCGAAATTGCTTCGGGAGTTGCGAAGCGTGGTCGGCGGCCGGTCGCCGGCCCTGACCGACCTGCCGAACCTGCCGTATACGGAGATGGTCATCCGCGAGGCCATGCGGCTGTTTCCGCCTGCTCCCGGCGTGGCCCGGGAGCCGATTGAAGATGTCACCATCGCCGGATATCGCGTCCGCCGCGGCAGCCTGATTTCGGTGAATACTTACGCGATGCATCGGGACGCGCGATTCTTTGCCGATCCCCAGCGCTTCGACCCGGAGCGGTTCTCTTCCGGCTGGGAAGAACGGACTCCGCGGTATGCGTATCTCCCATTTGGCGGCGGGCCGCGCATCTGCATTGGCAACGCTTTCGCCATGATGGAAGCGCGCCTCATTCTGGCCACCGTGGCGCTGCGTTACCAACTGTCGTTGGAGGGAAGCGCGGCCGAAGTCGTACCCATCCAGCTCGTGACGTTGCGCCCGAAGCGGCCCGTTCGCATGAGACTCACGCGCCGGCCCCTCTGATTCCGAAGCTTACTCCTCGCGCAAAGCCTCGGCCGGTTCGATCGCCGCAGCACGACGCGCCGGGACCAGTGCCGCGATGCCGCCTACCAGCAGCAGGGCGACGATCACGGCAACATACGTCCAGGCGTCGAGCGCCTTGACTCCATATAGGAAGCCTTCTTCGAGCCTGCTGCTGCCCGCCGCGAGCGCCATCCCCGCTACGATCCCGGCGATCACCAGCGCCGAGGCCTGGCGCAGCACCATCGAGACAATACCCGGCGGCGTCGCGCCCAGCGCGAGGCGAATGCCGATCTCGCGGCGGCGATAGCTCACCATTTGCGCCAGCACGCCATACAGGCCGCCAATCACCATCAGAACCGCCATACCGCCGAAGGCGCCGATGAGGTAGAGGCTCAGACGCTGGTTGAAATTGGTGCTGGCAAAACTCTCCTGCATCGTGTGAAAGTTGTCGAGCGCGAAATCGGGTGCGACTTGCCGGAACGCCGCGCGCACAGCCGGCGCGACCGGAATGTCGGTGCGGGTCTTCACTACGAAGAACACGATCGTCTTCAACAGGGCCGCGTAAAACAGCGAGGTCGCGGGGACCTGCTGATACGGCACGAGGATGAGCGGCTTGGGGGGCGTGGCCGCCGAGTGCTCCACCTGATCACCGATCACGCCGGCGATGGTGTACGGCTGGATCATCCCCGTATCTTTGCCGCCCAGGCTGATCTGTTTGCCGATCGGATCCTGGTTCGCGAAATATTTGCGCGTAAAGGTTTCATTCACCACCACGACAAAGGGGGCGGATGCGCTATCAGCTTCGCTGATCATTCGCCCGCGCACTACCGGGGTGCCGAGCACGCGCGCATAGCCGCCGCTGACGGCCGTGATTCTAGCGGCATAGTCGCGCTGGCGGTCTTCCGGAATTCCCACAATCGTGAAGCTGCTGTTCAGATCGACGCCGGTGAGCGGCGGCGCGGTCACCAGCGCGGCATCCTGAAAACCGGGAAGGGCCTGCATCCGTTCGATCACGGGTTGATAAAACTGCGTCGCCACGTGCGGCCCCGCGGCTTGGCTCGCCTCGGAAACGCTCATGTTGCCGAATCCAATAGCATCGGCAGGCTGGGCCGAAAACGAGGTGACCCGCGTCATATCGAAGCCCAGCCGCGCGTGCTCCAGATTCCACAGCGTGCGAAACAGCAGGCCGGTCGAAATGAGCAGGAGCGTCGAGAGCGCCACTTCGCCGGCCACCACCCACCCGCTCAGCCGCGAGCGCACAGAACGCGCACCGAGGCCGCGCGCCGCCGCCTGCAAGGCCGGCTGCGGATCGGTCCCGCCCGCCAGAAGCGCAGGCAGCAGGGACGAAACCATCGTGGTGACCGCGGCGATCAGAGCGAGAGTCGCAACCACGGTCCAGCGGACCGCGATGTCGGCGCCGCGTGGGATCGTCTCCGGAGGCAGCTTGTGAAGCGCCGCCACGGCTAACGCGGCCAGACCGAAGCCCACCAGGCAGCCAGCCGCGCTCAGCACCGCTCCTTCCAGCAGCAGCTGGCCCATCAGCCGTGCGCGACCCGCTCCCAGCGCGGCGCGCACCGCGAATTCCTGCCTGCGGCCGAGGCAGCGCGCGATCAGCAGATTCGCCACATTGGCGCAGGCGATCAGCAAAACCAACCCGAGCGCCGCCAGCAGACCGAGCAGCACCGGCCGCGCATCGCCGGTCAGCAATTGCTGATACGACGCAGCGGTCAACGTCAGGTCGTGCGCGGAGTGGGGATCCGCCTGCCGGATGCGTCCGGCGAGCGCCGCCAGCTCGGCGCGCAGCTGCGCCATGCTGGCTTCCGGCTTCAGTTGACCTACTACAAAGAAGAAATGATAGCCCCGTTCTTTCAGCATCTCGCCGGTCGGCTGCAGCGGCAGCCACAAGCCTTTGCCGAGGTCGCCGAGCGATTCCGGAAAGCGGAAGCTGGCGGGCATCACGCCGACTACCGTCCGCGGCTGCGCGTTCACCCGGATGGTGCGCCCGAGAATCTGCCGGTCCGCGCCAAACGACTCCCGCCACAGAGGTTCGGAAAGAATCGCTACGCGCGGGCCTCCCGTCTTGCCTTCGTCTTCGGAGAACCCCCGGCCGAGCAGGGGCCGTACACCCAACATCGGAAACAGGTTGATGGTCACACCGGGCGTGGGTACGCTCATCGAGCCTTCCCGGGCCTGCATGACACCCACATCCTCCGAGTAGCCGGCCACGGCCGCCAGCGTGCGCGCCTGATCGCGCACGTCGCGGTAATTCAGCCACGACGTGGAAGCGAACGCCGTCTCGGTGCCGTGCGGGCCGCCCGGCCCGATGCTCACCATTCGGCTCGCGTTCGCGTAATTCAGCGGGCGCAGCAGAACACTCTCCACCACCGTGAACATCGCCGTATTGGCTCCGATGCCCAGCGCCAGCGAAAGTACCGCCAGCGCCGTGAACCCCGGCATTTTGACCAATTGCCGGACCGCGTAGCGAATATCCTGCCGCAGAGAGTCCATGGGCGGAATCCTTCCCTACAGAGTACAAGACCGTTGCGCGGGTGGCGCGAGGTCACGCTGATTGCGTGGTTTGACGGGTGGCGGATTGAAGTACACTAGGCTAAATCGTATGCCGCTTCCCTGCCGGGTCAATGCCGCCGTCGGGATCATCGTCTGGGTCCTGGCTGCGCCCCTTTCGGCGCAGTGGCTGAATTACCCGACTCCGGGGATTCCTCGCCTGCCGGACGGCAAGCCGAACCTCACCGCGCCGGCGCCCCGTGCCTCCGATGGCAAACCGGATCTCTCGGGAATCTGGGGCCTGCCCTGTCCGGTCGGCACCAATGCCGCGAACGGCTTCGAGGGTGCGCCGAGCGTGTATTGCGCCAGCGAGATCGCCGTCTCGCCGGAGTTTGCCAACATCGGCCGGTCCCTTACGGATGGCCTGCCGTACCAGCCTTGGGCGGACGAGTTGGTGAGAAAGACGAGGGCGGCTTTCCGTCCTAACGACCCGATGACTCGCTGTCTGCCGCCGGGAATTGTTCGGCTCCACGTGTTTCCCTTATTCCGGAAGATGGTTCAGGTTCCGGGCCTCCTCGTGATTCTGAACGAGCAGAACGCCAGCTACCGCCAGATCTTTACCGACCGGCGCCCTCTGCCAGTGGATCCGAACCCCTCCTGGAACGGCTACTCGGTGGGGAAATGGGAAGGGGACACCCTGGTCGTCGAAACCACGGGTTTCCGCGACGGGTTGTGGCTCGACACGGGGGACAGTCCTCTCACGGATGCCGCCCGAGTTACGGAGAGATTCCGGCGCGTGAACTACGGGACGCTCGAGATCGGGCTCACGATCGACGATCCGAAAGCCTACACGAAGCCGTGGACCATCAAGATTACCCAGATCCTCGCACCGGACACCGAACTGATGGATTACATTTGCCTGGAAAATGAGAAGGACGTCCGGCACCTGGGCGGCAGATAACTTCCTTACAGGCCGGCGGCTTGTTCGAACCGAATCACGTGCCGCGGTCCGGCGTCATACGGCCCTTCCGTTGTCTTCTGATAGCGCCGCTCCACTTCTACGGTCTTCAGGTCCCGCTGAACGCGCAGCAGCGAATAACTGCGCGGTGTTGACTCTGGCCGATCCTTCGCCATCGCGCCGAACGATCCGCTGCCCACCACGTGGATGCGCCGCGCCGCGTCCAGGTAATGCAAGGCATCGTCGCGCTCCTGGTGAACGTCCCCGTGCAGCACGATGCGGAACCCGGCGTCGGCGAGCCGCTTGGTCGCCTCCGTATCTGCGATCTTCCGGTCCCCCGCCGCCGCATGATGCCAGACCGCAATTCCGAGTGGAATCTGGCCCACCTCGCGCAGCGCCGTGCTGAGCGCGTCGTTGTTTAAGGAGGCGCGCTCAGGATAATACTGATCGATCTGCCAGGCGGAATTGAGGGCGAGGAAATGCAAGCCTCCTTCTGCCGGGATCAGGTCGTATTGCGAGGCCGGGTCTTCTTTATACGCCTTCGCCGAATAGAGGTTGTGATA
>CAYTJD010000162.1:0-55518 GCA_964438005.1 uncultured Solibacteraceae bacterium | reverse complement strand
TTGCCATCGCGGCTTGCGCCATCAATCGGGAAGTGCCGCTGTGGACGTTGCACCACGCAGACTTCGCGGATATTCCCGGATTGCGGCTCTACCAGCCGCGCTGAGCGGCGCTAGCGCAGGATTCCGAACATGTTCGAGTAGTCGTCGGTCCAGGTGCGAAAACGCGCCTTCGGCTCGAGCACGCGCGCGTATTTGCGCAGTCCGGGGTGTAGATTCAGCGTCGCCGGGTCCATGATGAGCGCCCACGAGCATCCGAAACAGACCGGGTCTTCGGGGTCGGGATCGAAATCGTAGACCAGCGCGGTCTTGCCAAATGCCGCCGCAGCCCGCGCCATTACGGGCTCCAGGTCCAGGTAGGCGTTGGAAATGTTCACGGCTACGATTCCGTCCGGCTTCAAATGGCGGAAATAATCCGCGAACGCTTCGCGGGTAATCAGGTGGACCGGCACCGAATCGCCGGAAAAGGCGTCCATAACGAGAATGTCGAATTGCTGGCTGCGCTCGGATTCCAGGACGAGGCGGCCGTCTCCCATGGCTACCTGCACGGCCGCTTTGGTGTCCTTCAGATAGGTGAATTCGGTTTGCGCGATCCGCATGACCTGGGGATTGATCTCATAAATGCGGATCACGTCGCCGTCGTGTCCGTAAGCGGCGAGCGTGCCGCAGCCCAGGCCCAGAATGCCGATTCGGCGCGGTTTGCCGGCGAGCGCTTCCATGGCGCGACCGATTCCGCTCTGCGGGCAGAAATAGGAGACCGGCTGGCGCCGGTAGTCGTCACGCAGAACCTGCATGCCGTGGTTGATGACGCCGTGGATCAGGTTGCGCGTGGGAAACGGGCTGGTTTCGGGATCCATCACGTCTCGAACGCGCAGCTGGCCGTAAAAGTTTCGGGCCACGACCCGATAGGGTTTGACCATCCTTTGGACGATCACACCGACGAAGACCAGGTAACCGGCGACCGCCACGGTCAGGGACCCGCGCGATGCCCATTTCCAGATTGGCGCGAAGCGTTGGGAGGCCCGGACCAGCGGGATCGAGGCCAGTACGATAAAGAACCCAAGCCCAATCGGAAATTCGTAATATGCGTTAAACAGATTAGGAGCAACCAGGCCGACAAACACACCGCCCAGCGCGCCGCCGAGCGAGACGCTGACGTAGAACGAGGTGAGATAGCGAGCCGCGGGACGCATCCGCACCAGCTCTCCGTGGCAAACCATGCAGCACACGAACAGCGATCCGAGTAAGGCGAGGGTAAGCGGAAGCACCAGCATCTTCGGGCGCTCCGGCCACAGACGCCACGCCATGAAGGCGAGCGCGCCGGCCGCCAGCGGCACGAACACGAAGCGCTGGTAGATTCGCGGCGAATCGAAACACAGGATGAACGTGAGCAGGTAGACGCTAAGCGGGAGAATCCACAGGAACGGAATCGCAGCCACATCCTGCGTGAGGAAGTTGGTGACGGCCAGCAGCAGGACCGAAGCGCACGCCGCAAACGCAACCCACAACAGACGCGCGGAGAATTGCGGCACGGGATGCGATTCCCCTGGCGCGTCCGCCGAAGCCTCTTGCATTACCGTCTTGCGATTCGCCGCCAACCACGCGGTCGCGATACAAATCAACACAAAACCGCCATACGCCGCAGACCAGGCCAGGCCCTGAGTGCGAGCCGGCAGATTCGGCTCCACCAGGACCGGGTAGGTGAGCAGCGCCAGCATCGAGGCGAGGTTAGAAAGCGCAAACAGCCGGTACGGCATGCCGCTGCTATGTGTTCGCGCGTACCACGCCTGGAGCAGCGGGCTGGTGGAGGCCAGCAGAAAATACGGCAACCCGACGGTCACCGCCAGCAGAGCCAGAATTCGCAGCGAAGGATTGGGGGCCTCCACGCTCTTCCACGCCGGGTTCGGAAGTATCGGGAGCGCGGCCAGACTTGCCGCCAGAATCACAGTGTGCGTGAGGGCCTGCCGCCGGGCCGCGAATCTATCGTGCAGCCAGTGGGCGTACCCATACCCGAGCAGGAGCGCCGATTGAAAGAACAGCATGCAAGTGCTCCACACCGCCGAGGATCCGCCAAACCACGGCAGAATCATCTTGGCGATGATCGGCTGCACCTGGAACAAAAGGAAAGCGGAGAGAAAGATGGTGACGGCGTAGACCAGCGTCATCAAATTGTGCGGAGGTCCTTGCTGGTGGGAGTGAGGATGCGGCAGCCCGACTCGGTGACCTCGACGGTGTCTTCGATCCGAATACCGCCGAAGCCTTCCAGATACACGCCGGGCTCAATGGTGATGGCCATTCCAGCGGCGAGCCGCCCCTTGTCGAGCTTGCCGATGCGCGGCGGCTCGTGGATCTCGAGGCCCAAGCCGTGCCCAGTCGAATGCACGAACGCTTTATCCAGGCCGTAACCCTTCAACACGCGC
Organism: uncultured Solibacteraceae bacterium; assembly: GCA_964438005.1. Taxonomy (GTDB): domain Bacteria; phylum Acidobacteriota; class Terriglobia; order Bryobacterales; family Bryobacteraceae; genus PSRJ01. Next base: position 53,101 of record CAYTJD010000162.1, on the reverse strand, counting down.
CGCGCCTGGCGGTCCACGTGGGCCGTTGGCACGCCGGCGCGCACGGCATCGATCGCCGCCAACTGCGCTTCCAAAACCGCACGATATGTGCGCTTCACTTTCGCGCCGGGCGAGCCCAGAAACAGCATGCGGGTCATATCGCTCGCATACCCGTCCTGAAACGCGCCCATGTCGACGACCACCAGGCTGCCGGCCCGGAGCGGCGCCGCGGTTGGCTGCGCGTGCGGCAAGGCGCTGCGAGCGCCGCCCGCCACGATGGTTTCGAAGGAAGGCTTCTCGGCGCCGAGCCGCCGCATGGAGTATTCCAGTTCCGCGGCCAGATCCTGCTCCTTCATTCCCGGACGAATCCGCGCCACAGTCTTCTCAAATGCGCGCGAGTTGGTGTCGACGGAACGGCGTATGCGCTCCAGTTCCGGTGCGGATTTGATGGTGCGTATCTGCTCGATCCAGCCGCGTACCGGCGTCATCGCCGCTTTCATCGGGAGCCGGCTCTGCAGGGATTCCAGCAGGTCGCAGGACATGCGCGCCGGCTCATAGCCGATGCGCCGGATGCGCAGCTTCTTAATGGCGGCAACGATGTCGAGGGCCAGCGCTGCCTTGCAGATCTTGACCCGGCAGGTGGTCTCCTGCGCCGCCTGAATCTGATAGCGCGGGTCGGTGAACAGAATCGCGCGGTCCGGGAGCAGCAGGAGGTTGCCGTTGCTGCCGGTGAACCCGGTGAGGTAGCGCAAGTTGGGAGAGAAAGCGACCAGGAGCGCGTCGAGCTTCCGCTCGGGCAGTTCCGCGGCTAGAGCTTTCCGGCGGTCCCCGAATTCGTCAGCGGCCACCTTGCAGCTCCCGGACTAAGGTGAGTGCTTGCCCGGCGAGAGCATCCGCCTGGCGCCAATCATTGCGCGTGCCGGCCTCATCGGACTGTTGGACCAAGGTGCGGATGCGCGCCTCGAGGTCGAGCTGGGCCGGGTTGAGCCGCTTGGGGTCGGTCTGGTCGAGCACCCGTTTGATGTCGCGCTTGCGCGTCTCGACCGATTCCTGAAGCCGCTTCACTTCCGCGGGCGGCAGAATCTCGGTAATTGGGGGACGCACGGCCTCTTCCGGAGCCGGAGGAGCAGGCGCCGGCTGCGCAGGCACAGCCGGCGTCGCATCGGCGCGCGGCGGTCCGGCTACGGGACCGCGGCGCACCGGCGGACGGGGCACAGGCTGCGATTCGACCGGTTCTTCGGCGGGTTTCAGGGTCGGCAGCGCGTCCGCGCTGATCGGCTGCGGCGGCGGCAACTCCGCCACGGTCTGCAGAATGGAAAGCGGCGCTTGTGGAGTAGAGGCCGTGGAAGCAGGCGCGGCCGCCGGGGATTTGGGAGGAGGAGGCACGGCGCTCGCCTTCGGCTGCTGCTTCCCGGTGAGGACACAGCCGCCCAGCAGAAGAGCCAGAGCAATCCCCGGGATGTAGGTGGCTTCTTTCATGCCGAATCCTCAGTCCATGCCGCCATCGGCAGGCGGATCGAGAAAGTCGTTCCGTGTCCGGGCTCGCTCGTGAAATCGATTGTACCATCGTGCAGTTGGACGATCCGGAAGGTCATCGCGAGTCCGATGCCGGAGCCGGCTTTCTTGGTAGTGAAGTACAGGCTGAAGATTTTGTCGCGCAGAGCGGCATCGATGCCCGACCCGCTATCGGAGATGCGAATTTCAGCCATCTCGCCGTTAACGGAGGACTCGAAGCGGAGCTCGCCGCCGCCCGGCATGGCCTGAATGGCATTGACCACCACGTTGAGAAAAGCCTGTTTAATCAGGTCGCGATCGACGCGCACGTCCCCGTGGCCGGCATCCTGGTTCACGCTAATGCTGATGTTGGAAAACTCGGCCTGCGGCCGCGCCAGATCGACGATCTCCTGCACCAATTCATGGAACGGCACGTTGGTGACGGTGAGTTCCACGGGGCGCGTGAAATCGAGGAACGTTTTCACGACGCGGTCGAGGCGGAGGATCTCACGGGAGACGATTTCCATTTGCTGCTCGACGTTGGTATCGCCGTGAGCCAGTTTGGCGCGCGCCACTTCGACGTGCAGCAGGATCGCGTTGAGGGGATTCTTGACCTCGTGAGCGACGCCTCCACTGACGCGGCTGAGAGCCGAGAGGCGGTCGGCCACCTGGAGCTCGTGGCCGATTTTGCGCTGCGCTTCGGGATCGCGCAAGCGCACCAACAACCCAGCGCCGGCGCCAGTGGAGCCGGCCGGGCTTTCCAGAACATCCACGGACAGCAGCACGTATCCGGCAACGCCAGTGCTCTCGGGCTGCGGCGGCAGGGGCACCCGCCGGTTCCGGACCGACTTTCCGTTCAGGGACGCCTGGCCGATCACCAACCCCAGCGTCGTGTACGGCGGAAACACAGCCGCCAGAGTCTTGCCGACAAATCCGGCGCGCGAGGCGCCCAGAAACTTTTCGACCGTGCCGGAGGCGAACACCAGCCGGAACTCGCGGTCGAAGACGAAAACGGCGTCTTCAAGATCCTGCAGCAGCCGGTCGATATTTCCGCGGAGATCGGAGACTTCGAATTGTGCGCCGCGCAAGCGCTGGCCGAGCAGGCTTACCTTCGAGGCCATGACTTCGAGTTCGTCGCCGGAGGTCTTCACCGGCGGCGGGTCGACTTCGTATTCGCCCTTGGCGGCCAGATCGAGCATATGGCCGATCCGCCCCAGCGGGCGAAACGCCACGGCCGAGAACAGAAACGTCACCACGACTGCTCCGAGCACCGAGAGGCCCGCCACCACCGCATTCTTCTGCAAGTCGGGCATGATGTCGGAGCGGATGAGCGCCGGTTCGATCACCACTCGCACGGAGACCAGCGGTTTGCTGGCAGCACCCAGCTTCAACTCTTCCAACTGGTAATACTGGGTGCCGCGATGCGTCAGCACTTGCAGTTTGCGGTACCAGCCGGCTTGGGTCACGATCGGACGGAAGTCGGGGTATGGCGGCACGGTGATCCCCACCCGCTCTTTGTCACTGTCGAGCAGAATTTTGTTTTGCGGATTTATGACCGCGATTTCCAGGATCGCGTGCGAGTTGGCGATGACGCTCACCAAGTTGTGCTGCAACTCCGGATCCTGGAGCGCGTCTTCGATTTTCAGAGTACGCTGCCGGTTGAGGGCCTGGCTCACCAGGTTGCCGGTCAGATCCCGGAGGACGATCGCACGCTCCAAGGTATCGGCAAACTGCTGCTCGATCTCATTTCCCAGCTCGACGGCGGAAACCAGGCCCACCATGAGGGTGGCCAGCACTACCGAACCCAGCGTGAGCTTGGCCTGAAGAGTCATGGATCACTGGGGAATCAGGAGCAATTTGCCCGCGGTTCGGCGGCCTTCCAGGTCCCGGTGCGCCGCAGCGGCATCTGCCAGCGGATAGGTGCGCTCGATGCGCAGCTTGAGCTTGCCGGCGGCGATCCAACCGAGGACGTCGCCCGCCCGCCAGACCAACTCCTCGCGCGTGAGCAGGTAGTGCGCCAGGCTCGGACGAGTCAGGAACAGCGAACCTTTGCCGTTCAGAATGTTGGGATCGAAAGGCGGCACCGGACCGCTGGATTGGCCGAACAAGGCCAGCACGCCGCGGGGCCGCAGCGAATTCAGACTCTTGTCGAAGGTACTTTGCGCCACCGAATCGTAGACTACGTCCACGCCGCGGCCGCCCGTCAGCCGTTTCACTTCGGCTTCGAAATCCTGCGAGGTGTAGAGAATCGTTTCATCGGCGCCGGCCTGCCGGGCAATCGCCGCTTTTTCCTCGGTCGAGACCGTGCCGAACACGCGGGCTCCGCGCATCTTGGCCATCTGCACGAGCAGGCTTCCGGTTCCGCCGGCGGCGGCGTGCACCAAGCACGTTTCGCCGGATTTGAGAGGATACGTGGAGTGCGTCAGGTAATGCGCCGTCATGCCTTGGAGCATCGCGGCGGCCGCGGCCTGAAAGTCCAGGCCATCCGGGACCTTCACCAACAGCGACGCCGGCACAGCGGCGTACTCGCTATACGAGCCGCGATGCATCGCCCAGGCGACGCGGTCGCCCGCCTTGACCTCGGTCACGTCCGGCCCCACGGCTTCGACTGTGCCGGCCCCTTCGTTGCCGAGCACCATCGGAATCTCGGCCTTGTATAGACCTTTGCGGAAGTAAACGTCGATGAAGTTTACGCCGATCGCGGCCATCCGGATCAGCACCTGCTTCGGTCCGGGCTCCGGCTTAGATGCTTCCACCAACTGCATCTTTTCGGGGCCGCCTGGTTCTGTGACGTGAATTGTTTTCATCAATCAGCCTCTGCGGAGCGCTCTGCGAGTATGAACAGTCGTTGCATAGAGTAACAGATACAGCAAAGTGAACGGGAACGAAATGACGCGGGCCAGGGTCCGTACCGCGCCGCCGTCATCTAATTCGGCCCGGATCAGAATGAGGCGCCAGAGATTGATCCACTGGTAAATCTCCACCGGGAAATAGTCGCCGTTTTCGTTAATGATGAAAACCTTGGCGGGGATGCGAAGCGCCAGCGCCCACTTCCACTTGGTCATGAGCGGCTGCGCGGAGCAGACGATGCCCACCATCCCGTAGCGATTCTGTACAAGCTGGCGATACAGGCGGCGCCGGCCGGCCCGACCACGATAGTCGCCGACGTGATAGACGCGCGTCGTTTCTGGCGAAAAGCCTCGCGGAAGACCGGAGTAACAGGTCACCAGGTCAACGAAGATATCGGCGCCCCAGGTATGCCGCAGCGGCACGATCGCCCGTTCGAGCAAGTGGCGTGAGCCGCTTTCCACCAGCAGAATGGAACTCACGGGCGCATGGCCGTGGCTCAAGAAATAGCGCACAATTTTGACTATAACGCGGTCGCTTACCGGGCTGTCCGCACCGGCCGCTCGGGCAATTCGAAGACCCAGATGCCCGCATTGCGGTCGGGGGGATTTTGGATATCCGGAATCAGCGGCCACCAGGTCGAGGGAATCGGGCCGCCATTGCCTACCGTCATCGCCACGTATTGCTTGCCATTGACGCTATAGGTAATGGGCGCCGCGTTGGGAACATCGTTCAAGCGGATCTGCCAGAGCACATTTCCGGTGGCCTGATCGCGCGCGCGGAAGCGCCGGTCCATGGAGCCTTCGAACAACACACCGCCGGCCGTGGCCAAGACCCCCGTGGTGACCGGCACGCGCTGGCGCTGCGTCCAGACCACTTTGCGCGTTGCCAGATTGATCGCTTCCACGCGCCCGTACTGGCCGTCGGAGTTGAGCGGCGGCCGCACCGCCCAGCGCACGCCCGAACTGAGGCTGGAACGCCCGCCCCCCGTAACGGGAATCAAATCCATGCACGATTCCACCAGCGTGACGTAGAGCGTCTTGCTCTCGGGATTGTACGACCCCGGCACCCAGTTTTTAGATCCGCCGGCGTGCGGGCACACCAGTTTTGTCTCGCCGTCGCCCGGGATGACGCGCGGGTTGATGGTCTTGGCGCCGGTTTTCGGATCAATTGCGGTGACCACATTCTGCAGCCCGAGATCCATAGAGAACGCGTACTTCCCGGTGGCCGCTTCGAGCGCTTCATAGACCGCGATCTTGCCCGAAGTCACCGCCAACTTTTTGGTGACACCGTTCACCGGCAGCGGAATCAACTGCCGCTCGAAGACCCAATCGAGGTCCCACTGATCGTTGGACACATGCTGGAAGTACCAGACGAGCTTGCCGGTATCGGGATTGAGCGCCAGAGTGCAATCCGTATACAGACCATCGTTGGTCACGCCGGGCTGATTGACCGGCTTGAGCAGCGGCCCCGTATCGTAAGTTTGGGCGACTCCGAAAAACGCGAGATTGAGATCGGAATCATAACTTCCCGCCGTCCACACCGACGCGCCATTGCGCTTTTCGAGCGGCAGCCCGTTCCAGGAATTGCCTCCGGGCTCGCCGGGGCGCGCGATGGTATAAAAGCGCCAGGCCTCCTCGCCGGTGCGGGCATCTAATGCCGCGATGAAATTCCCTCCCTTGGCCCTCCCGCCGACCCCCTGCATCACTTTGCCCTTGGCCACCAGCGGGCCGCCCGTAATATTGAATCCGGCAGTGTGGTCGGCGACCATGTGATCCCAGATCACGCGGCCGGTCTTGATATTCAAGGCCACTACGTGCGCGTCCGATGTCGGAACGAACAGCTTGTCTTCGTAAAGAGCAAGGTTCCGCTTGACTCCGGGCATCACCCCCTCGGGCAGCTTCCGTGAGTATTGCCAGAGCAGATCGCCGGAGGCGGCGTCGAGCGCCTGCACGCGATCGCCAAAGCCGAAGACAAACAACACGCCGTCGTGAACCAGAGGCGTCATTTCGTTCGGTCCGGGCGGCAGCGCCCACGACCATGCCACGCGCAGATCGCCGGCGTTGTTTTTGTTGATCTGCTGGAGCGGGCTGAAACCCCAATCGTCGTAGGTGCGCCGCCACGAGAGCCAGTCGGTTTCCGGCGGGTGCGCCAGTTGCGCATCCGTGACGGGCGTCAGCTTATCGAGCGCCGTCGACCGATTCGGTAGAGGAGGAAGTGTGACGTAGGGAGAGAGCCCTCCGCCCGGCCCGGGTGGTGGCGTCGGCAGGCCGGCCGGCCCCGTCTCTTGAGCGTGCACGAGCACCAAAACCAGGATCGCCGCCGGCCCGCTGAACAGAGCAAGCCGCCTCATCTTCCGAAACCTCGCGTCTTTCATTCGAGCCTAGTGTATCGTAAGGGCGCGGCCGGTCCAGCCCTGGGGTAGAATCGCCAAATGAAGAATCCCACCGCCGTGCGTTGCCGGCTCGCAATCCTCGGCGCGCTCACGATCGGCGCTGCGGCCCGTCTGGCGCCAGGCGTGCACGCCGCAACCGGCCCGATTCCGCTCAACTGCAATCGCGCCTGCCTCGAAGAGGTGATCAATCAGTATCTCGCGGCCCTGGTCGCGCACGATCCGAAGCGGCTGCCCGTCTCCGCCGATATGATGTACACCGAGAACGACCAGGTGATGCAACTCGGCGACGGCTTTTGGAAGACCGTCGAAGGCCTCGGAAACTACAAACACATCTACGCCGATCCTGGATTCGGCCAGGTGGCATTCATGGGCACCATGCGCGAAGCCGGCACGCCCATGCTGATGAGCGTGCGGCTGCGCCTCGAACTCGGCCGCATCACCGAGATCGAAAGCATCTATTACCGGCAGGGCGGCGGTGGTCCTTCGGGTATTGCCGACCTGGACAAGCCCGGCTACAAGCCTGAGGACATGTGGTTCAAAACGGTACCAGCGGCGGAGCGGCCCAGCCGCCAGGAGATGATTTCCATCGCCGACGCCTATTTCAGCGGCCTGGAGAAGAACGATGGGAAAGGCGTGAATGGCACCGGCACCTATCCGTTCACGAACGACTGCGATCGCGTCGAAAACGGCGCGCATACGACGAACGTCCCGCGGCCGGCCAACGAGGCGCCCAATACCATCAACGGATTCGCGCTCGATTGCCTGGCGCAGTTCAAGCTGGGCTACTACTTCGTGGTGCAGAGCATTCATCACCGCCGCTACCCGTTGGTGGACAACGAGCGCGGCGTGGTCTGGTCGCACGCTGTCTTCGATCAGGGCACGGTGAACTCAGGCACGCTCTCCGACGGCCGCCCCTACACGTTCCGCGGCTTCAACCGGCCGTCCAGTATTTTGGTGAGCGAAGCCTTCCTGATCGAGGACCGTAAGATCCGCCGCGTGGAGATGGTCGGGCCATCCGTCACCTACCATCTGACCTCGCCGTGGCCGGGCGGCCTCAGCGGGCGCTAGCTTCGCGCGCCAACACGTCCAGCCAGGCATCGGCTCCGCCCTGGAGCGGGCGCACACGGGTAATCCCGTGGGACCGGAGCAGCAGCGCCGCACGGGCGCTGGAAGCTTCGTTGGGTCAACTACAGAACAGAACGATTTCGCGATCGCGCGGAATCTCGCTGTGACGGGCTTCCAACTCCTCGGCGGGAATACGGAGCGCGCCCGGAACCGTGTCTCGTTCCGCGGCGTGCCGGTTCCGCAAATCCACGAGCAGTACTTCGGCGCCGCCCCGCACTTGACCCAACAATTCGTCGGCGCTAATCCGCGCGACGGCGAACTTCCGTAGAAATCGCTGCCGCTGCAGGAACTTCCAGCCGATCCACGCGCCCACGACCCCAACAACCATCAGAAGCAATCCGGAGCCGGTGCGGAGAGCGTACGCAACAATGATTTCGAGCTGCCCGGCAAAGAGGTAACCGGCTCCGGCATAAGCAGTGATCCAGATCAAGACTCCGAGGCTGTCGAAGAGGAGGAATTGCAGGAAGCCTACACCGGAGCTTCCCGCCATCGGGGCGGCGACCGCGTTGAGGCCCGGTACAAACTTCGCGACCAGCAACGAGCGCGGGCCGTAGCGGATCAGCGCGTTTTCGGTTCGCCGTACACAGGAATCGGGCTCCAATGCGATGCGGCACAGCAGCCGCAGAACCTTCCCGCCGCCGCGCTTGCCGACGTGAAACCACACCGAGTCGGCCAGCAGGCACGCCGCCAGCCCGTAGGCCAGAACCAATGCGGGATGCATCCGCCCGTCGCGCATCAATGCCCCGCAGGCCAGCAGCAGGGGAATCGAGGGCACTGGCAACGCCGCCTGCTCCGCCGCCAGCCACAAAAACAGGAGCGCGTACCCATGCTGAACCACGAAATGGAGCGTTTCGCTCATTGGCCTTCAGTCTACCTGATGAGATTGGAGCACCCGCTGCCCGGATTCGATTTTTGTATCGTGCCTTTACACTAGGGATATGCGGGTTGCGATGCTGGGGACTTCCCTCGCGCTGCGGTTGCTGGCGGCTTCAGCCGGCGGCCTCCAGTGGACCGCTCCGCCGGAGTGGAAGGATGCGGGTTCCGCGCCGATGCGGGCCGTGACCTACAAAGTTCCGCCGGCCGGGGGCGACCAGGGTGCTTCCGAGTGCGTCGTCTACTTTTTCGGAAGAGGCCAGGGCGGGCCGGTGGACGCCAATATGGAGCGGTGGAACGGCCAGTTTCTGACGGCGTCGGGTCAGACCGCCCCCGCCCAAATCAAGAAGCGCGTCATTCACGGCCTGCCGGTGACGACGATCGACGTCTCGGGCGCGTACACTGGCATGGCTGGTCCTACGGCGCAATCGACTGCCATGCCCGGCTACCGCCTGCTCGGCGCGGTCATCGAAAATCCGGGCGGCAATATTTTCTTGAAATTCACCGGGCCGGTTCGCACCGTGAATGCGAACGCTGCGATTTTTGAGAGACTATTGGCGTCGTTTGAGCCGAAACGGTAGGAGTAGCGCGGAACCAATTGCCCGACCGTTTGTACCCTTACCAAGCCAGAGGATCCGCGCAATACTAAAGTCAATGAGCTGGATCAAACAGGCTCAAAAGCAGGCATGAATGGGCTTCACCCGTGCCAGTACTGTTGCAGTGACGGGCTCGTTGCTGCTTGTCTCCAGCGCTCTTAGTCAAAATAGCGCAACGGATGACTGGAAGGGACGGGTACGAGAGGCGGTGCTCGAAGCGAAGGCGAGTCGCCGTTCTCAAATTGAAATTGTGCCGCCGCAGATCACACCCCCCAGTGTCGACAACCTTTTCACCATTGGCGAACGTTACAGTGTCATCGTTGTACAGCCACTCCAGATTGCCACATCGGTCACGACCGACGGGAGTGTGATTATGAGCTGGTACAAACTCAAGATCAGCGACGTGCTCACGAAACAGCCAACTGTTCCCAGCAAGCCGCTAATAGAACAGTTCGGGCCGCCGGCGATACTCCTCCCACTCGGCGCCGACGAAGTGCTGGTGGGAGTTGATGGCGGGAGCATCGTATCTGAGGGCGTCACCGTTCTTCAACACTCGCCATTTGACTTTCGCCTTCAATTAAATCGTCAATATGTGCTGACCGTATATCTTGAGGCATCAGGCGCAATTGCCACTCTAGCCTCTATGAGTGACGGGGCATTTGAGCTCCAGCCGGACGGTTCAATACGACCCCTCGGCCACAAAGACCATCCTTTGGTAAAAGACATTTACGTCCGCACAGGAAATCGTCTCGAATTCCTGCGCGAGGCCCTTAAAGAACAACGGCGGGCGGCAAATCCCGACAAGTGAGGAGCCTGGTTCGCCGGGCGGCGGTGACTCGGGGGACAGATGAGGCGCTCTCCCGGCGATTTCGCTAATCGTTCCCCGAAATCTGGACGATCTGTTCCGGCGCCGTCCCGTTGGCTACGGCTTCCGCTTCTTCGGCCGTGAACTGCTCGACCTTCGCCGAGATGTTCATGGAGCAGAATTTGGGGCCGCACATCGAACAGAACGCCGCGTCTTTGAAGCCTTCGTCGGGGAGCGTCTCGTCGTGATAGGCCTGCGCCGTCTCCGGATCGAGCGATAAACGGAACTGCTCTTTCCAGTCGAAGCGGTAGCGGGCGCGGGACAAAGCATCGTCGCGGTCGCGGGCGCCGGGGCGTTTGCGCGCCACGTCGGCGGCGTGCGCCGCGATCTTGTAGGCGATGATGCCCTGCTTCACGTCTTCGCGGTTCGGCAGGCCCAGGTGCTCCTTGGGCGTCACGTAGCACAGCATGGACGCGCCGTACCAGCCGATCATCGCCGCGCCAATCGCGGAGGTGATGTGGTCGTAGCCCGGCGCGATGTCGGTCACCAGCGGACCCAGCGTGTAGAAGGGCGCTTCGTCGCACATCTCGTTTTCCTTCTGCACCTGCAGCTCGATCTGGTCCATCGGAATATGGCCGGGGCCTTCGATCATCACCTGGACATCGTATTCCCACGCCTTGCGCGTCAACTCGCCGAGCGTCTTCAGCTCCGCGAATTGCGCTTCGTCACTGGCATCGGCCACGCTGCCCGGGCGCAAGCCGTCTCCCAAGGAAAAGCTCACATCGTGCTTCTGGAAGATCTTGCAGATCTCGTCGAAGTGCTCGTAGAGCATGTTCTGCTTGTGGTTCTTGACCATCCACTCAGCCAGAATCGAGCCGCCGCGGCTCACAATGCCGGTGACGCGCTTGGTGGTAAGGGGAATGTACTGCACCAGCACGCCGGCATGGATGGTCATATAATCCACGCCCTGCTCGGCCTGCTCCTCGATCACTTCGAGCATCACCTGGATATTCAGGTCCTGCACGCGCCGCACGCGCGAGAGAGCTTCGTAGATCGGCACCGTGCCGATCGGCACCGGCGAGTGCGCGATGATCGCCTTGCGAATGGCGGGAATGTCGCCGCCGGTGGAGAGGTCCATCACCGTGTCCGCGCCGAACTTCACCGAATAGCGGAGCTTTTCGAGCTCTTCTTCAATATTCGACGAGACCGCCGAGTTGCCGATGTTGGCGTTGATCTTGCACGTGGAGGCGACGCCGATGGACATCGGCTCCAGATTGGTGTGATTGATGTTGGCCGGTATGATCATCCGGCCGCGCGCCACTTCCGAGCGGACTGCCTCCGGGGTAAGATTCTCCCGCTTCGCCACATAGTGCATCTCTCCGGTGATGACGCCCTGGCGGGCATAGTGCATCTGTGTGCGAATCCGATCGTTCTGACGCTGGGCTACCCACTCCGTACGCATAACGGTCTCCTCCAAAGCTCAGAGCGGTTACCAGAAAGCCTGGCAACCGCTCGCAAATACCAGCCCTGCTCGCGCCCTATTTGGTCTTCTTGGGCTTCTTCTTTTCCTTCTTGGGACTTCTGTCCTTGGCCACGAAAATCCTCCCTTACGTTGAGATTATACTCGCTAAACGTCTTGTTCCGTTTTCAAGGTATACCGGTAACCGCGCCATTGAATCGTGTTTCCAAATGCCGAGGAGCCCAGGGCGACGAGCCACATCCAGGTGGCCACGGGCACCGCCACCACGTGAACCCAGGCCCAGCGGCGGAACCACGGCCGGTACTCCGGGAGCGCGAGACCGGCGTGACGCGCGCGCAGTCCGCCCTTGACCATTCCCGGAGCCAACTGCACCGCCAGCGCCACCATGCCGATGGGACGACCGTGAGTCAGCGCCAGGAGGTCGGCCACCATCGCCGCGCAATAAACGAGATGCGCCAGCAGCCCCGGCCACCAGTTGCCCGGGTTGTAGGCACGCGTGATCATCATCTGGCGGCGCATCCACGTAAGCAGCCGCCAGCCGGAAATTGATTCTACGCTCGGCACCAGCGCTCCCGGCGCATAGGCGATGGTCAAGCCGGCCGAGTGAACCGCCTGGCTCAGGGAGTAATCATCGCTGATCGCGCCTTTCCAGTGCTCCGGCACGCGCGCCTCGAAGAACGTGCGCTTGCGGAGCGCCATCGCGCCGCCCCAGGCGAACCGATTGTCGCCCGGCCCGAGCATGCCGGCAGGCACCGCATCCCACACGCCGCGCAGCAGCGCCCACCCCGGCCGCCGCGGCGTGAACCAGCGGTATCCGGTGGCGGCGCCGACGCCTTCCTCGTCGAGCGGAGTGACCAGCGCGCGCAGCCAGCGCGGCGTGACGCGGCCATCGGAATCGGCGAATGCGAAGATCTGGCTGCGCTTCCGCGCCGCGTGCACGGCCGCCGCCAAGTTCAGGATCTTCTCCGAAGTACCGGCGGGTTCGGCATGGGCCAGGACCACCGTTGACTTGCGCGGTAATACCCCGGGCGGAATGTCTTCGGCTGAGCGCGCCACCACGATCAGTTCGTAGTCAGGATAGTCGAGCGCGGCCAGCGCCGCCAGGTTGTCGCGCAACCCCTCGTCGTAACCCTTCACCGGCACGATAACGCTGGCGGGCGGCAGATTGGCAGGCTCCTGGGCGAGACGCTGGCGCGTGTAGGCGGCCCGCGCCCGCTCCCCCACCAGCGACCGGAATGCCAGTACCATAGCGGGGCCTACAAAGAGCCAGAACCAGAACACCAGCCGTAGGATAACAGTAGAATACAAGTTAGTATGTCCCGGCGCCGCGTCCGCGTAATTGCCTTGCTATCGGTAGCCTTGCCCCTCATGGCACAGCGCCAGGGGGGCGAATTGCGCCTGCAGGTGTCGGATCCCACCGGCGCTCCGCTGCCGGCGTCGGTTGACCTCGTCGGGCAGGCGACCCAGGTTCATAAGCAGTTCTCCCTTGGTCCCGATGGTCTGCAAACGGTCTCGGCTTTGCCTTTTGGCGTCTACCGGCTGCGTGTTGAGCGCGACGGTTTTCAAACGGTCACGGCGCTGGTCGAAATCCGCTCGGAGATTCCCCTGTCTTACAAGGTGACGCTGGGCGTGGCGCCGATCGAGACCACCATCGACGTCTCCGAGGCCGCCACGCTGCTTAATCCGGAACGCACAGGCGCCAGCGAGCAAATCGGTTCCGAGACTCTGCGCGACCGCCCCGCCTCGACTCCCGCGCGTGCCATTATCGAACTGGTCAATTCGCAGCCCGGCTGGCTGCTGGAGGCCAACGGCGTGCTGCACCCCCGCGGCTCCGAATACGGCGTGCAGTACGTTTTCGACGGCCTGCCGCTTCTTGATAATCGCTCGCCGAACTTCGCCCCCTCGCCGGACATTGACGAAGTGCAGTCGATGGTCGTCCGGACCGGCGGGTATCCCGCCGAATATGGCCGGAAGCTGGGCGGAGTCATCGAAGTGACCAGCCCGCGTGATGCGCCGGCCGGTCTGCGCGGGAAAGTGTCGCTGGAAGGCGGGAGTTTCGCGGCGGTCAACGGCTCGATTGATTTGCAATACGGGTTAGGGAAAGACTCGTTCGGTCTCCGGTCCGACGGCCTGAGCACCAACCGGTACCTCGATCCTACGGTTCAGCAGAATTACACCAACCACGGCTCGGGCGCTGGAGTAGGGGCTCGCTGGGAGCGAAATTGGGGAACTTCCGACCGGACGCGCGTGGAAGGGCGGCACGACCGGGTGGGATTTCTGGTGCCGAACGAGAGCCTGCAGCAGGACGCCGGGCAGCGGCAAGACCGCACTTCCGACGAAACCAGCGGGCAGATCTCGTATACTCACCTGTTCTCACCGAGCGTTCTGCTCGATCTGCGCGCCTCCGGACGCGATGTGTCGGCCGGTCTGTGGTCCAACCAGCTCTCGACGCCAATCGAGCCGTTTCAAAACCGCAATTTCCGCGAAGCGTATGGGGCAGCCGCGGTTTCGGTGCACCACGGCATTCACGATCTCAAATTCGGCGCCGATCTGCTGGCACGCTCGATCAGCGAACAATTCTCGTACCAGCTTCTCGCCTACCAGATCGACGGTTCCCCGATCTTCGACACCGATACCCCGCCTTCGTTCTTCTTTGCCGACCGCCGCCAGGACCGCGAGCAAAGCGCGTATGTGCAGGACCAGATCCGTTACCATTCGCTGACCATTAACGCGGGCCTGCGCTGGGATCATTACCGGCTGATGGTCAACGAGCAGGCGGCGAGCCCGCGGCTGGCCGTGGCATGGCAGGTGCCCGGGGCAGGCCTGGTGCTGCACGCTTCCTACGACCGGGCCTTTGAGACGCCGGCGATCGAAAACCTGTTGCTGGCCAGCTCGGGGTCGCTTCTGTCGCTGAACAATGCGGGCCTCGTTTTGCCAGTCCGTCCCTCGCGCGGCAATTTTTATGAGGCCGGATTTGCCAAGAGCATCTTCGGGCATATGCGGCTGGACGGGAGCTACTATCGGCGGGACATCCGCAACTTCGCCGACGACGATCTGCTCCTCAACACGGGAATCAGTTTCCCGATTGCGTTTGCCAGCGCCACCATCTACGGGTTCGAAGCCAAGCTCGAGATTCCGCAATGGGGCCGGTTTTCCGGCTTCGTCAGCTACTCCAATATGCTCGGGATGGGCCGGCTTCCGATTACCGGGGGCCTGTTCCTGGATGACAACTCAGCCAGCCTGCTTCAGAGCACCGACCAGTTTCCCGTCACTCAGGACCAGCGCAATACCGTGCGGGCTCGCGTCCGCTACCAGGTAGCGCCGCGCCTCTGGGTTGCCACGGCGGCCGAGTATGGCAGCGGCTTGCCGGTGGAACTGGGAGGATTCGGCGATCTCGGGTTATTGCGGCAGCAATACGGCCAGGCTGTCCTTGACCGTGTCAATTTCGAGCGTGGGCGCGTGCGGCCTACCTTCTCGCTGGATGTTTCGGCGGGAGCGGATCTGTGGAAGCACGAGAAGCGGTCGGTTCGGGTTCAAGCTGACGTGTCGAACCTGACAAACCGCCTCAACGTGATCAACTTTGCAGGCCTGTTCTCGGGGACGGCGGTCGCGCCGCCGCGCTGGGCGGCCGCGCGACTGCAATTCGAGTTCTAGCTACCGGCGCCAGTGTCCGCCGCGGAAGCGCCCGCCCGCCCAAGTGGGGCCAACCCAGATCGCCCCGGCGAATGGTGGACGCGTCCAATATCCCGGACGCCACACGCGGCGCGGACCAGCCGGATAGTAATTGCCGGAGATCCAAACCGAACCGGGCGCGTAATACGGCGCGACCGGCGGCTCATAGTAAACCGGTGGCGGGGCGTAGTAGACGGGCGGCGGAGCGTAGTAATACCCGTACGGGTAATAGCCTCCAATCCCGATCCCGATGGAAACATGGGTTCTCGCGAACAGGGATGTTCCGGCGAGCAGCAGGATGACCAGCAGCTTGGTCTTCATACGTTCCTCCCGCCGGCCGATATTGCACGCTGCGTGCCTATCGCCAAGCGACTCAATCAAAATAAATTAGCGAATTTGGTTCAGGATAGTTTGGTGGCCGAATTCCACCAGCGCCGCTCGATTAGAACCGCTATTTGCGGGCCTTGGACTTGGCCTTCGCCTTGGGCGCTTCCGGGGCGGCGGCGTCGGCGACCGCTTCTTGGGCCGCCTCTTCCGCCGGTGCGGCGCCATCCGGATCCACCTTCTTGAGGACTTCGTTGAAGAGCGCGGCCTTGCGCGGATCGGACTTCGGCGGCGGCGGCTGCTCGTGCCGGTAATCGTGATCGCTGTGGCAAGTCCGGCAGCGAACCTTGGCGGGTTCGTTGTTCATCACCGAGACGATCGCGTGGTTCATGATGCGCTTGCAGCGGACACAATAGTCGTCGATGATATCGCCCAATCGGTATTCCGGCATGAAAGCTCCTAGCTCGCGGGTGTGGGACTGGCGGTCTCAGCCTCGGGGTGCGGACGCGGTTCGGGGATGACCCATTGCGCCGGCTCGAACCCGACGTATTTGCAGATCCGAAGCTGACCGTCCTCGGTTTCCAGCAGATCACCGACCAGTAGCGGCTGATCGGATTCGCGAAGAATGCGCCAGGCATCATATTCGTGAAGCGCTTGGATCTCGCCCCGCGGCTCGTAGTCTTTCGGCTTAACCGCGGCGCTCCCCGAGACGTGCGGCGCCGTGCGGAACTGCTGCCGGGGCGAATCTTTCATCGCGTGGATCCGGTATAACGGCATAGCATCTCATATTGTAATCGCACTCAAGACGCGTTTCGCATCCCTCTCGCCCAATTCAATCCAGCGTTCGATGTTCGAGTGTGACCAACAGACCGTATCCTTGACAGAACCAAGCTGCTCGGAGGGTTCGATCAGTGTCACATCGAGCGCGCGGCTGGCGCCGCGCGGCCGCAGCAAAGCGTGAAGCACACGAAAGGACAGATTGGTCAGGCAGTTGAGTGCGAGCACATGAGTGGCACCCATCTCTTCTGCCGCCCACAAGGGCAAGGCGCCCAGCAGCCCGCCGTCCACGAATTGTCTGTCTTGAATCGCAACCGCGGGAAAAGCGCCGGGAATGGAGCAGGTGGCCGCCAGATGCTGCCAGGTGACGTCGGGAGACCGCACGAGACGGGAGCGGAAATGGGGCACTTCGACCACCGTCAGGCCGAACGGGATTCGCGGCTGGAACCGGGAGAATAAGTCTTGGGCTTTGTTTTGGAGAAGACCCGGGCGGAACACCCAAGTGGCGGCGATTGAGGGGTCGCGCCATTCGGCGACGACTTCTTCCGGCGCGGCGCCGCCCGCGATCAGCCAGCCGTTCCATGCTCCGGCGGAGGCGCCGACAACCAGATCAATCCCGACGTGTCCGGCGAGCCCTCGCCAAACGCCCGCTTCCCAGGCGGCAAACATGCCGCCTGCCGATAAAACCAGCGCGGTGACCACCTAGTCTCATTCTAGTGCTCGCCGCGGCGAGAGGCGCCACTAGGCTTTCCGGACGACTTCGACCGTGCCCTTGATGAATGCGCCGTTTTCAATCGAGACGCGCGGGCTGCGAACATCGCCGGTCAACTGGCACTTGCCGCGCAACTCGATACGCTCACTGGCCTCGATCGTTCCTTCCACCTTGCCCACAATGACGACGTTCTGGGCCTTGATGTTGGCTTTTACATTTCCCGACGGCCCGATAGTTAGTTTGTGCTCGGGCAGGTTGAGGGTGCCATGCACCTCGCCATCGACAAACAAATCTTGTTTGCTGAAGATGTCGCCACCGATAGTGACCGCGCTTCCGACCATGGCCGTGGCCACGCTTCCCGGGTCGAGCGCGATGCGCGTGCTCGGGGGAATTCCTGGTGCTTCTGAGGGATTAATCCCATTAATTAGAGATGTGCTCATAGGAATTGGCCTGCTTCTCTCCTCCAGCGATCCCTCCGATCATATCGGCCCGTTTGGGAGAAAGACAGTTCATCTTTGGTTAAGGATCTGCAAGTGAGTGCGCTAGCGGCCACCATGCGAAGACGATTGGCGGAGCGGACCAGCTAGAATCGTCATATGAAACGCGTTCGCATCCACGGTCTGTCGATCTTGCTGCTCGGCTCCCTGGCCCTGTTTCGTCCGCTGCCCGCGGCCCCGGACAATGACATTCCGAAGAGCTTCACCGCACCAGCCGAGGACTACGACTTCCTTAAGCGCGAAGTCATGATCCCCATGCGCGATGGCGTGAAGCTACATACGGTCATCCTGGTGCCGAAGGGCGCGAAGAACGCACCCATCGTGCTCACCCGCACGCCATATAACGCGTCCAAGCGCGCCAGCCGCAACAACAGCGCGCACATGTTGGCCGTAGCGCCGCTGGCGGACGAGGTGTTTGTGCAGGGCGGCTATATCGTCGCGTTTCAGGACGTGCGCGGGAAGTACAAATCGGAAGGCGAGTACGTGATGACGCGCCCGGTGCGCGGGCCGCTCAACCCGACCAAGGCCGACCACGTGACCGACGCCTACGACACGATCGACTGGCTGGTGAAGAACACGCCGGAATCGAACGGCCGCGTGGGAATGATCGGGTCGTCGTATGAAGGATTCACGGTGGTGATGGCGCTACTGGAACCGCATCCGGCGCTGAAGGTGGCCGCACCCGAGAGCCCGATGGTGGATGGCTGGATGGGTGACGATTGGTTTCACTACGGCGCCTTCCGGCAGACGAATCTCGATTATACCTCCAGCCAAACCATGAAGAAGGATGAAGGCGAGCCGGTGGTGCGCGACGGGTATGACGATTACGAGGCGTTCCGCCGGGCCGGTTCCGCCGGCGACTACATTCGCGCGCACGGACTGGAGCAATTGCCCTGGGTGAAAAAGCTGATCGAACACCCGGCGTATGATGCGTTCTGGCAAGGCCAGGCGCTCGACAAGCTGGTGGCGGAGCATCCTTCGAACGTGCCGACGATGTGGCTGCAAGGTTTGTGGGACCAGGAGGACATGTGGGGCGCGATCCATTGCTATCTGGCGCTGAAAGCCAAAGGCCAGGTGGACCACAACTACCTCGTGATGGGCCCGTGGCGGCACAGCCAGGTGGGCGTCGACGCCTACAATCTCGGGCCGCTGAAGTGGGATGGCGATACCGCCCTGCAGTTTCGCCGCGACGTGCTCCGGCCGTTCTTCGATCAGTATCTGAAGACGGACGCGCCAAAAGCGGACACGCCTCCGGTTTTGATCTATAACACCGGCGAAAATCACTGGGACCGGCTCAAGAGCTGGCCGCTCGCCTGCGAGCAAAATTGCCCCTCGCCGATGAAGGCGTTGTATCTGCAGCCCGGATTCTCATTGGGTTTCGATCGGCCGGCGGGCGCGTCGGCAGCCGACAGCTACGTTTCCGATCCCGCCAAACCGATCCCGTTCCTGCCGCGGCCGCTGCGTCTGAATGACGCCGCCCGCTGGCAAACGTGGCTGGTTACTGATCAACGGTCGGTGGCGGACCGGCCCGACGTGCTGACTTACCAGACGCCGGTGCTGACCACGCCCGTGCGCATCAGCGGAGCGCCGATCGCGGATCTGTTCGCCGCCACGACCGGCACCGACTCCGATTGGGTGGTGAAGCTGATCGACGTATTCCCCGATGAAGTGCCGAGCCAGCCGGAAATGGGTGGGTACGAGCTATCGGTTTCGATGGACATTTTCCGCGGCCGCTACCGCGAGAGCTTCGAGCACCCGTCGGCGATCCCGGCCGGCCGGCCGCAGCGCTACCGGTTCACGCTGCCGACGACGAATCACATCTTTGAGCCCGGCCACCGCATTATGGTGCAGATCCAATCGAGCTGGTTTCCGCTCTACGATCGCAACCCGCAGACCTACGTGTCGAACATTTTTCTCGCCAAGCCCGCCGATTACGTGAAGGCGACGGAGACCGTCTACCACTCCGGCGAGCAGGCGAGCGCCGTGTGGCTGCCGGTGGCGCAGTAGGGGTGAGAAGCTACTCGGCCGATTCAGAAGTCCCTCGCTTCTCCTGCCAAGGAATCACAACGCCAGGCCGGAATTCATTACCGTGGTAATATAGAGGTGACGATGGCTCTGGCACACTCCAAGGTCACTTCACAAGGACAGATCTCGGTTCCAGCCGATATCCGCCGGAAGCTGGGCATCGGTCCCGGCTCCATACTCGAATGGGAGGAGCAGGGAGACCAGATCGTGGTCCGGCGCTCGGCCCGATTTTCGTCGGAAGACATTCATCGTGCAGTTTTTCCAAAGCGGCCTCCCAAAAAACGGACGCTAGAGGAGATAAAAAAGGGAATCCGACGGCGCATGCGAGACCGCTATGCGGGCCATTGATGCGAACGTCCTGGTCCGGCTGGTAGCCCGCGACGACCCCCGCCAAACTGCTACGGCAGAGGCCTTTATAGAGAGTGGAGCATGGGTCTCAACCTTGGCGCTCACTGAGACCAGTTGGGTTCTAGCAGCAGTATACGAGCGGAGTGCCTCCGACGTAGCGACCACCGTAGAAATGCTCCTGAACCACAAGAGTCTCGTACTGGAACACTCGGACGCCGTTGCCTCCGCCCTGGATCTATTCCGTTCGCGCCCCACGCTCGGTTTTTCCGACTGTTTGATGTTGGAACTGGCCCGCAAAGCCGGCCATCTGCCGGTGGGCACGTTTGACCGGAAGTTGGGCCGCGGTGCCGGGGCTCAGCCAATCTAAAACTTCGGGCGTACGCGCGCGGGCTGCACGGGGCGGTCGGACTTCGCGCCCTTCTCTTCCAAATATTTGATGACGCTCTGATAACGCAGCGAGCGGGCGCCGTCGAGTGCGTTGCGGCCGTCGGTGTTGGCGGCGTTAACGTCGACGCCCCAGTCGATCAGCAGCCTGGCAGTTTCGAGCGCCAGAGGCTCTTCTTCGGACCTCGGCAGATCGACCCAGGGATAGACGCGGAGCATTCCCATCGCAGCCATCAGCGGCGTGACGGTTTCCTTGGTCGCGACCCCGCCGAAGCCGCGCTCTGCCACGTACTCGGCATGGTGCACGAACTTGGGATCGGCGCCGCGCGCCACCAACATTTTCATGACACTCGGCTCGGTAAAGCGGGCGGCCAGCCAGAACGGCGTCGCGCCCACCAGCGAGGCTTCGAAATGCCAGTCTTCCGAAGAGCGGCGCATGGGCGTCCACGTTTTGAGCGGAATGTTGGGATCAGCGCCGTGGTCGAGCAGATCTTTCACCATCGTTTCATCGCGCCGCATGACCGCCTCGTGCAACGCGGTGAAGCCGGCGCCGGCGGCGTTCGGATCCGCGCCCTTGTCGAGTAGAAACTCGGCCACATCCACGAAGCCGGAGTGCGCGGCAAGAGTCGTGGCGCTGACGCCCCAAGCATCCGCGTCATTCACGTTGGCGCCGGCGGCCACCAGCAGTTTCGCCGACTCCAGATGGCCGACGCGCGCCGCGAACAGGAGGGCCGTCTCGCCGCCATGCGGGATCGCCCTGTTGTAAGGCAGATACCCGTGCGGCGGGATGGCCATCACTTCATTCCAGACCTCGGAGCGCACATTGAGATCGGCATGATGCGCGAGCAATACCTTGACGACTTCCGGATGCTTCTGCGAAACCGCCCACATCAGCGCGGTCTGGCCGCGCGTGCCGTGAGCATCGGGATTGCCACCTTTGGCGAGCAACAGGTCCACCACGTCGGCGTAGCCAGAGCGCGCCGCTACCATCACCGGCGTCTCTCCGGCCACCAGGGCGGCGTTCGGATTCGCGCCCGCTTCGAGAAGCCTCCGCACCATCGCGACACTGCCGTTCTGCGCGGCGGCCCACAGCGGCGTGGCGCCCAGATCGTTCTGCGTGTTCGGGTTCGCGCCCCCGCGCAACAGCAGTTCCGCGCAATCGAGATCGTTGTTGTACGCCGCCCACTGCAGCGCGGTCGAACCGTCGGGCTCGGCGGCGTTGACATCCGCCTTTTTCTGCACGAGCGCCCGGATGGCGTCTTTGTCGCCGTGCCTTGCAGCTTCGACGACGGCCGGGCGCGAACCGCCGGCGCCGAGCAGGAACACGGCCAACCCAAGCGCGAGAACACCTTGCCACGCAGACTGCAGCATGACTTTCTCCTACACTCCCGACAATGTATCTATGGGCAATTTGCCGTTGCTGCCGCCGACTCTCTCCACCGGGTAATCCATCTTGTCCATGATGGTCATCAGCAGGTTGGCTTGCGACGGCTTGTTCGGGTATTTCAGGTGGCGGCCGCCCTTCAGCTTACCCGCGCCGCCGCCCACCAGCATCTGCGGCAGATTCTCGCCGGAATGCGCGTTGCTGTTGGAGAGGCCCGCGCCATACAAGATGATCATGTGGTCGAGAAGATTGCCGTCGCCGTCCGGCGTCGCGCGCAGCTTCGCCGCGTACTTCGAAAAGAGTTCCGCGTGATAGCGGTTGATCCGGGACATCCGCTCGACTAGTTCCGGAACGTTGTTGTGGTGCGAGAGCGGATGGTGCGCCTCCGGCACGCCGATCTGCGGATACGGCCGCGGGCTCTGCTCCTTGCTGATCATGAAGGAAACCACGCGGGTTAAGTCCGATTGCAGCGCCAGCACCTTCAGGTCGAACATCAATGCCAGGTGATCTTCGAAGACCGGCGGGGCGCCGAGCGGCTGGTCGAGCGTGGGCAATTCGATATTCGCCTGGCGTTCCGCCATCTGAATGCGGCGCTCGACATCGCGGACGGCGTCGGTATACTCGTTCACCTTCACCTGGTCCTGCGGCCCGAGCTCGTTCTTGAGGCCGGCCAGTTTTTCGGTCACAGAATCGAGGATGCTCTTGTGTTGCTGCAAGCGCCTCTCGCGCGCCGTGCGGTCGGTGCTGCCGCCATCGCCAAACAGTTTTTCGAATACCGTGCGCGGGTTCCAGTCCATTGGCAGCGGCTCGGTCGGCGTGCGCCAGCACAGTGTGTCGAGGTAAGCGCAACTCAAATTCCCCGTGCACGCGCCCGCGTTGGCCGGCAGGTCCATGCAGATTTCGAGCGTGGCCAGTTGGGTGTCGTTGGCGAAATGCTGGCCGAGCAGCTGGTCAATGGAGACGTCGGCGATGATTTCGATTTCGTTGTGCCCGCCGCGCGGAGTGCCGGTAAGAAACGATCCGGAGGCGCCGGCGTGGATGTAATTCCAGCTCGCCTTGATGCCGGAGAATACCAGCATCTGGTCGCGGAACGGCGCCAGCGGCTCCATGATGGGCGCCAGTTCCAGCGGCTCGCCGGCGCCCTTGGGAGTCCAATATTCCATGGCCATGCCGTTGGGCGTATAAAAGGCCTGGAAGCGGCGCACAGGCTTGGTAGCCGCGCGCAGTGGAGGCAGCATGGCTTCCAGGAAGGGCAAACTCAGCGTGGTTCCGATCCCGCGCAAAACTGTTCGCCGTGGCAGGTGTCGTGTGAGAAATGCCATGTCGTCTCCTCTCTACTATGTCTTCGGCTCGCGCATCTGGAACGCGGGGCTTTGCACAATGCCCAGGACGAGCGCCGACCAGCGATACTGATGAGCGGCCGCGTCGCGGACGATCTTCCGGATAGCCGGCTGGTCGTAATATTCTACGCGGCGTCCGAGCGCGTAGGCCATCAGTTTCTCGGTAACGGTATGGGGAAATTGATCCGGCTGCTCCAGCAGCGCCGCACGTAGCCCAGCCAAACCCTCAATCTTCTTCCCGGTGCTGGTCGTCCCGCTGGCATCCACGGGTTTCCCCGCTTCGTCGATGGTGCGCCAGCCGCCGATCACATCGAAATTCTCGAGCGCGAATCCGATCGGGTCGATGGCGGAATGGCAACTGTTGCAGGTCGTCTGGGTCCGATGCTTGGCCAGCCGCTCGCGCATCGTGGGGGGGATCACGCCCGGCTTGGAGTCGAGATTCGAAACACCGGGCGGTGGCGGCGGGATCGGCAACCCAAAAATATTGTTGAGCAGCCATTTGCCGCGGAGCACCGGCGAGGTGCGGTCGGGATACGACGTGGTTACCAGCAGTGCGCCTTCCCCCAACAAGCCGCCGCGCTGGTTGTGATCCGGCAGCGTCACGCGGCGAAAGCGGCTGCCATACACACCGGGAATGCCGTAATGCCGCGCCAGCCGCTCGTTCACGAAGGTGTAGTTGGCATCCAACAGGTCGTTGACATCGCGGTCTTCGCGCAGCGTGCTGGCCACGAACATCTCGGTTTCCTTCTGGAAGGCCTGTAGCAGGCTGTCGTCGTAGTTCGGATACTTGTCCGGATCGACCACGACTTCCGCGACCTGGCGCAGGTTTAGCCACTGCGCGGCAAAATCGGTCACCAGGGCGTCAGTGGCGCGCGGGTCCGAAAGCATCCGGCGGACTTCGTTTTCGAGCACCGCCCGGTTGCTGAGTTCGCCGCGCTCGGCCTCTGCCAGCAGATGATCGTCGGGGATGCTGCTCCACAAAAAGAAGGACAGGCGCGACGCCAGTTCCAAATCGCTGAGCCGCTGCGGACCGGGTCCCTTGGGCTTCGCTGGATCGCGGATCACACGAAGCAGGAAATCCGGATCCACCAGCATGCGCTCGAGCGCGAATTGAATTCCCGAGTCGAAGCTGCCGCCATCCTTGCGGCCGTCGTCATAGAACTGCAGCAGCGTGTCGGTATCGGCCTTCGTGACCGGCCGCCGATAGGCCAGACGCGCAACGCGCGCGAGAATCGTCGCCGCACAGGGCCGCTGTTCGGCCGCGTTCCTTCCCGAAGGAGCGGGTTGGCAGGCAAAGATCGCGCGCCGGCTCGGTGTATCCTTGGCGGCGCCCGGCGTTTCGTACGGCCCGCCGATCTGCACCGAACCGACGTTGGCGTACCCCATGTAGATCTGATCGTTGGCGATCACGCGGCCTAGTTGCTGCGGTTGCGGCAGCCCCTCGGGCTCCCACAGCTCCCGGACAAACGAGACACCCACGATATGGGGGCCTGCCTGTACAGGAAGCCGAACTTCCAGCCCCGCGTCACCGGTGACCTGCATGTATTCTTCCCAGGAAGGGTCCCCCGCGAAGCCGGGTTCGCCGTCGCCCGCATAACTGGAAGCCGCCGGCCGGCCTTTGCCCGCCCCGCCTACGGTGAAGCGCTGGAGCAGTTTCCCATCCAGCCGCACATCGAGGCGCTGCGGCCAGCCCATGCCTTTGAGATAGTCCTGGTATTGGCGTTGCAGCTTGACCTTGATCAGATATTGGCCGTCGACCGGAAAATTGTAGTGAACGGCGACGCCGCCACGCGACCCGAGAGGCAGATCCTCGTTCTGGCGCTCATCCTGCAAGATGTGCAGCGGAATCTCGAAGCGCTCGAGCCCCGGCTTAACCGGCGGCAGGCCTACCGCCAACCGCGTCACCTGCCGTGCGACCGACATGTAGCGTTCCAGGTGCGCCGTTGAAATCGAGAGCACGTCCGCGAAGTTGTCAAAGCTGCCGTCGGCCGTATCGTCGCCCGGAAGCAGCGGCTTGACGTCGAAATCGAGATGGAACAGATCGCGGATCGCATTGCTGTATTCCGACCGGTTGAGGCGGTGGACCGCCGCGATCCGGCCCGGATTCGGGTTCGCGGCCCAAGCCCGGTCGATGTCGGATTCGAGCAACGAGACCACAGCCCGATAAGTAGCCTGATCCGGACGCGGCATCCCCGGGGGCGGCATCAGGCCCGATTGCAGTTTGGCGATCACCTTTTCCCAGACTTCCGGATTCGCGCCCGGCTTGGTCACGTCCAGCGTGTCGAGCGTCAACCCGGCTGTGCGGAGTTTCTGGTTGTGGCAGGTTACGCAGTATTTGTCGAGCACCGCGCGTGCATTGACAGTGGGCGGAGTTTCCGCGCCGCGCAGCGCCAGAGCGAGCATCAGGCCGCCCAGCGGCGCGGCGATCCATAGCGACAGGGCCCGTGACGTTCCCCTCGACATTTGCTCTTTCTTCGCCCTCCGCGGCCGGACGTCCGATGGGCTTCCGGACAAGGGCAGTATACACCAAGCCCCGTGCCATGAACCAGATTGCGATGCGCTCGAAAGCACGTAGGTAGGGGGCCAGACCTCAATCCACCCGTAAACGCCGCTCCTGGGCCAGCCGTTCCGCCAGAAAAACCTTCAGCAGGGATTGATACGGCACGTCCCTCCGGTTCGCCAGCATTTTGAGGTCTTCGATCATGGACACGGGCAGCCGCAAAGATATGGCCCGCAGAGATGGCTTGAGGTGAACCAGTTTCTTGCGCGTTCCGGCAGACCAGTCGAGATAGTCTGTCGAGTCGGCCGGGGCCCAAAATTTCCGCTCCTCCTCCTCGCTCTTAAATTCAGGTATTTTCTTTTTCTTCATGACGTTCATACATCTCCGCTTCGTTCCGGTTCATGTCCCTGACTGAAATCACACGAATGAGCCTCCGCCGGATCGTGAAGGCGACAAACAGGCGCCGGCCTGATGAGGTATGTCCAAGCGCAAAATACCGCTTCTCACTCGGGGAATGGCGCGGATCGCCGCCAACGACGAGCGGATCTTGGAAGAACAGATCTTCGGCCTCTTCGGGAGTGACCTGGTGCCGTTCCCGATTCTTCTGCTCGTTGCTCTGGTCCCAACCAAACCCGACACAATCGTTTAATGCA
The DNA here is from genome assembly GCA_964438005.1 of uncultured Solibacteraceae bacterium. Taxonomy (GTDB): domain Bacteria; phylum Acidobacteriota; class Terriglobia; order Bryobacterales; family Bryobacteraceae; genus PSRJ01. The sequence goes on along the minus strand of CAYTJD010000162.1, from coordinate 26,891 downwards.
TCCCGGGCGGCCATCGCCTTGTATATATCTATTATATACAGCGAGAACCTGCCGACGGGCTGATCGTGAATGCCGCAATTCTGTTAGCATGGCCGACATGAGCTCCGCACAACCCACCTCGCCGCGCTGGGAAGCGCCCAGCGGGGAATTCAACCTGACCCGGCTCGAGCGCGTGATCTACGGCCCGGGCAAGATTGCCGCCCTGAAAGAAGAGATGGAACGGCGGAAGCTCGAGCGCGCCGTGGTGGCCACCACCGACATCGTGGCGAAGCTGCCGATCCTTCAGCAGGTGACCGGCGCTCTAGGGTCGCGCTGCGCCGGAGTGTTCAGCGGAGTGGTCCAGCATGTGCCGCGCGGCACCGTCAACGCGCTCGCCGAGGAATTGAAGCGTCTCCATGCGGATTGCGTGGTCAGCTTCGGAGGCGGCAGCCCGATCGATTCGTGCAAGGTCGCACTCTACGGCCTGCTGCCGGATCGCGAGCTGATCCACATTGCTGTTCCCACCACGCTGGCGGCCGCGGAGTTTACGCACGCCGGCGGCGTCACCGATGAGACCACGCGCGTCAAGAGCGGCGTCTACGATCCGCGCGTGCTGCCGCGCACGGTGATCGAAGATCCCGCGCTCACCCTGGCGACTCCCGACTGGCTGTGGGTCACCACCGGCATGCGCGCGCTCGACCACGCCATCGAATGCGCCTACGCCATCCGCCACCAGCCGATCAGCGACGCGCTGGCGTCGAAATCGATCGCGCTGCTGGTGAAACATCTGCCCGCCTCGATTCGCACCGAAGGCGACGAGCGGCTGGCGCACCGCGGCCAGTGCCAGATGGCGGCGTGGTTTTCCATCTATGGCGCGATGAATACCCGCTTCGGCCTCTCCCACCTGCTTGGGCACCAGATCGGCCCGAAATGGGACGTGCCGCACGGAGTCACCTCCTGCATCACGCTTCCCACCGCCATGCGCTTCATGGCCGGCATTGCCGCGCACCGGTTCGGGCCCGTCGCCGAAGGTTTTGGTATTCCGTTCGACCCCGCAAATCCCCAGCCGGCCGCGCTGGCCTGCGCCGACCGTACCCAGGACTTCATCGCCCAGTTCGACGTGCCCAAGCGCCTGCGCGACGTCAAAGTGCCGCGCCATGAAATCGGCCAGATCGTGGCGCCGATCGCGCGCGAACTCGAGCATAACGGCGTCGTCGACCGCCCGCTCACCGAGCCGGAAGTGCTCGGCCTGCTCGAAGCCGTTTACTAAAGCGCCCCGCTGCCTTACCGTAATTTGTTCTTCTTCCCGCAGCGGCGCGCTACCCTGAATCATGCCCGTTCGCATTGTGCAGGTCGATGCCTTTACCAGCCGTCCGTTTGCCGGCAATCCGGCCGCGGTCTGCGTTCTTAAGGAAGCCGCGCCCGATGCCTGGATGCGCGATGTCGCCCGCGAAATGAATCTTTCGGAAACCGCCTTCCTGGTGCCCAACAGCGCTGCGCCGCAGACCGACGGTTATCATCTCCGCTGGTTCACTCCAGCGGTGGAAGTGGACCTCTGCGGCCACGCCACTGTGGCCAGCGCGCATGTTTTATGGGAGGACGGCCACCTGCCGCCTGCGGTTCAGGCGCGGTTCCACACACGTAGCGGCCTGTTAACCGCGGACCGGCGCGACGCCTGGATCGAGCTCGACTTTCCCTCCACCGCGCCCACGCCGGTCGAGCCGCCGCCACACCTGCTGGGGGCCCTCGGCGCCCCAGCGAAATACGTGGGCAAGAGCCGTTTCGACTATTTCGTCGAGATCGAATCGGAAGCGGCGTTGCGCGACTTGAAGCCCGACTTCACGGCGCTGCGCCGCCTCGGGCTGCGCGGCGTCATCATCACGGCGCGGTCGTCGGCACCCGAGTTCGATTTCGTCTCGCGCTTCTTCGCCCCGGGCGCCGGAATCGACGAAGACCCAGTCACCGGCTCGGCGCACTGCGCTCTCGGCCCATACTGGTGCGCCCGTCTCAACAAACCGGAGTTCACCGCCTATCAAGCCTCCGCACGCGGTGGCGTGGTCCGCGTGCGGGTCAAAGGCGACCGCGTGATCCTGGGCGGCCAGGCCGTTACAGTGATGCGCGGCGAACTAGCCGGCTAGGATCGAAGCGGCCCCAGAGCAGACCGGCGATCTGCCGCAAGGTCCCCGCCGTTCTGCGATCGTCGCGCAGACTGTCCGCCACTTCCTCGGCCGACCGGAAGCGATCCGCCGGGTCCGGTTCCAGACAGCGGCTCACGATCGCGTACCACGGGGCCGGCAAGGCGCCTGCCTGCCGCGGCACGTACGGCCCGACCGCGCTGTGCGCCATCGTGATGGTTCTCTCGACCACAGGCATCCGCGGCTGCCCCATCGGCGGCGGCGCTTCTCCGCTAAGCATGTAGTGCAGAATGATACCAACGGCGTAAAGATCAGACGCTACACTGATCGGCTCACTCCGGAACAATTCCGGCGCCATGTAATCCAGACTGCCCGCCACTCGGTTGATCGTCCGTTGTTCTCCAGCCTGCTCGATCGCCGCCAGTCCGAAATCGGTGATCACCGCCCGCGTAGCGCCGCTCGGCGTCTTTGTCAGAAGAATATTGGCGCATTTCAGGTCGCCGTGAATCACGCCCTGCCGGTGGGCCGCGGCCAACCCGGCGCAAATCTGGCGGCCGATCTTGCGCGCGGCAGCCGGCTCCAGAGGACCCTCGCGGCGAATCCTCTCGCTCAGGGTTTCTCCCTCAATAAACTCCATCGTCAGAAACTCCACATCGGGCCACGCCCCGCCGGTCGAGTGAAGGTCGTGCACCTTGCACACATTGAAATGGCTCACTTCGCGCGCGGCACGCACCTCGGGCGGCAGCCAGTGGCGGAATCCTTCGCGGGCGGACTTGAGGGCGACGCGCCGATTCAGCCTCTCATCGAAGGCTTCGTACACCACGCCCATGCCGCCGCGCCCGACTTCCGCGACGATCCGGAACCGCTCGGCCACCAGATCTCCAGGTTGGAACGGAGAACCGCCCATATATCCTCATCCAAGTTAGCGGGAAACCCGTGATCACTCCGCCAGACCTACCGGCGGGACCGCCGCCCCTGCCCGGCGGCGCCCCGGCTTCGCGTGCGTTCTTCTTGTAAAGAAAACTGCAACTTGCGGTCGCTCGCGTCTACCCGGTCGAGCACCACGCGCAACCGGTCGCCAATCGAAAACTCGCGCCGTGTGCGCTTCCCCACGATTTTGCGGACGTTCTCCTGGTAGGTGTATTGATCTCCAGGCAGCGAATCGATCGGCACTAACCCCTCCACGAACAGGTCGGTCAGTTCCACGAATAAGCCATACTTGGCGGTGCTGATGATGAGTGCGTCAAAATCCTCGCCCATGCGCTCGGCCATGAACTTCACTTTCTTCCACTCCACCAGTTCGCGCTCCGCATCCGCCGCGCGCCGCTCCGATTGCGAGCTTTCTTCCGCGATCGACGCCAGTTCCGCCTCTGGAGGCGTAGCCTGGCTCGCGAGCACCGCCCGCAGCAGCCGGTGCACGATCAGGTCCGGATACCGGCGGATGGGCGACGTGAAATGCGTGTAGGACTCCGCGGCCAGCGCGAAATGGCCGACGTTTTCCGCGCTGTAGCGCGCCTGTTTGAGCGACCGCAGCATCAGGTAGCTCAGAATGCGCTCCTCCGGTTTGCCTTCGATCTTCCCCACCAGCCGCTGGTAATGCCGCGACGAGACGGCCACGTTCGGGTCCGCCATCACGATCTCACGCCGCCGCTTGGTGGCGTCGCGCTGCCGGTCGGTGATCGCGAATTTCTTCACCGGAATCGCTCCGACTCCCAGCGAGTACCCGAAGTGCGCCGCCACCTCCTCGAACTCCATCACGCGCTTGGCGTCGGGCTTTTCGTGAATGCGGTACAGAGAAGCGCTCGCGGTGTGCTCTAGATGCGACGCTACCGCCTCATTGGCCGCAAGCATAAACTCCTCGATCAGCCGGTGCGCGATGTTGCGCGGCGCGCGCGTGACGCCGGTCATCGCTCCCCACTCGTCGAACTCAATCAGCGGTTCCGGCAGGTCGAAATCGATCGAGCCGCGCCGCACCCGTTTCCGATTCAGCACCAGCGCCAGCTCACGCATCAGCTCGAAGCGCGACACCAGCGGCCGGTAGCGGTCACGCAGCCCCGCGTCGCCTTCCAGCAGCAGGTGGACGTTGGTGTACGTCATGCGTTCCACGCTGCGAATCACACCCGCCGCGAATTCCTGCCCCACGGTCTGGCCTTGATGGTCGATCTCGAGCAGCGCCGAGAGCACGAGCCGGTCCACCTGCGGGTTGAGCGAGCAGATATTGGTCGAGAGCTCGAAAGGCAGCATGGGCACCGCGCGGTCCGGAAAATAAACGCTGGTGCCGCGCAGGCGGGCCTCGGTATCGATCGGCGTCCCCGGCCGAATGTAGTGGCTGACGTCGGCGATGTGCACCTGCAGCGCGTAATTTCCGTTGGGAAGCCGGTCCACCCATACGGCGTCGTCAAAATCGCGCGCCGTTTCGCCGTCGATGGTGACGATGTCGAGCTCGCGGAAATCGCGCCGCCCCTCGAGTTCGCGCGCCGCGATCCCGTTGGGCACGGCCTCGGCTTGCTCGATCACTTCCGGCGGGAACCGGTGCGGCAAGTGGTGCTTGCGGATGACGATCTCCACGTCCACGCCGAAATCGTCCGGACGTCCCAGAATCTCGATCACCCGCCCCACCGGTCCCGATCCGCGCTCGGGGTATTCGAGCAGTTCCACATTGACGATCATCCCCGCCAGTTCCGCCGCCGACGCGACTGCGGGCGCCGTTACGCCGATCCGGTCGACCATCGCGCCGCCGCGCGGAATTTCCAGCCCTTCAGGAATCTCGATCCATTGCCGCACGCGCTCGTCCTGCGGCACCACATACTGGCCTCGCCTGCCAACGCGAAACTCGCCGACGACCGTCGGCTGCGCCCGCTTGAGGATTTTGACGATTTCGCCATCGGCCCGGCCGCCCGCTTCGATGCGCGCGAGGCGCACCACCACGCGGTCGCCATGCATCGCCTGCTCGGCCGATTCCGGCGGAATGAAGACATCGCCCGCCACCCCTTCAATCGGACGCTCGGCGATCAGGAAGCCGTACCCGTCCTTGTGCATGTGGAGGCGGCCGACGGCGAATTCGCGGCTGCGCGCCGTCACCGCGTAATGGCCCGGCCGCACCTCGATCAGCTCGCCGCGCGCCGTCAAACGCGACAGAGCGTTTTCCAGATCTTCTCGAGCCGCGCCTTTCGTGCCCAGCTCGCGCACCAGTTGTTTGAAATTCGCCCGGGCGTGCGGCAATTTCGCGATATGCTCGACCAGAACCGCATCCCGCATACTCCGATTCTAGTCTGGGTAACGAAGCCGCTTGATCCCGCGTTGTTACACTGATCAGAAGATGGCCAACGTCGCGCCGGCGGGCACGCTCCTCAGCGAAATCTCCGATACTCGTGAAGTCCGCGACTGCCTCCAGTGGTTTACCCGCGAGAAACAGTGGATTAACGAGACGCATCTGCAGCTCTGCCGCATCCCCGCCCCCACGTTTCTGGAAGGCGAGCGCGCCGTATGGTTTGTCGAGCAGTTCCGCGCTCTGGGCTGGGACGCCTATACCGACCGGGCCGGCAACGTAATCGCTTCGCTCGGCGACGGCCCCTACGTGGCGCTCACCGCGCACCTCGATACCGTCATCGCGCCGCGCTCCAGAGATGACATTACCGTCGATGCCGACGGCCGCTTCCGCGGCCCCGGCGTCTCCGACAACGGCGCCGGTCTCGCCGCCCTGCTCGCCATTGCCCGCGCCTGGAAGTTCTGTCATCCGTCGCTGGAGCTCCCGGCCAACCTCCTGCTCGTCGCCAATGTCGGGGAAGAAGGCGAAGGCAACCTGTCGGGCATGCGCCACCTCTGCAAGCAGACGCCGCTCGCCCGCAAGATCGGCGCCTTCCTGGTGGTCGACGGAGCCAATACCGATCACATCACCAACCGGGCTTTAGGCAGCCGCCGTTTCGAAATCACCTTCAGCGGTCCCGGCGGCCACAGCTGGAGCGATTTTGGTGTGGGCAATCCGGTTCACGCCCTCTGCCGCGCCGTCGCCTTGTTTTCGGAGACTCGGCTCGATGGCACGCCCAAATCCGCGATCAATGTCGGCCTCGTCGAAGGCGGCTCCAGCGTCAACGCCATCGCGCAAGTCGCTCGCGCCAAAGTCGATATCCGGTCCGAAAGCAACGAGAAGATGGACGAGTTGGTCAGCATCTTGTCCGCCGCCGTCGACCGCGCCCGGGAGCTGGAAAACCAGCGTTCGATCGCGGGCAAGGTTACCGCCAAGTTGAAGGAAATCGGCGCCCGGCCGGCCGCCGCGCTTCCGGAAAATGCCCCTATTCTGCAGTACCTCCGCGCGGTCGACGCACAACTCGGCATTCGCTCCCATGTCGACTGCTCTTCTACTGACGCCAACATTCCGATGTCGCTCGGCCTTCCCGCCCTCGCCATCGGCGCCGGCGGCTTGGGTGGTGGGGCGCACACATCCCAGGAATGGTTTCGTCCCGAGGGCCGCGACCTTGGATTGAAGCGCATCCTCCTGCTTCTTCTGTTGCTCTTGCGCGACCCGGGTGGGAGCCGCAAGTGAGCCGCCGCAAGGCGGACTTGGCGTTAGCCTTCAACACACTGGTCTGGGGTGCCACCTTCACGCTCGTGAAGTCGGCCTTGCGCGACGTCTCCCCCTTGCTCTTCCTCGCGCTGCGATTTTCCTTAGCCACGGCCGCGTTGGCCGGCCTCTGGCTGCTTGGCTTCCGCGGCTCCAGAACGGAGCCGCGCTCTCTCGGTGGTGGAATCCTGACCGGAATTGTCTTATTCAGCGGCTTTTTATTCCAAACACTGGGCTTACGGCTGACAACACCGGCCAAGTCCGCCTTCTTGACCGGCCTCTCGTCCGTTTTGGTACCTTTGTTGGCCGCACTCGTCTATAGATCCAAACCGCAGGCCCGCGAGTTGCTCGGAGTTCTCGTCGCGACCGGCGGCATGAGTCTGATGACGCTCGCAGGCCCGATCTCGTCCATTGGCAGGGGCGACTTGCTGACCCTGCTCTGTGCGGTTGCGTTCGCGGCACACATCGTGGTCCTCGGGCATTTTTCGGGCAAGACCAGTTTCGAAATGCTCTCCCTCACTCAGATTGCGACCTCTGCCGTGCTGGCCGTCACTCTATTTTGGTGGGTGGAGCCCCCACACGTCGTATGGCGCGCCGCCGTGATCTACGCGATACTGGTTACAGGTCTTCTGGCCACGGCTCTGGCCTTCACCATCCAGGCTTGGGCGCAGAAGTTTACCAGTTCGACAAGAACCGCCCTGATCTACACCCTGGAGCCGGTTTTTGCCTGGCTGATTTCGTATTGGGCCCTCGGAGAAGGTCTGACCGGACGCGGGGCGGCCGGAGCGGCTCTGATCCTGAGCGGTGTCGTGTTGGTGGAAGTGAAACCAATGCAACCGGGACTACATCCATGAATCAGCGGTGCTCGAGGGCGGGATTATAATGATTTTGGCCTGGTCTGGCACACGCAGGATTGAGGAAAATCCATGAGCTTCTTAGACAAATTGCGCACACAGAAATTCCTTTCGTTTACGCTGATTCTCTTTACGCTGTCGATCGGCATCGTGATCGGTACGCTGATTACGTCCGGCGTGAAGGCAGCCAAGGAGAACACCGTGGCGCCCGGCGCGACGCCGCTGGCCATCCCCAATCCGGTGGAGCTATCCACAACCTTTACGCAGATCGCCAAGCAACTGGAGCCGTCGGTGGTCAATATCTCCACCGAGTACCGGCCGAAAGCCCAGGTGCAGACCCGCAACCAGCCGCGGCGCCGCCAGGTCCAGCCGCCCGATGATGACCAGGGTGGCGACGATAGCAGCCTTCCCGATCTCTTCCAGCGCTTCTTCGGCAACCCGTTTGGGGAAGGCGCGCCGGACCAGCCGCAGCGCCGTGGCTTCGCGCTCGGTTCTGGCGTCGTGGTAGACCGCGCCGGATATGTGCTGACCAACAATCACGTCGTCGACAAAGCCGATCGCATCCAGGTGAAATTCTCCGGCGACCCGACTCAGTATGACGCCAAGGTGGTCGGCACCGATCCTCAGACCGACCTCGCCGTGATTCGGGTCGAAGGCAAGAAGGATCTCACTGCCGCCAAGATCGGCAACTCCGACGCCGTACAAGTCGGCGATTGGGCCGTGGCCATCGGCTCGCCGTTCGGCTTCCAGGCCACCGTCACCACCGGCATCATCAGCGCCAAGGAGCGCGACATTCCCGGAGATTCCACTCAGTTCCAGCACTTCTTGCAGACCGATGCCGCCATCAACCCCGGTAATAGCGGCGGCCCGCTGCTGAATATCCGCGGCGAAGTCATCGGCATCAACACGGCGATCGCTTCTCGGTCCGGTGGCTACCAAGGCATCGGCTTTGCGTTGCCCATCAACACTGCCGTCAACGTCTATAACGACATCATCAAGACCGGTAAAGTGACCCGTGGGTCCATCGGCATCCGCTTCAGTTCGGCCGATACCGAACAGGGCCGTTCCCTGCTCAAATCGTACGGACTCGCGGAAGGCGCTTTTGTGCAAGCGGTTGCCCCGGGCGGCCCCGCGGAGAAAGCCGGCCTGAAGGCCGAGGACGTCATCGTGGCCATCAACGGTAAGCCCGTTAAGACCAGCGGCGATCTCGTGAACACCGTCACCAGCACACCCCTCGGCACGGCTTTGAATGTTACCGCCATGCGCGACGGAAAGCGCGAGAGCTTTAAAGTCGTCGTCGGCGACCTCGCTGAGGTGTTCCCGGACGAGTTCGGCGCAGGCAAGAAGGCGGAACCGGATAAAACGGAAAACACTACCGCGCGGTTCGGCATGAGCATCCAGAACCTGACCGATGCGCAGCGGCAGAACCTGGGCATCAAGGAGAAGGGCGGCGTGCAGATTTCGACGGTCGAGCCGGATTCCTTCGCCGAAGACATCGGGTTAGCGGCGCGTGACATCCTTCTGTCGATCAACCGGCAGCCGGTGAACTCGTTCGACGATGTCCGGCGAATTCAAAGCACCTTGAAGCCGGGCGATGCGGTGGCCGTTCGCATTCTCCGCCAGGACCGCGGCTCCCGCGAATGGACCTCGCAATTCCTGGCCGGCACGCTTCCGTTGGGTGCTCAGTAACAGGTGGAGCGCCGGCCGCCCTTTGGCCGGCGCCCTAGGACCCTTTGAAGCCTTGGTACACTAGCGATAGGCATGCGTAAGCTGGTCGCTCTGGTCGGCGGAGTGGCTCTCGGGTTGCTTTGTTTTGCGGCCGACGGCCCCGCCCCGGCGAAAAAGAAATCGACGCCCAAAAAAGGCGTGGTCGCCGCTCACAAGAAAACCGCCGGCACCGCTTCCTCTACCGCCGCCAAGCGCGGCAAGAAAGGCACAAGTACCGCGCGGCGCACGACTTGGCGTAACCGCCAGCTCGCCCCGACTCCCGAGCGCTACAAAGAAATCCAACGGGCTCTCGTCTCAAAGGGTTATTTGCCGGCCGACCAGGCCAACGGTCAATGGGGCGACTCTTCCGCGGAAGCCCTCAAGAAGTTCCAGGCCGATCAAAACCTGGATGGCAGCGGCAAGATCAACTCGCTCTCCCTGATCGCCTTGGGTCTTGGGCCAAAGCACGACACGGCGACAGTCCCCAAGCCGGCTCCGTCCTCGCCCGGAACCCCCTGACGCCGGAAACGGCGTACCCATCGATTGACACTCGAATTGAATCGCCATATCATTAATTAAGACTATCGGGACCTAATACCTGATTGAGAGAGGATGACATGCCGATCTACTCCACCGCACTCCAGGTAATCCCGGAAGCCAGCATCTTCGATCGCGGCTGGCGCTTCCTGATGGATCAACTCATTCAAGACGTTCCGGAGAGCATCGCGCTCTGCGAATTCGATTGCCGGGAACCCAATTGCACCGCCGAACGTTGGGCCGCCTGCGAGCGCCGTATCGAGCAGGAACGGCTTTCTGAGAGAAAGAGTAGTGGTCTGCCGGCGCCGTGTGGAGATGATCAACCCGGCCAAGGGACGCCGCCTTCGGGCGCTGCTGGAGAAGGTCCGGTTCGGGTAACGGAGGTCCGCGGCAGTCTACTCTGCCCGTAGCGTTTCGACCGGATCCACGGCCGCGGCCCGGCGCGCCGGCAGATAACTGGCCAAGACCGTGGCCGCCACCAGAACCAGGGGCACTGCCGTGTAGGTGAGCGGATCGACCGGGCTGATGCCGAAGAGCACCGATTTCATCAGCTGCGTCAACCCGGCTGCCGCCGCCAAGCCGATCGCGGCCCCGGAGCCCGCAAGTGCGAGGCCATGGCGCACGAACAGCCGCCGCAAGGCCCCCGGCTCTGCCCCGAGCGCCACCCGAATTCCGATTTCGCGACTCCGTTGCGAAACGGCGTACGAAATCACGCCATAGATGCCGATTAAACCGAGCATCAGCGCCATGGCTCCCGCGATTCCCAGCATCACGAGAGTGAAGGAGGTGGTCGCCAGCGATTCGTCGTAGATGTCTTGCATCGTGCGCACCGAGGCCAGCGGCAAACTGGCATTCACCGACCACACGGCCTGCCTCACCTGGGTGAGGAAGCTCTCCGTTCCCGCGCGGTCGCTACGGATCACGAAGGTAACTGCGCGCGTGACGAACAGGCCGCCGTTGGGAACGAAATAGTTCCGCATCAGAGCGGGCCAGTAGACGATCTCAGGTGCTTTTTCCTGAATACCGTTTTGCCGAACATCCTGAACCACGCCGATCACTTCGTGCCAGGGCATGTTCGGATACTGGCGAATCCGTTTCCCGACGGCGGCCGACGGCGTGCCCCAGAACTCACGCGCCAGGTTCTCGGAGAGCAATACCATCGGTCTCAGACCGTAGATGTCGGTCCAGGTGAATTCGCGGCCCGCCACCAGCCGGGCACCCGTCGAGTGGAAGAACCCAGGGGAAACGTTCTCGAACCGCCGTAAGGGCGCCACGTCGCCCGGGTACTCTTTCCCTTCGGCAAACACGTTATCCCAGTTGGCAGCCCTTGTTTCCATCGGCGCCTCGAGTGCAAATCCAACCGAGGTTACCCCGGGGATCGCGCGCAACTTGTCCGCCAGGTCGTTTTGAGTTCGGGTGACCAGTTCGGGCCCCGGAATGAGGGAAGCCGGAATCGCGATGCCCACGGTTTGCAGATGCTCCGGGCCGGTGAAGCCCGGTTCGACGGTGCGCAGCGCCTGCGCCGTGCGGATCATCAGCCCGGCACTCACCAACAACACAAGCGCGAGGGCTACTTGGGCGACCACCAGAACGTTACGAGTACGATGCCTTTCGCGGCTGACACTCGCGGTCCGGCCGGCGCTCTGCAGTGCCGCGGAAATCCGCGGTCCCGCATACCTTAATGCAGGAACCAGTCCCAGAAACAGGCCCGACAACACCGAAAGCGCCAGCGTAAATCCGAAGGTGCGGGTATCCATCGAGATTTCGTTCAAGCGCGGCAGACTGGCCGGACCGATCGCCACCAGCAAGCGCAGACCGGCATATGCCACGCCCACACCGAGCACGCCGCCCATTAGACCCAACATGACGCTTTCGACCAACAGACTGCGGACAATCCGCGTGATCCCAGCGCCGAGCGCGGCTCGCAACGCGAGTTCGCGCTGGCGCGCTTCCGCCCGTACCAGCAGTAGATTGGTAACGTTGGCGCAGGCGATGAGCAGCACGAGCCCGATGGTCCCCATGACTACCCACAGGACGTCGCCTACGTTCCCGACCACCTGCTGCTTTAGCGGGCGCAGGGTAGGCCGGATTTTCCAGTTCTCGTACCAGCGGCCGTTGCTACCGGGCCCATTGGACCAGGTGTCCATCCAGACCGGTAACAGCCGCGCCAGGTCGGCATTGGCCTGCGCCAGGGCGACGCCGGGCTTGAGCCTCCCGATTCCCAGGAATCCGAAGCCCGCCAGAATCACGCGACCTCGATCAAAAGCCAGCGGCAGAATCAAATTGGGTTCTGCTTTGACTATCCGAAACCCCTTCGGCATAACGCCCACGATCTGGCGCGGCCGCGAATCCACCATTAGATTCCGTCCGATGATCGACCGGTCTCCTCCAAAGTGACGCTGCCAAAATCCATAGCTGAGCATCACGGCCGAGGAGCGCCCCAAGAAGCCGAACGATTCCGAAGCTTGCGGAATCTGATCGGCGGCCAGAAGCCAACGGCCGGCCACGGGCGGAACGTCGAGCCCCTGCAGCACCCCGTCACTGACCGAAACCGTGCGGACTTGCTCCGGCTCGACCAGCCCCGTGACATTCGCCGTCCCCTGAGTCCACACGCCCAGCGCCTGGAAGGTCCGGTTGTGCTCGGCATACGTGTAATACATCGATGGCGAGAGGTTCAGACCGTCGGCCGAATTCGCCAGTCCCGCCGCCCCGGGCGCATCTTGGTGGAGCGCCACCAGTTGCTCGGCCTTGGGGTACCGCAGCGGCCGCAGGAGCACGCTGTTCACCACGCTGAACACCGCGGCATTGGCGCCAATCCCGATTGCCAGCGTCAGCAGGGCGGCGGTGGTAAACATCGGACTGCGCCCCAGCAGGCGCAGCGCGTAACGCAGGTCGCCCGCCAGAGTGTCCACGAACGTAATCGTGTTCATCCGGTAAATCTCCTCCCGAATTGCGGTGCGGTTCCCGAGTTTCCGGAGCGCCGCCGCCCGTGCTTCCTCGTACGACAAGCCCCGGCCGATGTTTTCGTCGGTCTCGATGCGAAGGTACGAATCCATCTCTTCGGATCGCTCCCGATCCCATTGCCCGCGCCGGAAGAATCGCCGTAAGCTCATCGTCACTCCGTGGCCGGTTTCAGAATACGGCCGATGGCCCGCACCACTTCTTCCCAGCGTGTGGTCTGCGCGGTCAACTGCTTCCGGCCTGCCGGGGTCAGCCGGTAGTATTTCGCTTTGCGGTTGTTTTCCGAGGTGCCCCAAAAGGACGCGATCCACCCGCGATCCTCCAGGCGATGCAGGGCGGGATACAGGGAGCCGTGTTCAATCTGCAGCACCTCCCCGGACCCTCGCTCGATGGCATGCGCGATCGTGTGCCCATGGGCCGGACCCAGAACCAGTGTCTGGAGGACCAGCATATCCAGCGTTCCCTGGAGCATTTCACTTTGTAGCGGCGACTCGCGTCTTGGCATGGACTGCAGGATACTCCACTCGATCATCGACTGGAAGTCACATCCCTATATACGCCACAGTCCTGATTTTGTTTTGAAATTTTTTCAACAGATAATCGAGTGGAGCAAAGCGCGCGAATCCGGCTGGAGATTTGTTCCGTCAAGAATTCGAAAAATCGAGGAAATCTCTTTCCAGGTTCGAACAGGCTTTCAAAAATATCGATGACGTCCTCCGCAAAGAAGCCGGAAAGTACCTCTGCCAAGCCCCGGCCTGAAGCCCGGTGACAAGCCGGCCCCGGCTCAATCTTCCCTCGATTGAATGGCTTGCCTCTTTCGGCTGTCAGTTCTGGTCCGACAGCACGCTAGTCTGGAAGACGAGAGAACCATGCATCCGTCGGGTTTACAGAATGAGACCGTCACGGGGATCGAAAATGGGTTCGTTTCGTAAAACTCGGCCGCACCGCAGGGAAATCATTTGTTTCAATGATTTACATCAAGGGCGACGGATGCCGATGCCCCAAAATGGGTTCGTTTCGTATCTCGCTGCGGCGCCAACCAACTGGCTGCCGATTTCACGCGCGTCCACCGGTAGAACCGCCCGCCGATGCTATAATAAAATCCTGCCCGACATCCTGGTGTCCGTTATGTTCCTCAGCATCAAAGAGATGGAGTTGCGGAAGGTTCGTTTCGACGAGACCTTCCAGCCGGGTCAGATTGATTTTTCGGACGAGGATCTCACGCAGTCGGCGCCCCTGCGCGTCACCGGGTCTGCCGAATTGCTGGCACACTCGGGGGGAGAGATTCGGGTCCAGGGAGAATATAAAGGGGAACTGACGGCGGAATGTGACCGTTGTCTGGCCCAGACCCGGTTTCCGCTGGACTCCGGCTTTGATTTGTTTTACCGGCCGATGTCCGACATCGCGCACGACGAGGAAGTTGAGATTGACGAGGGCGAAACCGAGCTGGGCTTCTACGAAGGTGCCGGCATGCAACTGGAGGACATCCTCCGCGAACAGGTTCTGCTGGCCTTGCCCATGCAGCGCGTGTGCCGCGAGGATTGCAAAGGCATCTGCCCCGTCTGCGGCAAGAACCGCAACGAGACGGCCTGCGCCTGCAAAGTCGTTACCGCCGACGACCGCTGGGGCGCCCTACGGAATCTCGAACCCTGATTACTGATTTTCGATAAGATAGATCCCGGGTACGACGGGAGAAGACTGAAGGAAGAAACATGCCGAATCCCAAACGCAGACACTCCAAGAGGCGGACTAGCAACCGCCGCGCGCACGACGCGCTGAAGGCCGCCGGCTTGTCCGAGTGTCCCAACTGTCACGAGCCGAAGCTCCCGCACCGGGTCTGCCCGCACTGCGGCCAGTACAAAGGGCGCGAAGTCGTCGAGGTCGAACAGGAGTAAGCTAAAGAGTCCAGATGCTAACCATTGCCGTGGACGCAATGGGCGGGGATACCGCGCCCAAATCGGAAGTTGAAGGCGCGGTTCGCGCCGCCAAAATCCTGGGCGTGAAAGTCATTCTGGTCGGCCAACAGGATGTAGTGCGCCACGAATTGGCAAAGCACAGCGACGCGCGTGGTCTCCCCATTGAGATCGTCCACGCCAGCGAAGTCATCACCATGAAGGACAGCGTGGATGCCATCCGCACCAAGCGCGATAGCTCCGTGCATGTCGCTGCGCGTCTGGTGCGCAAGGGCGTGGCTGCCGGTTTTGTGTCGGCGGGCAATACCGGCGCGGTTATGGCCACCGCCAAAATGGTGAACGGCAAAGTCGAGGGCGTGGATCGTCCCGCCTTGGCCGGCGTGCTTCCCACCATTGAAGGCGTCGACCGGCCGGTCGTGGTCGTCGACGTGGGCGCCAACGTGAATTGCACTCCCACCATGCTCGCGCAGTTCGCCGTCATGGGAGAGATCTATTCGCGCATCATCCTGCGCCGCCCCAAGCCGCGCGTAGGCATCCTGTCCATCGGCGAAGAGGATCACAAAGGCAACGAGCTGACCCGCGCCGCCATGCGGCTGCTAAAGGAATTGAACCTGAATTTCATCGGCAACGTGGAAGGGCGAGACATCTACACCGGACAGGTGGACGTGATCGTCTGCGACGGCTTCGTCGGCAACGTGGCCTTGAAGGTGAGCGAAGGGCTGGTCGAGATGGTGAAACACCTGTTGCAGGAATCGCTCGAAGCCACCATCACGCGCAAGATCGGCTACGTGTTGTCCAAAACCGCCTTTAGCGACTTCAAGAAGCGGGTCGACTATTCCGAGTACGGCGGCGCGCCCCTGCTGGGGGTGCGCGGCGTTTGCATCATCTGCCACGGGCGCTCCAACGCCAATGCGATCAAGAACGCGATCCGCGTCGCGGCCGAGTTCTTCGAAGGCCGCATCAACCAGCGAATTGAAGAGGAGTTGCGGTCTTCGGCCGGCGATAAAATGGTAATTCAGGCGAACTGAAGCCGCCGGCCTTCCCCAGCGTCTAAGAAGAATGAGCCATCTGACCAAGTTCGGCTGCCTCTTGGTGGCGCTCTCCTGTGCGCACGCGCAGAGCATCGGCAGCAACCAGGTAAAGTGGTCCCTCGCCGTGGAGCCGGCGGCAGCCGCTCCGGGCTCGAAGGTGCTCGCCCGCATGACCGGCCAGATCGATCCCGGCTGGCACTTGTATTCGCTCTCGACGCCCGGCGCGATTCCCACTACAATTTCAGTCGCCCCGAATCCGGCGATTGACCAGAAGTTTCGCACTCTGCAGCCGCCGCCGCACAAGGCATTCGATCCCAATTTTCAAGCCGCCACTGAGACATTCGAAAAGCAGGTCGCCTTCTTCGTCGAACTCGACGTAAAGAAGGACGCGCCCAAAGGACCGCAGGACCTGTCCGTCACCGCGCGCTATCAGACCTGCAACGACAAGGTGTGCATTCCTCCGGTAAAGCGCACCGCCACCGCCACGCTCACCATCGATCCGGAGGCGCCGGCCGTGGCCGCTGCGATTCCCGCCGGCTACGCCGAACCCGGGCCCAGCGGCGCGCCCAATGCGATTGTGGAAGCCGCCACTCCGGCCCCACAGCCGGCCGATCAAGGCTGGTTGGGCTTCCTCCTGGTGGCATTTGGCTTCGGCCTCGCCACCATCTTCACACCGTGCGTGTTTCCGATGATCCCGATCACGATGTCGTATTTCCTGAATCAGCAATCGGGTGAGCGGCGCGACGCAGTGACCCAAGCGGTGGTATTCTGCCTCGGCATCATCGTGTTGTTCTCGGGCCTGGGCCTGTTGTTGACCGCGATAGTCGGCCCCTTCGGCATCGTGCAACTCGGGGCGAATCCGTGGGTCAATGGATTCATCGCGGCTCTCTTTCTGGCGTTCGGTCTCAGCTTGTTGGGCGCCTTCGAAATCACCATACCGTCCTCCGTACTGACGCGCCTCAACCAATCGTCGGGCAAAGGCGGGTTCGCAGGCACGCTGATCATGGGGCTGACGTTTTCCCTCGCCTCCTTTGCGTGCGTCGGACCGTTTGTGGGCACGCTGCTGGCCGCGTCGGTGGGCGGCGGCATGGCGCGCCCCGTCGCGGGAATGGTGACGTTCGCAGCCGGCCTGGCGCTGCCCTTTTTCCTGCTGGCGTTGTTCCCGTCTTATCTGAAGCGCTTGCCGAAAAGCGGCGGCTGGCTCGCGCGGGTCAAGGTGGTGATGGGCTTCGTGATCCTCGGCGCCGGTCTGAAATACTTGAGCAGCGTCGATCAGGTGCTCGGCTGGGGCGCTCTCACGCGCGACCGCTTTCTTTCCGTCTGGATCGTGCTCGCCGCGATGGCCGGCCTGTATCTGCTGGGCTTCGTGCGGCTCGAAGGCGTCAAGCCGGATGAACCGATGGGCCTCGGCCGCCTGCTGACCGGCATGGCGTTTCTGGTGTTCGCTCTCAGCCTCGCGCCCGGCATGTTTGGATCGAGTCTCGGCTATCTCGATTCTTACGTGCCCGCGGCGGAAGCCAGTGCCGGCGGCGCTCGCGCCTCCGCCACCAGCCTCACCTGGAAAAAAAATCAGTATCGCGAGGCGCTCGACGAGGCGCGGCGCGATGGCAAACTCGTGTTCGTCAACTTGACCGGCGTCGCCTGCGCCAACTGCCACTGGATGGAATCCAACATGTTCCCCAGGCCGGAAATCGCCGCGATGTTGAAGGGTTTCGTGCTGGTCGACCTCTTTACGGACACCGACGACAAGGCCGCGGAAGAGAACCAGAAGCTCGAACTTTCGAAGTTCAATACGATCGCCAGCCCGTTCTACGCCATTCTGGACGCAAACGAAAAAGTGATCGCCACGTTCCCGGGGCGGACCACGAATCCGCAGGAGTATCTGTCGTTCCTCAAATCGGCTGCGACTCAGAAAGCCGCGGCCGCGCTCGGAACAGCCACACCAGCACAGCGAGCCAGGAAAGAAAGCTGATCAGCGCCCCGGTCTGAAACCAAGTGGAGTGGTAGCGGAGTGTCAGATCGTGGCTGCCTGAAGGAACGATCACTCCCATCAGGGCCAGATCCGCCGGCATGAGCGGCAGTTCTTTCCCATCTACCACCGCGCGCCAGCCCGGAAAATAGGGCACTGCGATGCGGAGAAACGTGTTGTGATCGGACTCGTAATGGACACGATACGAATCGCCGGTGTATTCCGTAATCCGCACGCGGGCGCCGGCATTTTGTGTCATCTGAGCGGTCAGGCCTTCGACGTAGCTTTCGGCCGCCGGCTCGAGCAAAGCCAGCTCCGCTCCGCCAGCGGGCGCCGGCATCACCACCGGAGGCGCGTAGACGCGCGGCAGCGCTGTCGGATTCGGCTCTAAGGCACCGTTCGCCGCGTTCAACTTCACCGTCACCGCCAGCGCATCCAGCAGCTTCGGATTCTTGGCCGCCGCCTCCATGTACTGCGTGTAGCGTTTCAGCTCCAGCGGATTATAGCCGAACGTCGCTTCGATGCGGCTGTTCAGAGTTCCGTCGAGCGGCCCAAACGAGGGCGAATCAAACGGCGCATAGAGACGGCCGAGTGGATCGCGCAACAACGGCGCCGCGGCCGCGCCAAGGCGCTCCTGCCCTCCGCCGTACCGCTCTTCCCACGATGCGCGCGCGTAGACCAGGTTGTTGCGGTCCATGTTCCAATACCACAGGTCCCCGGCCACAAAAACCAGCAGCGCGGCCGTCACCCACGACGCACGGATACGGTCGCGGAGAACATCGAGGCCCGCGCCGGCCAGCAGCGCCAAACCGAGCGCGGCGACAAACCAGATATGGATGGGCGCGCGCACGCTGCGAAAACCGGGCAACTGCGCGATCAGCGAATAGAAACCGCCAGGCGGCCCGGAGGCGTACCATGCGGCGGGAACGAGCAGCGCCAGCGCGTGCCAGCGGCGGGGCGATGCCGCCAGCCCCAGCAGCGCCAGGGGCACCAGCAGGAGGCTCTCATAGAAATAGAACTGCGTGTCGTCCGCCGGGCCGGTGTAGTTCTCGTCCTCGACCGCCCCGTAGTGATCGGGGCTCACCAGAGTCAGCAAAGCGCCGGGAACGAGACGGGCGCCGGAATCGCGGCGGTAGTCGGCGCCGGCGCGGATAGATTGCGCAGTCAATTCGAGACCCGGAAGCGTCATGACCGCGGAGAGCAGTACCGCCCCGGCGCCCGCGCACAGTAGCGCCTGGAGCATGCCGCGAACCGACACACGGTGCACCGCGAAATCGCCGATCAGAACACAAGCCAGCGCAAACAGTGCGTACAGCGCTGTCTGGAAATGACCAGCTAACACCGTTAAACCGGAAACCACGGCAAGCGCCGGCAGCCACCGCGGCGACCGGGCGGCGCGCAAGCCCGTCCACAGCAGCCACGGCAACAGAGCCGCGGCCTGGAAGATCACCGTGTGCGAAGCGTGGCCGGCAAAGAAGCCGGAGAAGGCGAAGAAGACACCGACAAAGACAGCGCCCATGCGGCTGCGGGACAGAGCGCGGCCGAGCAGGTAACCGCCCGTGAGCGCGAGGAAAGCGTGCAGCGCCGTCTCCCACATCAGGCTGCGCGGAGTAACGCCGATCAGGAAGAACGGCCAGTTGAGCGGATACCACGCGCCGGCCTGCGGATCGGCCAGCAACGGCATGCCGGAAAACAGGTGCGGCGTCCAGAACGGCAACTTCCCGGCATGCAGCATGTCGGAAAAGTACTTCTGCGCCGGAAAGAATTCGTCGGCCGCGTCCCAATGAATGGAAGCCGCCGCATCGAAGAGCGGCTTGGCATAGAACAGCAGGACCGCGAGCGCGAAGCCCGCGAAAATAACGCGCTCCGACGCCAGCCGCTCCCACCAAGACGGATTGGGTTCAGCGACCGGCTCCGCGCGGCTCGGCTTGCGGGCACGGCTCTTGGCGGGCATGCGCGCTCATTGTAACAACCGACGCGCGGTTACTTCACGGTCCCGAATTCGACGCTCGATTCGCCGGTGTACTTGTGGTAGTTGCGGAAATCGATCGTGTTGCGGCTGCAGAACGCGGTGCCGCGCTGGCAGCTCAAAGTCTCCGCATGCACCGGTAGCAGGAACTGCTGCGTGCCGCCGAGCCGTACGTACTGGTAGTCGGTCGCGCTCTCGACGTGATCGGCCGGGAAGTCCTTAGGCAGGCCTTTGGCCTCCATTTCGATGCGCAGCACTCGGCTTGTGGCGGGATCGATCCAGACCGCACCGCTATAGGCCGGCGAGTAGGTCTGCGGGCCGAAATGCAGATCCCAGTGGGAATTCTCGCGCTTCACGTCGAAGCCATAGAGTTTGGCGCTGACGCCGGAGATTCGCGATTCGCCGCGGAGATGGAATTCCGCCGCGGTGGCGGGCGAGAACAAGTCGATGAGGACGGTGCCAAATTCGCCCGTGGAATACGCACCGCCCAGATCGCTCAGCTGCTTGTTGGTCGCCTTACCGTTCAGGGTGATGTTGCGATAGTTCTCGCGGCCGTTCTCGTAGACCACTTCCATGGCGACGACATCCTGGGCGTGCCAGTTGGCCGGCGTCGAGTCGCTCATCGACCGCGCCATCATCTCCTGGCAGACGTAGTTGGGCAGGGTCTCGGTGAATTCGAGCGCCGCTTCGGCCGCCTTCTGAATCAAGGCATCCTCCTGCCGGATGGGCTGGGCAACCTGATCCTCCGGGCGCTCGGTTCGCGGCAGCGCCGAGGGAGGCAGATTCACACTCGGCAACGGCACGCTGTTCGACGCAGTCTGCACAGGCGCCGGCGGCACAGGTTCCGGTTCCGGCGTCGCCGTCTCGGGGCCGCGAGCCGGCTTGCCGCGCTTCAGCGTGGGGGGCCCCGGATCAGTCGGATCGCGGGGCGCCGGCGGCGGTGAAGTTGCGCGGGCGGCAGTTTGCGGAGCCTCCTTCGGGACATCTTTCCAGGTGTCGACCACCGGGTCTTTACTCCCTTTGTCCTCGCTGCCCGCAGCCGCCGCGGCTTTCTCCCAGTACACGTTCACGGCGGTCATGGAATTGTCGGGCTCTTCGGAAGCCTCCACGGAAATCTGGTCGCCCGGATTGAACTTAGGGTTCTTAAGGTCCTCGCCGTTCTTGGTGAACCTGGTCTTGCCGGTCACCCGGAACTCCATGACGCGGTAGTCATCGAGTTCGAGGCTGATGGACTTGGAATCCATCTGCTTCACCTTGCCACGAAAGTTGGGTAACGGCGCTGTGTCATTCTTGGAATTTTTGGGCTGTTTGCCCCCACCTCGGGGAGTCGGTACTCCGCCACCGGTGCCCGGATAGGGTCCTCGGGGTGATCCGGGCGGATAGCCACCGGGATAGCCCAACGGGGGGTATTGCCCCGGGAAGCCGATCTGGGCGGCAGCCATGCCCGCAGCGGCCAGGCACACAACCAGCAGTTTCATGCCGGAGTGAAAGATGCCTCGGACGGCGCGTTCGTTACAATATTTCAATCTCTCCGGTCGACGGTAGAGAGTATCCACGGCACGCCCCTCCTCAGCTACATTGTAAGTGTGAGCGAACGCTCCCTGCTTGTCATCGATTCGGACCCCGCGGTCCACGAACTCCTTGCCGGGGCGTTAAACCGGGAGGACCGAAAGATCCAGAACGTTTATGACGGACGCGAAGCGTTGTCTTACCTGCGGGCAAATCCATGCGATCTCGTACTAGCGGGGCAAGGCGGCAACGGGTCCGACGGCATGAGGCTGGTGCGAAAGATCCGCGGCATTCAGCCCGAAGTGAGAATCATCGTAACCGGCGAGCAGAGCGCCGAGCGAGCAATCGACGCCATGCGGGCGCGGGCCTACAGCTATTTCCACAAGCCGTTGGCTGCGGGAGCGCTGGCGGAGATGGTGCACCAGGCGCTGGAATCCTCTGCCTGGCAGAACGATATCAAGATCCTGTCGGCGCGGCGGGAATGGATCAGCATGGAAGTACGCTGCAAGCTGGAAGCGGCGGAACGCGCGGTGCATCTGATCGGCGAACTGATCGGGGAGATGCCGCAAGAAATCTGGGAGGATGTGGCGACGGCGTTCCGCGAGCTGCTCCTCAACGCGATCGAACACGGCGGAAAATCCGATGCCCGGAAGCGAGTGCTGGTCAAACTGCTGCGCACGGCCCGCTCACTGATTGTCCATGTGCAAGATCCCGGGAAAGGGTTTTCGTTGGAATCGCTGCATCACTCGGCGCTCTGCAACCCGGAAGATTCGCCGACACGGCACGTGGAGATTCGCGCGGAGACCGGGCAGCGGCCGGGCGGCTTCGGCATCCTGATGGCGCGGAACCTGGTGGACGAGTTGCTGTACAACGAGCGCGGCAACGAAGTAATGTTCGTGAAATACCTGGACCGGGAAAAGTAGTTATTTCGACGTTGCGGGCTTGAACAGGCTGTCGATGCGCGGCAGCAGGGCGTTGCCGTAGAAGAAGTCCACCGTCGTCGAGCTGTATTCATACGCTTCCCGGATGGTCCCGTCGGCATCGATCAGGAACACGTAAGGAAGGTCGAAGGCCTGCTTGCGGATGTAGGCGTAGGCCGCGCGGCCGGCATCGAGCAGGACGGGGTAAGCGATCTTCTGCTGGTCGATCATTTGCTTGACCTGGTCGGGAGTGGTCGGTGGATTGACCATGGCGACAATGGTGATGCGATCCCCGTACTTCTGCTGCACCTGCTTGAGGACCGACATAAACGCGAGGCAATGGGGACAGTTGGGCGCCATGAATTCGATCACCATCGGTTTGCCTTTCCACTCGATGGAGTCGTGATCGTGTCCTTTGACGTCGGGCAACGTGAAGCGCTGCATAGGGCGGTTGATGTCGGCCGCGAACAAGGCCGCGGCAGAAAGCAGGAGGGCACAGAGAATACGCATTTACGTTCAACTTAACACAGGGGATCAACCCGTGAGCCGGCGCAGAGATTCGGAGTAGGGGGCGCGGGCGACGCCGCGCTCGGTGATGATAGCGGAGACATAGCGGGCGGGCGTGACGTCGAAGGCGGGGTTCTCGACGGCGGTGCCAGCGGGGGCCACGGCGTGGCCAAAGACGTGAGTGACTTCGGCGGCGGCGCGCTGTTCGATGGGGATCTGGTCGCCGGAAGCCAGCGTGAGATCAAGAGTGGAGATGGGAGCGGCCACGAAGAACGGCACTTGGTTCTCATGAGCGAGGACGGCTACGCCGTAGGTTCCGATCTTGTTGGCAACATCGCCGTTGGCGGCGATGCGATCCGCGCCGACGAGCACGCAGCCGATGCGGCCCGATTTGAGGAAGTGGCCGGCCATGTTGTCGGTAATGAGCGTGGTGGGGATGCGATCCTGCTGGAGTTCCCACACGGTGAGCCGCGAGCCCTGCAGAAAAGGCCGGGTCTCATCCGCAAATACGTCAATCTGCTTGCCGGATTCGACCGCGGCGCGAATCACACCGAGCGCGGTGCCGTAGCCCGCGGTGGCCAGGGCTCCGGCATTGCAATGCGTGAGGACGGTGCGGTGGTCGGGCACGAGCGCGGCGCCGTTCTGACCGATGGCGCGGCAGATGGAGATGTCTTCTTCGCGAATCAGCCGGGCTTCTTCGACGAGGGAGCGGCGGATCTCGGAGACGGGCAGGCCGCGCAGCCTGGCATACAGCCGCCGCATGCGCTCGATCGCCCAAAACAGATTGACCGCGGTGGGACGTGTCCGGGCCAAGGTATCGCAGATGGTTTCGAAGTGGCGCTCGAGGTCCTGCTCGGGAGCGCGCAACACACCGAGCGCAACGCCCATGGCCGCCGCGACGCCGATGGCCGGGGCGCCGCGCACCACCATCGACCGGATCGCCCCAGCGACTTCCTCGTACGTGCGGCAGGTTACATAATCCTCCGCCAGGGGCAGGCGGGTCTGGTCGATCAGAACGACGGTGTCATCAATCCACTGGACGGTTTCAATCATAGGATCGGGATCAGTGGCGAATCGCGCCGCGCTGCGCGAGGAGTGCGACGAAGAACAGAGCATTGTACGAGGCGTGCATGAGGGTCGATGCCTTAGTGGAATGGGTGAGCTGGCGCATGGCGCCGAACGCGGCGCCGGCGAGAGAAATGAGAACGACGTGACGCCAGGAATTGCCATACTCCTGAAAGTGGAGCAGCCCGAAGGGGATGGCCGCCACCAGGACGCCGGCGGTCACACCGAGACTTCGCACCAGCAGCGGTTGGAGGAAGCCGCGAAAGAAGAGCTCTTCGAATAACGGGCCGAGCGTCACGCCGAAGACGGCAACCAGCACCAGAGAGGTGGGGTCTTCGAGCATTTCCGTCATGGGGTTGTTGGTGACCGGAGTCTGGAGCAGGATGGCGACGGCCGAAACACCGAAAGCGGTGGCCGAGCCGGCGAGGATGACGAGCAGCGCAGGCAAGCGGAGCGCGTTCCAGGCCAGAGAACGCCAGAAGGGGCGACCGTACTGCCACTTAAAGAGAAGGTACAAGGCCGTGAACAACAGCGCGTAGCCAAGAAATTGGGCCGGCAGCAGTTCCATCATGCGGGCCCTGGGATGGAAACGGAACAAAAACTCCAGCGCCTTGACGAAGCCGATACCCAGCAGGAGACACGGGATCGCGAGGCCCGCAAAGATGAGGACATCGCCGTAGGTCCAGAACGTTTCGCCGCGGTCGGGGGGCGGATGCGGCTCGGACGCTGGCGTATCCGGCTGGGGCGGCAGGCCGAGCGGTTCGAAGGGATGCTGCTCGGTCATGCTTCCCTTTCGATGAGCGCGGCCGCCAGCAGCGGAAGCAGGAGTTCGTGATGGCCGGTGATGGCGTAGCCTACGCCGCCGGCCTGCGCGTGGGGGCGCTCGACGACGTTGACGCGCGGACGGTAGTGTTGCAAGAAGTCGAAATTGACGGTGGTGAAGTTGGCCAGCGGGTGGCCGAGATTGCGGACGGCCGATACGGCCTTCAGAAAGACCTCCGGCAGCACCACGGCTGAGCCACAATTCAAATAGACGCCACCGTCGTGCAGGTCGGCGACATACGCGCACAGTAAACGGAAATCGCGGAGACTGGCGGAACCGAGCGCGGCGCCATCGGCCGCGGGGTGCATGTGCGGCGTGTCGGTGCCGATTGCGACGTGCGTGGTGACCGGCGTTTGGTGCCGGTAGGCTTGCAGGAGCAGACTGGACGCGGCGTGCTCGGGAGCGGCGGAGGAGTCCAGGCAGCGGCCGAGCGATTCTCCGATGCCGAGACCGTCACGGTCGCCTTCCGCGATGGCGCGGTTCATGTCCCGCCCGGTCTCCTCGGCGGTGCCAAAGCGGCCATCGGGCAGAACAGCCTCCACATCCTCGCTGGTGTGGCCGGCGCGCGCGATTTCGAAATCGTGAATGGCGGCGGCGCCATTGAGCGCAAACACGGTCACGTAGCCGCGGCGCATGAGATCGATCAATACCGGCGCCAGTCCGCACTTGATGACGTGGCCGCCCAGCGCCCAGATGAGCGCGCGCCGCCGCGCGCGTGCCGTCCAAACCGCCTCGACCACGCCGCGAAACGAAGCGCCGGCCAGGATGTGCGGCAACGAATCGAGCCATCCCGCGACACCGGAACCCTTTCGATAGACGCCCGCGAAATCGGCGGTCTTTACTTTGCCGCCGCGTTCTTTGAGGCCGATGGTCCGAAGTCCGCTGAAATCGAGAGGGCGCTTGGAGTATTTGCTCATGCAGTTGGGGAGGCGCCGCGCATCAGTTCATTATCCCGTAGAAACTACGGGAGGGTTTCCGGCCGCAGATTGGCACGGGTACGGCTTGGGAACAAGCCCGGTCCGGATCAGGCGATCGAATTCAAAGGATGAAACACACGATGGCTGTCCTGACGATACTTCCGGCCTGTGTTTTGAGGCAGGTCGTTTTGCCGTCGAGCGCGGGCACCACGCAGTAAGAAGCGCAACTTAACGAGAAGATCAGCCGGGCCGGCTTGTTCGACAGGGGTGGCTCAAAATCTATCAGGGATTTGAGTAGAGGCGGAGTTGGGAATCGGTGTGGGCTGCCCGCCTTACTTGACGAACGCGCGCGAACCTCGACACCGGCTCAGTAGGAACAACCCAAGAATCCCGCCTGTCAGGAACGAAATCCCGTGGACGGGTTCGGGAACCGTCGGGATTCCGCCATTAATTGAACCGTTCACGGACGCGGAAGTATTCGCGAGAAAAGTGGCAGCGCCTGTAGTCGTATTGATCACATCGACATGCGGCGTGTCCGCGCCGTTGATGTACGGAAAGACGAAACCGTACAAGGTGTTGTTGACAAACGCGGATCCCGCGATGTCGCCAGCGGTAGAGCCCACCAGCGTGGCGGCACCCGTGAGGGGATTGATTGTGTAGAGCGACGGGCCGAGCCCTGGACTCGTTTGGTCTATGGTGTAGTAAAGAGTTGTGGAGCCGGCGAGGCTATTGGCAAAGCCGCCGCCAATCGGGGGTAGGCCGGTGGCACCGACAAGCGTCGCCGCGCCCGTCGTCGCATTGATAGAATACAGGTTCTCCGAACTATCCATTCCGTAGAGCGAACCGTTGTTCAACGCCGTAAAGACTAGAAAGGTGACGCCCGTCTTTCCCACGATAGTGGTGGCGCCAGTCAGCGGGTTAATCGTCACCAGGTTATTTGCGGAATCTTCGCCGTAGATGACTCCACCGGCGAGCGCGAGTCCGCTAGTGACCGTATTGGTGCCAATCAGCGTGAAGGCCCCCGTATTGAGGTCGATCTCGCCAAACTGACCGGTCGAAGAATCCACATAAGATATCGCGTCAGCAAGAAGGCTGTGCTGGAACGCGCAGAAACTAACAAGGAGCAAAAGTCGGCGCACTGAATTCCCTTCTCGAAAGCAGAATTTCGATAGGTGGATATTTACTTGACTCAGGTGGCCACAACCTGTAGTATGGCGGGCTGTGGAGGAATTCCCCCGAAACCTGAAGGAATTTGACGTGCAGTTTGCGACGGAGCGGGCGTGTCGCGACTACCTTTTTCGGCTCCGGTGGCCAGCGGGGTTTCGATGCCCGCGCTGCGCGGGTGATCAATATTGGCCGGTGAGGACGGTGCTGCTGGAGTGCCGCAAATGTGGCCACCAGACCTCGGTGACAGCGGGGACAATCTTTCAGGACACGCGCAAGCCGCTGGCGGATTGGTTTCGCGCCATGTACTGGGTCACAACTCAGAAGAACGGGGCCAGCGCCTTGGGGTTGCAACGGGTTCTCGGGTTGG
>CAYTJD010000161.1:0-41547 GCA_964438005.1 uncultured Solibacteraceae bacterium | reverse complement strand
ACCCGCCTTGCCTGCCTTCCGGCCCCCAGGCCCCGGACGGCTGGTGCTGGCGTGTGAGCGGTGGTAGGAGTTGGATAAGGTGAGAACTTGTGGCACTGGACTTCAACGAGCTGAAATTACAATCCAACAGGTATCTGTTCGGATTTCTCAAAACCGAACTTGATTTTGGCTTCACCTTCGCCGCTCTAGGGAAGTATGAACGCGATCTTGGCAACGCCCAACATTACGAACAGTGCAAGCGACATGTGAACACGGTAGTCGAAACCGTCGAACGGTTCAAAGATCGCCTTCCGGCTGGAGCCAAGCTGGAAATCGAAACTGGCGCTGCCGAGCTGGTCCGACTCGTCTCGGCGTTATGACGTGGCTTTTTTGACCTGCTAGCCGCCTTGCGTCTCTTGCAGGTCCCGTGATCCCGGACGGGCTGGGAAAACGCAGCCACGCGGCTCCCAGGTTGCGGAAGTCGGCATCGCTTCGGATCACTTGAAGGGGCTTGAAGTCTGCAGAGCAGCGGGCGCATTTCGGCGGGTACAAGAACCCACGCTCACCCTTCATCAGATCGTAACGCTTGGGAGACGAGTCCAAGCGAGTTAGGTTAAAGGTTTTGGGACCAATTGGGACCAAACTCGCTGTTCTGGCACCTGTAAGTCGTTGATTCCATGGTGGCCAGGGACGGAATTGAACCGCCGACGCCAGCCTTTTCAGGGCTGCGCTCTACCAACTGAGCTACCTGGCCAAGGAAATTTTAGTGTATCAGCCGCTCCACTCAATCGCAATCAGTCGCGGCCTGCCACGCGCCGTCTAGTATAAGTCTGCCAGCGGGCGGCGATGGGAAATAACGGGCGGCGCGTCCGGCGCCCCGATCCGCACCTCGGCCATCTCGCCGCGCGGGCCGGCGATCTCGATCAGCTTTCCGTTCAAGCTGAGATCCACCGCCTCCGGATTCCCGATTACCAGATCGACCGTTTCCCCGCCTTCGAGAACCCGACTTTCGTTGGGCTGCAGCGTGCCGGCAAACGCGCTGCGACCGTCGCGCTTGGCCGTCACCCAGGTTCGTTGTTTGGCGACCAACACCAGCCGCAAGCCCGCGGGAACCACAGGCGCGGGCGGCGGTTGCTCCGGCACCGACGATACCATGCGGTCGGCAGACCCCGAGGAAACAATCAAAGCTCCCCGCGGCGCGGGCGGCACATGTTGGGCACTCCAATTCCAAGGCCTCGGGTTCGCCAGGATGAAAGCTAATAGCAGAACAGCCGCCCCGGCGAGCATCACCCCGACCTGCGTCCGCCGGCGTCGTGGACGGGGAGATTCCGGAACCGGCGCGGGCGGCGGCGGTTCCTGCTCCGCACGCAATTGTGCCATCAATTCCAGTTCGTCCAGCCCCAAAGCCTGCGCATACTGGCGCAAGAAACTGAACAGGAATACACGCCCGGGAAGCTTCTCGAATTCCTCCTGTTCAATGGCTTCCAAAAACCGGGCAGGAATCTTGGTGTCCTGAGAAACCCGATCCAGATCCAGACCGGTTTTCAAGCGTTCGCGGCGCAACCTCTCACCAACGGCACCCATATCCCACTCTCAATGTAACGATCGGACCGCCAGAGAGTCCGATGCCAGCAGTATATCTAATTCACCCTGCCCGGCGGTTACCCTTTCTGCAACGCAGCGAGCGATTCGCCGGTCGACTTCTCAATGTCCGCGTGCAGGCTGTTGCCGTGCGCATCCATCGTTACGATCGCGGCAAAATTCTTTACCCGGATGTGCCACATCGCTTCTGGAACCCCAAACTCCATCAGGTGCACGCCGAGCACCTGCTCCACGGTACGCGCATAATATTGTGCCGCGCCGCCGATGCCGTTCAGATATACGGCGCCACATTCCTTCAGCGCCGCCAGCGTCTTAGCACCCATGCCGCCTTTGCCGATGACTGCGCGCACACCGTAGCGGCGGATCACATCCGCCTGATACGGCTCTTCGCGGCTGCTGGTGGTCGGGCCCGCAGCTTTCACCGACCACTTGTCTCCTTCCTTCAGCATCACCGGGCCACAGTGATATAAGGCCGCACCGCGCAGGTCCACCGGAGGCGGGTTCTTCATCAAGTGCGCGTGGACGTTGTCTCGGCCGGTGTACATCTCGCCGTTGATCAACACGACGTCGCCCACCTTCAGCGCACGCATTTGCGCTTCGCTCAAAGGTGGAGTGAGAATGACTTCGCGGCCGGTGAGAGGAAAGCCCTCGCCGCGCGCCATGCGTTCTACCTTACGTGCGGGATCGCGATAGAGCCACTGGGTGATCGCGCCGGTCGCGGCGTCGAGACGCACACCCAAGCGCCGAAAGGCCCAGCATTCATACGCCACGGAGACAAAGTAGCTGGCGGGGAGCCGGTTGGCGACGCCGATCTTGCACCCGATCAGCGAGACGCGCCCACCGAATCCCATCGCGCCCACGCCGATCCGGTTGGCCTCCTCCACTACTTCGGCTTCCAGTTTGGCCAGAGCCGGCTCCGGATTCACGTCGTCAAGCGTGCGGAAAAGCTGCTGCTTGGCCAGGTCGTACCCGTGCGCGCGGTCGCTGCCGATGCAGACGCCCACCGCGCCCGGCGCGCAGCCCTGCCCTTGCGCCTGCCATACCGCGTGCAGGATGCACTTGCGCACGCCTTCGAGGTTGCGGTCGGCGCGGCCAAGGTGATCGAGGTCGCACGGCACCGAGTACTGAATGTTCTTGTTCTCGCAGCCGCCGCCCTTCAGGATCAGCTTCACCTCGATTTCGTCTTCTTCCCACTGTTCGAAGTGAATCACCGGCGTCTCGATGCCAAGGTTGTTGCCGCTGTTCTTGCCGGTGATCGAGTCCACCGAATTCGGGCGCAATTTGCCGCGTTTCGTTGCTTCTGCCACGGCGTCGCGAATCACTTTCTTGATGCGGATCTGGTTGACTCCCACCGGCGTGTGGACGTGGAACGTGGGCATACCCGTGTCCTGGCAGATGGGGCCCTCATCCTCCAGTGCCATATCGATGTTCGAGAGGATGATATCGAGGGCCTGCGATGACTGAGTCGCTGGCTTCTCCGAGTCGGCCGCCAGCGACATAGCAGCACGCACATCGGGGGGAAGATTGGTAGCGGTCTGAGTGATTAGTTCGAGCAGACTATTGGCAAGAAACTCCATGGGGTTTGTCCGAAACCTCTATTTTACGGCATGGGGGGCGGCCCCTCTACTGAGTCTGCAGCCGGACCTCCGCTACCATCCCGGGGCGAATGGCCGGCGTCGCGCTTTTGAAACTGACGACGGCCGCATTGTCTGTGATCTCTCTCACCTCTCCGGTGATGCCGGTGGCTTGCAGATCGGGAATGATGACCAGGGCTGGCTGGTGCGGTCTTACCTGGCGCAGCAGTTCGGGTTTGGCTTCGAGCGCCACTTCGAGGTCGTAGAGATCAGTGCCAATCTGGAATACGCCATTGGTGAGTTCCCCCGCGGGCTGGCCGACTTCCCCGCTGCGCCCGACAATTACGCCATCCACCGGCGCCATCACGGCGCCGGATTCCACGGCCGATTGCGCTGCCAGCGCTTGCTCCTGCCGGTCGGCGGCGACTTTCTTAGCACTGTCCAGTTCTTTCATGGTGTCGCGGACGCGCTCGTCAGCCGCGCGCACTGCGCGGTCCACGGCTTCCCATTCCTGCTGCCCGGCCTCGTAGTCCTGCTCGGCCTTTTCGTAAGTCAGGCGCGGTGTGGCTCCGGCGGACACAAGGACTTTCTGCCGGTCATATACTTTCTGCAAGCGGTCGAGCGCGGTGCGAGCGCGCTGCGCGTCGGCGTGGGCGCGCGAGGCTTCCAACTGCGCGCCGGCTACGTTCTTCTCGGCGGCTTCGACGCGGGCCAGTGCCTTTTCCAAGGCTGCCGCGGTGTCGTTCTGTTCGGTGTCCAGGCCGGAGCTGCCAATTCGCGCCAGCTCCTGGCCGGCGTACACCTCGTCGCCCAGATTCGCCTCGAGGGCCTCGATATTGCCGTCGATTTCCGCGTGGACAACCACTACGTGCGCAGCACGGACCTTCCCCGTGAGTGTGAACGAGGCGAGTTGAGGCGCGGCGGCGGATTTTGTGGCGCGAACCGGCGCCCGGGACGGCGCCCGAAACCGGAAGAACGCGCCCGCGCCGGCGCCAGCCAGTACTGCGGCGGCGACCAGCAGCGCCCACTTGCCCTTCATCCCTTGTTAGCGTAACACCGCTCCGACAGGGAGCCGGGACTAGCGCTCGATCTCGAGAGTACGCGCTACTCTCTCCAGCGTGTTCACGAGCCGGTCGACGTGCGCCTCGGTGTGCGCTGCGGTGCAGGAGATGCGGAGCAGGTTTTGCGCGGCGGCGGGGCGCAGCACCGGATTGATATAGATGCCTTCCTCGAGCAGGGCTTTGCACAGCTGGCACAAGTCGAGTTCATCGTGGATCACTACCGGCACGATGGCGGTTTCGCCGGGCAGAACCGCGAAGCCGCGCGCGCGCAGTTCCTCGCGCAGCAGGCCCGCGATGCGCAGCAGGCGCTTTTGGCGCTCCGGCTCCTTCTTCATGATCTGCAAGGCCGCCGCTACCGCCGCTACCGAAGCCGCAGGGAGACTTGCGGAAAAGACGAACGGCCGAGCCGTGTGCTTCAGATAATCGATCACCGCGCGCTCGCCGGCAATGAAACCACCAACTGAGGCGAGCGACTTACTGAAAGTTCCCATCACGATGTCGACGTCGTCCAACACGCCGAGATGCTCGGCCGCGCCTGCTCCGGTCGGACCGAGCACGCCGATGCCGTGCGCCTCATCCACGTACACGCGCGCGCCGTACGGCTTGGCCAGCTTGAGAATGCCCTTCAGATCGGCAATGTCGCCTTCCATGCTGAACACGCCCTCAGTCACCAGAAGAATCTTTTCTTCGGGAGGACAATTCTCGAGGCAGCGCTCCAGGTGATCAAGATCGTTATGGCGGAACCGGACCGTGCGCGCGGCCGACCGCAGCGCTCCCTCCACCAGGCTGGCGTGGAGGTTGTGGTCACAGATCATGACATCGCCCTTTTCCGTGAGGGCGGAGAGCGTCGCGTAATTGGCTTGGAAACCGGTTCCGAAGATGATAGCCGATTCTTTATGAACGAAGGCGGATAATTCGCTTTCCAGCTTTACGTGCAAGTCCAGGGTTCCATTCAACAGCCGCGAGCCGCTGCAGCCACTTCCATACTTCTTGATCGCCTGCGCGGCCGCTTCCTTGACCTTGGGGTGTGTGATCAGGTCCAGGTAATCATTGGACCCGAACATCAGGACCTTGCGTTTCCCCAACCGTACTTCGCCGGCGGCGCAGCCCTCGCGATCTCCGAAGACCTCGAAATACATGTACAGTCCGGCGGACTGCAGATCACCGGGACGGGTGAAACTGCGGCACTTCTCAAACAGGTCGTTTGATCCGCTGCCTTTCTTTTTGCCGGTGATGTCGGCACTCGGTACCCGCATGGTCCTCAGCTCCAATCGTAGATTCGGTAGGTCTTGTACCGCCTCGCACCCATCACCTCCAGGGAGCGATTCATCAACAAATTGTCCTCCAGGATCCAGGACATCTCACATTCGCCATAGCCGAGTTTCCGGGCATTGCGAACCAGTGTCGCATAAAACACGGCGGGTAACCCGGAGGCTTGGTGCTCAGGCACCACCCCCAGGGCCACGACCCGCACACTCTTGATCAAACGCTGATGATACAGGATTTTGACGAGTCCCGTGGGAAATAGTGACCCTCCCGCAGGCTTGAGAGCCTGGTTCATGTCCGGCAGAGCTATAGCGAATCCGACGACGCGATCTCCCACCTCACCGATCAACACCAAGTCGGGCTTGAGGATCTGCTTCATCTCTTTGCCCTGGGCAAAAAACTCCTCCCGCGTCATCGGCACAAAGCCCCAGTTGCGACTCCAGGCGGAGCCATAAACCTCCCAGACCCGCTCGACCTCGTTCGCAAAATCCTTCATATTGATCGGCCGCACTCGCACGCCGTTCTTCGCCAAAATCCGGTTGGACAGCTTCTCGATTTTGGCCATTTCGATGGTCGCCACCGGGCAGTGGTAGGCCAGCAGATCCTTGGCTTTACACAGCCCCGCCCGCTCCATTAACACGGGATAATAGCGGGGGTTGTAGGTCATCATGACCATGGGGCTGGAATCGAAGCCGTCAATCAGCATCCCGCACTCATAATTCGTCGAAGGGTTCATCGGGCCCCGCAAGAACCGGGCACCGCGCTCGGAAACCCACTGGCGGGCCCGCGTC
The DNA here is from genome assembly GCA_964438005.1 of uncultured Solibacteraceae bacterium. Lineage (GTDB taxonomy): Bacteria > Acidobacteriota > Terriglobia > Bryobacterales > Bryobacteraceae > PSRJ01. Next base: position 35,274 of record CAYTJD010000161.1, on the reverse strand, counting down.
AGGAGCGCTTGGGCGACGGCCGCATCGTCCACTGATTCGAAGAATCCGAAGAAACCGGCCTCTTCGCCGTGGACTTTGTTGTGGGTATGGTCCAGCACTGCGGCGATCCGGCCCACCACCCGCCCGCCCTGCCGCGCCAGGAAGAATTCCGCCTCCGCGTTGGCGTAGAACGGGTGCTTGCGGCGGTCCAGCAGTTCTTTCACCGCGATCCGCAAGGGAGGCACCCAATACGGGTCATTTCGATATAGCCGGTACGGCAGTTCCACGAACTCTTTCAGCCCGTGGTCGCCTGCCGATGCGACTTCGATTCCGCCCAAACTGCGAGTCCCTTCTGCTCCTGTGATCAAACCGTTTGTTGCAGTTTTCTATAGATGACGGGGGCCAACGCGATAAGAAATACAGCGACCAGGATCCCCGCTAACACGTCCACCGAATAGTGGTATCGAAGATAAACTGTAGCAAAAATGATGCAAAGAGTGTAGGCGAAATATACCAAAAACAACCAGGATTTGCCGAACAGCCGGGTGCTCCACCACGCCAGGATGGTGAGTTCGGTGTGGCCGCTCGGAAAGCAGTCATAATGGGCCGATTCGAGGCGGTCCAACGTCGCCTGCATCTCCTGAAACAGCCATACTCCGCGTAATGGCTCGTGCTGCAAGGGAACCAGAAGAAAACGCGGGCCGCGCGCCGGCACTATCAGGTATCCCACGTACGAAACCAGATAGCCTAATGCAATTAAGAACGCAAAATACTGGAACCCTGCATAATTCCGCTTTCGCCAAAGGAGAAACGCCGGCAGTAAGACCGCGGGCACGAAGAGCGTATACACGATTTGTAGAAATTCCGTGAAAACCGGCGTCTGGATCCGCTCCAGCCAAACCGTCGGGTGAACGCCCCACAGCGAGTGATCGAGGTTTGCCAAGAAGGCGTCGGCATCGCGCATGCGCATGGCCGGAATCAGATAGGCCATTTCCTTGTAGCAGGTGGCAACGTAGGGCAACGGATACCAATGGCGAAACCAGACGCTGCTCCAATTCGGCCGCCGGATCTCGAACAGCAGCAAGGCCGTTCCGGCCAGATGAAAAGCGAGGAATCCAGGGGCATTGGCCAGTTTGCTCCACCACCCGGCGATGGCCACTAAGGCAAACGCAAAGTACGCGAGGATGACTTTATCGACCGGCCAGACATCGCTGAGGGCACCTTTGGTTAGTACCGGAGCCATCCAACCTCCTTGTACCAGGCCAGTGTTTCGGCGAGTCCCTTCTCCAACGAGGTCGGCGCCTCAAAGGAGAGTTCGGTGGCGGCCCGGTGCGGATCACAGATCCAGGCCGGGCAGCGTGCTTCAGCAACCTTTTCGCGCGAGAGAATGCCCGGTTTCCTGGTGGCCCATGCCCAAATCTCGGCGCCGAATCCGATGAGTTGAGCGGCGCTCACCGGGATGCGCAGCACATGCGGCCGCCGCCCGATCACGCGGGCCGCAGCTGTCACCAGATCACTCCAGGAAACCGGGATGGAGTGCGACAGAAAGTAGGTGCGGCCGGCCGCGTCGGGAGAGCGCGCGGCGGCGATCAGACCGTCGACGAGGTCGCGTACATAAATTGCACTGAACCAGCGCTCCCCGCCGGCGATTTCCAGCGCCCAACCTCGGCTGATCGGTTTTAACATCTGAAACACGCCCGTGTCACGGGGCCCGTACACCACAGGGGGCCGCACGATGACTGCGTCTGGCAGAAGCGCGCGCACAACCTTCTCAGCGACGAGCTTCGATTTTCCGTAGGCCGTAAACGGATGTGGCGTAGCGTCCTCCGTTAGCGCATTCCCTTGGGTCGTGGGGCCCACAGCCGCCAGGGAACTGACATGCACAAGCCGGATTCCGCGTCCCGCAATGGCCCGCGCCAGCCGTTCCGTAACCCTCACGTTCGCGTCGTAGTAATCGGCCGCCCGGAGGGCTTTGGTGGCCCCGGCGAGGTGAATGACGGCGGTCACTCCGGCGAGCGCCTCTTCCAGCCGGGTTTCCACATCCACGGGAGGCAGATTGCGGAGAGAGCTGGAGGGGCGGATCAGAGCCCGGACCTGTTCGCCGTCCGCCAGCAATCGCTCCGCAAGGTGGCTCCCGATAAATCCGGTCCCACCCGTGACTAGGATCATTACTGCAGGGTACTTCGAAACGCCACTTCGCCGAAGAAGCTTTCCGCTGAAGTACCGGTATGTTGGGAATTGATTTGCAGGCGTACGCCTTTGACCTGCGGGGCCGCATGGCCGTAGGCGTTCTGATAGTCCGCCGCCACGTCGCGGGTTTCGCTGATCCAACGGTTGAGGTCGTCGGCGCCCGATTCGCAGACGACGGCGAAAATATGAACGAAGGGAATCGAACTGGCCGGTTGCGCCGTCCCTTTGGGCGCCGTGGTGTCCCAGATATAGGTCAGAATACGGCGGTCGGCGAAGGCGACCAGGACCTGTGCGGCTTGGTCGTCGGTCGTGGCGTGCCGGAAATCGCCGCCCGCGGGGAGCTGCGTCACCTTCCATCGCCAGGTGAGATACCGCGTTTCCTGGGGATTCACGTCGACGCCGTGTTCCAAACCGTACGAAGATTTGGTGCTCTTGAGGTGCAGGCAAGAAACGTCGCCATCGGCGCACACGGCGATCTCAGGCTTGCCGTGGACCACCTTAATTTGCCAATCCGAGGGCGGACGCCCACCGCCCCAATTCAAAGTGTTCAGAACAATGATGGCGAGCTGCGAGGCGTACGCCGGAATCAGAAGCACAAGCAGCGCAAGCCCTAGCACGCAAACCCTAGCCCCGGTCGCGCGGCCAGCCCCAGTTCGTTTCGCCAGTGACAAGATCACTGGCGCTACTCTATTCCGCAAGCGACTCTTCGCCGCTGTCTTCCGGAAGACCACCGGCGTATTGCAGACGGGTCTCTTCGTCGTAACCGGGTATTTGCTCCAGCGGCACTTCGGTCACCGGCTCTTCTACCACATCCTCGCCTTCGATCTTCACCTGGCGGTAATACTCCATGCCGGTGCCGGCGGGAACGAGGCGGCCCATGATGACGTTTTCCTTGAGGCCGCGCAGGTAATCCACCTTACCGTTGATGGCGGCTTCGGTGAGCACGCGCGTGGTCTCCTGGAAGGACGCCGCCGAAATGAACGAGTCGGTCGAGAGCGATGCTTTGGTGATGCCCAGCAGCTTGGCCTTGCCGCGCGCCGGACGCCCGCCCGCCTCCTCCACCTTCCGGTTCTCAATGCGGAACTTGAACTTGTCCACAATCTCGCCCGGAAGAAACTCGGTGTCGCCAATATCTTCGATCTCCACCCACCGCATCATTTGCCGGGAGATGACCTCCAGGTGTTTATCGTTGATGTTGACGCCCTGCAGACGGTAGACTTCCTGGATTTCGTTAACCAGGTACTTTTGCAGTTCTTTTTCGCCGAGCACATCCAGGATGTCGTGCGGATTGCGCGGGCCATCCATCAGAGGCTCGCCCGCTTTCACTTTTTCGCCTTCCTGAACATTGATGTGGACGCCGCGCGGCAGCGAGTACTCGCGCTTTTCTCCGTCTTCGCCCTCCACGAAAATCTTGCGCTGGCCCTTAGTCACTTCGCCGTATTTCACGGTGCCGTTGATCTCCGCGATGATGGCCGTCTCCCGCGGTTTGCGCGCTTCGAACAACTCCACCACGCGCGGCAGACCGCCGGTGATGTCTTTGGTCTTGGTAGTTTCGCGCGGAATCTTCGCCAGGACATCGCCGGCGTGTACGTCTTCGCCGTCACGCACCATCAGGTGAGCGTGGGTGGGCATCAAGTACTTCTTGCGCTCGCCGCGGCCGGGGGATTCGGGCCGCACTTCGATGGTCGGCTGCCGCTTCTCGTCCGGAGAATCCGTAACGACCAATTGCGACATACCGGTCACTTCGTCCACCTGTTCCTGCAGCGTCATACCGTCGACCAGGTCGCGGAAATGCACTGCGCCTGAGACCTCGGTAAGGATCGAGAACGTATACGGATCCCATTCGAGCAGGATCTGGTTGCTCTTGACCGGAGCGCCGTCTTCCATCAGCACGCGCGCGCCATACACAACCGGGTAGCGTTCTTTTTCGCGGCCTTTATCGTCGACCACTGCCATGATGCCGTTGCGGTTCATGGCGATCAATTCGCCAGCCTTGCTCTTCACGGTCTGGATGCCGATATAGCGTGCAAAGCCGTCCGACTTCGCGTCTTGCGTGGATTGTTCACTGACGCGTGTCGCCGTTCCGCCGATGTGGAACGTGCGCATGGTCAGCTGAGTTCCTGGTTCGCCGATGGACTGAGCCGCGATGACGCCCACCGCTTCGCCACGCTCCACCAAGCGGCCTGTCGCCAGATTACGGCCGTAGCACGCCACGCAGACGCCGCGCTTCGATTCGCACGTTAGTACCGAGCGGATCTTGACGCGCTCGATACCGGCAGCCTGAATCGCCGCCGCCAGATCTTCAGTGATCTCGTGGTTCACGGCTACGATCACGTTGCCTTCGTAGTCTTTCTGGTCTTCGAGCGCCACTCGGCCCACGATGCGGTCGCGCAAGGGTTCGATGATTTCGCCCGATTCGATGATCGGCTCCACGTAGATGCCTTCGGTGGTGCCGCAGTCGTTTTCGCTGATGATCACATCCTGCGCCACGTCGACCAGTCGCCGTGTCAGGTACCCGGAATCGGCCGTCTTCAACGCAGTATCGGCCAGACCCTTGCGGGCGCCGTGCGTCGAAATGAAGTACTGCAACACGTCGAGACCTTCGCGGAAGTTTGCGGTAATGGGCGTCTCGATGATCTCGCCCGAGGGCTTAGCCATCAAACCGCGCATTCCGGAGAGCTGGCGGATCTGCTGCTTGGAACCGCGCGCGCCTGAATCGGCCATGATATAAATCGGATTGAGGTAGCGGCCGGTGCGGTCGTCCTCTTCCATGGCCTGGAACATTTCGTCGGAGACCCGCTCGGTCACCTTTGACCAGATCTCGATGATCTTGTTGTATCGCTCGCCGTGCGTGATGGCGCCGTCTTGATACTGGTTTTCCACCAGCACCACTTCCTTTTCGGCGTCGCGGACCAAGCCGACTTTTTCGCCCGGCACCACCATGTCGTCGATGCCGATCGAGATGCCCGCGCGCGTCGCGTACAGGAACCCGAGCGCCTTTACCTCATCGAGCATTTGCACGGTCACTACCAGGCCGAACTTCAAATAGCAGTACTGCACCATCTGGCCAAGGCCCTTCTTCTTGAGAAGGCCGTTGATGAACGGCATGTCCTGCGGCAGGTGATCGTTCAGGATCACACGGCCGACCGTGGTCTCCATGTACTGCTTATTGAACTCGATCGGTTCGGTGTGCAGGATGTTCTGGTTGTCAAATGCATGAACCAGATCGATCACGCGGCCCGTGTAGCGCAGTTTGATCGGCGTCAGCGTTTCGACCTCGCCCATTTCGAGCGCGATCAGGACGTCATCGGTGGAAGCGAAGGTGCGTCCTTCGCCGCGGGCGCCGGGCCTCGCTTTGGTCAGGTAGTAGCAGCCCAGAACCATGTCCTGCGTCGGCACCGCGATCGGCGTGCCATGCGCCGGCGAAAGGATATTATTCGATGAGAGCATCAGCGTGGATGCTTCGATTTGCGCTTCCGGCGACAGCGGAATGTGCACCGCCATCTGGTCGCCGTCGAAATCGGCGTTGAACGCTGTGCAGACCAGCGGATGGATCTTGATGGCCTTGCCTTCCACCAGCACCGGCTCGAACGCCTGGATGCCGAGGCGGTGCAGCGTGGGAGCGCGATTCAACAGAATCGGATGATCCTTGATAACTTCTTCGAGAATATCCCACACTACCGGGTCCTGCTGTTCCACCAGTTCCTTGGCCTGTTTGATGGTGGTGCAATGGCCGCGTTGCTCGAGGCGGTGGTAGATGAACGGCTTGAACAACTCCAGCGCCATCTTCTTGGGAAGACCGCACTGGTTCAGCCGCAGGTCCGGGCCGACGACGATCACCGAGCGGCCGGAATAGTCGACGCGTTTACCGAGCAGGTTCTGCCGGAAGCGTCCCTGTTTGCCTTTCAACGTGTCGGAGAGCGATTTCAGCGGGCGGTTGTTGGCGCCGCGCAGCACACGGCCGCGGCGGCCGTTGTCGAACAGCGCATCGACGGCTTCCTGCAGCATGCGCTTTTCATTGCGGACGATTACATCCGGCGCGTGCAATTCGATGAGCTTTTTGAGCCGATTGTTGCGGTTGATCACGCGGCGATACAAGTCGTTCAAATCGGAGGTGGCAAAGCGGCCGCCGTCCAGCGGCACCAGCGGACGCAGTTCCGGCGGAATCACCGGGATCACATCCAGAATCATCCACTCCGGCTTGTTGCCCGAGATCGCAAACGAGTTGACGACACGTAGTCGCTTTGCGTATTTTGCTTTCTTCTGCGCGGAGGTCTCGGTCTGCATCTTCTCGCGGATCTCTTTACTGAGACCCTCGACATCGATCTTCTTGAGCAGTTCCTTGATGCCCTCGGCGCCCATCATGGCGACGAATTTGCCCGGAAACTCCTGGTCGAGCTGCCGCTTCTTTTCGTCGGTGATGACTTCGCCCCTGCTCAGCCCCGTAACTTCGCCGGGATCCACTACCACGAACGCCTCAAAGTAGAGCACGCGTTCCAGTTCGCGCAGCGTAATATCGAGCAGGTGCCCGATGCGGCTCGGCAAACCCTTGAAGAACCAGACATGCGAGCACGGGCTTGCCAGTTCTATGTGCCCCAGCCGCTCGCGGCGCACGCGAGCCAGGGTGACTTCCACACCGCACTTGTCGCAAATCACGCCGCGGTGCTTCATGCGTTTGTACTTGCCGCACAAGCACTCCCAATCCTGGGTCGGACCGAAGATGCGCGCGCAGAACAGCCCGTCGCGCTCCGGCTTGAACGTCCGGTAATTGATGGTCTCCGGCTTGGTCACTTCGCCGTGCGACCAGCTCCGGATCTTCTCCGGAGATGCCAGAGAAATGCGGATCGAATCAAAATCCGCGATCAAATTTGCCCGATCGTAAGGAGAGGATCTCAAAGTAACCTCCAATAATAGCTATCTGCAATCAGCTCTCAGCCATCAGCTACCCTCGCATTCGCACCAGCCCGTTTTGGCCGATCGCTGAAAGCTGACTGCTGAAAGCGGTTTCCTAATCCGCCGCCAGCGCGGTGTCCTGTACTTCGCGCGGCTTCTTCATCAATTCCACATCAAGACAGAGCGACTGCAATTCCCGGATCAGCACGTTGAACGATTCCGGCACACCCGGCTCGATGGCGGCTTCGCCTTTGACGATGGCTTCGTAAATCTTTGCCCTGCCATAAACATCGTCGGACTTGGCCGTAAGCAATTCCTGCAGAATATACGCGGCGCCGTATGCTTCAAGCGCCCACACTTCCATTTCGCCGAACCTCTGGCCGCCGAACTGCGCCTTGCCACCCAAGGGCTGCTGCGTGATGAGCGAGTACGGCCCAATGGAGCGCGCGTGAATTTTATCGTCCACCAGATGCGACAGCTTGAGCATGTAGATGTAGCCTACGGTAACCGGCTGCTCGAACGCCGTGCCGGTCATGCCGTCGAACAGCATGGTCTTACCGGAACTCGGTAGTTTGGCTTCGGCAAGCGCTTTCTTGATTTCTCTCTCTGTGGCTCCATCGAACACCGGAGTTGCAAACTGCACGCCCAGTGCCTTGGCCGCCCAGCCGAGATGTGTCTCCAGAATCTGTCCAACGTTCATGCGCGACGGTACGCCGAGCGGATTGAGAACGATTTCCACCGGCGTTCCATCCGGCAGGTACGGCATGTCCTCTTCCGGTAGGATACGCGCGATCACACCCTTGTTTCCGTGCCGGCCGGCCATCTTGTCGCCGACCGACAGCTTGCGCTTCATCGCGATGTACACCTTCACCAGCTTGATCACGCCCGGAGGCAGTTCGTCGCCCTTGCGGAGCTTGCCGATCTTCTCATCGGTGATCTTTTCGAGAACCGTGATCTGGCGCGACGTCATCTCTTCGATTTCGTCGATCTGCTCGTTCAGCCGCGGATCCTTGTTGGCGAGCCGCATGCGCTTCAAGTCCCGCGATTTCACCTTCTCGATGATTTCGCGGTTGAGCTCAGTGTCCTTCGAGAGAAGGCGCTTGTTGGTCTTTTCATCGTGCAGGTCCGCCAACAGTTTCTTCCCGTCAAGCAGCCCCGTCAGACGCTTGGCGCGCTCATCGTTCAAAATACGGATTTCGTCCTGCAGGTTGCGCTGCAGACGCAGGATCTGCGCCTCTTCGATCGCTTTCGACCGCTCGTCTTTCTCCTGTCCTTTGCGCGAGAAAATCTTGCAGTCGACGATGGTGCCTTCGATGCCGGGCGGGCAATAGAGCGAGGCGTCCTTTACGTCTCCGGCCTTTTCCCCGAAAATCGCCCGCAGAAGTTTTTCTTCCGGAGTGAGCTGCGTTTCGCCCTTCGGCGTCACTTTGCCCACCAGGATATCGCCCGGTTTCACCGTGGCGCCGATGCGGATTACGCCGCTCTCGTCCAGGTTGCGCAGGAACGAATCCGCGATATTCGGGATATCGCGAGTGATTTCTTCCGGTCCGAGCTTGGTATCGCGCGCCTCGATTTCGAACTCTTCGATGTGAATCGAGGTGTAATAGTCTTCCTTGACCAGCTTCTCGCTGACTAGGATCGCGTCTTCGAAGTTGTAGCCGCGCCAGGGCATGAACGCCACCAGCACGTTGCGCCCCAAGGCCAGCTCGCCCAGGTCCGTGCACGGCCCGTCGGCCAGCACCGCGCCCTTGCCCAGGCGCTGTCCCACCCGCACGATCGGCTTTTGGTTGATGCACGTGTTCTGGTTCGAGCGCTTGAACTTGGTGAGCTGATAGATGTCCGCGCCGACTTCGCGCGAAAGCTGCCCTTCGTGAGCCGCCCCTTCCACACGCACGATGATGCGTTCGGAGTCGACCGAATCCACCACTCCGGCCCTCTTGCAGAGCACCACGGCACCCGAGTCGCGAGCCGTCACTCTCTCCATGCCGGTACCCACATACGGCGCATCGGCGCGTAGCAGCGGCACAGCCTGGCGTTGCATGTTCGATCCCATCAGCGCGCGGTTGGCGTCGTCGTTCTCGAGGAACGGAATCAGGCTCGCCGCCACCGACACAAGCTGTTTCGGGCTGACGTCGATGTACTCGATTTCTTCCTTCGGCTTCAGCACGAAATTGCCGGCCTGCCGTGCGTTGGACAGATCGGGAACAATCCTTCCCTTTTCATCCAGCTCCACGTTGGCCTGCGCAATGGTCCACTTGTCTTCTTCCCACGCCGACAGGTATTCACAGTGGGCTTCGAACTCCGCCGCCTGCTTCTTGGCGCCCAGCTTGCGGTTGGCTTCCTCGGCTTCGGCGCGGCGGACGATGTCGCCCACCTTATAATTCGTGTCGCCGGGATTCAGAATGCGAACCTCGTCGCGAACCACGCCCTTTTCTACCTTGCGGTACGGGCTCTCAATGAAACCGTACTCGTTGATGCGGGCGAAGCAGGACAGAGACGAAATCAGGCCGATGTTCGGACCTTCCGGCGTTTCGATCGGGCAGATGCGGCCGTAATGCGTCGGATGCACGTCGCGCACCTCGAATCCGGCGCGCTCGCGGGAAAGACCGCCAGGCCCCAGGGCCGACAGACGCCGCTTGTGCGTGATTTCCGACAGCGGGTTGGTCTGATCCATGAACTGCGACAGCTGGCTCGATCCGAAGAACTCGCGGATCGCTGCCATCACTGGCTTAGCGTTCACCAGGTCGTGCGGCATGGCGGTCGACATTTCCTGGTAAACCGACATCTTTTCTTTAATGGCGCGCTCCATGCGCACCAGGCCGATGCGGAACTGGTTCTCGAGCAGTTCGCCGACCGCACGGACGCGGCGGTTGCCGAGGTGATCGATGTCATCGACGTTGCCGAGGCCCTTGCGCAGCTTCAGCAGATACTTGATGGTGTCGCGAAAGTCGTCTTGATCGAGCGTACGCCGGTCCAGCGCGCTCTTGCCTTTGTCGGTAGCACCCGTCCAACCGGCCGGGGCGTACTCCGCGCTCTCGTGCAGCTTGATGTTGAACTTCATGCGCCCGACGCGCGAGAAATCGTATTTGCGCGCGTCGAAGAACATGCCTTGAAACAGCTGAGTCGCCGTATCGAGCGTCGGCGGATCGCCCGGCCGCAGCTTGCGGTAGATCTCGATCAGCGCTTCGTTCTGCGTCTTGACGCCGCTGTCCTTCCGAATCGTTGCCGAAATCACCGAGCCGACCTCATCGCGCTCGGGAAAGAAAATTTCGAATTCTTCGATGCCGGCTTCGAGCAGCTTGGCCAGCGCCGTCGAGGTCAGTTCGCTGTTGGCGTCAATCAGCACTTCGCCGGTCGACATGTCGACGACATCCGCCACCACGTAGGCGCCTTCCATGTCATTGACTGCAACTTCCACCTGCTGGATCTTGGCTTTCTGGACTTCCTTCAGCAGCGTTGACGTGATTTTCTTGCCCTGTCCCACGATCGTCTCGCCGCCTCGCGTCGAAATGGCGTGCGACAGCTTCAGACCCGTCAGGCTCTCATCGACCGCCCACATCAACTTCTTGTCTTTAACCGTAATCTTGGTGACGCGATAGAACGCGCGCAGAATCTGTTCATCGGTCTTGTAGCCCAAGGCGCGGAGGAAGACTGAACCGTAGAATTTCCGTTTGCGGTCGATGCGGACGTAGAGCAGGTTCTTGTTGTCGTACTCGAACTCCACCCAGCTCCCGCGGTACGGAATGATCTTGCCGAGGAAGTAGCCTTGTGCCGGGACGCGCTCGAAGAAAACGCCCGGCGAGCGGTGCAACTGCGAAACGATCACGCGCTCGGTCCCGTTGATGATGAAGGTGCCGTTGTCGGTCATCAGCGGGATTTCGCCGAAGAAGACTTCCTGTTCCTTGATGTCCCGGACGCTCTTTTTCTGCGTCTCTGGATCCTTGGCGTATACGGTGAGCCGGATGGTGACCTTGAGCGGCGCCGCGTAGGTCATGCCGCGCTCCTGGCACTCCAGCATGTCGTACTTCAACTGCAGACCCACCGGGTCGCCGCACTTGTTGCAGAACGTGACGACGTTCTTGTTGAAGGTGCCGCAGTGGCCGCACAGGATGTCGCCCGCGTGGAACGGATCGGTACGGATCGTGGCTCCGCAATTCCGGCAGGTCGACCGGAGGTGGTGCAGTCCCTTCAGGTTCCCGCACTTGCACTCCCAGTTGCCGATCGAGTAATCCACGAACTCCAGATCGCTGACGCCGCGAAAATCCGAGATCGGAAACACCGAGTTGAACACGGTCTGCAGGCCGATGTCTTCGCGCTCGTTCGGGAGGAGATCCATCTGCAGAAACCGCTCGTACGACTTCTTCTGCACTTCGATCAGATTGGGAATCGGGATCGAAGTCTTGATTTTGGAAAAATCCTCTCGCTCGGGGGCCGCGCCGTTAAATTGAATATCCATTCCTATACTCCTGAGGGCCGTACAGCCAAAGCAAAGAAACTGCGCTTACCAGCACAATGCCAACGGCACCGCGAAAGGAGAATCCTTACGCAGAGCCGAATGAGAATCGAGGGGCACGTCTCGAACGGTTTCCGGAGAACAATGCGTGATGATGATCGGTTCTGTGGGAGAAGCAACGCACGGAGCTTGCGATGGCACCGTGGAAGCGCGAGCACGCAGAGATATCCTCTCGGCAGTTTCGCGCCAACTGCAATTGAAGTTCCAGGTTACGAAGATCGCAGTCACCAATTGGGATCGAATCCGGCTGAATCCAACGCCCAACTACAGAGTCTACCAAGGCTTAGACCCTGCGTCAAACTCCACAAAAAAAATCTTGGGGATCGGGCCTGAAGGCCAGTCTGACCTCCGGCTCCAGGCTGCCGGCCCCCGCCTATTTCACTTCTACGGTCGCGCCGGCTTCTGTAAACTTCTTCTTGATAGCCTCAGCTTCGTCCTTGCTGACGCCTTCTTTGACCGGCTTGGGCGCGCCATCCACCAGGTCTTTCGCTTCCTTCAGACCGAGGCTGGTGACTTCGCGTACCGCTTTGATAACGTTGATCTTGTTCGCACCCGCGGCGGCCAGAATGACCGTAAATTCGGTCTTTTCCTCGGCTGCCGGGGCCGCCGCCGCGCCACCACCGCCGCCCCCCGCTACCATCACCGGGGCGGCCGCTGCCGCCGAAACTCCCAGCTTCTCTTCCAGCATTTTCACGAGCTGAGATGCTTCCAGCAGCGTCAAACCCTGGATCTGATCCGCAATTGCGTTAATGTCCGCCATTTCTCGACTCCTTCGAATTCAAAAACTTCCGGCCGGGCTATCGCCTAAGCCTTGAACTTGTTTTCCTTGACGCCCTGATCCACCACCACCGCCAAGTTCCGTCCCACCGCGTTCATCGCCGTCACCAGCCGCTGCGCCGGCGCATTAATCAGGAAGAGCAGCTTCGACAGAATCTCTTCCTTCGACGGCATGTTGGCCAGGTCGTTGATCGCCTTGATCTCGATTACCCGGCCCTCGACCAGCCCGGCCTTGAACGTGAAGGTCGGGTTGTTTTTCGCGTAGGTGGTCAGCGCCTTGGCCAGCGCCACCGGATCCTTGGTGGTGTAAGCCATCGACGTCATCCCGCGCAGTCCCTTCAGGACGGCTTCGGCCGGCGTTCCCTCAGCCGCCTTCTCCGCGAGATTGTTCTTGATCACGCGATATTTGCCGCCAGCGCCCCGAACCACCTTGCGCAGCTCGAAATCCTGGTCGACCCGCAGCTTCTCATAGCCGGTCACGAACAGGTTCTTGGATTTCTCCAGATCCTGGCGCAACGCGTCGATATCTTTCTTTTTGTCGTCCTTGCTTTTCATGGAAGCACCTAATCGGGCTATGCGGTCGCGGCCTTCAGGGCAAACGGCGTCGTGTCGACCGCCACACCCGGGCTCATGGTCGAGCAGATCGTCGTGCTCCTTACATACTTGCCTTTGGCCACTGCCGGCTTGGCTTTGATCACGGCAGAAATCAGCGTTGCCGCATTTTCCACCAGCTTGTTGGCATCAAAACTCATTTTGCCGACCGGCGCGTGGATAATTCCGGTTTTGTCCACGCGGAACTCCACTTTGCCGGCTTTGACTTCCTTCACCGCCTGAGCCACGTTTTGCGTCACCGTGCCCGTCTTCGGATTCGGCATCAGACCGCGCGGCCCGAGAATCTTGCCGAGTTTGCCGACCGAGCGCATCATATCCGGCGTCGCGATCATGGCGTCGAAATCGGTCCAGCTTTCCGATTGGATCTTGTTCACCATGTCCTCGCCGCCCACGAAATCGGCGCCGGCTTCGGTTGCTTCTCGCTGCTTGTCGCCGCTGGCAATCACCAGAACCTTTTTCGATTTGCCGAGCCCGTTGGGCATGACGACAGTCCCGCGGACCATCTGGTCGGCGTGTTTGGGATCCACTCCCAAACGCATGTGGATCTCGACGGTCTCGTCGAACTTCGCGTACTTGATCTTCTTTAGAAGAGGTACGGCGTCTTCGAGTTGATACTCTTTAGCCTCTACCTGTTTGCGTGCGGATTCGTATTTCTTGCCCGGATGGCGTGCCATATGACCTCATTGGTGCAAGCGGTCCGTCTCAAAAAAGGCAAACGAACCTCCCACTGAGCGTTTCAAAAGAGGGACAGCAATGAGTGTACCAAACGCAACAGGGGGATGTCTACTCGGCCGCCGAGCTCGCGAGAGCCGTCTTTTCGCGGCGGCCGGATAAAACCGCGTCGGCCTCCCCGCGCCGCACCAAAAATAAGTAGGCGCCGATCCCTACAATCAGCATGACCCAGATCGCCTGCATGGGCGCCGTGTAGCTGCCAGTTACCTGTTTCAGCCAGCCCGTCAGGATCGGTGCCACGATACCCGCCAGGTTGAGCGCGGTGTTCTGCAGGCCGGCAACCCGACCCGCCGCCGTCCGCGTGACCAGCGTTTGCGTCAGGGTCCAATAATTCGGAGTGGCCAGGCCCAACCCGGCCATCGAGAAAATCGCGAAAAAGACCGCCACCTGGTTCGAATCCGAAAGCGCTCCGATGACTTCGGTCGATGCCGCCAGCAACCCCGCGATCGTGAACCCGCGTCGGACGGCGGCCGCATTCGCCCCGCCGGCAATCAGCCAGTCCGCGGCCGCGCCGGCCAGGATCGCCACCACCCCGGTTCCGGCAAAGCTAAAGAAGGTGTAGACCCCCATCGAATCCAGCGACAGGTGCCGCCGCTCCACGAAGTACGCCGGCAGCCAGGTAATGGAAAAGAAGAGAAAATAGTTGTAACAGAATGTGCCGACGAGCGTTCCCCAGATGATCTTCGAGCGGAACAAGGCCGCCATCGGCACTGTTCCTCCCGCCTGCCGCACTCGTTTCGGCGCAGATGCGCCGTCGTCGGCCAGCAGAACCCACGGGACCACCCAGATCAGTCCGCCCAATCCCACCACTTGAAACATGATCCGCCAGCCGTAATGGCCCACCAGCCAAGCCGCCAACGGCGCCCCGAGCGCCGGACCCCACTTGGTGCCGCCTACGAAGAGGGCCGCCGCCAGCCCGCGGCGCTCTTCGTCAATATTCCGGTGGATCCAACTCAACCCGGCGGGAAACACCACAGCTTCCGCTACTCCGAGCAGCAGACGCAGGGCGACGAGTTGCCCCAGCAGTGTCGCCACCGACGTCGCCGCACTCGCCAGGCACCAAAAGAGCAACGCGAGGGCGATCGGCCGTTTCACGCCGAAGCGGTCGATGACAAACCCGGCGGGTATCTGTAACAGCGTATAGCTCCAGAAAAATGCGGAATTGAGGAACCCTCGCTGTTCGTCGCTGAAATGAAAGTATTGCTTGAATTCCGCAGCAGCCAAGGCCACCGACAGATTCGTTCGGTCGACGTACGCAATGACCAGTGCCGCCGCCAAAAGGAAAACCGTCAGCCAGCGCCGCATCGTTGCCAGTCTATGCTCCCGGGACGGCGAGTGCAAATACGAAACGGGAAAAGCTGTGCGATCATCTATATAACTTTAATGCTTCAGCGTCTGGTCCTGATTGCTCTCACTGTGATTGCTGGCGGCGCGGCCTGTGCCCAAGATGGCGGCGCGGACGCTCCGGCGATCGCCCCTGCTCCGGTCGCCTCTACGGCGGAAACCGCCGCTCCCGCGGCCCAACCGGTTGAAGATAAGCGCGTCTTTGGGGTAATCCCCAATAACCGCACCACCGAGGCTTCCCTTCCCTTCGCGCCCATTTCCGCCAGGCGCAAGATGACGATTGCTGCCAAAGATTCCTTCGACTGGCCCGTGTATCTGACCTCCGGCCTGTTCGCCACTTTATATCAGCTGGAAGACCAGAACCCGTCATTCGGCCAGGGGATGGCCGGATATGCGAAGCGTTACGCTTCCGCCTATGGAGACCAGATGATCGGCAACATGATGACCGAAGGCATCATCCCCAGCCTTCTACACGAGGATCCGCGCTACTTCCGGGTTGGCAGTGGAACCAAGAAGTCCCGCCTCGCCGCGGCTCTCACGCAGATCTTCGTAACCCGCACCGATTCCGGCGGGCGCACGTTCAATGTCTCCGAATGGGGCGGTAACGCCGCCTCCGTCGCTATCTCCAACGCCTGGTATCCGGACACCCGCAACGTTTCCGACAACGTGCAGAAGCTGCTGATCCAGTGCGCCACCGACGCCTTCTCCAACGTCCTCAAGGAATTCTGGCCCGACGTGAAGCGCTACCTCCAGCGGCATCGCGAGGCCAGGCACGAACGCGAGCTCAGCTCGCTCACGAAGTAGCGGGCCCAGGACTCACTCCACGGCTCCATCCAGCACACAGATATCGTCCAGGTTCCTGTATTTCTCCGCATAATCCAGCCCGTATCCCACCACGAACTGATCGGGAATCTGGAACCCGACGTAGCTCACCGGAACCGGCCGTACACGCCGCTCCGGCTTGTCGAGCAAGGCCGCGATGCGCAGCGACTTCGGCTTTCTCTGCTCGAGCAGCTTCATCAGATAGTTCAGCGTGATGCCGCTGTCGACGATATCTTCGACTACCAGCACGTCGGCGCCTTCGAGCGAAATATCCAGATCCTTGGTCAGCTTTACCTCGCCCGAACTGCTCTTCCCTTTCCCATACGTTGAGATGCCCATGAAATCGACAAACACGTCGCGCTTCATGGCGCGCGCCAGGTCCGTGAGAAAGAAGCAGGCGCCCTTCAGAATGCAGATGAAGTGGAGATTTCCGGCGGGATAATCGCGCGAGATCTGTTCGCCCATCTCGCGAATGCGCTCCCTGATCTTACCGGCATCGATTAAGACCCGCAGCTTGGGATCGGTCATGAAGATTCTTATGGTAGCGCGGCCACGCGGCGGCCGTCAGTGGAGCGGCAAGTGCGGCACGTCTTTTTCATTTTCCAGGCAGATCGAGTCGAGCAAATCTGTATCCGGCACAGCGGTCTGCTTCACCAGAACAGTCCAGGGCCGCGTATAGGCCTTCGGATCATTGATGGTGATTTCAATTTCCATGTTGCCGAAATTCGGCCGGCGGAAGCGTTCCGTTACCTTGGCGGCGCTCGTCAGCGGGTTGCCGCGCGCGTCGAGCCATTGATCGTCGCGAAACCCGTTGGACTCCACCACCAGGCGGTCACCATCCCAGTGGCCGCTCGAATACCCGTTCCAGTTTGGCTGCGGGTCTTCCGGCAGCGCACGGCCGTCTAAAAAGATCTGGCGGAAGCCGGCGTTGTACTCATCGAGAATCACCATCAGCTGCGGCGTCTGCACCACTTTCTTCATGGTGGGCAGCAGGTGCATGCGCGGCCCGCCCGGTGAAATGCAGTGCGTGTACGGATCTGCCCCCTGCCTCTGCCTCATCGCGGCGCGCGCCCACTCGGTATACGGCAGGCCGTCCTTGAGCCCGTCTGCGAAGTTTCCGAACTGAAGAGTGATCGGCAGGTCCGTGCAGATGCGCGTCACATCGTTGCACGGAAGCGGATCCGCTGCCTGCCAGATCCCCGAAAAATCCGGCTTGCCGTCTGCCGTCTTGGAAGCCGGCGCCGCTGGATTGGCCTTGCCATCGGCCGTGCGCGGAACTCCGGCAGTCGGATATTTCAGCCACTGTGCCGTCAGACAGGACGCCGGCAGCAGGCAGACCGCGATCAGCCTCAGTCGCACGCGGCGATTATATCAAGAAGAAAAATTCTCCCGGCTCAATCGAGGCCGCCCTTCACGCTCCGTGAGAGGCGCGCTGGGCCTGACGAAGAAATTGCAGCAGAACGCCATTGACCTTCTCCGCGTGCGTCCAGTTCAGCCCATGCGGCCCTCCCTCCACCACCTCTAGGCGGCTGCCCGGCACCAGTTCCGCCGTGCGCTTGCCCGTTACCGCAACCGGCAGGATCTGGTCGGCGTCGCCATGTATGACTAAGGTCGGCACGCGAACGCTTTTCAGATCTTCTCGGAAGTCGGTCAACCAGGCCGACACGCAATCCAGCGTGCCTTTCGGGGAGGCGCCGGCCGCGATGTTCCAACTGGCGTGCACAGCGTCTTTGCTGATCGCCTTGCCACCCAGCTTCTCTACGTTGTAAAAATTCGTGAGGAACTGTGAGAGAAACGCGTAGCGGTCGGCTACAATCCCTGCTTTGATCCCTTCGAACAGGCTGGCATCGACGCCTTCCGGATTATCGGAAGTCTTCAAGAGGAACGGCGGGATCGCCGCCATAAACACCGCCCGGCTCACCCGGTCGTTGCCGTACTTGCGCAAGTAGCGCGCCACCTCGCCGCCACCCATCGAAAAGCCCACCAACGTTACGTTGCGCAGATCGAGATTCGTCATCAGCGTGCGCAGATCCGCCGCCAGGGTGTCGTACTCGTAGCCCGAGACTGGCTTGCTTGATTCACCGAAGCCACGGCGGTCATAGGTGATAACCCGGTAGCCTGCATCCAGCAGCGCGGGCACCTGCCGCTCCCAGGAACGGCCGCTCAGCGGCCAGCCATGAATGAGGATGACTGGCGCGCCGCTTCCGTGATCCTCATAGTAAAGATTGATCTCGCCGGAATTCTCTTTGCCGACGGTCATGTAGGGCATGGTCTCTCTCCTCGTATAGAGTATGAGTGAGGGCGCGGCTTTACATCTGTGAGAATGTGAACAGAATTCAAAGAGTGTGCGTGGTGCTGCTCGGCGCCGCTTGTGGAGTTCTTCCCGTCTTTCCCCAGGACCCGCGGGAAATCGTCCGCAAATCCGTCGAGCTGGACCAGATTAACTGGCTGCGGATGGCGAATTACACGTGGATCGCCCGATCTCGCGAGCGCCATTTCGATTCACAAGATCGCGTGACCTCCGATCATGAAGAAGGCTGGGAAACCCTCATCCTGGGCGGCGAACCCTACCGGCGCATGTTGGAACACGACGGCAAGCCGCTGCCGCCGGAGCAGCAAAGAAAGGAGCAGGAGAAGCTCGACAAAACCGCCGCTCGCATCGAGAGGGAACCCCCCGAACAAAAACAACGACGCCAGGATGCATATGAAAAGCAGCGGCGCCGCGACCGGGAGTTTCTGCTCGAGATCCCGGACGCGTATGACCTCCATCTCGAGCCCGAACAAAGGATCGATGGCCGGGATGTCTGGGTGATCTCCGGCGCGCCCAAGCCCGGTTATCGCGCTCGGGGCCGCGACGGCAAGGCCCTGCTCAAAATTCGCGGCAAGATGTGGATCGAGAAAGCCGGATACCAGTGGGTGCGCCTCGAAGCGCAGACTACGGCTACCATCTCGTTCGGACTGTTCCTCGCGCGCCTCAACCCCGGTGCGATGCTCATCTTCGAACAGGAACTCGTCAACAACGAGGTGTGGCTCCCCAAGCGCGAGTTCGTGAGCGGCAGCGGCCGCATCGGCCTCCTCAAGCGCTTGGCCGAAGACGAAGAGATCACGTGGAGCAATTACCGCAAATTCCAGGTGGAATCGAAAATCGTCCCGTAACGCCGGCCATCTTGTCGGCGGTGAAGTCTCCGCGCACAGCCCAAGCGGCAGCTCCCGGGAATGGAAAGGCGCACAGAGTGTATTCCATTCCCGGAGCCGCTACGCCGTTTCCAGTTGTGTTGCAAGATTCGTGCCAGTAGGGCCGCCCCGCAATCCTTAGCGTTCTCGTCTCATGATGAGGCCGCGGTGCGCACACGTGTGGCGCCTCCGTCACGCCATCGGGAATTATTTCGCGCGCCTGTAAACCCGCTCGGCGTAGCACCGGTCTACACGTGCGGATGGAAGGAAGTCTGGTTTCAGACCCGGCGCCAGGCGCTGGGGAACTCCAGGATTTCGACGCGCTGGTCCGGGTGCACCGGCCACGCATCTTCCGCTTTATGCTTGCTTCGCTTCGTGACCGCGAATCCGCCGAGAACCTCACGCAGGATTGCTTCGTCCGCGCCTACCAGGCTCGCGAGCAATTCCGCGGCGCCGCCAGCGCCGGCACGTGGCTGATGCAAATTGCCGCCAATCTCATCCGCGACCACGAGGGCAGCCATCGTCTCAAATTCTGGAGGCGCACCCTGCGCCATGACCTCGATCCGGCCGATCTGGGCAACTGGATTCCCGACCAGCGGCAGTCCCCCGAAGCCGTGGCACTCGCACGCGAGCAAGTGGCCGCCGTCTGGAGCGCCGTGGCGCGATTGCCGGAGCGGCAGCGCACAGTCTTCCTGCTGCGTTTCGTCGAAGACATGGACCTGCACGAAATCGCCGCGGTCACCAACAGGAAGGAAGGCACCGTAAAAACGCATTTGTTTCGGGCGTTGCAGACCGTGCGGGCCAGGCTCGGAGGAAAATCATGAATCCGCGCCGCTCTTCCCAACAACCTTCAGACTGGGGCGCCGAGGCCGATCGCCTCGAAACGCCTCTCGCGCTGTTCCGCGAATTCGTCCGCCACTGGAGCGGCCAGCATCACATGGGATACGAGGAGACCTCGATGAGTACATCTATCGAATACGCCGACCATCATCTGGAGCGCTTGCTGCCCCTCACGCCGCGGAACGCACCGTGGTATCGCAGCTTCATCCACAACGTTCGCGATGCGATTCACGCGCCGCAACTTTCGCTGCTGGACGTCTCGTCGCGCCCAGTCGAAGTGAAAAGCATCTGGGGACTCTATCCCCGCCAGAAACGCTCGTGGGCCTTCTCGCTGGCCCTCCAGAGCGTGGTCGTCGCCGTGCTGTTCGCAGCGGTATCGAGCCCAACCGTCCGCCATGCAGCTCGGGAAGTATTTCTGCTGCAAGTCCCCATCGATATTTCCACCCACAAACCGACGGTGCAGGGCGGTGGTGGCGGCGGCGATCGTTCGACTCAGCCGGCCTCTCAAGGGAAGCTCGCGAAGCCGGCCTTGAAGCAATTTACGCCGCCCACGGCCGTCGTGCGCAACCCCGACGCAAAACTGACGATCGATCCCTCCATCCTCGTGCCGCCAGACCTGCCGCTGCCGCAGGTCGCGTCGAATATTTATGGAGACCCCTTCGGCAAATTACTCACTCCCTCCAACGGCCCCGGTTCGGGCGCCGGCATCGGCACTGGCGCCAACGGCGGCGTGGGTCCCGGCAACGGTCCCGGCGTGGGGCCTGGGTCCGACGGTGGCATCGGCGGCGGAGTCTTCCATGCCGGTGCGGGCGTGAGCGCACCCGCGCTGCTTTACAAGGTCGAACCGGAATATTCCGAAGAAGCCCGCAAAGCCAAATACCAGGGCGTGGTGGTCCTCACCGTGATTGTCGACACCGCCGGTCGCGTCACCAACCCCCGCGTCGTGCGCAGCCTGGGCCTGGGCCTCGACGAAAAGGCGATCGAAGCCGTCAAAAAGTGGAAATTCCGTCCCGGCTACAAAGACGGCCGCCCCGTCCTGGTCTCCGCCGAAATCGAAGTGAGTTTCCGCCTTCTCTGAAGCGCGCAGCGCGCGGGACAGTTGCGCCTGCCGCTCAAATCGACGCATCCTTAAACGAATAGGAGGCGTTTATGCGAGCCCACCCCTGGATCTTCGGCGCCGCCGTCGCCCTGATCGCCGCCGCGCAGGCCAACCGGCCGCAGATTCCGCAGTTCGAGCCCGACCCGCTCTGGTCCGAGGCGCTGCCTAACAAGTGGGTCACCGGGCAGGTGGGCGGGCTCGCCGTCGACTCCCATGACAATCTCTGGGTCTTCCACCGTCCCGCCACTATCCCCGACGGCGAGAAAGGCGCGTCCCTCAATCCGCCGCAATCGGAATGCTGCATTCCCGCTCCGTCCGTCCTGGAGTTTGATCCCCATGGAAAATTCCTCCAGGCGTGGGGCGGTCCCGGGCCGGGCTACGAATGGTTTGCTGCCGAGCACGGCATCTTCGTTGACTCCAAAGACAACGTCTGGCTGAGCGGCAGCGCCAAGGAAGATAACCACATCCTGAAGTTCACGAACAAAGGAAAGTTCCTCCTTCAGATTGGCCACGCCGCCAAGAATCGCGGCAGTAATGATACGGAAAACGTCGGCGGCCCCGCCGGCCTGTTCGTATATCCCAAGACCAACGAACTGTTTGTTGCCGACGGCTACTTCAATCACCGCGTGATCGTGTTTGACGCCGATACCGGCGCGTACAAACGTCATTGGGGCGCCTACGGCAAACGGCCAGACGACTCGCTGAAGTTTCCCCCGCGCGCCCAGCTCATTCAGGGCCCGCCTCCTCAGGGCTTCAACAACCCCGTCCACGCCGTGATCGTGACCAACGACGATCTGGTTTATGTCGCCGATCGTTCCAACAACCGCCTCCAGATCTTCCGGCCGGACGGGACATTCCTGAAAGAAGTGTTTGTCGCGCGCGACACGCTTCAAAACGAAGGCACGGTGCACGCCTTCGCCGTCTCACCCGACAAGGCGCAGAAGTTTCTCTATATCGTGGATGGCTCCAACAAAGCGATCCGTATCCTGAACCGCGAGACCCTGGACACGTTGGCTTCGGTGGGCGGACACGCCGGCCACAACGCGCGCGAGTTCTTCCACATTCACAGCTTCGCCATCGATTCGAAAGGCAATCTCTTCCTCGGCGAAGTCAACAACGGAATGCGCTATTACCGCTACGCGTTCAAAGGGATGGGCCCCGCGCCCGCGAACTAGCGCGCCTACTTGTGCGCCGCCTGGTAGTGCTGCGCCAGCAGGTCCAGTCCGAAGTCCCCTTCAAAATCGCGCCACACGCTGTGGATGTGATTGGCATTGTCCTGCGTTTCGTCGAATTCGATCAGAAACGCCGGCGTCTGCACTCGGTAATAATGCAAGTCGTGCCGGTTGATGCCGCCCGACCACGCGAAATACAGGTTGCCCTGGTTCTTCCGGTATTGATCCATTCGCATCTCGGCGATTGGCTCCGGAAAGTTCGTCGCGTACTCGCTCACCAGGTTCGTCAGAATCTCCTGCGACTTCGTTGGCATCTTCGAGAACGCCAAACCGCTCGGCTGCCCCTTTAGCGCCGCTTTGCGTTCGTCCGACGTCAGAATGTCCTTGTACGCTGTCTTGTCGACGATCGCCGCCGCGCGCTGCGCCTCGTTCAGCGATTGCATCAGGTCATACCCCAAGTCTTCTTCGCGCATCAAGGCCCGCAGACCGGCTCGCGGCCCTTGCTTGACCTCCGCTGGGTTGGCGCCGAAGAAATTCGGGCTCGACGCAATCCTCCCGTTGATCACGCTGAAGTTCAAACTGATGTGATGCCCCTCGAAGCGATAGCCCCATGTCCCCTGCTCCGCCGGCTCCCCGAATATCCACACGTGATAATTCTCCGGATCCCGCTCCGGGCCTTTGCCTTGCTCCGCATCCTTGAGCACCTGCTCGAGGCTCATGATAGTGTGCGCCTTGATCACGCCCTGCTGCGACAGCCCGGCCGACATCAACGCTTCGGCCAGATGCTTTTGCGCGGGGGTCATTTCGCGCAGTGCCACGCCTTTGCGCTCGATCGGGATGAAATGCCAGTTCGTGCGCTCGTCGCCGGCAAACGGAAACAACGACCGCTCGCGCTCCTGCGGCGTCAGCGAATTCAGGTACGCCTTCGCCGCCAGCACCATCACGCTTTCCGGACGGGTGCGCTCGTAGGCCGCCGTCAGCAGCCCCACTGCGCTAAGAACCAGCAACAACCGCTTCCAGTGACGCATCCCAGCCTCCTCGATGATGGGAGTATACACCTTGTTAAATAGGGAATGAAGCCCACGGGACTACCGCCGCGATATAGTACGATACGAACAGGAGCGTGTTCTGAGAAAGGAAAAACCCGAAGAGCCTCAAACGCCCACCTGGCTCATTGCCGTCCGCGCCGCCGAATCGAAAAAGGCGTCCGACCTCAAGGTTCTCGACCTCACTAGTATCACTTCGTTTGCTGATTTCTTTGTCATCTGCACGGGCGCCAATCAGCGACAGATCCAAGCCATCAGTGACGAAGTAGCGGTCCAGCTCAAACAGCAGGCTGGCGAACTGCCGACAAGCGTCGAAGGCTACAACCAGGCCGAGTGGATCCTGGCCGACTACGGCGACATGCTGGTTCACATCTTCTCCCCGAAAGCTCGCGAGTATTACAGCCTCGAACGCCTGTGGCGCGGCGCCAAGGCCCTGGAGATCCCCGCCGCGTAACAAGCGGCCACAAGAAAATTTGGCGATTCGTTTCAATCACTTGATGGCCCGGCCGCCCCGCAACGTTCTGTTCTCACACTTCCCATACCCCTTCCTCTTACACCAGACGTGTGTCTTTTCATCCCGCACCGAAGCTTGGCATATACTGGCTGGCATATGTCGCGACTAGACCGGCGCGAACTGCTGGCCCTACTGGGCGTTGGCGCGTGGATGGCTCGACCTGCCGGCGCTGCTGCCGGGTTGCCATTCGCGGCGCTCGATCACCTGGAAACCTCGGCTCCCGACGCCGCCCGCTCCGCCGCATTCTACACCCGCGTCTTCGGTGGTTCGCTCTGGAAAAATCGCCAAACGCCCAAGCGTTACGTGAAGCTCGGACCTTGCTACATCGCCATCGATCAGAAGCCGCAGGCCAGCTTCGATCATTTCTCAGCCGGCATCGCGGATTACAACATCGCGGCGCTGCACAGCTATCTGCAGGAGCGCGCCATCGCGTATCGCGATTTTCCCAGCGGCCGCGATTTGAACGTGACCGATCCCGATGCCATTCGCGTCCAGCTCTCGAGCGACAATTCCTGGGCGCCGCTCGAAGGCGTTACAGCGGCGGCGGAAGCTCCCGCCGACCCCAGCGCGATCTTCCAAGCCACCGGCCTCGATCATGTTCTGCTCAATGTCTCGGACCCGGAAAAATCCGCGGCGTTCTATGAAGAAATCTTCGGCCCGGTCGCGCAGCGCAACAACGGGCGCATCTGGTTTCAGACGGGCAAATCGCGCATCGGCTTGCTGCGCACGCCCGACGGCCAAAAGTCCGGAGTGAATCACTTCTGCGTGGCAGTTGCGCCGTTCGATGCCGCCGCTACCAAGAAACTGGAGCAAGCCGGCGCGAAGCTCGAAAAGTCCGACGACCCCGCCGCGCCGCAGTTCCGCGACCTCGATGGCTTCCTGGTCCAGGTGACGCCGCCGCGTCGCCCTTGAATTCCCGCCGGGTGTCGGATACGCTGGCAGGTGATTTCCAAATCGCACTAACACAAGGAGAGAAGTTTCTATGCGTTCCCTACGATTGTTCGCCGTGGCCGCGGCAGTGCTTGCCTGCGCGGTAGCCGGCGTGGCCCAAGAAAAAAAGGGCGGCGGAAAGAAGGGTGGCGGTATTCAACTTCCCCCGATGATTCACATGACTTTCGCCGATTTCAAGGACGGTGGCAACATCCCGGCCAAGTTCACGTGTGCGGCTGGACCCACCAGCCCCTCGCCGGCATTCACCTGGACCGGCGCCCCGGCTCCTACGCAGAGTTACGTGCTCATCATGCACGACCCCGACCCCGTGCTCGGCGGTTCGGCCACCAATGACGTGCTGCACTGGTCGATCTACGACATCCCCGGCGATGCCAAGGGGCTGCCGGAAGGCGTAAAGCCCGGTGACCAGGCCGACGGCGCCAAGCAGATTAAGAACATTGCTCAACAAAACGGATACCTCGGCCCCTGCCCGCCCGCGGGGCATGGCGATCATCACTACACCTTCGAGTTGTTCGCCCTCAACGCCAAGCTCGGTCTGCCCGACTCCACCTCGCGCGCCGACCTGATGAACGCGATGAACGGCAAAGTCGTCGCGAAGGGCGTCTACATCGGCATCTTCGGCCAGAAGTAAACACTCGCACATTACCCGCCGGTTACATGCCGCGCCGTCTCCGTGGACGGCGCGGTCGCTTTACCCTATTTGATAATTTCCGTTAGTGTTGACTGGTTTTCAAGCCCACCCTATACTGCAGACGGCCTCGCAGGATCTCGCAACGATATTTATGAAACCCTCGCTCGCCGCCAGCGCTCTGATCCTTCTCTGTGGACTCGGGATCCTCGCGCAAGGAACCCGCACCACCGCCCAATTCGACTTTTGGAATTGGTACGCTCTGAAATCTCCGGCGCCGGCCGAAGGCATCGTGGTGGATCCGGTGAGTGACAACATCCTGTACGCCACAACAAAAAACGGTCTCTACGTGAGCACTGACACTGGCAACACCTGGGTCCAACGCACGCCGAACCACATCGCTAAAGAGGCCTTCGTCTTCGATCCCGTGAACGCCAATCGCGTTCTCGCGGGAATGGGAACCATATTGTGGCTTTCGATGGACCACGCCGCCACTTGGACTCAAATCGGCACCTTCTCGGGCGAAATCCTTTCCGTTCTCGTCAGTCCCAGTGACGAGAGCATTTTCGTCGGCCTTCATTTTGCGTATAACCTCTCCGGCATCTACCGGTCCCCCGATAACGGGCAGAGTTGGACGGCGATTCCCTTTGGCGCGTCGTTCCCCGGCCTCAATACAACCGCTTCCATCGCGGAAGACAGCAGCGGCGGACTGTGGGTCGCGCCTCAGGGTGCGGCCCCGACCCCCGGAAAGATGATGATCTTGCGCTCCGCCGATCGTGGCGCTACGTGGTCGGACGTCACGGGTCCGCTGACGGCCCCGGCCACCAAGCTCCTCTGGAACAGCGCCTCCGGTGCTATGTACGCAGCCAGTCCGGGCGGCGGCGTCATCGCGACCGGAAACCAAGGGGCGCGCTGGGTTACCTATGTCAGCTCCGCCGCGCAATCGGTTGCCATCACCCCGCTTCCCGCGACAGCTGGCACAGGGCCGGGCCTGATCGCCGGCCTCGATGGCAGCGCCGGCGGAGGCGCGGCGTTCACCTTTCCCCTATCCCATTCCGATGTGATTAGCCCCTTCGTTTCTCCGTCCGGAGTGACCACACCCATGGGCCAGCAGGGGATCGCCTTGCAATCGATGGCGCTGACTCACTCGGGCACGCGGTTTTATGCGGCCGGCAGCGACGGCGGCATCTATAGCGGAACCGTGATGCAGCCCCAACTGAACCCCACCGTGGTCACGGTGCCGCCCGGCGGCACGCTGGCTATCGCCTGTCAAACGTGCCCCATGGGTTCAAGCATGACCATTGTCATCGGCGGTCAGAAAACCGACTTAACCCTCGACACCGTTCCCAGCGGCGGGCCGTATGCCACCCAAATTTGGAGTGTCCCCGGCAACATGCCGCAAGGTACCTATCCGGCGCAACTGCTGACTGTGTTTCCGCCGATCACCTTTACGGTCGTAATTGCCCCAGTCGCTGTGCCCGTGTCCACTATTACCAAGATGACCTCCGTCAGCTTCGTCGTGAAGCCGCAGTATGCCGTCGGGGAAGTCGTCAGCTTGTTTGGCGCCGGTCTGACTGGCGCGGCCGGCAACACCGGAGCAAACCTGGCTTCCACCGTTCCGCTGCCCAACCAACTCGCGCTCTCTCAGGTCATGGTGGATGGAATCGCCGCGCCGCTCTACTACGCGTACACCGGTCTGGATGGCAGCTCGCAAATCAATTTTCAGATTCCCTCTTCCCTCACACTGGGAGCGCACAAGCTGCACGTAAATCGGCTCCTGGCCGGCGGAGCGATCGATCAGAGCACGGTCGATCTTTCGTTCACCGTTGCCGCGGTGAATCCGACTTACCTCTCCGACTCTACGGGCGCCGTGTATCTGCAGAACATCACCCAGGACCCGAGCGGCGCCACGTTCGTCAGCGCCGCGACACCAGCGCATCCGAACGATGTCGTGGTCATTTATGCCACCGGTCTCGGCGCGCTATCGCCGGCCGTCGCGGCCGGGACGGTCCCTGCTGTCGGGACCCTGGCCTATGTCTCCGCTCCGGTTTCGGTCTCGCTGTGGGACGGAATTGTCTCCCAATGGAAGGCCACCGTGCTCGGCGCAGCCGCCAGTCCGCAGTTCCCGGGGTTATACCAGATCGCGGTTCAGCTTCCCCCGAACGTGATTCCCAACGGACCGAGCATGAAGCTCATTCTCGCCACGGGCTCAGACAGCCAGACTTCGACCGTCTATTTCAGCCTTCCGTGATCGCGTATCCCGAATCAAGTAAACTAGGGAGCGGTGCGATTTTCATTGAACTACCGCCGGGTCGGCCTGATCCTCGCTTTGGCCCTGGCCTGCCGCGCGCAGCAGGGACATCCGCTGACCGGCACCTGGTCTGGTGATTGGGGCGCCACCGCCACCCAGCGCCATCAAGTCACCCTCGTCCTGAACTGGGACGGCAAGAATGTCACCGGCCTGATCAACCCCGGCCCCGACGCCATTCCGCTCAAGAGCGTCACCGTCGACGTGTCCACGTGGACCATCCGCATCCAAGCCGATGGCATCTCCGCCGAAGGCAAGCTGGAAGACCTCGGCTCCTACCACCGCACCATCACCGGGGCTTGGCAGCAAGGCACGGTGAAAGGTGATTTCAAAATCACCAGGGATTAAATAATGATGCGAACCGCGGCCGTCGGAATTCTGCTCGCGAGTGCGGCCTACAGCCAGCATGCCGCCAGCTATGATTCCGACCGCAAGGTGACGCTGAAGGGCACTGTCACGCGCATCGACTGGGTCAACCCGCACGCCTACTTCTATATCAACTTGAAAGACACCGCCGGCACGACAGAAAATTGGGCGGTCGAGTTCGGAAATCCGCTCGATCTCGAAAAGGATGGCTGGAAGCGCAGCTCGTTGCACATCGGCGACGTCGTCACCGTCGAGGGCATCCCCGCGCGCGGCCCGGAAAAACGGGCCCTCGCCAATTCAGTCATGCTGCCAGGAACCGGGAAGAAATTGTTCACCCCTCCCGCGCCGCGGCGCGCTGCATCTGGGTCTCAGCCGGCGCCGCGCTGGCCGGATGGCCGCGTGCGGCTCGGCGCGCCTCCCGGTAAGAAAGGATATTGGGGTGCTCCCGGCGCCACCGCGCTCGTCGAAACGACGGCGGCCAAAATTCCCATGAGCCGCGACGGCTTGCTGGTCAACCTCGCCGATGCGGATAAGGTCGCGCCGTTCCTGCCTTGGGCGAAGGCCGTCTACGAATATCGCCAACGCACCCTGTTGAAGGACGACCCCATCACGCGCTGCCTTCCGCCCGGCGGCCCCCGCGCGTTTCAGATGCCAAACGGCTTTCAGTTCATCGAGCAGCAAGACCTCGGCCGCATCCTGGTGCTGCTCGGCGGCGGCGACCGCAACTGGCGCGTGATCTCTACCGATGGCCGCAAGCAGGGCGAGGCCGACGAAGTCGTGCGTGGCTACTATGGAAATTCGGTTGGCACATGGCAAGGCGACACGCTGGTGGTCGATTCGATCGGCTTCAACGAACACTTTTGGATGACGGCCGGCGGGCTTCCGCATACCGAAGCCCTGCACTTGACTGAGCGCCTTTCGCGCCCCGATTTCAATACACTGAAGTACGCGGTCACTGTGGATGACCCGCGAGCCTATACGCGGCCCTGGAGCGGTGGCTGGACGGTTCAGTGGGTCCCCGACCAGGAAATTCAGGAATACTTCTGCGAGGATAATGCGGAAACTACGTTCCTCCGCTGATCCGAAGGAGAAAATGAGCATGAAACTCAACCCGTTTGCCGCGGCCGCGACGCTCGGCCTGGCGCTGCTGGCCGTCATGCCAGCGGTTGCGCACCACTCGTTCGATGTCGATTACGACACCACCAAGATCGCCAACATGACCGGTGTCGTGACCAAGCTCGATTGGACTAATCCCCACGCCTATCTCTCGATCGCCTTCAAAGATGAGAGCGGCGCCACCAAGACGGTGGCCATCGAGCTCGGGCCCCCGTACGCGCTGACTCGCGGCGGCTGGAAGCGCGACACGGTGAAGATCGGAGACAAGGTCAGCGTGGAAGACGCCGCGCTTTCCAAAGACGGCAGCCCGCGCGCCGGCGCTACACAAAACACCAAGCTGGTTTTGGCAAGCGGCGAAAAGCTGCCAATGAGGTGACATGCGCTGGCTTGCATGCGCGGTAGTGTGTTGCGTGCTAGGCGGCGTCGGTGCGCAGGAGAAGAAGCCCGCGTCGGGCGCCGCGCCCCAACCCGCCGAACCCACTCCGCGCTGGCCTGATGGCCACGTCAACCTCGGTTCCACTCCGGAGAAGAAAGGCTACTGGGAAGTGCGTCCCGGGCTCGGCGGCATGCCGCGCGCCAACGACGTGCCCTTCCAGGATTGGGCGCGCGCCGTCTACACCTACCGGCAACGCACCAACGGCAAGGACTCTCCGCTCGTCGCCTGCAAGCCCGGTACGGGCCCCGCCTTCTTCAACGCGCCAGGATTTGAAATTGTCGAGGTCCCCGAGCAGAAGCAGATCTACATTCTGAACATCGCCGGCCCGCACTCGTGGCGCGTCATCTACATAGACGGACGGCCGCATCCCAAGGGCGATGATCTGCGCCCCACATTTCTCGGTCACTCGATTGGGCATTGGGAAAGCGATACGCTCGTCATCGACACAGTCGGTCTAAACGAAAAACAATGGGTGGCCGGCTCGTATCCCACCACCGAACAGCTTCACTTGACCGAGCGCATCTCGCGGCCGAATCTCCGCACCTTGACCTACGAAGCAACGATTGACGACTCGGGCGCGTACACCAAGCCGTGGACTGTCCGGTGGACCATCAATGAGAAGACCGCTTCGTCCTGGATCGCGGGCGGCGAGATCTTCGAGTACATCTGCCAGGACGCGGGACGCTAGCGCATCAATTCGTTCGCGTCTGCGTACGGGATCGTGCTGCTCAACATCCGGGTGTACGTTCCAGCATCCCGGAATTCTTCGGCCATGCCGCGCATCAGCGCCATCGTCGCGCGCATCGGCCCTGATCCCAGGCTGACTCGAGCCACGCCCAGTTGCTCCAGCCGCGCTACCGGAGGCGTGCCCGGCCCAGCCAGCACGTTCAGTGGGAACCGCACCGCCTGCACCAGCCGGGCGATGGTTTCTTCGTCGCGAACGCCCGGCACAAACAGGCAATCGGCGCCGGCCTCTCGGTAGGCTCGCAGCCGCTCCACCGTGCGGTCGAAACGTGTCGCGGCGTCCCCAATCTGTTCGAGAAAAATGTCGCAGCGGGCGTTGATCACGATCGGCACACCCAACCGCTCACCCGTGCGCCGGACGGCACGGATTTTCTCCTGCTGCCCCGGCACGTCCACCAGCTTGCCGCCCTGAAAATCTTCCATGTTCAGCCCGACACCGCCGGCTTCCACCAAACCGGCCGCGGTGCGCTCGACGTCGTCATAGCCCGCCATCAGATCGGCCGTCACCGGGACGGAGACGACTCGCGTAATCCGCCGCACCTGGCCGAGCATCTCTGCCAGTGGCAGTGCTTCGGTATCGGGATACCCCAGCGCAAAGGCTACACCGGCGCTACCGGTCGCAACCGCCGGAAAACCGGCACGCTCGACGATGCGGGCGCTCGCGCCGTCCCATACGTTGCAGATGCGGAGGATGGAAGGAGCCTGGTGTAATTTTCGAAACAGCGCGGCTTTCTCGGCGAGAGTCATGTCTCAATCATAGCGGCATCACTTCACGCAGACGTCGTTCGAGAAAATTCTGCTCGATGCGATTGGTCGCCAGACGCAGCGCCTGCCGGTAGGCTTCGGCGGCTTCAGCCGGACGAACCAGCCGGCGCAGAATGTCGGCGCGGGCCGCGTGATACAGGTAATACTGGTCCAACTCGCCGGAGCGGCCCAGCTCATCGATGAGTTCCAGTCCCTGCTCGAGACCGGCGCTTAGCGCCACCGCAACCGCGTGGTTCAGCGCCACGACTCGCGAAGGATTCCACTCCAGCAGCCGCGCGTAGAGCGCCGCGATCTGCGCCCAATCGGTCTCTTCCGGCGTTTTCGCTTGCGCGTGCACCGCCGCGATTGCAGCTTGCAGCTGGTACGGCCCCGGCGCCCGCAGGCTCAGCGCACTTTCCAGAAACCTTATGCCCTCGGCGATCGCCTGCTGATCCCAGAGCACCCGGTCCTGCTCATCCATGGTGACCAGCGCGCCATCGCGAACGCGCGCGTGACGCCGCGAATCATGGAGCAGCATCAAGGCAACCAGTCCCAGGTTCTCGCCTTCCTCCGGCATGAGTTCGCACAAGACACGGCCCAACCGGATCGCCTCGGCGGATAGATCGTGCCGCATCAGAGCCTCGCCGGAAGTAGCCACGTAGCCTTCGTTGAAGACCAGATAAATCACCGCCTGCACGGAGGCGAGGCGCTCCCGCAGCCGCTCTGGAGGAGGCACCTCATAGGGAATGTGCGCTTCCTGAATTTTTCGTTTGGCCCGCACGATACGCTGCGCCAGCGTGGCCTCGGGCAGCAGGAACGCCCGCGCAATCTCGGGCGTGCTCAGGCCGCCCAGCGTCCGCAGCGTCAACGCGACCTGCGCTTCTTGATTCAGCGCCGGATGACAACAGGTGAAGATCAGCCGCAGGCGGTCGTCCGGGAAATGCATGGCGGACTCCTCCTCGTCCGGACCAGCCAATGAGGCGGCCCGCTCGGTCTCGTATCGCAGCGATTCCTGCTTGTCGCGCCGCGTGTTGTCGCGGCGCACGCCGTCGATCAGTTTGCGATGCGCCGTCGTCATGATCCAGGCCGCGCCCTTTTCGGGAACGCCGCTTTGCGGCCAGGAAGCCAACGCCGCAGCAAAAGCTTCTTGCAGCGCTTCCTCAGCGCGGTCGAAAGAACCCGAGATGCCGATCAGCGTGGCAAGAATGCGCCCCGATTCCTGCCGGAACAATTCTTCGGCGGCCGCTTGGATGTCAGCCATTCCGCGCGCGGGCAGCGGCGACCGAGTCCAGTTCCGGGCGCTGCGGCACTCCGGGCAACGGCCGAATTTCGATGCAGCCCTCCGCACCTTTGCAACCGGTGGGAATCCGCCCGGCCCAGTCGATCGCCTCGTCCAGATTCTGACAATCCAGAATGTAGTAACCGGCCAGCTGTTCCTTCGTCTCGGCGAACGGGCCATCGGTGACCACGGCTTTGCCGTTTTCGACTCGCACCGTAGTGGCCGTAGAGGTGGGTGCCAGCGGTTCAGCGCCTTGTAGAATCCCCTTACGTCCCGCTTCTTGCATGGTCGCGCGATGGCCCATGTAGACCTCGTCTAACATCTCCCGTGTCGCGCCCGCTTGTTCTTTGGAGTAAATCAGTAGCATGTAGCGCATCGATATTCCTCGTTTCTTGCATCATGCCACGGCGGCATGAGCGCGCGGGTATTCCGGATCGGCCTTCACTTCCTCGATCTGCCGCACATGCCGTTCTTCATGCCCGGCCGCGGTGAGTAACAATTGGTAGCCGTCCATCATCGTGAACGCGCCGTTGGTGAGGAACTTGAGGGGCGCGGATTCCAACGCGTGCTCCCGCAGATCGGGTGTCGATTCCAGCCACTCGACCAGCTGACTGGAATTCCGGGTGTACCGTTCCAGCGTCTCGGCCAGAGTCCAACTCCCGGTGGGTTCGATCGGCGCCGGCGCTTTAGCCTTCATCGAGCGGTCGGGAACCCGCTCCAGCACGATCGCCTCGATCTGCCGGCGGTCGGTGCCCGGCGGCAGCGGCGCTGCCTGGTGCAACTGCTCGCGGACCGGTCCCAGGATCCGCTCCTGGACGATCACCACGTGCTCGAGGTTCTCGGCGATGGACCAGCGGTCGGGGGCCGGTTTAAACCTCAATTGGGCCTCCGATAGGCCCTCAGTGACTGTCAGGACACGGTTTCGGCTGCGCTCCAGATACTCCCGAGCCTGGTCGACCTCGGTGGTTTGTAAGGCCATTCTCTTTCTCCTTCATGGAAACGACGGGCGGGAGAGCGGAAATCGACAGCGGTCCGCGCCAAATTTTCGGGAATATTTGCGCCCTGCCCTAAAACGAGAAGCGCGCGATCAAGGTGCCGGTGCGAGGCAGCTGGTATAGCTGTCCGACCACCTGGTTGAGCGTGTACGAAGGCGCGACGCCCGCGCCCGCGACGGCCAGGTTGACTACGCCGAAACCGCCCGAATACTGGCCGTAGGCGTTCTTGCTGGGTGGAGCGCCCGGCGCCGTGGTGCCCGGGTTGCCGATCTGCGTCCGGTTGAAGATGTTCACGAACTCGGCGCGGATCTGCAGCGACACCCGATGTTGTGCGCGACGTCGCCGGTCTCTGTCTTCAGCAAAGTGGCTTCCGCGCTGACCGTGACGGATTCGGTGGCCGCGCCGACTTCCAGCGTCAGATCGAGCGGCAGCACCTGGCCGGCGGCCACGGTTAGGCCGGTGCGCACCAGCGTCTTGAATCCCGGGGCCGTCACAGTCACCCGATAGGGACCCGGAGGCAGCTGCAGCACACTGTACGCGCCCGTATCGGTGGTGACCGTCCGATAGGGCACATTGGTGTCGACGTTCCGGACCTCGACCCTGGCGTTGGCGATGGCGGCCCCCGCCGGATCGATGATAGTTCCCGAGATGGTACCCGTCGCGGCCTGCCCGAACGCTGCGACCGAACACACTACGAAACAGAACAAAGTACTCAGTAAACGCACTAACCTCTCCCCCTGTTAAGGCACTCATGCTATAGTGCCAGACCCAATCAAATCAAGGCTAGAACGGGCCATTTGGAACCGGCCGCCCTTGACACCCTCACCGGGAGAGTCTACTATCGCATTGTCCGGCGTATCTGCCGGAAATGGAAGTACTTTTGCTCAGGAGGGGGCCCATGAAGGTCATCCTTTCCGCGTCTGTCGCGGTGCTCGCGTTATCGGCTCAAGGACAGGTCACGTTCACCAAGGACGTGGCGCCGATCCTCGAAAGCCGCTGCCAGGTCTGCCATCGCCCGAACACCTTTGCTCCGATGTCCCTGCTCACCTATGAAGAGGCGCGCCCCTGGGCCAAGTCGATCAAGCAGAAGGTGGCCGCGCGTGAAATGCCGCCATGGTACATCGACAAGAACGTCGGGGTCCGTCACTTCAAGAATGATGTGTCGCTCTCGGACCAGGAAATTGCGACCATCGTGAAGTGGGTCGATGGCGGCGCGCCCAAGGGCAACCCGGCCGACATGCCGCCGCCCCGCAAGTTCGACGATTCTGACCAGTGGCACCTCCGCCCCGATCTTATCGTGAAGCTGCCGAAAGACCGGATTGTGCCGGCTAAGGGCGCAGACCAATGGATTGACGTGCTGGTGGACGCCGGCCTCACCGAAGATCGGTACATCAAAGGCATCGAGGTGAAGCCGATCAAGGGTTTCCGGGCGGTCCACCATGTCACCACGTCGATGAAGCACGAGGATGATGCCGAGGATGGCGGGGCGGATGCCGTCCAGGGCACCTTCCTCAACGAGTACGCGCTCGGCAAGAACGCCGACGTCTTTCCGGAAGGCGCGGGCCGATTGATCAAGGCGGGAACCAAGATCAACTTCAACCTTCATCTCCACGCCATCGGTCAGGACACCCCGGCCAACGTGGCCCTCGGGCTCAGTTTCTACCCCAAGGGGTACACGCCAAAATACTCGGAGACCACGGAAAAAATCGGGGACCCGAAGGATCTCGATATTCCCGCCAACTCCGACGGTGTGCGGTTTGATGCCTACAATACCTTGACCAAGCCGGCGCGGCTCCTCTCCTTCCAGCCACACATGCACAATCGCGGCAAGGCCTCGTGCATGGAGGCCATCTACCCGGGCGGGCATAAAGTGGAGATGCTGAGCTGCGTGAGCCATTATCAGTTCGCCTGGCACATCGTCTACCTCTACGATGAAGCCGACCAGCCGCTGCTTCCGGCAGGGACCGTGCTGCACCTCACTTCCTGGTATGACAACTCGG
>CAYTJD010000160.1:0-72694 GCA_964438005.1 uncultured Solibacteraceae bacterium | reverse complement strand
AAGTCAGGATGAAACACGAAGCAAATGAAGCCGCTTTCCAGGCGTTTATAGAAAGCCAGCGGAAAGGCGGCGGCAACGTCGAGATAGACGTGCGCCTGATTGTCTTTATCGATCAGATAAAGCAGCCCGCGCGAATCGTTGGCAAAGCGGCGGCCATCGGGGAGATCGCGGACATAACTGACGCGCGCCCAGGCATCCGGAGCGATATCCTGATCAGCGGGACGAAGGGCGTGGGTATCGGGCAGGCGCGCGATATCCTTGATCTCGACGGCGAGGCCCCGTTTGAGGATCGGCTCCGGAATGGGGTTGCGGGTGATGGGTTCGTCGGTGGCAGCGAACAGCCACACAGCAAAGACCAAAATCAGAGCAAGCAGTAGACGTGTACGCACCAAGCCTCCAATGCTATTCCCGTGCAGGTGATGATATCAGACGGGGCAGCGGGCTGGATTTTCAGATTCGGACAGGCTGGGTTTGGGCGACCTGTGCGCCGGGAAGGCGGAAACAGAAAGTGGCGCCGTGGCCCGGCTCGGATTCCACCCACATGTCGCCGCCGTGATCGAGAACGGTCTGCCGCGAAAGCGCGAGGCCTAAGCCGAGTCCGTTACGCTTGCCAGCGCTGACGAAGGGCTGGAACAGGCGGGAACGAATCTCCGGCGAAATCCCCGGGCCGTTGTCGGTTACTTGTACCATCGCCCAACCGTCCTGCACCGACGCCGCGATGCGAACTTCTCCACCGCCGGGCATGGCCTCCAAAGCGTTGGAGACTAAGTTCACGAAGGTCCTTTCCATGCGGCCGCGATCCAACGGCACTTCGATCTCAGAAGGAATCGATAGCACCAGGCACACTTGCTGCCGATCCGCCTCGTGCGCCAGCGATTCGCACGCGGCCGAAGCAGCTTCGCGCAGCCGGCACATTTCCACTGAGCGGTTCTTCCCGCGCGAGACATCCAGCAGTTCCTGCAACATCTCCTGAATGCGGCGCGACGCCTGGTAGATGTTGCCGGCGAGCCGCTTCACGTGTCCGGGCGGCAACTCGCGGTCCACCAACATTTCCGAGCCGCCGTAGATCGCCGCGAGCGGATTGCGTAAATCATGCACAATGGAGGCGGAAAGCTGGCCGATGGTCGAGATCCGCTCCTGGCGGATGAGTTCTTCCCGGGCGTGCCGGATGGATGCGCACATGTGGTTGAACGTGCGGGCGAGACGGCCCATTTCATCTTCACCTGTGACTTTGACTTCGATCGCGTAATTCTGCCGGGCCACTTCGGTAGCCGCCTGATCGAGCTGTTTCACTGGTTCGACAATGCGGCGCGCCAACATATACGTGAGCACGAGCCCCGCCGACACTGCCGCCAACCAGAGCAGAACGATATTGGTGTAGAGCATCGCGATGCGGCTTCGGAAACTCTCGAACGAGCGCAGGATGACCAACTGGCCTACTGGCTTACCCGCAAAGTCTTCGAGCGGCGTTACAAATTGGGCGTACTGTGCGACGCCGTCATCAGCGCCCGGAGTCTGCCGGGCCAGGTTGGCGACCACCACACCGGTCGCGCGCTCATTCAACGTAGAGGCAATCACCTTGCCGGGAGTCAGGAACAAAAACTCGCTGCCTCCGGTCTCTTTCTTCAGATCCTGCGCCACCAAAGCATCCACGTGGTAGCCCGCGATCAGCACGTTAATCAGGCTCTGTCCTTGCGCGGACTCAACATAGACCGGTGTCACAGACAGGTGGTACAGCTCCCCATCCTGAGAAAAGAAGCCCGACACCTGACTGGGAAACCGGGCTGCGGCCACCGGCACCACGTTCATGTTCTTGCGAAGCGCCTGCGGGATCGCGCCGCCGAGCGACGCGATCACTTTTCCGCGCGGATCGGTCACCAGGAAAATCGCGTTGGTCTTGGAGATTTTCGACCATAACTCCCCGGCGGTATCCTGAATGGTGGCCTGATCGCCGGTGCCGAATGCCAGCCGCACTTCCGGAAGCGTGCTCAGTATGCTGCTGACCGAAGCCAACAGATCGGCGCGCGATTTCCACAGCGAGGTGTACGCCGCGAAGCTGGCCTGGACCTCTTCATCGAGGCTGGTGGACATGGTTTTGGTGATGTGGTTGAGGACAATCTCTCCCGTGATTGCGAACAGAACGGTTACGGCCACCGACGTGGAGAGCAGAATCTTCCAAAGCAGAGATAACCGGGAAAACCAGCGCGGAATCATTTGGGAGCCCCCGGGTAGGTTTCGCCGCTGACAGCCGGCGGGTATTCCTGGCCGTACTTGTTGAGATGGGACGCCGGGACGAATCCGGTTTCAGAGATGGAAATGAGCGGGAGAGTCAGGCCGCCGTCGGGGACGCGGATGCGGCGCTCGAGAGCCTGGAGGTTCTCGGGCACGGCGCGTTCATGAAAGAGCCGGAGCTGATAGTCGCCGGGCGGCACATCCGCGATTGTAAACTGTCCGGAAACCGGAGTAACGGCGAACCACGGCGTGGAAAACACGCCGATGACCGCGCTCATGGCCGGATGAATGTTGCAGAAGACGCGCACGATGCCGGGCTGTTTGAAAGTCCAGCTCTTGTTGGTTCCGGGAGGGTAGAGCCCGACATCGAACTGCTGGCCGCTGAAGTTCGAAAAGGCGTTATGGAAGATGGGGTCGAAGTTGGGAAAGTCGACAGTGCTGCCGAGCGGAACGGCGATCACGTGCGGGGTGAACCGCTTGTCCCTTTGAACCATCTGCACCCGCTTGGGTGACGCCTGCGCGGGCGCGGGCCGGTCCACCGGTTCGAGCCAGAGAAGCACGCCCGTATAATCTTTCCGCTTGCGGACGGCTGTGTCGCGCGAGTTAGTGATCTCCACCTGGCCGCTCACGGTGGCTGCAGCGGCAGCGGGCGGCGCAACCAGCCACAAGACTGCGCTAGAAAAGATAACCCAACGCCAGATCATAATGATTGTTCAAACGCGTCCCTTGGCCAAGGTAAACCGTCCGCACCTGGGAAACTTCGGGGGACAGAATGACGTTCGGGGCTAGCCGGAAATACAAGTTGCCCCCGAAGAAAAGGTTCTTGCTAATGTTTCCCGCCACCAAGTCGGAATTGCGGTCGTCCTGCAGCCCGGAAAGCAAGTGCAGATCCACGCGGCGCATGAGATGAAAAGTGAACTGCCCCCAGCCGCCTTGGCTATGAACCGGTTCGGCTTCAGTCTGGTAAAGGCCAAAGCCCTGGCGATAGCCGCTCCCCAACAGCGCCACATTCTGACCGTGGTAAAAGGCACCGGTAAATTCAAACCGGCGCAGGGGATTAACAAACCAATCGAACGAGAGGACTTGAGACGGCGCGGAGAAGCCGGAGACGTGTGTTGTGCTCACATGAAACCCGGGAGCCACTTCGAGGCGCCGCTCATCGTCGAACTTGTGATAGAACTCGAACCGGCCTTCCATGCCGGGACGGTTGGCCTCCACACTTCCCGACTGAATACTGCCGGCGTAAGGGCCGACTTCGCGGGTTTGGACGGCTCCCATTTGCGCGCGCAAACCGTTCTGAGCGCCCCACGAAAAATCCTGCTCGACACGCACCTGCGGCAGCCAAAGCCACAGATTGCCCACGCCGGTCAGGGGCGAAACTCCCACCTGCGCCAGCGAACTCGGCTCGCGCGGGTTAAAGATCGGCTTCTCGACGCCCACCATTACATTGCGCGTCGCCCAATCCACTTCAATGGAACCGGTCCGCAACCGCATGGTCTGGTTGAGTGGCGGAGTACCGGAAAAAAAGTCCATGTAGACCGATCCGTGTACGCGCCCTCCCCAGAGCGTTTGAGGCCCGCGAAACTCCAACCCCAGAATGCTTTGTCGAATCGTGGCGCCGGCGTGACCCGGGCCGGTAGGAGCCGCCACCACGGGATAATCCGTCCCGCCGCTCTGGTGTGAGTCGGCAAAGGCGTTAAACAAGGCCATGCCCGCCAGCCGGATAGGAAATTTTTGCGAGGCTTCGACCTTCGCCTGATCATGTTCTTCGATCCGCCTTTGCTGCAATTCGATTTGGCCGTCTGTGGCCACCTGACTGCTCCCGGTGGCGTCGCGAAGGGATGCGAGTTGCGCGCGCAAATCCTTGATCTGGTCGGTAAGCGCGCGGTTTTCCTGCTCCAGCCGATCCAGCCGTTCGGTGATGCTGGTGAGCTGGACGGTGGTTTGAGCCAGCACGAAGGCCGAAGGCAGCAGCAGCGCGAAGGCAAGCTTAATCGGTCGTAGCATGGAGAAGTTGCTCCAGTTTTCGCCGCACCTGGGCGGGCGAAAAGGGTTTCGCAAAGAAGGCGTCTACCTTCATCTGAGCGATCCGCTCGGGCGTGCGGGGATCGGTGTCGGCGCTGACCACGATGATCGGTACCCCCTCCATCCGCCCATCTTCGCGGACGCGGCGGATCAGCTCGAAGCCATCCATGCGGGGCATGTTCAAATCCGTGATAATGGCTTGCACTCCCGTTCCCGGTTCTCTCAGAATTCGTAGAGCCTCCAAGCCCGAAGGCGCGCGCAATACCGACAGCCCTGGTATTCCCAGCAGCGCCATCTCCATCGTGGCCGCGCTGTTATCGGAGTCTTCCACGATCAGAACACTGCGGACCAACTCCGGCTGCACCTGGGGGCTCATTTTGTCATTGTCAGCCATAGCGCGAATCGTCCAGAGTTAACTGTAGGGTAATATCTGTTAATTCAGGGCACAAACCGGTAGCCCACTCCATGCACGGTCACGAAGTGGTGCGGCGCGTTGGGATCCGGCTCCAGCTTCTGACGCAGCTTGACTACGTGCGCGTCCACCGTTCGCGTATTGGGGAAGAACTCGTAACCCCAGACCGAGTTCAGGATCATGTCGCGGGTTAAAGGACGGTCCGGATGATGGAGGAAGAAGCAGAGCAAGTTATATTCGGCGGGGGTGAGCTTGAGCTCTTCCCCGCGGCGCGTGACAATGCGCCGTTCGAAATCAATCTCGGTTTCACCGAAATGCGCCACTTTGCGGCCGTCGGGAGCAGCACGCCGTAGCACGGCCCGGATGCGCGCCATCAATTCGCGAGTGCCGAAGGGCTTCACCACGTAATCGTCGGCCCCGATTTCAAGCAGCAGAACCTTGTCAATCTCTTCGCCGACCGCGCTCAGCACGATAATGGGCGTGGTAGATTGAGCGGCCCTGAGCTGTTTACAAATCTCGGTCCCGCTCATTCCGGGTAATCGCAAATCGACCAAAACCAAGTCGGGCTTCAGTGTGACGGCCTTCTCGTAGCCGGTCTTTCCATCCGCCGCCAGCACCGCCCGAAAGCCTTCCTGCTCCAGCATCACGCTGATGGTGTCGCGCAGGCTGTCGTCGTCGTCGATCACGAGGATAGTTTGCATGTCAACTGATATCAATTGTACGGGATAGAGTCGTTCTAGGTTGCAAACCGGGTGTTATACTGTGGGTGCTTTTCAGATGCGCGTCACGGTAATCGGCACCGGATATGTAGGCAGCGTTACGGGCGCATGCCTCGCCTACGTAGGCCACCATGTCACTTGTATCGACACCGACGAATCCAAGATAGCGCGATGGAAACAAGGTGAGCCGCCGATTTACGAACCCAATCTTCAGGAACTGGTCGCCGCAGCGGCGGGGCGGAAGAACATCGAATTCTCGACCGATTTGGCGCCTGCCGTGCGTGACAGCGACGTCATTTTCATCGCGGTTGGCACCCCACCCCTACCCGATAGCTCGCCAAACCTGAGTTATCTGGAGGCTGCCGGCAATGGAATTGGCGCGGCCATGGACGAGTCCCGGTTTCGTGTTGTCGTGAATAAATCCACGGTGCCGGTCGGCAGTGGCAACCTCGTCGAGACACTGGTGCGCGAGGGGATCGCGGAACGCAATCCGGCGGCCCGCAACGCGGTCCGCTTCGGCGTCGTAAGTAATCCCGAGTTCCTGCGGGAAGGATGCGCGGTCGCCGATTCTCTTTATCCCGACCGTATTGTGCTCGGAGCTTCCGACGACCAGGCGATCCAGGTCATGCGCGATCTGTATCGGCCGCTTCTGGAACAGTCGTTCTCGCCGCCGGCCGGTGTCCCCCGTCCGTCCACCGTGACTCAGGTACCTCTGGTTTCGACCACGCTGACGAGCGCAGAGATGATCAAATACGCGGCTAACGCGTTCCTGGCCATGAAGATCGGATTCGCCAACGAAATGGCCAACATTTGCGAGCATGTCGGGGCCGAAGCCACTGAGGTCTTGCTGGGAATCGGGCTCGATTCCCGGATCGGCGCCAAATTTCTCAACGCCGGGGTGGGGTGGGGTGGAAGCTGTTTCGGCAAAGACGTCCAGGCACTTTTGCACACGGCCGCGGAGTATGGCTACACCAGCAGGCTGCTCCAAGCCTCGCTCGATGTGAACTCCGCCCAGCGCCTGCTGGTGATTCAAAAACTGCAGGAGAAGCTGTTCATCCTGAAAGGACGGACCATCGGCCTGCTGGGATTGGCTTTCAAACCCGATACGGACGATCTGCGCGACGCGCCCGCCTTGCATATCGCCGAAAGGCTGAACCAAATCGGCGCCCGCGTCAAGGCCTACGATCCGGTCGCCATGGACGCCTGCCGGAAGCTGCACCCGGAATTGAAGATTCGGTATTGCGAATCGGTGAAAGAACTCGCCCAGGATTCCGACGCCCTGGTCCTGGTGACCGAATGGAAGGAATTTGCCTCGCTGCCGCTGGCTGAGTTGGCGCGGCTCATGGCCAAACCGATTCTGGTGGACGGCCGCAATCTGTACCATCCCAGTGCCGCCAGCGCCGCCGGGTTCGACTACACGGGCATTGGCCGGTTCGTCCGCCCGATGGCCGACAAACGCGAGACGCGAACCGGACCGCTCCGGCCCGTCTCTACCTGACAGTGTGGTGATCTTCCCGAATGGCGGTGCCAACGGTCTGGCCCAGCACCTCTGCTCCACCCATAACCCGGCCCGTGACCGCCACGCGCGAACCGCCCGAGGGCACACCTTTTCGAGAGACAACGAAAATCGTTCCCGTTCCGTCATCGAGTTGGTAGCCGCCGGTTCCCAACAGTCCGACTGAAGTGACGACGGTGCCGTCGACGCGCACCGTCCGGTTGTAGTAGCGGCTCGGATCCCGATTGATGCGGGCGATCTTTACGCTCGCACAGCCCGACAGGAAGGTCCCGAAAGCCAGCGCCGCTGCAAGAATTTGTTTGCTCATAGCTTCCAGACGTGTGACGCGCGACGATCCTTGTTGCGTTCCGTCCTTAACCGGGGCTTAATGGAAAGATATGCCGTTTATCAAGGTCGCCAGCGTGCCCGAGGTGCCACTGGATTCCGTGATCGAAGTCAGCGTGGGCGAAACCCTTTATGCCATCTGCAACGTCCAGGGTGAGATCACCGCTTTGAGCGGTGTTTGCCTTCACCAGGGCGGGCCGCTTGGTCAAGGCCAGGTGGCCGACGGCCGTGTGGTGTGCCCGTGGCACGCCTGGGAGTTCGATTGCCGCACCGGGGAAAATCCCTTTGCCCCGGGACAGTGTGTGCCGACGTATCCGGTTAAAGTGGAAGGTGAAGATATTCTTCTCCAGGTTCCCTAAATGCCTGAACTTCCTGAAGTCGAAACCGTGGCCCGTTCCATCGCGCCGCTCGTAGGCCGC
This sequence comes from uncultured Solibacteraceae bacterium, assembly GCA_964438005.1. GTDB lineage: Bacteria > Acidobacteriota > Terriglobia > Bryobacterales > Bryobacteraceae > PSRJ01. Next base: position 65,047 of record CAYTJD010000160.1, on the reverse strand, counting down.
CGGATTGTTGCAGCGGAGTTCCGCGGCTTGCGCGTGTTGCGCGGTGGCGACCCCGACGCCATGGCCGCTTCCTTACAGGGCCGGAAAATTGACGCGGTTCGGCGTTACGGCAAGTTCATTCTGGTCTCGCTCCGCGGCGGCGGGTACCTCACAATTCACCTGGGAATGACCGGAAAGCTGCTTTTGGGCGGGCCGTCCGGCAAGCATACCCACGCTATTCTGACGCTCGATCGCGGCGGCGTGCTGCTTTACGATGACAGCCGCCAGTTCGGCCGTCTGCAATACAGCCCCGAATTTCCGCCGCGCATCGAGAAGCTGGGTCCCGAACCGCTTGAGGTCCCGTTTGAGACATTCGCCGAGGCGCTAGCGCGGCGCAAGACGCGCATCAAGGCACTGCTGCTGAACCAGGACTTCCTGCGCGGCATCGGAAACATCTACGCCGATGAAGCGCTCTTCCGGGCAGGTATTCATCCGCTAGCCATGGCATCGCGCATTCGCGGCGAGCGCGCCCGTCGCCTGCTTCGCGCCATCGCCGAGGTTTTGACGGAAGCCATCGCTGCCGGAGGCTCCTCGATTTCCGACTACGTCGACGCGCAAGGGCGCAAGGGTTTCTTCCAGTTCAGCCACCGCGTCTATCAGCGCACCGGCGAACCCTGCGTCACCTGCGGCACACCCATCCGCCGCGTTTTGGTTGCACAACGCTCTTCGCACTTTTGCCCGCGCTGCCAGAAACGGTAGCAGGTAGAAGTGTCGGCGCCTGTGCTAGTTGAAGCTCTGCACCGCCGTGGCTTCTTCCTCGTGAATGTCAAACAACAGGTGGTGCCGGCTGATCTTGATGAGAGCCTCCACGCGCTTGGTGAGGTTCGACAGCTTGAACTGACCGCCACTCTTGGTCACCGTGCTGTAGGCTGAGACCAGCTCGCCGATACCGGAGCTGTCGATATATGGGACTTCGCCCAGATTCACGAGAATCTTTATCTGCTTTCGGTCCACCAGCTCGCGAACCGCCTTTTGGAGAGCGTTGGAACCTTCGCCAATGGTGATCCGGCCCACCACCTCGACCACGTTGACATCTCCGACCTGCCGGTTGTTCACTCGTATGCTCAACGAACCCGCCTCCTGGTTTGCTTCAATACGGCAGTATCGGATATTGAAAGGCTGGAGGGCAACCTGCAGTCCCGCGCTACCGGAGCGACCGGCTCACCTGGATTGCGTATTCTGCGGCCTTAAGCAGGATCTGCTTTTGGTCGAGCGTGAGGCTTTGTCCGTCCCGAACAACCAGTCTCCCGTTCACCATGACATCTCGCACGTCGTCGGCCTTCAGCGCATAAACCATTTGCGAAACCGGGTTGTACATCGGAACCGCGTGCGGCCGGTCCGTGCGCACACTGATCAGGTCAGCCCGCTTTCCGGCTACGAGCGAGCCGATCTCTTTATCGAGGCCGAGCGCCCGGGCGCCGCCGATGGTGCCCATCTCCAGCGCGGCCTCGGCCGACAGCGCCTGCGGATTCAGGGTGCTGACGTTCTGCAATTTCACTGACAGGTCCATTTCCTCGAACAGGTTGAAATCGTTATTGCTGCCAGCCGGCCCGTCGGTGCCGAGGCCCACGGCAATTCCCAGCGCCCGCATCTTCGGCACCGGCGCGACGCCGCTGGCCAGCTTCGCGTTGCTCGAGGGATTGTGCGCCACGCCCACACCGCGAGCCTTGAGAATTCCTATGTCCGCATCATTCACCCACACACAATGCGCTGCCACGGTCCGGCCCTTGAAGACACCCAGCGCGTCGAGCGCCTGCACCGGCGTCATGCGGCGCGTGGCCATTTCGTCTTCGTTCTCCTTCTTCGTTTCGGAGACGTGAATCAGCAGCGGCGCTCCGTACTTGTTGGCCAGGGCACGAGCCGCCTTCAGCGTCTCATCCGAATTGGTGTAGATGGCGTGCGGCGCGACCGCGGCCACCACCAGGGGATCATTCCGATACCGCATCAGGTATCCTTCGGTGAATCGCAAAGCGTCGGCGGGCGTCTTCGCGTCGGCCACGGGAAAGCGAATGATGGTCTCGCCCAGCACGCCGCGCATCCCCGCCTCCTTGGCGACTTCCGCCACTACGTCTTCGAAGTAGTACATGTCGGTGAACGTGGTCGTGCCGCCCAGCAGCATTTCGAGCACACCGAGGCGGGTACCCCAGCGCACGTAGTCGCGGGAGAGATTCTTCGATTCGGCGGGGAAGATGAATTTGTTCAGCCAGTCCTGCAGGTTCAAGTCGTCGGCCACGCCACGCAGCAGCGACATGGCCGCGTGCGTGTGCGTGTTGATCAGCCCCGGCGCCAGGATCGCCTCGGGCCGGTCGACCCGTTGCTTCGGCTGAAACCGGGAGTCGATATCACGCTTGGTTCCGACTCCGACGATCCGGTCGCCGCGCACCGCCACCGCACCGTTTTCGATGACGCGGTGGCGCGCATCCTCAGTGATGACGTACCGGCCGCTCCAGACCCAGTCCGCCGGCTCAGCCGCCAGCGTCCAGGCCAACAGGAAGAGGCTACAAATGCGAAACATCGAACGGTTTGGGCAACAAGTCCTTCAGGCGGTACGTCTCGATTTTACCGTGCAGATTCACGAGCACAACTTCCACGTCGCCACAGAATTCCCACAGGATCTGGCGGCAGGCGCCGCACGGAGGTGTCAGGCGGCCGGTATCCGCCGCCACGGCAACGCGTTTGAAGCGGCGCGCGCCTTCCGACACGCCTTTGAAAACGGCCACCCGCTCGGCGCAAATCGTCAGGCCGTAGGTTGCGTTCTCCACGTTGCATCCGGCGTGAATCCGCCCATCGAGACCGGCTACCGCGGCGCCAACTTTGAACTTAGAAAACGGGGCGAAGGCGTTTTCGCGAGCCGCCAAGGCCGCTGCCACCAATGGATCCGATGCCTTCATGATTGGAGGCGGGGAATCAAATTCTTCAGATAGCGCACCAGCGTATCCCGAACCATGGCGCCAGTCTCCAGCACTTCTTCATGATCGATCTTGTTCGGCAAAATGCCCGCCGCCATGTTGGTCACACACGAAATGCCAAGCACCTCGATGCCCATGTGCCGCGCCACGATTACCTCCGGCACGGTCGACATGCCCACCACATCGGCGCCGATCGCGCGCAGATAGCGGATCTCGGCCGGCGTCTCGTATGATGGGCCGGTCAGAGCCGCATAAACGCCCTCCTGGACCGCAATTCCCAATTCCATCGCCACTTGTTTGGCCGTGCTCCGAAACGACTCCGAATAGGCATCGGACATGTCGGGAAAACGCGGACCCAACGCGTCGTCGTTCGGGCCCACGAGCGGATTTCCGCCTTGCAGGTTAATGTGATCCGAGATCAAAACCAGGCCGCCGCGTTTGAGCGACAGATTGATGCCGCCGGCCGCATTGGTGAACACCATCGCGCGGACTCCCAGCGCGCCCAACACTCGGACGCCATGGGTCACCTGCGCCGGAGAATAGCCTTCGTAGAGGTGGGCACGGCCGGCCATAACCGCGACGTCGCGCTCCCCCAATCGGCCGATCACCAGCTTGCCGGCGTGGCCTGCCGCCGTGGAACCGGGCCAACCCGGTATGTCGCAGTATGGGATCTCCACGCTGCCGGAGAGGTCACAGGCTAACGCGCCCAGCCCGCTTCCCAGCACGACCGCAATTGAAGGCCTGGTCTTAATACGGCTTTGGATATACCCTACAGCGGCTTCAATCACAGGAGCATTCCCGCGATGCAGGCCGACATGAAGTTGGCCATCGAGCCTGCCGCCACCGCGCGTAGGCCCATACGCGCCAGGTCCGATTTCCGGTTCGGCGCCAGCGCGCCGATGCCGCCGATCTGTATCGCGATCGAGCTGAAGTTGGCGAATCCACACAACGCATAGGTGGCAATCGTGAAGGAGCGCGGATCCAGGTGCGCCTTCATTGGTCCGAGTTGCGTGAACGCCACGAATTCGTTGAGCACCAGGCGCGTACCCAAAAGGTTGCCGATGTCGGCCGCGTCTTTCCAGGACACGCCCATGATCCACGCCAAAGGCGCGAAGATCATACCGAAAATTCTTTCCAGCGTGGCGGGCATCCAGCTAAGGAGCGGGAACCCGTGCAGCCATCCCAAGATGCCGTTGACCATGGCGATCAAGGCAATAAACGCAATCAGCATGGCGCCAATGTTCAACGCCAGGCGCAGCCCGTCGCCGGCACCCTGCGCCGCCGCATCAATTACATTGACCGCGGTTTTTTCAACCTTGATTTCGACCCGGCCGGCGGTCGCTGGCTTCTCAGTCTCGGGAATGAAGATCTTCGCCAGCATAATGGTGGCCGGCGCGGTCATGATCACGGCTGTCAGAAGGTGCTGGATTTCCACGTGCGCCACGAGCACGTAGGCCGCCATCACCGCCCCGGAGACGTGCGCCATGCCGCTCGTCATGACGGTGAACAGCTCCGATTCCGTCATGCCGGCAATGAACGGCTTGATGGTGAGGGGCGCTTCGGTCTGCCCCATGAAAATGCTCGCGGCTACGTTCAGGGATTCGGCTCCGCTGACCCCCATGGTCTTGAGCATGATCACGGCCATCCCGCGCACCACCCACTGCATAATGCCGAGGTAATACAGGATGGAAAAAAACGACGCGATGAAGATGACGATCGGCAATACCTGGAAGGCGAATACCACGCCCCAAGGCCCGTCGGGGGCGCCCAACTGCGGCCCGAATACGAAGCTGCTGCCAGCCTGCACGTAACCGATCATGGCGTTTACTCCGCGACTGATCGCCTGGAAGACCTTTCCGAAATCAGTCCGTAGCACCAGGACCGCGAAAAACATCTGCAGGCCGAGACCCCAGGCAAGAATACGAATCTTGATGGCGCGTTTATGAGTCGAAATCAGCCAGGCCAGGCTCATGATGACAATGAGGCCCAGGATCCCGGTGAACCGCCCCATTTTATCCCACGACTTCCAGAATCAACTCCCGCTCGTCGGGCTTTTGGGCGGAGATCCGGAACGCATCTTCGACCATTTCCGCGGCTTCCTCCACGCGGTCTTCGCGCGTGTAATAGATCCGGCAGAGGACCGATCCGGCGTCTACCTTCTCACCCACTTTCACCTCGAGGATGATGCCGACTGCCGGATCGATGACGTCGTCTTTCTTGTCCCGGCCGGCGCCGATCATGCTGGAGGCAAGCCCGATATCTTCGGCGTCAATCACGCTCACGTATCCACCACGCGGCGAGGTGATCTCGCGCATCCCAGTGGCATTCGGCAGCAACTCAAATTTGTCCAACGCCAGCGGATTGCCGCCCTGCGCCGCCACCACTTGCTTGAACTTCTGGTAACCCGTCCCGTCCACCAGTCTCTGTTCCGCCAAGCGCCGGGCTTCGTCCAGCGACGCCGCCTTCTTGCCCAAGTGGATCATTCGCGCAGCCAGTTCAATGGACAAGCGCGTCAGATCGGTGGGCCCCGCGTTCTGCAACGTCTGCGAGGCTTCCATAACCTCCAGCGCGTTGCCCACCGCGTAGCCGAGCGGCTGGCTCATGTCAGTAATCAACGCCTGAACTTTCTTGTCTTTCGGCCGCCCGATGCTGACCATCATTTGGGCCAGGCGCCGTGCGTCCACCTGCTTCTTGATAAACGCGCCGTTGCCTACTTTCACGTCCAGCACCAGCGCATCCACGCCCTCCGCCAGTTTCTTCGACATAATGGACGAGGCGATCAGGGGAATGGATTCCACCGTCCCAGTTACATCACGCAGCGCGTAGAATTTTCCATCAGCCGGCGCCAGTTGCTCGGTCTGCCCGATGAAGGCCAGGCCCAACTCCGCGAGTTGTTTGCGAAACTCGTCCGTCGACAGGTTAGTCCGAAATCCAGGAATGGATTCCAGCTTGTCCAGTGTGCCTCCGGTATGGCCCAGCGCGCGGCCCGACATCATCGGCACCACCACGCCGGCCGCCGCCGCCAGCGGCGCCACGATCAGGCTTGTTTTGTCGCCGACCCCGCCGGTCGAGTGTTTGTCGACTTTGACGCCGGGAACCGCAGACAGGTCTACGGTTTCCCCCGACTGCAGCATGCACTCGGTGAGCCTGCCGACTTCGCGGTCAGACATGCCTGAAAAGAACACAGACATGAGGAAAGCCGACATTTGATAGTCGGGGATCTCGCCGGTGCTGTAGCCTTGAACCAGAAAATCGATCTCTTCTGGCGCGAGTTCTCCTCCGTCGCGTTTCCGCTGGATCAAGTCAACTGTGCGCATTATGAGACACTTAGCCTAGCATCCCAAGGCACTGAAAGTAAAGGGGAAGGTGTAAATAAAGATCATCCGCCCGGCGGGCTCAGCCCAAGCCGCCCCTTCACCCCAAAATAAGCAGGCCCGAATTCCCTATCCATGGCGCCGCAACGCCCTGATAAGAATTATCGATTGGACGCGACGCCGGTTAGCCGTTATTCTGGAGCCAAGTTCGGTCTTTGCCGACCTTACTTCCCACTCCGCGCCGAGAACTCAAGAAATCGGGAGGTCCCATTTTATGTCGCGTGTTACGCTTCTCGGCCTGCCAGAAGACCTAGGCAATCAACTCGCGCGGATCCTGCTGGATGAATCTCACCAGGTGAGCCGATGTCTTTATGTTTCCGATTTACGCAGGAACCCAAACTGTGGCGCGGTTTTCATTTCCGGCGATGCTCCGGACTACCCGCAAACGCTTTCCCGTATTCGGGAAGCCCATCCGGTCCTCCCGGTAGTCGTGGTCACACGCCAGCCTGAGGCCCGGCACTGGTTAGATGCCCTCGAAGCCGGCGCCGCCGATTATTGTGGCGCGCCGTTCGAGCACGTGCAGCTCCGATGGATTCTCGGCTCGATCCGGTCTCGGCCGGCCGGCCAGCCGGAGAAGTCGGCCGCCTGACGCCGTTCAGGAGCATCTCATGGCTAGTCCGCGCGCTGCCCCGGACGGGTTGCTCGCCAAAATTCTACGCTTTTGCCCTTTCTGCGGAAAGGAGACCCCTCACGAGGTGCGGACCGGCTCCCTTGGCATACGCGTCTCTTGCGTTCGCTGCCGGGAACGCGCGTTGCTCGAAGAACTGGATCGCGACTGACCGTATTTCCGCCGGCCGGGCTGTGAACAGTTGCTAGGATGGTAGCAATGACTCCTAATCAGCCGGGCATGCCGCCGAAACTGCCCATCCCCGGCGTGAAAAATCTGATTGCGGTCGGTTCGGGCAAGGGCGGCGTCGGCAAAACTACGGTTTCTGTGAACCTCGCGGTCGGCTTGGCCTCCCTCGGATACAAGACCGGTCTGATGGATGCCGATGTTTATGGCCCGAACGTGCCGCTGATGATGGGGATCAACCGAACGCCGATGGCGCATGGCGAGCGCATTCAACCCCTGGAACAATACGGTGTGCGACTGATGTCGATGGGATTCCTCAACCCCGGAGACAAGCCTCTCGTATGGCGCGGCCCCATGTTGCACAGCGTCATCCAGCAGTTTCTCCGAGGCGTCGATTGGGGCGACCTGGATTTTCTGATCATCGATCTGCCCCCAGGCACAGGTGACGTGCAGCTTTCCCTGATTCAGACAGCTCCGATCACGGGTGCCATCGTCGTCACAACTCCATCGGATGTTTCTCTTGAGGATGCGCGCAAGGCAATTCACATGTTCCACCAGGTCAAGGTGCCGATCCTGGGGATTGTGGAGAACATGAGTTACCTCAACTGCCCGCATTGTAACGAGCGTATCGACGTGTTCAGCCATGGAGGCGGCCGACGGACTGCGGAGCAGATGCAAGTCCACTTTCTCGCCGAGTTGCCGCTCGATCCAAAGGTGCGAGTCGGCGGCGACACGGGCAAACCGGTGGTGCTCCGCAAAGGCGAAGGAGATGCCTTTGTAGAGTTGGCGCGTGCCACGGCGGCGCGCGCCCAGGAAGCCGCGATGCAGGAAGGTCCGCAGATCGAAATTACCGATTGACCGACCCTGCGGCTGCCAGTACTTCCGCTACAGTCGCCACACGGCAATATTCTCGATCGAGATTCGCCAACGACAAAGCGTGGACCTCGTCGGCCGAGCGCAACACCCCGCGCCAATCCCGCCGCGCAAAAGTGAAACAGGCGTCTTCCGCGAGCGTCACCTGGAATCCCAGCGCTCCTGCATGCCGCACGGTGGTCTCCACCGAATTATTCGTGATCACGCCGGCTACCACCAGGTTCAACTGGCCCCGCCCACGCAGTTTTTCCTCGAGCGCTGTCGCAACAAACGCGCTGCCGGTCTGCTTTAGAATCACTTCTTCACCGGGCTGCGGCTCGAAGCCGGGCTTGAAGCGGTTGCCCGCCTGGCCCGGTCTATAGGTGGACTGCGGCTCCACCGAGTCATGCCGAACGTGATAGATCGGCCGCCGGCCGGCACGCCACGCCGCCAGCAACCGCAGCGCCGCCGCTTCGGCATCCGGATGGTTGCGCGGCCCTTCTTTCGACCAGGAAGGGTCGTCAATCGCCTTCTGCATGTCGATGATGACAAGGGCCGTTTGCGGGCTGATTGTGACGGGGAACGCCATTCGCTTGACGCTCTCCCGATTTTCGCATCTTCGGGACGCCGTCCCGATCCCTAATTTGTCATTTGCGCCGCGCTGACTGCAGCGACGAATTCCACATTGTCCTGAACCGAGCGGCGTGCGATGTATCCATGAGAACGCAAGAGGTCGTAAACCTGCTTCGAGCTTGTCCCCATCGCCTGAAGCTGGCGTTCCACGATCTCTACCAGGATCACGGGATGATCGCGATCGAGCGTCTTCGAAGCTCCCTTTAGAACCAGGTACTCCGCGCCCTCCACGTCGATCTTTACTACGTCCACGCGCGAAACGCCCGCATCCTTGACGATTTCGTCGAGGGGACGCGCCCGCACTTGGTAGCTGCTGACGGACTGGCCGTCCTGTGAAGCGTTGGCTCGCGAGAGCGACGTCTCGCCCGTATTCGCGCGAGGTGCGCCAAACAGTTCCAGTGTGGATTCCGTGTCCCCACACGCTACCGGCTCGACCGTGATATTCCGGGCTCCACTGGCCTGAATATTTCCGAAAAGCTTTTGGATCGTTTCGGGATTGGGTTCAATCGCGATCACGCGGCCCGCCGGGCCGACCACGGGTGCTGCCTTGAGGCTGTAATACCCGATGTGAGCCCCGATGTCGACGAAGGTCGCTCCCCCACCCAGATGGCTCCGGATTGTTTCCCAGCTTTCCCGCTCCCAGACGCCCGTCTCCAGGATCTCCTTCGAGACGTAATCGTATGGATCAAGCAGCATTTTGACGCCCGGTTCCACTTGTACCCAGACCGGCGCGAACGGCTGCAGGACCGGCTGTATGAGACGCGGCAGTTTCTTGCCATGTTCCTGAGGCCAGTGGGCAGTCCACTGCCGCTGAATCGCAAAGTACGCCTGGGTTCGAGCCTCGGGACCCGCAATCGCGCCTCCCACTGCGGTTATCAACATAAAGAAGCCGGGCACCAAGGGCAGCAACAAGCGTTTCGGCATTACAAAGACTCCCGAAACCATTGCAGACCGGCGTGTTAATTGGGGCAAGATCGCCTTGGTTAGGCACCGTTATCGAAAGTCAGCATGGCTCGGGCGGTCGCCCGAATCCACAATCATAGTTTGCGGAAGCGCGCACTTCAGATCGGCGTCTGCCTGCTGGGCCTCGCGTTCATGTTTGTTGCTCTCCGCTTCAAACCCGCCTCTGTCGACGATTTTCTGCCGTTTTACCGCGCCACCCATTTGATTGGCGACCCGGACCTGTTCGCCCAAGGCCGTTTTGGACACGCCGGGTTGATGTTTCTGAGGACCCCTTTCTATGCTTGGCTGCTCCGTCCGCTCGGCGCGCTTGATTATGGTGTTGCCCGCGCGATTTGGATGACTCTGATGGCCGGCGCCCTCGCGCTTTCCGTCGTCCTGTGGCCGGGGCCCCGCCAGCGTATCGCGATTGCGGCATGCTGGGCCGCACCAGTCCTGTTCGCGTTCGCGCAAGGACAGGACATAGCGCTGGTGATGCTTGTGCTCGCGCTTACAGCGAACCTGTTTACGGGCGGACGGGAGTTTGCGGCCGGCTTGGCGGCTTCGCTTCTCGCGGTGAAGTTAACTTTCTTATTTCCGGTCGCGTTAGTCTTTCTGGCGCGGTCGCGGCGGGGGTTCTACGGCCTGATTCTCGGAACAGCGCTCCAGTTCGGCGTCTCCTTCGCGCTTCAGGGGCCTGCCTGGCTTCCAGAGTACCTCAACGCTCTGCGGAGCCCGACGCTCGACCAGGTCCCGACGCGTATGCCGTCGCTCCGCGCCTTGATGCCGCCGATTCCTTTCGCAGTAGCTGCGATCTTGGTTTATGCGGTAATTTGGCGCATCGCGCGTGGCGCCCAACTAACCCAGATCTTCACCGTGGTGTTGCCCCTAGGCATGATCGCAATGCCACACTGTTATGCCTATGATGTTGCCGTCGCCGTTCCCTTGTTTGCGACCGTTTTTTCGCAAAGCACACTTCCCGGAGCCTTCGCGACCGTCGCCCTTTCCCCAATCCCGTATATGCTCATGTCGCTGGACCACCCAACGCCCCTGGGTCCAGTTCTGATTGTGTCCGCCATCCTGGCCGGCACGTTTACGTTGGTCCCGTTAAGGCTGAGTCGTCACGGCGCGGGCTCAATCCGCAGCAGCGCCCCAGCATCTTCGTCTGTCAGCAAGTAAGCAGCCGTCCGGGACGCTCTGTGACCAACATGTTCCCGTCAGGCAGAAACGCCAGGCTGCACGGGTGCGACAAATTCCTGGCGAGAACCGTAACCCGAATCTTGTGCTGCTCGGCGGTATCAAATGTGAATGGGCCGTCACCCTGCGCCCAACCGGCGCCACGGCTCGAAAGTATCACTCGCGGCAACGATTGGCTCTGCCCGTGTCTGCAAGGCAAAATGGAAGAGATGCCCGAACCATCTGTCGCCGAGATCCTCGACTTTGCGCTGTCGCTTAACGAGGAGGTTAGCCGATTCATCCTCCCCCTATGGAAGAACGTGGCAGTCGACCATAAGTCCGACGGATCAGAAGTGACAGAAGCGGACCGCGGCGCCGAGCAAATTCTGCGGCGGCGGATCGGGGAGCGATTTCCGGAGCACGCCATTCTGGGAGAAGAGTTTGGAGGGGAGCGCAACCACAATGCCGAACACCAATGGCTTCTCGACCCCGTCGACGGCACGGCTTCATTCGCTATCGGGCTGCCTGTGTTCGGCTCCCTGATCGCGTATTTGCGACGTGGCCAAGCGTGCGTCGGAGTAATTGGCGCGCATGCGCTGGGCGAAATCGTTTATGCCGCCGCCGGCCAAGGCTGTTGGCTACGGCGGGATGGATCAGCCCCGCAACGCCTGCACACATCAGCGGTCACTATTATTGGAAAGGCTCACGTCGTGGCGACGGGTTTTGAGAACACGGACCTCGACCCGCGCTTTCCCCGTCCGGACATCCGTCTCTCTCGTCTGTACACGCAGGCGCGCCGCTTCCGCTGGTCCGGAGATTGCATCAATTATTCCCTGCTATGCCAGGGGCGGATCGATGTCGCCCTCGACCCGCGTATGAACCCGTGGGATATCGCCGCACTTGCGCCGTGTGTGAGTGAAGCCGGAGGCGCTCTGAGCTCGCTTGACGGTAATGAGGATTGCATCTGGCAGCCTAACCTGGTCGCGTCAGCGAATCAGGTGCTACATGCGCAGGTTCTGCAAGCGCTCGGACCAGCCTAGCTTGCCACCGGAGCCGGATGCGGCAGCTTCTTGCCGCGCTTCCAGGAGCGGACCTTTTCCTGTGCTGCCGACATGTACGTGTAGAACACCGGCGTCAGGTACAGCGTGACGAGCTGCGAGAATAGCAGGCCGCCCACGACTACCAGGCCCAGAGGCCGCCGCGCCTCTCCGCCCGCGCCGTAGCCGAGCGCGATTGGGACCGCGCCCAGCATGGCGGCCATCGTAGTCATCATGATCGGCCGGAACCGGATCAGGCATCCTTGATAGATGGCCTGCAGCGGCGGTAACTGTTGCTCGCGCTCGGCCTCCAGCGCGAAGTCGATCTGCATGATGGCGTTCTTTTCCACAATGCCGATCAACATGATCAGACCCACAAACGCGTAAATGTTCAAGTCGATGTGGAACAGGTATAAGGTCACCAACGCCCCAAACCCGGCCGACGGTAAGCCTGACAAAATCGTGAGCGGGTGAATATAGCTTTCATACAGGATGCCCAACACGATATACACCACCATCACGGCGATCACCAGCAGCACCCACAGATTGCCAAGCGAAGTCTGAAACGAGCGCGCCGCACCCTGGAATTGCGTGCTGATGGTCGGCGGTAGCTCGCGGGATGCCACGTCCTGGATGCGCGAGACCACATCACCCAATGCCGCGCCCGGCTGCAAATTGAAGGATACGGTCGCAGCCGGCAGTTCTCCGTAATGATTGATTGTCTGCGGCCCGGTCTCCGTCACCACGCGCGACAGGGTATCGAGCGGAATCAGCCGGTTCGCCGTATTCTTGAAATACAGCATCGAGAGTGCATTCGGATCGGCTTGATACCGCGGCAGCAGTTCCAGCAGCACTTTGTACTCGTTGGACGAGCCGTAAATCGTCGATACCCAACGCTGCCCGTAGGCGTCATACAACGAATTCTCGATCTGGTTGGCGTTGATGCCCATGGCGGCCGCTTTGTCCCGGTCGATCGTCACGTTGACCTGAGGCGTGGTCACTGCTACGTCGCTGGTCACGTCCTCCAGGCCCGGCAGCGGCTCCAGTTTCTCCGCCAGCCTGTTCGCCGAGGCGTACAGCTCATCTTTGTCCGGACTCTGCATCGAAAACTGGTACACGCTCTTGGTAACCTTACCTCCGATCTGAATCGTCGGCGGGTTCTGCAAGTACGCCTTCATACCCGGATAGCCGGCTAGTTCCGGACGCAGTTTCTTGATGAGGTCGTTGACGCCCAGAGCGCGCTGGCTGCGCGGCTTCAGGTGAACCACCAGGGAGCCGTAGTTCGGCCCGCCCAGGTTGGTCGCCGTCGTGCCGCCAACGCTCGCCATGAGTGCGTCGACGTTGGAATCGGCGGCCACAAGGTCCGCGATCTTCTTCTGGTATTCCACCATCTGGTAGTACGAAGTTCCCTGGGCCGCCTCGGTATAGACCTGAAGCTGATCGGTATCCTGATCCGGAATGAACCCTTTGGGAATCTGGACAAACATGTAGAGCGTCGCCGCCAGCACGATCACAAACGCAGCCATCACCGCCGGCCGCACGCGCAAAGCCCATTGCAGCGTCCGGTCGTAGACCCAAAGCATCCCTTCGAAGAACTTCTCCGTCGCTTCGTAAAACCAGCCGCGTTTGCCTTCATGCACCGAGCGCAGGAACCGGCTGCACAGCATCGGCGTTAGCGTCACCGAGACGACGCCGGAAATCAGAATCGCCACGCAGATCGTGACCGAAAACTCCTTAAACAGGCGCCCCAGGATGCCACCCATGAAGAGCACCGGGATGAACACGGCCGCCAGCGACAGCGTCATCGAAACAATCGTGAATCCGATTTCGGCCGAGCCGCGCATGGCCGCCAGCAGCGGCCGTTCGCCCAGCTCAATGTGGCGGACGATGTTCTCCAGCATCACGATGGCGTCATCCACGACGAACCCAATCGACAGGATTAGAGCCATCATCGAAAGATTGTCAAGGCTGTAGTCCAGCAGGTACATCACCGCGAATGTGCCAATGATCGAAAATGGCAGCGCCAGGCTCGGAATGATGGTGGCCGAGAGATTGCGCAGGAACAGAAAGATGACCATCACCACCAGGCCCAAAGTCAGCAGCATGGTGAACTGAACATCCTTGTAGGATTCGCGAATGGTATCCGAGCGGTCGTACAGAATGTCCATGTGGACGGCTGGCGGGAGCTCGTTCTTAAATACGGGCAGCAAGCCCTTCACGCCGTCGGTGACGGCGATGGTGTTGGTCCCGGGCTGACGCTGGATGGCAAGAATGATCGCCCGTTTGCCTTGCCCTTGTTTGTAGAACCAGGACGCCGTTTTGTCGTCCTCCACGCTGTCGATCACGCTGCCCAGTTCTCCCAGGCGCACCGGCGTACCGCCGCGATACGCGACCACTACCGGCCGGTATTGTTCCGCCGTCATCAACTGGCCGCTCGCCATCAGGGTGAAGGCGCGCTGAGGACCAATAATCGACCCGGTGGGCAGGTTGACATTCCAATTCTTCAACGCTGTCTCAATCTCGTTTAGCCCCACCTGATGGGCGGCCAGCGCATGCGGATCCATCTGGACGTGAACCGCGAACTTCTGCGCTCCCAGCACCTGCACCTGAGCTACGCCCGTAATCGTCGAGATACGCTGCGCGATCCGGGTCTCGGCATAGTCGTCCAAGCCGTATAGCGGAAGGGTCTCCGAAGTCAGCGCCAGGTACAGTATCGGCTGGTCTGCCGGATTCACCTTCGTGAAGGTCGGCGGCGTCGGCATGTTGGGTGGAAGCAGGCGAGCGCCCTGCGTAATCGCGGCCTGGACATCCACCGCCGCGCCGTCCAGTTTGCGGCTCAAATCGAATTCGAGCGTGATCAGTGTCGACCCCTGCGAGTTCGTCGAACTCATCGAGTTGAGGCCGGCAATCAGCGAAAACTGGTTTTCCAGTGGCGTGGCGACCGCCGATGCCATGGTCTCGGGACTCGCCCCGGGCAGATTCGCCGTGATCAACAGTGTCGGGAAATCAACGTTCGGCAGATCGCTCACCGGCAGACTCCGGTAAGCGACCGTGCCAAACAGCGCAATTGCACCCATTAGGAGGCTGGTCGCGATGGGGCGCTCAATAAATGTCTGGGAGATGTTCATCCGTCAGTCTGCCCCGGCTGCCAACTTCCGGCTAGACTTGCGGCGCGCCGCTGGAATCGGAAGGCCCGTCTCCCTTGCGTCCGCCTCGGCCTCGCCCGCCCGGTCCACCCCGGCCGTCTCGTATGATCACGTGGCTGTCCGGCGCGAGCCGTAGCTGCCCTTCCGTCACGACGGTTTCGCCGGACTCCAGCCCTTTGTCGACCACCATATCCTGATCCACGCGCAGACTCGCCGTCACGTACCGCACTTCCACGGTACGGTTCGGCTTCACCACGTAGACAAAGGTCCCGTTCTGGCCCGTCTGAATCGCCTGGTTCGGCACGATGATCGCGTGCGGTCTCGTCGACAGCCGAAGCGTGACCCGCACAAACTGGCCCGGCCACAGCTTCCGGTCCCGGTTCTCAAAGGTTCCCTTTAACTTAATAGTTCCCGTCGTAGTGTCGACGGAATTGTCGATGAACGTCAGCGTGCCGGTCTCTTCCGAACTGGTTTCGTCCTGCAGTTGAGCCCGCACCGGCAGAGTGCGTTCCGCCATGTAGCGCTTGATGTCGCTCAGCTGCGCTTCCGGCACCGAGAATGTCACGTAAATGGGCTCGACCTGCGTGATGGTCATCAGCTCGGCGCCGTTTGGCGCAATCACGTTGCCCTGCTTGATATTGAGATTTCCGCTGCGCCCGTCGATGGGAGACTTGATGCTGGTGTAGTCAAGCTGGACGCGGGCCTGCTCCACCGCCACTTTCGCGGACGCCAGATCGGCCTCGGCGCTTTTGATGGCCGCATTGTCGGCCGCCACGGCCTGCGTCGTGGCGTCGGCCGTGGCCCGCAACTGCTCCGATTGATCCTTCGAGATAATTCCGCCCTTGAACAGTTCGGAATACCGGTCAGCCTGCGATTCCTGATACCGCAGGTTCGCTGCATCCCGCGCCAGATTCGCCTTCGCCTGTCCTAGCGCAGCTTCATCCTTGGCCACCGTCGCAATCGACTGGTTCAGCGCGTTCTCGAACGGACGCGGGTCGATCGTGAACAGTTGATCGCCCTTTTTGACGTAATCTCCTTCGTGGAAATACACCTTGGTCAATTCGCCGCCCACTTGCGCTTTGACCGAAATCGTCGAGTACGCTTCCACATTGCCGATCACCTGGATCTCGACCGGCACATCCTTTTGCGAGGCCACCGCTACGGTAACCGGAACGTCGCCGCCGCCGAATCCTTTTTTGCCGCCTTTGCCTCCCCCTCCTCCACCCCCGGTGGCCGATACCTGGCCGCTCGAGCAGCCCGCCAAGAGAACCGCAGCCGTCCCCAACGCAAGGACAAGCCAGTTCTGTTGGATTGCCCGGGAACCGCCGGGACTGCGGACGACACTTGTAGACATAGGGACCTTTGGTGAAGACGGCGCTCTAGCGAATAATAAAGTTACCATATTCGACCGGCAATGGCTCTAAAGAGGCAGACTCCTTACTCCTTTTAAGCCTTGGGCTTAGGCGGTGGTAGATCCCGCGCCGCGACAGTATCGGAAAAACCCACCCGATTATGGCTCCCATCGCAAAATGGCTTGTTCCCGGAGTGGCCGCAGCGGCACAGCGTTATCGTGCTCCGCCCGCCCAGCCCAAACGCCTGGCCCACCGGATCGAGAATCTCGAAATCGCCCTCTACGCGAATGGAGCCGTTGTTCTGTACCGTGATTTTCGTGGTCGGCATCTCCAGAATAGTATCATGTGCATTCAATGGCAGGGCGCGGGCACGCCATGATACGATGGGGAAAGTTCCATACAATCTGAGGTTTTCGTTTGGCAAGAATCACCCGGAAAGAACTGAAAGCGGATAAGTTTGCGCTCGAAGTCGAACATACAGTAACGCTCTTTGAAGAGCATCGGCAGGAAATCGTTCGCTATGGCGCGATTGCCCTGGCAGTGGTCCTCTTGGGAGTCGGGCTCTACTTTTACCGAGGTCGGCAGCACGCAACGAGAGAGGCGGCGCTGGCCCGCGCCATTCAGGTTCAGGAAACGTCTGTCGGCCCTCCCACCCCCGGAAGTACAAGCAGCAATAACTTTCCTACTCAGCAGGTCAAAGACGAAGCGGCGACCAAAGTCTTTACTGGTCTGAAGAACCAATATCCCGGGAGCGAGCAAGCGCTGATTGCGCAATACTTCCTGGGCACAATTCAAGCGAACCAGGGAAAACTCGCCGACGCCGAAAAGAACCTGCAAGAGGTTTCAGCCAAAGGGGACGAAAAATACGCTTCGCTGGCGAAACTGTCTCTGGGTGAGGTTTACTTTGCCGATGGCAAGGTCGACCAAGGCAAGAAGGTGTTCGAGGATCTCGCGGCTCACCCGACCATCTTCGTCTCCAAAGAGCAGGCTCAGTTGGCGCTGGCCCGCGACTTGATCCCGGTCCGGCCGGCCGACGCCCGGAAAATCCTGGATGGCCTGCGCAATACGCCCGGCACGGTAGGCCAAGTGGCCTTAACCCTGTACGGCCAGCTGCCTCCTCAGTAGCTCGTCTACAATCGGCATGCTGGCTCGGCTGCGATTTGACGTGGCGCGGAGCCGGGGACGGCAGTACCCCGAGCCGGTGCATCCTTACAGAAACGACTTTCAGCGCGATCGCGATCGCATTGTGCATTCGCGGGCGTTCCGGCGCCTGGAGGCCAAAACCCAGGTCTTTACTCAGGGCATGTCGGATCACTTCCGAAACCGGCTGACCCATACCATCGAAGTTGCCCAAATCGCCCGTACCCTGGCCTCTGTTCTGCAGCTCGACGAAGATCTGACCGAAGCGCTCGCGCTGGCGCACGACATCGGTCATCCACCTTTCGCCCATGCCGGCGAGGGAGCTCTCAACCGACAGATGGCTCGCTTCGGCGACAAGTTCGACCACAACCTTCACGCCCTCCGGATCGTCGAACAGTTCGAGCAGAGGTACGCCCGTTTCCCCGGCCTCAACCTGACCTTCGAAGTGCGCGAGGGCATCGTCAAGCATTCCCATGACTTCGGACCGGGAGAGAATCCCGAACTCGAGACTTATCTGCCCGGTGCGCGGCCCCCGCTCGAAGCACAACTGATCGATCTCGCCGACGAGGCTGCCTACAACACCGCCGATCTTGACGACGCCTTTACCGCGGAGATGCTGACCGCCGTCGAGGTGGCCGAAGCCGTCCCGCAATACCGGGCGTTGCTTGACACTGTCCAGATGCAGTACCCCGGCGCGAGTGAGCGCGAGATCTTCCATGAGACCCTTCGTAATTTGATCGACATGCTGGTCTCCGGATTGATTGAGGGAACGGTCGCGCAAGCGCGCCAAGCCGGAGTCGATACCGTGGAAGACATACGCGGCTTCCCCCGGCGGCTCGCCGCATTCACTCCCCAGACGGCTGAAAGCAGCCGCGAACTGAAACGTTTTCTCTACGCCAAGGTTTACTCCGCGCCGGAGCTGGCCCAGGAGCGGGACCGTTCGGTGGCTATGATCGCCGAGCTGTTTCAGTTCTTCCTCGACTACCCGGAACGCCTGCCCCAGGCATATCGCGAACAGACCCGGCAAGCGGCCTCCCATCGCGTCGTATGCGACTACATAGCAGGCATGACCGACGGGTTCTTCCGGCGCACCTACGAACAGATGCTGGGCGCCCGCCCTACTCTTCCAATCGGGTGAAGTTGGAGAGTTCGGCCGACTGCACTCCGTATAACTTCAAAAGCCGGCGGCAGATTTCGTCTCCGATCCGCTCCGGCTTTTCCTCCGGATCGTGCTCGATTTCCACTTTGAAGAACAGGTTCGTGCGGCTCATTTCTTCGCGAGTCCTACCCTCTATACTATGAGCATGGTTTGTGCAATCTGCCAGGTTCGGCGGCCCAAACGCTCCTGCCCGGGCGTCCGCGGCGACATCTGCTCGATCTGCTGCGGCCAGGAGCGCGAAGTTTCTATCGCCTGCCCGCTCGATTGTGCCTACCTGCAGGATGCGCGCCGCCACGACAAGCCGGCCCCTTTGGACGCGGCCGCCATTCCGCACCCGGATGTCAAGGTAACCGAGCGTTTCTTGGCGGACAACGAGGAGCTTGTCGTCTTTCTAGGACAGACGTTGAGCCGGGCAGCCCTCGATACTCCGGGCGCTGCCGATCTGGATGTGCGCGCGGCGCTCGATGCTTTGACGCGCACGTATTTGACGCTGCAGTCTGGCGTGTATTACGAAACCCGGCCGGAAAATACCCTGGCGAACCGGATCTACGGCGTTGTCCAGGAAGGTGTCGCCGAATTCCGGCGGAGGGAACAGGAACGGTCAGGACTCCCCAAGACACGCGACGCCGATGTGCTCGGTATTCTCGTGTTCTTTTCGCGCCTCGAAGTGGATCGCAACAATGGCCGCCCCAAAGGACGTGCCTTTGTCGGACTCCTGAACGGTTTCTATACCGCGCCTTCGGGAGTCGCGGACAATGCCAGCTCGCTGGTTTTGCCCTGAGCGGCGGGGGCGCGGACCTGGTCGACCAGGAAGCCCCGATTGCGGCCCGTGCTGATCATTTGTCCCAGGTAGAGGTGCTTCCCATTCGCCAGTAATTCCACCGCGCAACCTGCGGAACGATCGAACCCCACCAAGCTTCCTTCGTCGAGATCCAAAAGATCACTCACGGAAATCGACAGGCCCTCCAGACGGGCCTCCAGCGAGATCGAAGCCGCTCGCAGCCGGTCCAGAAATCGCGCCTGCTCTTGATCGGTGCGGCTCTTGCGGACCAGCCACTGCTGGTCGAATTTCTGCCGCATCATCTTGATCACGATCGATGGCAGTGCGATGTTCAGCAGGCCCGGCGTGTCACCAATATTGACTTCCACACCAATTGTGACGACCGCTTCGTTGGGGGCCATGACCCGGACCAACTGCGGCTCAGTCTCCACCGCCTCCACCGTGAATTCCACTTCGGTGACACCTTTCCACGCTTCGCGGAGGTCTTGGAGAATGATTCGGATCAAGCCGTCAAGTAGCTTCTGTTCGATCTCCGTCAGGCCCCGCTGCAGGGCAGCCGCAGACTTGCCAGTCCCCCCAAGCAGCATCTCCACAACCGGAAAAACCAAAGATGGTCCGAGCTCGAGAACGCCGCTGCCGTCGTAGGGGCGCAACCCGAGCGACACCAGGCAGGTGGGAGACGGCAGCCCTTGTAGAAACTCGGCATAGGACAACTGCTCCACGCTGACCAGATTGACCGTCAGATAGGAGCGCAGATAGACGGAAAGGCTCGAAACCAGATTCCGGACGAAGGTGTCATGCAGGAGCTGAATGGCGCGGATTTGGGATTTCGGAATGCGATCCGGTCGCCGGAAATCGAAGGGGACTGCGGGGACCTGCGCATGGTGGCCGGGCGAGGCCTGAAAGATCGCGTCGATCTCTTGTTGGGATAATTGCCGGCTCATGCTGAGAGCCTCGCTCCTCAGTGGAGTATCGGCATCCCCCGTAGCAACTTTAGGATTTCCCTCTCAAGACGCCCCTAATCCGTCCGATAGCTATGGTGTAAAGGAGTCTCATGGATTCGGACATCTTGGTGGTAGACGATTCGGCGGCCATTCGGAAGATTCTGCAACGCGTGCTTCGTCAGACTGGTATGCCGATCAAGGAGATCCATGAAGCGGGAGACGGCCAACAAGCTCTGGACCTTCTGAAAGCTCAAAAAGTCCACCTGGTCCTCAGCGATATCAACATGCCCAACATGGACGGTCTCCAGTTACTGGCGGCCCTCAAGGCCTCCGCCGACTGGGCGCCGATTCCAGTGGTGATGATCACCACAGAAGGTGGTGAGGCGCGCGTCGCCGAGGCTGTCAAGCTCGGAGCCATTGGCTATGTGCGCAAGCCATTTACCGCCGATCAAATCAAGGAGAAGCTCACCGGACTGCTCTAAAACCGGTTCGCCATTATGGAGATTTCACGCCTGATTTCCGAGTCGATCCGCCATTCCATGCACGAAGCGTTCGCAACCATGTTGAACGTAACCCTCGAGGAAGGCGAGGTGCTGGATCCATCGACTGCCCCGGAGGAGAGCCTGCCTGAGCCCCATGAAGGCATCATGTCGTTCATCGGGCTGACCGGCGCCTGGGTCGGGACGGGAACCATTATTTGTCCGGCGAAGATGGCCTGCCGCATCTGTTCGCAGATGCTGCTGACCGAATCCAAATCCGTGGATGAAGAAGTGCTCGATGCCATCGCGGAACTCACCAACATTGTGATTGGCTCGGTCAAGAACGACCTCGAGCACGAACTGGGGCCGCTGGGGCTCAGCATCCCGTCCGTGATTTTCGGGCGCAATTTTAAGACCAAGAATACGGCGCAAGTCGAGCGCGTGATCGAGCGCTTCCACTGGGAAGGCGAGATGCTGCTCGTGAAACTCTGTCTGGCACCCAGCGAAAAGCGGACCATCCCCGTCCCTGTCGGGCACACCTGTCCGTTTGAAGTCAAGGTGTGATCCCGCCGGAAAAACGAAGGTCCCTTCCGCGCCGCAGAAGGCATTCAGATCTTATTGTTTGGGGACAGCTCGGCCATTCAGTCGTTGGGCAGGCCAAGCGCAGCTCTTCTGACCCGCGGCCCGGAGCATAAAATGGAGCCGCGGGTCTGCTTTGTGTGAGCGGGCCCGCCAGTGTTCAGAACTCCTTGAAATCTTCGTCCATCGGAAACCCGCCTTTGCCGGACGCGACCGCGACCGGTTCAGCTGGCCGAAGATCGGCGGAAGCATGGCCATGCGCCAGGCGAGCAACCGGTTTCGTCGGCGCCAGGCTCGGCTTCGGACGCGCGATGGCATGGGGCGCCAGCCGGCCGTGGCGCTGTTGGCTTTCGTAAGCGCCCCTCGACCCGCTGGCGCCGACCATACCGCTAAGCCGGCCCACGATGCCATGCAGGGTATCGGACTGTGCGCTCAATTCCTCGCTGGCCGAGGCGCTTTCTTCGGCGTTGGCGGCTGTGGTTTGCGTCACCTTTTCCATTTGCGTGATGGCCTTGGAGACCTGCTCGATGCCTCGCGCTTGCTCCTGGCTGCCGAGATTGACCTCGTCAACGAGAGTCTTGACCTTCTCAGCGACGTCGGTTATCGAGCGGACGGCCGTAGCCACCTGATCGAGCTTGGTCTTGCCATCGTTGGATTTGGTAATCGATTCCTCAATCAACCCGGAGGTATCCTTGGCCGCCTGAGCGCATCGCTGGGCCAGGTTGCGCACTTCGTCGGCCACGACCGCGAAGCCCATACCGGCTTCCCCGGCGCGGGCGGCTTCGACTGCGGCGTTGAGCGCCAGGATGTTGGTCTGGAACGCAATCTCATCGATCACCTTGATGATTTTCGAGATCTTGTCACTGGAAGCGTTGATCTCATTCATCGAAGTGACCATCTGCTCAAGGTTGCGATTGGCCTCGGATACCCGCGTCGAAGCCTCCACCATGTTCTCGGCCGCGGTCTTGGAGTTTTCGGCATTCTTGCGCGCCATGGAGTTGATTTCTTCGCTGGACGCGGATGTCTCTTCAATCGAAGCAGCTTGTTCGGACGACCCCTGGGCGAGTGACTGGCTCGAAGAGGACACCTGCGAGGCCGCCGCCGCCACTTGCTGCGCCCCATCCGATAGTTCCGTCACGATCTGGCGCAAGGCGCGGTTGATGGTGCGCACTACCCACACCACCACCAGCGCCGTGAGAGCGGAGAAAATCACCGCCCCGATTGTGATTGCGAAGCTGGTGGTATAGGCTTGGTCCGCCTGCTTCTTGCTCTCGTTCAACTGGGCGAACTGATCATCAGCTACGGTTTTGGCGGCCTTCTCCAACGCGTCAGTCGCCTGCCGGAAGTCCTTGTCCGTAAACGTTACCGCTTCATTGAGCTTCCCTTCGTCCAACAGCCCTTGGAGGTGCCCGAACGCAGTCTTCCATTGAGCGAGCTCGGCTTTGATTCTGGCGACGTTCTGCCGGTCCGCGTCGGAATCCAGGAACTGAGTCAAAGCTTCGAGCCCTTTTTCCAGCTCGGCGACTTCGCCGGCGGTTTGCTTGCGCACTTCGTCCGACCGGGCGCGGTCTCTTTGAGTGGCAGCCACGATGGCTTCCAACCCGTTCTCGTACAGCATACTGCTTTGCAGCGTCGTGTTATCACCGAGCTCGATCTGCTTCGCAATCGACCCGGCTGCCTCCCCCAGCCGTTTGCTGAGGTCGGCCGAGTTGCGGACGCCTAGCCAGGCGGTCACCACGATCAGGCCTATCATCACACTCACGCCGGTAAATAACTTTCGTCCAATCGTCCAGTTCTGCATTTTGATTTCCTCAGATTTTTGAATTCAGGATTGTTTCGGCGTTGCCGGCGCCGTCCCGCGTCAGCGGCCCCGGTGTTCGCCGGCGCCTCACCCGATACTCGTTTGCCCGGATTAACCCTCGATAAGAGCGGCAGCTGCAATGTCCGACAGATTTATCGGCAGGTCGCCGATCGGGTCTATATGCACCATTCGGAGGATGCGGGATGCGGCACGACCGAAGGGTGCATTGGTCCATTGAATCGATTCATCAAGCGCCACTTGGCCATTCATCCCAACGGAAGGGAATGATTCATCGGTGTTGATCCGGTAAAGGCGTCCCGCGTGAGCCGGCTCGGTTCAGGATCGAAGCAACCAGATCGGCGGGAACGCATGTTCCGGGACATATAGCGAAGGAGGTACCGGTGCGTAGAAGAAGTCACATTGCAGACTTCGGCTCCCGCGCTCGAAAAGACCGATAGAGGCGCCTCAATGAAAACTTGCATAGTTGTGCTCTCCGCGATGTGGGTGGTCGACGTTTCCCCGTGCCAGACAGCGGCGGATTCCGGAGCCGGCGACGGCAGCGTGGCGGCGGCAAGCGACCGCTCCCAGAATATTGCGCGCCTGCCGTCGTGGCTGCGCGTCGGTTTCGAATACCGAAGCCGCGTGGAAGCCAACATCGACCCCGATCAGGACCGGGATGACCGCTTCTATCTGAATCGCATTCGCCTGGCGGCGACGGTGCAGCCGGCTCGCTGGGTGCGCTTCTTTGTCGAAGGCCAGGACGCCCGGGCCGTACGCTTCGCCGGGGCTCCCACCGATGCGCTAGGAAACGCCTTCGAAATGCACCAGGGCTATGTCGAGGTGGGTCGCGCCGAACAAGGATGGCAGATGCGGTTCGGCCGGCAGGAGCTTGCCGTAGGGGATGAGCGCCTGGTCTCAGCCGACAGCTACTGGGACTGGTTCGGCCAGGCGTTCGACGCGCTCCAGGTGTCGTACGCCGGGAGCGGGTGGCGCGCCGACGCGTTCACCGGCTTTCGGATCGAAAGCGCGGGCAGGCGCGTCAATCCATTCGACACGGCCAGCCGCGTCTCGGGACTCGCCGTGACGCTGCAGAGAGGGTGGGGCAGCATCGAGCCGTACGTGATCTGGAAGCGGGGAAACGACATTCAGGACCTGATGATGCAACAGGGTCACAAGGATGTGGCGGCGCCAGGCGTGTTGCTGCGCGGCGATCTGCCAGGGCACGTGGAATTTGACGTCGAGATGGCGCTTGAGCGCGGCCATGTAGTGGGCGATTCGATCACGGCGTGGGCGGGCCACTGGGAACTGGGATGGCGGCCGTGGGGTAAGCAGAGCGGTCCGCGGCTCGGCTTCGAATACAATTACGCCTCCGGCGACCCCAATCCCGCCGATGGACGCTATCAGACGTTCGACGACATGTACCCGGCCGGTTACAACAAGCTCGGCATGATGGATCCGATTGCGTGGCGCAATATCAAATATCCGTTCGTGAGCCTGGAGATGCCGCTGGCGAAGCGCTGGAAGTTGCTAGCGGGGTACCGGTCTTACCGGCTGGCTGAGATCCGCGACGGCCTGTACCCGGGCGGCGACGAATTTCTCGCCCGCTATCCGGAGGCGACGAGCACGCATGTGGGCAGCCAGTTGTTATTGTCCGCCGCCTATGAACATTCGGCTCATTGGAAGGTGTACGCCGGATACGGCATCTTTTTCCCCGGCGCCTACCTCCGGGAAGCCGCCTGCCCGAACCGGCTGGGTACCTTCTACCTGCAGCCGAGCTATACCTTCTGAGCGAGAGTAAGTCGAAGCTTCGCTTGGGCTTGACTGGGCCAGGCTCACGTTTGCGCCGCAACCATCCGATAGAGCAATCGGGGTCGCGCAGCGCCGCGGGTGAGGCATGCGGCGCAGCGCGCAGCCAAATACGCACGCGAGAACCGCGACAAGGAGAGCATGTGCCATCCACGCTAGTATCGCCCGCCGAAAGAACCGAGGCCGCGAAAGGCGACCCCCGAGTCGGCAAGTATCTGGTGTTTCACCTGGGCCGGGAGGAGTTCGGTATCCGGGTTTTAAAGGTCCGGGAGATTATGGGAATCCAGGACATCACGGCCGTGCCCCAGACGCCCGCCTATCTGAAAGGCGTTATCAATCTGCGTGGCAAAGTGATTCCCGTGGTGGATCTGCGGCTGAAATTCGGGCTGCCGGAAACCGAGTACACCAAGCGCACCTGCATCATCGTGGTGCAGGTGCAAGGCGAGGCCGGCGTGATGCTGATGGGCATCGTGGTCGATGGCGTGGCCGAAGTCCTGAACTTGGGGACCGGCGATATCGAAGACACGCCCGATTTCGGGCAGGGGGTCACGACACCGTACCTGCTGGGCATGGCCAAGATTAAAGGCAAAGTGAAAATCCTGCTCGAGATCGACCAGGTGCTGACCAGCACCGAGTTGCACGGCCTGAACGAGCTGATGCATTGAGGCGGGGATTTGGATGAGAGCCGGCCGGCGCCGAGCGTTCCCACATAGCCTGAGAACAAGGGTCTTCCCGATGTGAAAGCGAGGCTGATTCGTGATCCCGCTCCACGATAGCGGCGGCGCAGAAGGAGAGGCGGAGGCAGCATGTCCGAAACAGACAGTCGCACGGAGTTGCAGGAACGGCTTGACCAGCTGGCTACCCGGCTGATGGTCGACGGAGCCGATGCCGGCATCGCCGCGCAGATGGCGCAGCTGAGCGAGTTGGCCCGCGCGCGCGGATGTAGCGAGTTGGCCCGGATAGCCGCAGACCTGGGCGCTGGCGCGCAGGGGGTCCCGGAGTCGGAGAATAAGTGGCGTACCGGCATCGCGCGTCTGCAGGAAGCGCTGGACCGGGAAGCCGGCGTCCCCGGGAAGGCAGCAGAGTCTGGCGTTCCGCCGCCGGCTTCGCTGGCGCAGGATCCGGAGCTGGTGCGCGACTTCGTGGTCGAAGCACGCGAGCACCTGGGCTCGATCGAAGGCAAGATGCTGGTCCTCGAGCAGAACCCGCAGGACATGGAGGCCATTCACTCCGTCTTCCGCGGCTTCCACACCATCAAGGGTCTGGCCGGATTTCTGGAGTTCGCCGTGATCCAGGAGGTGGCGCACGAAGTCGAGACCCTGCTGGACCGGGCACGGAATGGAATAATGACCATCACCCCGGCGGTGGTAGACGGTGTGCTGGCCGGCGCCGACTTTCTCAAGCAGGCCATTGACGCAGTGGAGGCCGCGCTGACCGGAAAATCCGCTGCTCCGGCCGGCGATCACCGACAGCTTCTAGCACGAATCCACACGCTGCTTGAGCCCGGGCCGCAGGAAGCGGCCGGCCCCGTGGCTCCGGCACCTGCGGATTACCCCGCTCCGGCGGTTTCGAGTCCGGCCGCCCCCCCCAAGGGGACGCCCAGCGACGCTCCCGGCGCCAAAGCGTCCGCCAACTTTTCGGTGCGGGTCGAAACCACTAAGCTCGATTACCTGCTGGATATGGTCGGGGAGATGGTCATCTCGCAATCGCTGATCCGGCACAATCCGAATCTCGAAGCGGTTCACGATTCCCGGCTGCAGGGGGAATTGTCACAGTTGGCGCGCATCACCGGGGAAGTACAGCGCACGACCATGAGCATGCGGATGATTCCAATCGGGCAGCTGTTCCAGCGCACCGCGCGGGTGGTCCGGGATCTGTCGCGCAAAGCCGGGAAACAGGTCGAGCTCGAAACCAGCGGCGACGATACAGAACTGGACAAAACCATCGCTGAGGAACTGGCCGATCCGCTGATGCACATGGTGCGCAACGCCATCGACCACGGCATAGAAACGGCAGAGAGTCGCGCTGCTTCGGGAAAGCCTCCGGCGGCGCGAGTGCGGCTCGCGGCGTACCACCAGGGAGGACAGATCGTCCTCGAGATCGCGGATGATGGCCGCGGGCTCGATCAGGAAAAAATTCTCAACAGAGCGCGCCAGAGGGGACTGATTCCTGACGGGACACAGTTATCGGAAAGCGAGATCTACCATCTGATCTTCGAGCCGGGCTTTTCCACCGCCGAGAAGGTGACCGACATTTCCGGCCGCGGCGTCGGCATGGACGTGGTGCGCAGGCACGTTCAGAAGCTCCGGGGGCGCATCGACATCCAATCGCAGCAAGGAGCGGGCACGACGTTTTTTCTGAAGCTGCCACTGACGCTGGCGATTATTGAAGGCCTGGTGGTGACAGTGGGACAGTACCGCTACATCGTACCGATTTTCGCGGTGCGGGAGATGTTCCGGCCCAAGCCGGAAGGGCTGGCCACGATTCAAGGCCGCGACGAGATGGCATTGGTGCGAGGCCAGCTCCTGCCGGTGGTGCGGCTGCACAAACGATTTGGCGTGCAACCACGGACCGAGGACCCGTGCGAAGGCCTCCTGGTGGTCGCAGAGTGTGAGGGAAGGCAATTCTGCCTGCTGGTGGATGACCTGGTGGGCAAGCAGGAAGTGGTGATCAAGAGCCTGGGCGAGGCGCTGAAAAGTATAGCGGGCATCGCAGGAGGCGCGATTCTAGGCGATGGGCGCGTCGGTCTGATTCTGGACATGGAAGGCATCTTCCGGGGGGTGGCCCGTGCGTGAACGCGGGGCGGTGGCCGAAATTCGCCCCCTGACGGCCCGTGAATTCGAGCGTTTCCGGCGGCTGGCCTACGAAAAGGTCGGCCTGGACCTGCGACACGGCAAGGAACAGCTCGTGTCGGCGCGGCTTGCCAAGAAGGTGCGGGAACTGCGGCTCCGCTCGTATCAGGAGTACTACCGTCATATCGAGGAAGACCAAACGGGCGAAGCTCTGGTGGCATTAATCGACGCGCTCACCACCAATCACACCAGCTTCTTTCGGGAGTCGGCGCACTTCGATTTCCTGCGGCAGACGATCCTGCCGCGCCTGCGGGATCGGGCCAGAGTCGCGATTTGGAGCGCGGCCTGTTCGAGCGGTGAAGAGCCCTACACGATCGCATTCAGCGCGCTCAATGAGTGGGGCGAGGCCGCATTCGATCGATTGCGGATTCTGGCCACCGATATCTCGACGCGAGTGCTGGCCAGCGCGGAGCGAGGCATTTACCCGGCTTCGCGCTTCGGCGCGATGGCGAAACAGCACATGCGGCGGTACCTCCTGCGAGGCCAGCGGCAATGGCAGGAGTTCTATCAGGTCAAACCCGAAGTCCGAGCGCTGGTGGAATTCAGCCGCCTCAACCTCATGGAGAGCTTTTCTCACCTCGGCTCGTTTCCCGTGATTTTCTGCCGGAACGTCATGATCTACTTCGATAAACCCACTCAGGAGCAACTCGTCAACCGGCTCGCGGTGCGTCTAGAGCCAGGAGGCTATCTGATGATTGGACACGCCGAAAGTCTAAACGCCATTCGCCACCCGCTGCGCTACGTACGTCCCGCGATCTATCGGAAGCCGGAGCGCGACGTAGGTTCATTCGCATCGAAAGACCAGCCATGAATTCGGTGGTGGTGGGGGTGGCGGATTGCCGGATCAGCGCTGATCGGGAGAGCATACTGATCACGTACGCGCTCGGCTCATGCATCGCGGTGATGATTCATGACCCGGTGGCGGGGGTGGGAGGGATGTTGCACTACATGCTGCCCGAAGCGAACCTGGACCGGCAAAAGGCGCAGCAGAACCCATACATGTTCGCCGATACCGGGATCCCGATGTTGTTCCGCGCAGCCTACGAACTGGGCGCCGAGAAGCGGAGGCTGATCGTGATGGTTGCCGGGGGGGCGCAGGTCATGGATGCTTCAGGCGTGTTTAATATCGGCAAGCGCAACCATCTGGCTCTGCGCAAGATTCTTTGGAAGGCTGGCGTGATGGTGCACGGGGAGGAAGTGGGCGGCTCCACATCGCGGACAGTGCGGCTGGAAGTCGCCACCGGCAGAGTACTGATCCGCGGAGCGGGCGAACGCGAGCGCCTGATGGCAAGCACCCCGCAGCCGAAGAAAGGAGTCGGAGATGGCGTACAACGTTTTGATCGTGGATGATTCTCCAGCCATGCGCTCCTTTGTGCGTCGGGTGCTGGAACTGTCCGGGATCGAGGTAGGCCAATGCATGGAAGCCGGAAACGGGGTCGAGGCTCTCGAAGTGCTGCAGAAGGAATGGGTGGATGTGGTTCTGACGGACCTCAACATGCCCACTATGGATGGCGAACAGTTTGTACGGAAGATGGAAGAAGATCCGGCGATGCGCAGAATTCCGGTGCTCGTGGTCTCGATTGACCGCACCGACCACCGTGTGCAGCAGATGCTCACGCTGGGGGCCAAGGGGTACGTGACCAAGCCTTTTCAGCCGGAGACTTTGCGTGAAGAATTGGAGCGCGCGCTAGGAGAGGCCCATGCCGGTTAGTGGAATAGACCGATTGCTGGAGGAGGCAGCGTCCGAAGTTCTCGAGACGATGTTCTTTACCGGCCTCTCCGAAGGGGATGAGGCGATCCCACCACTTCAGGAACCCCTGGTGTGCACTCGGGTGGAATTTCGCGGCACTCCCTCGGGGCGGCTGGGAATCCGGGTTCCGGTGGAAACCGGCCGGCAAATCGCCGCCAATTTCCTGGGGGACGATGCCGGAGAGATTGCCGAGGGTAGGATGGCGGAAGTAATCTGCGAACTTTCCAACATGGTGTGCGGGTCGGTGCTCAGCCGGCTCGAGCGGGAGTCCGTCTTCGAGTTACTACACCCGGAGATCGAGCCTCCCGAGACCAGCGGACCTCGCGACAACCAGGCGGTCCGATGCTCTCTGGTTTTGGAAGAGGGAGTCATGGAGGTCTGGTTCGAACTGGAGCCTACGCCGTGAGCACGGGCAGAAAGATCAAGGTGTTAATCGTCGACGATTCCGCCATTGTGCGCAAGATTCTCACGGAAGCTATCTCCGCCGAAGACGATCTGGAAGTCGTGGGAACGGCACCGGACCCGTTTGTCGCGCGCGATAAGATTCTGGCGCTGGGGCCGGACGTGGTCACGCTGGACATCGAAATGCCACGCATGGACGGGCTCAGCTTCCTGAAGCGTCTGATGCACTATCATCCGTTGCCGGTGATCGTGATCAGCTCGCTCGGCCAGGCGTCGTGCCAGGCGACACTGGACGCGCTGCGGCTGG
The DNA here is from genome assembly GCA_964438005.1 of uncultured Solibacteraceae bacterium. GTDB lineage: Bacteria > Acidobacteriota > Terriglobia > Bryobacterales > Bryobacteraceae > PSRJ01. Next base: position 34,797 of record CAYTJD010000160.1, on the reverse strand, counting down.
GAGCGGTGGAGGTTCTGGCCAAGCCGGGCGGTGCGTATTCGGTCGGGGAGTTGCGGATGAGTTTGGCGGCGAAGATCCGGGCGGCTTCGGCTGCCCGGCTGCAGCGGCCCGTCGAGAGCGAGTCCGTGCCGCCGGAGCCGATGAACGGATCTCGGGTCAAAATGTTTAATCCCGGAGCCCTCGTCGCGATCGGAGCATCGACGGGAGGCACAGAAGCGATTCTGTCGGTGCTGGAAGGTTTGCCCTCCGATATGCCGCCGATCGTAATCACGCAGCACATCCCGCCGGTGTTTTCGCGCGCTTTCGCAGACCGCTTGAACCAGGTCTGCCCGATGGAGGTCAAAGAAGCCGCTGATGGCGATTCGGCGACACCGGGCCGAGTGCTGATCGCACCCGGTGATTATCACATGTTGTTGCGAAAGTCCGGCGAAGGCTACCGCGTTCAGGTCAAAGATGGACCCCGGGTGTGCTATCAACGTCCTTCGGTGGACGTTATGTTCAGTTCAGTAGCCGAATCGGCCGGGCCGCGGGCAGTCGGGGCCCTGCTGACGGGGATGGGGGCCGATGGGGCGCAGGGGTTGCTCCGCATGAAGCAAGCGGGGGCACGCACGCTGGCACAGGATGAAGCCAGTTGCGTGGTTTTCGGCATGCCGCGCGAGGCCATTCGGCTGGGTGCGGCCGAACGGGTGGTCCCATTGTCGCGAATGGCATCGGCCATTTTGACGCAAGCGCAATCGTAGACCACGGCGACTGCCGGCTTCGGTGAGGGTCAGCCGCTGAGATAGCAGGTTGACGGTCGGATTGGGGCAACGCTAAAGTAGAGGTGTTCCTTTCTTTCCGGCCAGCACAAGTCCCCATCGTCTAGCCCGGCCTAGGACATCGCCCTTTCACGGCGGTAACGGGGGTTCGAATCCCCCTGGGGACGCCATCTCGCAAATGTCTTCAGGACTTGCGGCTCGATATCGGTCGGAACCGGATTGAGATCATAAGCCGCTGACAGCTGCCAACCCGATCTATAAGAAGCCGTGGTTGCGCAATGACGACAATTATGGGATAACGGCGATCGTGACACGCCTCCGGGAGGGATCTGTTTTTCCGTCTCCCGGCTCGGGTTCTTGCTTCCAATCCGCCTTCACGCCGGCAACGTCCGATCCCTGTAAGAGAGTGGCAATGTCCCGTGCGCGCTTTTCCGCAAGCTCGGATTTTTCCACCAGGCTCTTCCCGTTGGACAGCAAGGTGGTCGCACGGTAACCCATCACGTTCACGGCCGATGCCCCGATCTTGGTCGCGTAGGCGGCAGCTTTCCGGACCGTCGCTATGGAGGCAAATTCTACGTAGTCGTCGTCGAAAGCGTACAGAACCGTGAACTCCTGGCGGCCGCTCAGAGTTTCGGCCGTCGTCGTCGGCTCAGTCAGACGGTGTGACGCGGGTCCTGCTCCTCGAGCCGCAGGAGGCGCATCGATCCCGGGCTCCGCCGGCAGCAACGTGTTGCAAGCCGGGTTGACCTCTTTCACTACTGAAATCGAGAGCGGTCTCAGCGGGATCCCGCCGCAAACTCGCGGACCTTCGCTGACGCGCCCCTCCACCAACACTTGATGCTTCAGCTGCGGCGGATGAAACGCAGCGGTGATGTCCTGCTGAACGCCCAGAAAGTAGAGTTCCCCGTCGTACTCCGCCAGGAAACAAGGGACGGTCTTTGTATCGCGCACAATCGGGCACGCGAGAAAGCTGCGCCCCTGGGCCACCGCGATTGTGGTTACCAATAGACAGAGAGACCAGGCAGCCCGCACTACAGCACCCCCAGGAAGTTGACCAGATCGTCCTTTTCCGTCTCCGAAAGCTTCATATCGAAACGGCGATCGTAGAAGTCCACAACCTCGCGCAGGTTCTTAGCCGATCCATTGGCGAAATAGGGAGGGCGTGCGGCCAGTCCGCGGAGCTGCTGCATCACGATCGATCCAACGTCCACGCAGCGGCCCGAGATTAACGCCCGCCCGGGGTCCGTCGTGTAGATCACCCGCCCAAGGTAGGAGTGCGGATCGGCCATCGCCTGGCACGTGATCTTGAACACCGGAAGGTCGGCCGTCTCCGCCCAGGTACCCGGCTCCGTCCACGTGGGGTAATTGGTGGTGCCCACATCCACCCAGCCGGCCGACAAGTCTTGACCCGACATCTGCGCGTTGTGGCACGTGGCGCACGTACGCTTCAAGGGATTGCCCAAACCAATGGAGTTGATATGGGCTGCGTCTCGCAGCCAGAACTGCCGAAACATAAAGATGTTCGCCCCGCGGGCAATCGAGGCGCGGTAGTAGTCCCTGCCTTTCCAAGAGTCGAACAAGCCGAACACTGGATCGAAATCGTTGTCGCCCAAAACGCCCGCCCGGCGATCGCGTAAGGCCACAGGACCCAAGCCGAACGGCCCATTCGGATCGATCAGCGTACCGGCGAATATATGTTCCACTTGAGCCATATAGACCTGAGACTCAAAATCCACGATGGTTTGCAGCTGCTTTCGGGAGGGCGCCTCGCGAGCTTGTTCGTGCCCCATAATCGCGCTCATAGCCTGCGTCGTCAATGACGGTTCCCGGGCGTCCGACATCAAGTTCATGCTGACGGGAAGTCCCGTTTCCGGGTCGCGGTCGGCCAACATGCCGGTTTTCAGCACGATGTTTTGCGCGCCGGAGACCACATACTTCAGGTTGGCGGCTGGACGCGGGCGGCGGTACACAGATACCATTGGATGCGCGCTTTTCAAACCGTATCCCGGGCTCAAATTGCAGCCAGTCGGATCGCGTACCACTTCAATCGAAAACTCCACCGATTTGGGTGAGCCGTCGGCATTCCGAGGCGGCCACGGCAGAGGGATGCGGAACAAGCCGCGATTGAGCAGGAGCGAATGCGATTGCTCCTCTTCCTGTGGCAAGTCGGGACAATTCGAACCGTCAAACGCGGCAAACACTGGATCCTTCCCTCCCGTGGTGCGCCAACGGTCCTTCAAGCTATCTGCGGAAACACTCATCCCATAGGCGGGCTGATGGCAATTCACACACGCGCGGCCGTTCGTGCCCAGAGGACTGAAGAACGGATGTCCGCTCGTGTCCACAGGTCCCGCTGCTTGAATGATTCCCAGCTTTCCGAGAAAATTCTCGATCTGGTCGAACGCGGGCAAAGTTTCCTTGCCGCCCGGCTCGATCCACGTGATTCGAGAGTTGCTCGAATACTGCGCTGCCGAGATCAATGGAATCGCCAATATGAGAAGGGCTCTGTGCATGGTCGTAAACGCTATCAGCAATAGCTTATGCTCGGAGGTTATCTGTTTAGCCGGCCTCTGTCAATTCGCGGCTGACTATCCGGACGGACGAGATCCTGGCAACTCGCCCTGGCCGCGCATTAGGCTCCGATCCGTATCAATCAGACCCCGCCGGGGCCATCACAATCGCGACGGATCGCGCGTTTACGCTTCGATGACTCGGGCTCGGCCGGTCTTTCAGCCGCAGGAAAGGCCGCTCGATGCAGAAATACGAGACGCCAGCGACTGCTGCCAGCGCCGGAAAGCTCCACCAGCGAAGATTCGGACCGAGAAACATCTGCTGCCACAGATAGACGCTGTAGGAGAGGACACCCGAAAAAACCAGCGCCGGATGGCAAAGCAGACGAGAAGCCATTCGGCCTGGCGCGTCGGAGAATCGATAAATGATCGCGCCGATGAGCAGAGCCGATACCGTCCCATGAAATGGGGCAACCCAACGCAGCAATCCGAACACCCACCAGGCCGCTAACACCGAGCACAGCAGACTTACGCGCAACGTCTTCACCCAGGTGGGCCGGAAAATCGCGAAGGCGGCGCCGATCAGCAGCGTATTCATGTAGTACTCCGCATGAAGGTTGCTTTCAATGCCGGCCAAAGGGTGCGTGTAAACCCAGATGGCGCGATAGGCGCTAAGCCCGGCCACCGCCAGACCCACGGCGGGTAATCTGTGTTTCCTGGTAAGCAGAAAGAAGGCAGGCCAGAGAAAATAGAACTGCTCCTCCAGCGCCAAACTCCAAAGATGAGACGTGCTGCTCCATTGATCAGCGACGTAGTTTCGAAAATAGAAGGCGCAACTTAACCACGCCTTCAGGTTTGGCGACGGAATCACTTTCCACCAGGCGAGGACGGCGCAAATGGAAAGAAACGTATAGAAGGCCGGAAAAATGCGCAGCGCCCGGCGGCGATAAAAGTTCTTGATGCTGATGGCGCCCTGCCGCTCCTCTTCCATCAGCAGTCGGCCGGTAATCAGATACCCGCTCAGTACGAAGAACACCACCACGCCCAATCGCCCGATCATCATCGATTCGGCGTCATGCCGCAGGGAAAGTGAGTGGCCGACGAGGACCAACAGAATCGCTATTCCCCTCACCCCGTCCAAAGCAGGTAAGCGCTTGAACTCGCTAACCATGGTGCATCCTTTATTGTGCGGTGCCGGGACGCTCAATCTGTAGTTATCGAACGTCAACACGGTACCAGCGCCGGCCGATCCCCAATGCGGCATTTTCGAGTCTGATAAAATCTGAGTCACTCTCAGAGGCGCTGACACGCCCGAGCAGAAGGAGAATCGCATGAATCGCTTTTTCCTGATTGCTGCTGCCACAGCCGTTCTTGGCATCACTACCTACCACGCGGTGGGGCAGGCCCCGGCCGGCCAACCGCCGCGGCCGAACGCCGACCCGTACGCCAACAACGCGGCTCCCGGCACAATGAGGTTTCCGCTGGCGGCGCCCGCCGGTAAGGATTCCGGCGCGATCACCAAGGCTCCCGAAGGGGCCGTCAATCAGGGCATCATTGATGAGAAGACCTGGAAGTACGGACACACGTTCGACGCCCCGGCAAATTCCAAAATTTGGAACCCGGTGAAGCTGAAGTTGATGCGGGGCGAGAAGGTGACCGGCGGTACGGTTTTCGCATCGTCCGATCCCTCCACGTACTGCGCGATGGCGAACGCCGGATATGACTTCATCTGGACCGAAATGCAGCACGATTCCCGAGACTGGGAGAACGTAGCCAAAATGTGGCAAGCTTGTCCGCATGCCAAAGCGGTTCCGGGAGTGCGCGTCGCCTACACCGATGAGCGCGAGATTCAACATGCGATGGATGCGGGCGCGCTCGTGGTTGTGGTCCCCACAGTGAGATCGGTCGAGGAAGGCACGGCGGCCCGGGACTGGACCTATTTCCCGCCACTCGGCAAACGCAGCCAGGGCGGCGGTCCGGCGTTCTCTGTCGATTTCTGGGGCACGGTGCCGGGCGGCTATCGGAACACGATCAACCAGAACGTGGTTCTGATCGAGATGATCGAGACCCTCGGCGGCGCGGCGCAGGCTCGCGAGATTGCGGCCATCCCCGGTGTCGACGCCGTGTTTGCTGCCAGCGGCGATCTCGGCAATTTCTCGGGCTACAAACAGGGCGATCCCGATTACGAGCGGCTGATCAACGTGGTGCATGACGCCGCCCTCGCCGCCGGCAAGCGCCTCTGCGGCCCGCTGGCTTGGCGCGACCGCCCCGATTTCACCTGCTTCCAGGCCGGCAGCGAAACAGCCGCTATCGCCAAAGGTGTCGCCGCCGAACTCGGCCCGCTCACCAATACGCAGGCGAAACCGGAAGTTGGTCCTTACGCCGAACCGGCTGGGAAGCGCTGATCCACCACGGAGACCCGGATGTCCAGACTCTCTCGTTTCCTGATCGTCGCGTGCGCGGCGCCGGCCCTGTTCGCTCAAACCGGCGCCAAGGACGGCGAGTGGCGCACCTACGGCGGCGACCTCGGCAACACCCGCTACTCCCCGCTCGATCAGATCAACGCCTCCAACTTCGGCAAGCTGCAAATCGCCTGGCGCTTTAATACTGCCAGCCTCGGGCCGACACCCGAATTCAACCTCGAAGCTACGCCGCTGATGGCGCGCGGTGTCGTTTACTCCGTGGTAGGCTCCCGCCGCGATGTGGTCGCTCTGGATTCCGCTAACGGTGAGCTTCTCTGGATCCATCGCGAAGACGAAGGCCGCCGGGGCCAGGCCGCGCCGCGCCGCCTCTCCGGCCGCGGTCTCGCTTACTGGACCGACGGCCGCGAGGAGCGCATCCTCTTTGTCACGCCCGGCTACCGCCTCATCGCGCTCGACGCCAAGACCGGCAACGTGATCCCCAGCTTCGGCAGCAGTGGCGTCGTCGATCTCAAGACCGATGACGACCAGCAGATCGACCTCATCACCGGCGAAGTCGGCTTGCACGCCGCCCCCACCGTCGCCGGCGACACCATCATCGTCGGCGCCGCGCATCTCGCCGGCGGCGCTCCCCGGAGCAAAACCAACGTCAAAGGCTACGTTCGCGGCTTTGATGTGAGAACCGGCAAGCGGCTCTGGATCTTCCACACCATTCCCAAAGCGGGTGAGTTCGGCTACGACACCTGGCAAAACGATTCCGCCGATTACACAGGCAACACCGGCGTCTGGGGCCAGATCAGCGTCGATGAGGAACTGGGCATGGCCTACCTGCCCGTTGAGTTGCCCACCGGCGACTACTACGGCGGCCACCGTCCTGGAAACGGCCTGTTCGGCGAAAGCATCGTCGCCGTCGATCTCAAAACCGGCGTGCGCAAGTGGCACTACCAACTGGTCCACCACGGCATCTGGGATTGGGACATCCCGTGCGCGCCCATGCTGGTCGATTTCACCGTCAATGGCCGCACCGTGAAAGCCGTGGCGCAGCCCACCAAGCAATCCGTCTTATACGTGTTCGACCGCGCCACCGGCCAACCCATCTGGCCCATCGAAGAACGTCCTGTCGAGCAATCCAGCGTTCCCGGCGAAAAGACGTCACCGACGCAGCCCTTCCCCACCAAACCTCCCGCGTACGGCCGCACCGGCACCTCGATCGATGAGCTGATCGACTTCACGCCCGAGCTGCGCGCCGAAGCCATCAAAGTGGCGTCGCGTTACAAAATGGGCCCGCTGTTCACACCGCCTGTGGTCAGCAAGGTGGAAGGCCCGCTCGGCACGCTGGTTGCCGGCTGCTGCCAGGGCGGCACTGGCTGGCCCGGCGGATCCTATGATCCGCAAACGCATCTTCTTTACACCTTCACTTGGGCCAATGTGAGTTCCCTCGGCCTTTTACCCCCCGATCCCAAGCGGTCCGACATGAATTACACCCAAGGCGTGGCGCGTCCAGCAGGCTCCGCGGCGCCGGCCGGCAATCGTGGTGGCGAAGGCGGTGAGGGCGGGGGTGGCGGTGGCCTCACTGTCCAGGGACTCCCGCTGTTTAAACCGCCCTACGGCTCCATCGTCGCCATCAACCTGGATAAGGGGGATATCGCGTGGAGAGTGGCTCACGGCGAAACGCCCGACAACATCCGAAACAATCCCGCGCTGAAGGGTCTCACCATCCCGCGCACCGGGCGCGGCGGCCTGGTTGGCATTCTCACCACCGCCACGCTAGTCATCGCGGGCGAGCGCGGCACTTATACCGATGAGCAGGGTCGCAATGCCGCCCGCTTGCGCGCCTACGACAAAGCGACGGGTAAAGAAGTGGGCGCCGCTTTCATGCCCATGGGCCAGACCGGCTCACCCATGACCTACATGGCCAACGGCAAGCAGTACATCGTGATCGCGATCGGCGGTCCGGGCTTCCCTGGCGAACTAGTGGCGTACAAGCTCTCGGAGTAAGCCTGGGGTAGGCTTCCGGCCTCTCTACCGCCCCACTCCGAACGCGATCAGGACGTTCCCCGCAAGCGCACTGCGCTGCGCCGACCCCGACGCCGCGAACAGCATCCCGCCCGCTACGATTGGCCCGCCCACGTCAATCGCACCGCCTTTGCCCGCAATTCCGTTGACCGTCTTATATTCATGCGCCGTGTCGTAATCCCAGATGATCTTCCCGTTGTCCGTCGAATAAGCGCGCAGGTGCGCGTCGAGCGACCCCGAAAACACCGCGCCGGGAATTGCCGTCACCGCCGACGACTGCGCCGGACTGCACGGCCGCCGGTCGCCGCATCCCGGCGGCGGCGTCTGCCAGATGCGCTCTCCATTGTCCACTCGAAACGCGAAAATGCCGCCGCCCTTGGTCGGATCGAGTTGATACTGCCGGTCATTGCTCTTCGGCAGCAAATGCACCTGAAACGCGACATCCGAAAGCGCCGCGTAGAGATTCTTGCCGTCTGTGGCGATGCCCCATTCGATCCCGCCGACCGTCCCGCCCTTCCCGGCCCGCGACTGCCAAAGGATCTGGCCCTTCTGATCGGGGTCGATCGCGTAGGTCATCCCCGATTTCTGCCCCAGCAGCAGCGCGCGCTTCCCGTTCTGCAGCGAAACCAACACCGGCGCCGCCGCGAAGTCGAAGTCCGGGCCGTCGGAGTCGGGACAGTTGGCATTTTGTTCCAGATAGCAGGAACTGTTCCACGAATCCTTCGCCGTGAGCTGCTTCGACCACAGGATCTCTCCTGTCGACATTCGCAGCGCCGCAATCGCGTCGCTCATCGCCGTCGGCGGATCGGAATAGTTGTCACCGGTCCCGACATACAGCGTGTCGCGGTCCGGATCCAGCGTGGCCGCCGTCCAGACGCCGACGCCCGATGGCCCCAGCACGGTTGCGCCCCGTTTGCTCTTGCGTTGCGCCTTGGCCGTTTCCGCGATCATGTACCGCTTCCAGATCACCTTGCCCGTCGCCGCGTCCACCGCGGATTCGCTTCCCCGGAACGTGCAGCAGGCATACGACGGCGAAACCGCCAGCGCCTCTTCCAGCGAGGAGATGCCCACGTACAGCCGTCCGCGGTAAAACACGGGAGTGGCCGTCGCTTTGGATGCGGGATGTTCCTCGGGCCTCAGCTGCCACATCTGCTTTCCCGTCTCGCCATCCAGCCCGTAGACATATCCCGATGAGTCGCCGAAGAATAAAGCCGGCTTGCCCCCGACTTCGGCTACCGTGATGCCCGAGCGCACCTCCGCCTCCACCATCGTGATCCAGTGCACGCATCCCGTGGCGGCATCGAGCGAGTAGACGCTGCCATCCTGCGCCCCTGCGAACACGCGGCCCCGGTATACGGCCGGCTGCGAGCGCAACACCGCTGTATCGGGAAACGCAAAGACCCATTTCGGCGTCAGCCGCGGCACATCGGCGGCCGTGAGCCCCGCGTCCTGGGCCGATTGGAACCGCGCATTCACCAGCCCCGGCGACCAACTCGACCAGTTCGCTCCGTCCTTCCACTTCGGCACGCCCGCCCCGCAGGCATTGGCGATTTCATTGCGCTTGCGCTCTACCGTGACGACCGTTCCCAAGAAATTTGCAACCGCCTGGCGTTCATTCGCCGAGAGCGCGGCAGCCTGCGGTTTCATGACGCCGGTTTCGAGTGTCTTCAGAATCGCTACCGGCGTCATCGTCTTCAGCGTCGCCACCGGCGGAATCCGCGCGGCCGCTGCGTTGGCGGACTCATGGCACGACGCGCAGTGTTTCTTGAATAATCCGGCCGCGAACTGGTCCTCCGCCGCGTGCGCCGCCATCACGGCAATGAATAGAACACAGAGTCTCATTCTGCTCGCTCCCGCGAGGCAGTATACCGCTTCTGACCCGGCCGCGCGTGAGAGCATAGAGAAATGCCGCCGGTCCTTTCGGGAGTTCGCGTCCTCGACCTCACCACCATCGTCGCCGGCCCTGCAGCCAGTATGATCCTCGCCGACCTCGGCGCCGACGTCATTAAGGTCGAACGCCCCGGCTCCGGGGACGACGGCCGCGCCATGGGCCCGCACCGCGGCCCCTGGGGCGGGTACTTCTCGGTGTTGAATCGCGGCAAGCGCTCGATTGCACTCGACATTGGCCGGGTCTCCGGCCGTGAAGCGGTCCTCCGTCTCGCCGCTACCTGTGATGTCTTCCTCGAGAATTTCCGAGGCGGCAAAGCCGCGGCCCTTGGACTCGACGAGCCGGCCGTCCGCGCCCGCAAGCCCGATATCATCTATGCCTCGCTTTCCGCGTATGGCTCCAAAGGCCCGGACTACCCGCGCCCCGGTTACGACGCCGTCCTGCAGGCCCGCACCGGCATCATGAGCATCACCGGAACCGGGGAAGGCGCCCCCATTCGCGCCGGCGTTTCCATCCTCGATCTCGGCGCGGGCATGTGGGCAGCCCTCGGAGTCCTCGCCGCGCTTCTCGAAAAGCAGCGATCCGGCGCCGGACAGCGTGTCGACACGTCTTTGTTCGAAACCGGTCTCATGCTCATGTCCTACCACCTCCTTTACCGCCAGTTCGCCGGCGTCAATCCCAAGCCGCAAGGCTCGCGCCACACTGCCTTCGCTCCCTACGGCGCCTACCCCGCAGCCGACGGGTCCATTATGATCGGCATCTCCAGCGATAAAGCCTTCCGCCGCCTCGCCGACGCCCTGGGCAAACCCGAATGGGCAAATGATCCGCGTTTCCGAACAAACCCCGACCGGGTCCGCCACACACCAGAACTCGATCGCTGTATCGCGGAAGTCTTTCGCACCCACCCCGTCTCCCATTGGACCGCCGTCCTCGACCGCCATGACGTCGCCAACGACCCCGTGCAGGCGCCCGATCAGGTCATGGCCGATCCGCAGGTAGCTGCGCTCGCCATGCTCGAGGAAGTACCGCTCGCCGGACAACCGAGCGCGCTGTTGCCCCGATTACCGATCGGCCTCTCCGCGTCTGCGCCCTCCATCCAAGGGCCGCCGCCGGAGCTCGGTCAGCACACGCGCGCCATCCTGCGCGAGGCGGGCTTCTCCGATGCCGAGGTCGCTGAATTGGTCGGTAGCGGCGCTGCGGCGTAAGATCGTAAGAGTCATGCCTGGAGACAGCCTGTGCCCGCGTTAACCGTCGAGCAGGAATTGATCGTCAGCACCGTCCGCAAATTCGTCGCCAAGGAGGTCATTCCCGTCGCCTCCGAGATGGAGCACCGCAACGAATACCCGCACGACTTGGTCCGCCAGATGCAACAGATGGGCCTCTTCGGCCTCAACATTCCGGAGGAATACGGCGGCGCCGGGGTCGACACCACCACCTTCGCCATGATTTTCGAAGAAATCTCGCGCGGCTGGCTCGGCCTCGCCGGCGTGATCGGCAGCAATTCGGTAATGTGCGACGTGGTGGTCCACTTCGGTACCGAAGACCAGAAGCGGCGTTTCCTCCCCGCCATGGCCTCGGGAGAGAAACGTGGCGGCATCTGCCTCACCGAGCCGAATGCCGGTACCGATCTCCAGAACATCAGCACTACCGCGCGGCGCGACGGCAGCGTCTATCGCGTCGACGGCTCCAAGATGTGGATCACCAACGCGCGCCAGGGCAACACCTTCCTCCTGCTGGCCAAAACCGATCCGGCCGCCCAGCCCGCCCACCGCGGCATGAGTGCATTCATTATTGAGAAGGGCGCTCCCGGCATGACCGTCGGCCGCGACATCGATAAGCTCGGCTACAAGAGCGTCGAGACTTGCGAGTTGCACTTCGACAATTTTCCCGTGCCGGCCGAAAACCTCGTCGGCGGCGCCGAAGGCCACGGCTTCAAACACGTAATGACGGGTCTCGAGGCCGAGCGCCTCAACGTCGCGGCCCGCGGCCTCGGCGTGGCGCGCGCCGCGTTCGAGGAGGCCATCCGATACGCGCAGCGCCGCATCACCTTTGGCAAGCCGATCGCCGACTATCAAACCATTCAGAACAAGTTGGCCGACATGGCCACCAAAATCGAGGCCTCTCGCCTGCTCATCTACTCCGCTGCCGAAAAGCGCGACCGGGGCGAGCGCTGCGATCTCGAAGCCGGCATGGCTAAGCTCTTCGCTACTGAAACTGCCGCCGAGGTCTCGCTCGAAGCCATGCGCATCCTGGGGGCAAACGGCTACTCCAAGGATTTTCCCGTCGAGCGCTACTATCGCGACGCGCCTCTCGTGGTCATCGGCGGCGGCACCAACGAGTTGCAGCGCCTCATCATCGCTCGCAACCTCTTAAAAAAGTACAAGGACAACGGCTAATGGCTCAACCCGAATACACTCGCGATCTCGTCGGTTTCCTGCACTCCCTGAAATCGAGCCATCTGCCCCCCGAGGTGCTCGATCGCGCCCGCTACTTCCTCCTCGATTACCTGGCCGTTGCGATCCGCGGCTCCCGGGAGGAGTCCGCCCGCGCCGTCCAGCGGATGGTTCAGCGCCTGTCCGCCCCGGCATGCGCCACGGTAATCGGAACGCCGATTCGCACTCTACCGGCATTCGCCGCCTTAGCGAACGGTACTGCCTCTCACGGCATCGAGATGGACGACACGCATAGCGGCGGTTCCATTCACCTCGGGACGACGATGTACTCAGTCGCGCTCGCCCTCGCCGAAACAATGCCGGAAATGTCGCAGGACGTTTTCCTCGCCGCCGTCGTCGCCGGCTTTGAAGCCGCCGCGAGAATTGCCATGGCGGTTCAACCGAAGGAGCACTACGCACTCGGCTTTCATCCCACTCAGACCTGCGGTGTCTTCGGCGCCGCGATTACCGCCGCCAAGCTGCTCAACCTGACGGTCGAACAGACTCTCTCCGCCGCCGGCATCGCCGGCAGCATGGCGGCGGGCAGTATGGAATTCCTCGCTGAAGGCGCCTGGACCAAGCGCATTCATCCCGGCCTCGCCGCGCAGAACGGAATCCAGGCTGCTCTCCTCGCCGCCGAGGGCCTTACTGGTCCCAGCCACATCCTCGAAGGTCGCGACGGCTTTTTGCAAGCCCATTCCCGTTCTCCCATTCCAGACCGCCTTACTGTCGGCCTGGGCGAGTCTTTCGAAATCCTGCGCACCGCCGTCAAGCCGCATGCCTGCTGTCGCTATATGCAGGGCCCCATCGATGCCATCCTCGCGCACATCCGCGAGCATTCGATTCAGCCCGACGATATCGGCAAAATTGAAGTGTTCGTTCTGGAAGCCGGATGGGGTATCGTGTGCGAACCGGCCGAACGCAAGTACCACCCCGAATCCGTCGTCGACGCCCAGTTCTCCATGCCCTTCGGCGCCGCCATCGCGGCCCTCTGTGGCGCCGCCGGTCTGGATCAGTTCACCCTCGCACAGATCCAATCGCCGCACGTGCAGCGGATGATGAGCCTCGTCGCTCTGGAAAGGGATCAACGCCTGGAAGAGACGTTCCCGCGTGAATGGCCGGCGCGGGTCGTAATTCATTCAGTCAAAGGACCAAGCTACGAAAGATTCGTTCGTTTCCCCAAAGGCGATCCCGAGAACCCCTTGACCTGGGAGGAGATGACGGCGAAATTCAAGTCGCTGACGGGCTCGGTCCTTCCTCCGGAACGCTGCGCCCGCATCGCGGCTCAAATCGCTTCGGCCAAGCCGGCCGCGCTTGCAGACCTGTGCCGCTCGTAAAAGATACGCGCTCGCGTGGAGCTAAGAGAGAAAAACTTTCACACTCGCCTGCCGATTAACCCGGCCTGATGGCTCGGACTGGCGATCGGATTGGACATACATCGCGGTAGTTCAAGCCCCGCGCGTGAACACCGGGTCTACGGTTGACCCACCGGCACAGGGGGAGTCGAAGCCGACGCTGAGGCCGACGCCCCGGCCGCTGCAGCCTCCGTCTTCACCGGCTTGGTGATCGGCTTCACATCTGGCCGCACGATATCGATGCTGCCCTTGAAATACGAGCCGTCATCAATACTGATCCCCGCCGTCTTGATGTCTCCGATCACGCTACCGTTGTCCCGGATCGCCACTTTCTCGGTTACTTCCACGTTGCCGCGAACCGAGCCAAACACAATCACTTCGCGTGCCCTGATGTTCGCCTTGACCTTCCCGTTCGGACCCACAGTCAACAGGCTCTTCGATTCCAGCGTGCCTTCCACATCGCCATCCACGAACAATTCTTCTTGGGTGCGAATCTCGCCTTTAATGCTCATCGAGGCGCCGATCGCGGCCGTCTGCTTGGCAGCGGGTCGAGGAGCTGCCGGTGGCGGCGCTTGGGGAATTGTGGGGGGAGGTGTATAAGGACGTCCCGGTTCAGACTGCGACCGGGCCGGTGCGGGCTGTTCATCGCGTTTGTTCCACACGTACGTTTCTCCTTCTGCCTAGTGGTTATGAAGAACAATCGGCGTTGCACTCCGAGGACCAAACACGCGGCGTCCCGGAACCAACTTCACGGCTTACTGCGTCGACGCGCCTTCCACACCAGTAGCACGCACAATGCCAGCAGCAGAATTGCACTGTAGGCCTCGGTTTGTGAAGCGGAGACATACGTTCGTTTCGCGGAATGCAGGCGCCCAACAGGTTTATACACCGAATAGCGGACGCGGTCCCGCCTGCTCCAAATACTTTTCGCGCCGGGTTCGAAAGTTAAGAGAGTACCGGTAAGGGCTGGTTAGCTTTCGACAGGTCCAGCGCTACAGAAAATGGGCCGGTTTTGGGCGCGATCCTAACCGTAGGCAACTCCGGCGCTCCGGCGGTTCCCCGCTATCCCACGGCGCCGCGATACCGGTACCTCGACGGTACAGCGCTCCCTGTGTTCGCGCTCCTGCTTGTGGCAATCTGAGGCTGCTATGACAATTACCTTCGCAAACGGAACGTCGGTAGAAGGCGTCACCCTGGTTCGCACCGACGGATTGATGCGCGTCGCCCTGCGCGGCAGCCACGACGCGGTGGAGTTTGTCTCTGGTTCGGACGGATCCTGGCTCTCCGAATCGGGCGAACCGGTCCTGATCGGCGAGCGCCCGTCCCACAAGAGCAGGACACACAGCCTCGATGAACTTCTCTGTCCCCACGACGTGATGACCCAACTGCTGGGCGCCGTCCACGCCGCGTGAGCATCGAAACCGGCACATTTTGCGCTACAGTGGTGTGATTCGGAGGGATCGATGGCGGATGTCGTCTACCGCTCTCACGTCAGAATCGAACGCGTCAAGGGCCCGGTGCGCCGCGCCTATCTGCCGGCCGAACCGGCGCCCGTGACCTTCGGGGTCCACGGCGCCGTCGCCGAACATTATAAGGTGCCGCCCCAGGTCCTCGAACCCCACGCCACCACTCTCGATTACATCGTCGCCGCCACGGCCGGCTGACTTACCGGCACCTTTGGAGGCGCGCTGGAAGCGCGTCAAATCGATGCCTCGAATGCCCGGCTCATCTCGGAAACCGAGGGGGAAATCGAAACCGAGGAACATGTCCTCGTCATTCGCCGCATCCACACCAAGCTTCGGTTAAAGGCCGAAGAGGCCCATTGGGAGACCGCCCGCCGCGTCCACGGTTTCTTCGCCGATAAGTGCCCCGTCTATCGCAGCCTCAAGCCTGCCATCGCCATCACGACTGAATTGGTTCTCGAACCGTTGTCGTAGTTCCCAGCGCTCTGCGGAACGCCGCCGCCTTCGCTTCCGACTCCTCCAGTTCTTCCCGCGGCACCGACCCCGCCGTGATTCCGCACCCGGCCAGATACCACACCCGCCCCCGCGCCGCCGCCGCCGTCCGAATCGCTACCGATAACTCAAGATCCCCCGCCATCGAAATCCACCCGACCGATCCCATCGCGGCGCCGCGCCGGTACTCTTCCTCTTCCGCCACCACTTCCATCGCACGGATCTTCGGTGCGCCCGTAATCGAGGCCGGGGGAAAACACGCGCGCAGCAGATCCGCCGGGCCGCATTCCCTGCGCAACACGCCGGTCACTTCCGAATACGTGTGGTGTACGGTAGGAAGCGTCATCAACTCGGCATGCTTCTCCACTCTTACCGACCCCGCGCGGCAGACCCGCCCCAGGTCGTTTCGTGTCACATCCACGATCATCGCCAGTTCCGCCCGATCTTTCTCGCTCTCCGCAAGCGCGCGCGCCAATTCCTGATCTTCTGCGGGGTTCGCTCCGCGCGGCCGCGTCCCCTTGATCGGGCAGGACCGCACCTGTCCCGCCTCTGCCTGGAGAAACAGCTCCGGGCTCATGGAAAGCACAGCCTCTCCTCCGCCGAGATCCAGAAACGCACCGTAAGCAGCCGGGCTGATGGCGCGCAGCCGCCGGTACATTGTCCAGATTTGCGAACTCGCCAGCGCAGCCTCCAGCCGCCGGCACAGGTTTACCTGAAACAGCTCTCCGTGATAAATCCGCTGCACCGCGCGCGCCACCGCGTCGCAAAAGCCCTCGGCACTCGGCGTGCTGCAAACCTCGCCGCCCGCCTCACCCTCGTCCGGCGCCGGCCGCGCACACAGATCTTCGGTCGAGACAGGCCGCCACGCATCCGTGCCGCATAACCGCCACTGCCCGCCGTAGTGTTCGAGCCTCCGGTCATACAACGCCAGGTGCAAGTCCGGCAGGCCCCCGTCCCGGCGCCGCGGCAACGGAACGTCCTCCAGCTCGGCCCCGAGTTCATATCCCAGGTATCCGCACAACCACGCCTCCGCCGGTCCGCCCCAAGCCTCCAGCACGGCCTCCAGCACATCGAACCCACTGCCAGCCCAATCCACCTTCGCGCCAGGACTCTGCACCGTCGCCTGCTTGTCCGTAATCGAAATGGTAGCCAACGGATTCGCCAGCAACCGCGCGCGCGGCTGGTCCAGCCACAAAAACCCCCTCTGCGGGCGCAGCGCCTCCGCCACGTCCTCCGGCTGCCGCTGCCAGTCCAGGTCCCTCGTCTCCGAGCTCGCTCCGGGCCGCGGCGCCGGCAGTAGCTGCCGCAATTGCTCGACCAGCGCGGCGCGCGCCGCCGCGTCCGGACGGTCAGACCACATCGCCGCCACCTACCAGGAAGTTCCGCAGCAGCTGGGGTCCGTGCTCGGTCAGAAACGACTCCGGGTGAAACAATACGCCTTCGGCCTGCGTCCCGCGCAACCGGCACCCCATCACAATTCCGTCCGCGGTCCACGCCGTCACTTCCAGCGCCCCTCCGATCGATCGCGGATCGACCTGCAGCGAGTGATACCGCGCTCCGAGAAACGGGCTCGGCACTCCGCGCAGCACCCCGGCGCCCGAGTGGCACACTGGCGATGCTTTTCCATGCACCGGATGCCCCGAGGGACATACCACCGCCCCGCCCACCGTCGCGATCACCTGCATTCCCAGGCACACCCCGAGCACCGGCACGCGCTCCGCCAGGCGTTCCACCACGCCTCTGCAAATCCCCGTCCGCTCCGGCCCGAATGGCCCCGGCGACAGGATAATCCGCCGCGGCGCGAGCGCCTCGACTTCCGGCAAAGTGATCCGGCCCGACCGCCGCACCACGCACCGCGCGCCCAGCGCCTCCAAAGCCTGTTCTAGGTTCCAGGTGAACGAGTCGTAATTGTCCAGGATCAATACTTCGTGCATGCAAACTTCATTCCGGCAGCTTGGCCGGCGGCTCCGGCAGCCAGAACGTCAGCATCAGTGCGAACGCATAAACCAGAACGCCCACTACCGCCGCTGCGTAACTCAGTTTTACCGCCGGCAGCACCCCGGGCATCACGGCCGCGAGGTGCGTCGCAATGTACGACCCGGACATTCCGAACATCCGCCCGCCCACATTCGCCGCGAACCCCTCGCCCGTTCCCCTCAGATGCACCGGATACACGCGCGGCAGATAGTTGCCCCAGAACGTAAGCTGCGCCACCGTGGTGAATCCTGCACAGAAAATGCCGATCCGGAATGCATCCAGGCTCTGCGTCGCCAAGAACACGAACACGATCGGTATCAACGCCAGCCCAGGAACCAGGAACATGCGCAAGAGAGCCCGCCGGCTCACAATCACCAGCGCCAGCCCCGCCAGCACGATCCGTCCCGCCAGCCCGCCCATCTCCTGCATTCCCTGCACGCTCGAAATCGCCTGCCCGCGAGCCGCCGGCGCCATCGCTCTCACTTCCGCCAGCCCCGGCGTGATCTGCGGCGATTGCTGGATCGTCCCCGAAGCCAGCCCGTAGGCGCACGCGAACAGCAGCGCCGTGACAATCGTCACGCGGCGATATTCCGGCCGAAACAATTCCCGCACGCTCGGCCGCTTCAATGTCCCGTCCGCGCGCTTATGTTCCCACTGCGGCGATTCTGGCAGGAACGGCCGGATGATTGCCAGCGGAATCGCCGGCGTCACTCCCGAAATCAGCGCGTACCGCCACGGCGCGTGGCTTCCGTAAATCGCCGGGAACACTGCCGCGTACCGGTTCGCCACATAGAATGCTCCCGCCACCAGCACTCCGCCCAGCGACGCGAACGCTTGCGTGTACCCCAGCACTGCCTCGCGCGTTCGCGGCTCCGGGAAGACCTCCGCCAGCCACGCCACCGCCGCCACGAATTCCACGCAAGTCCCCGCGAACGAAAGCGTCCGGAACACCAGCAGGGTTTCCAGACTCGTCGCCAGCCCCGCCGCCGTCGCCGTGAACGCGTATAGAATGATGCTCCACGTCAAAACCCGCCGCCGCCCGAACCGGTCCGCCAGATATCCGCCCCACAACCCGCAGAACCCGCCCACCAGCGGCGGAATCCAGAACAGGTATCCCGCCCAGTTGCGATAGGTCTCGGTCCCCGGCGTCAGATCGCCCAGTTCCATCAATGCCGGCTGCACGATCAGCGGTGCCACCAGCACTACGTAGATATCGAATAGAAACCCCAGCGCCGCCACGCCGCAGATCACCCACTGCACGGGCTTTGAGATGGTGAAAGGGGAGGTGCCGGACAAGTTTTTTGTAGTGTAGCATGGGGCCCGGATGCTCGACCTCGACGCCAAGCCGCTCGCTAAACGGCACACGGCCCGAGCGAGCCTGCCGTTCATTCCCTCGCCCGTCGATCCTTCCCGTTGCCTTCCAAACAAGACGGCAGGTGCACCTTGACGTTCTGGGGATCGAAACAAACTAGGCCGTTTACCTCGGCGATGCGCAGAATCATCGGGAAGACCTCGGCATAGTGTGTCGGCCGCAGGGCTATCGATACGTACACACCCGAAAATTCTGGAGACGAACCCCAGGGCGACCGTTCCTCGTCGCTCTCCGATAGCATGTCGAGTCTCGGGTACAGGTCGGTCAGCTGGGAGTGGAAGGCGTATACCGCCGAATCGAATCCGATAGAGTCCTCGGGGCCTTCGGACAATGCTGCATACTGCTTGGCAGCCGCAGTATTTGAGAGTGGGATTTCGCTCCTCCAGACTCCCAATCTAAAATTTGATGACATACCCAAGCTGCGTAGTGTACGCCCGATCGACGCGTTTCGGAAGTACTCACTTGTAAAAACTGGCTGGCGCATCTTCTGGAGCAAAACGCCCGGTGAGAATCACCCGGCTGCGCAAAGCCGCTTTTGCGGATCTCGATCAGGGGTTCAGCCGCGCCAGGCAGGAGGTCCTGGTGATCTTCAGACAGTGAGAATTCCCGGCGACGGATCACTAGAACTTAAGAGAGAGCGAGAGACCGATCACAGGGTTGCCGTCCCAGCCAGTGACAGCGTGCACCGACTGTCGCATGTAGTAAGGCCGAACGGCAAGCGAATCCGTGATAGGTATGCGGACTCCCGCCTGAAAGCGGTTCTGGGTAAATTTGCCTCCGGCAGCGAAACTGTTGGCCCCAGGGACAAGGAAAAACTCATTGTTCACGATCAGTACCGGCGGGCGTTTCATGCGAAGCGGCACCGTATACTCGATGCCGGGACGAAATCGAATGCGCGCTGAGGCAATGCGGTTTTGGGGAATTCGGCCTTCGACGCGAGTGCGGAGGTTGGGCCGCCACTGGCCCCGCCTGGCAGTTAGCGTGACAGTGAGCATCAGCCGGTTTTCGTAAGAGGTAGTGGCATCGCCCGGGAAGCGCAGATAGCGATAGGCTGGCAAGATCGCGAGCCACTGCCGTGGACGAAATTCCATTCCTCCCGTGAAGAAGTACACAAACAGGTTCGTGCCTCCCTCATCGAGCCGTTGATGGAATGCGAACTCAAGTGATCTCCGCTCCGAGAGGCCGATTGAAATTGGCTCGTCAAACCACAGACCTAATCTCCGTTCGTCTTCCGGATCCTCCTGCGGCGGCACTGGTTGGGCTATGGCGGCCGGGATTGCCGGCAGCAGGCACCACAACAGCAAAACGGCCGTCTGTCGAAACAGTCGTAGGTTCACTGTAGCCCGATAAGAAGAACGACCCGTCCTTTGAAGGGGGCAGCGCCAACCGCTCGTGCAGATGAAAGAAATCGGGTGCGTTGGGGTCTGCCCGCGCGCGGATCGAACGGGCGGCCGCCATCGCCTCTTCAGCCGAGGAAGTCCACCTTTCCTGTTTCCAGGTTGTACATCGCTCCGGCAATCTTTATCGCCTTCGCGGACTCGAGGTCGCGAAGCACCGCGCTATTGGCCCGGATGGAATTGATCGTAAACTCCACGTTCTTCGCTGCAACAGCGTCCACAAACGCCAGGTTCTTAGACGAACGATGACCCGTAAAGGCCGTCGCTTCGACTGACGGACGAATCTTCGCGAGCAACCCCGTGAGATTACCCAGCTGGACTCCGTCGATCGCTCCCTTGATCGCACCGCAGGAGGTGTGGCCCATCACTAACACGACCTTCGCTCCAGCCGCCTTGCAGGCGAACTCCATGCTGCCAAGGATGTCATCGTTCGAGATATTCCCGGCCACTCGGGAGTTGAAGACATCCCCTATGCCGAGGTCCATGATAATCTCGGCAGGTGCACGCGAATCGATGCAGCTCAGAATGACGGCGGCGGGGTGCTGGTCATTGGCTGTGGCTCTTTGCTGGGCAATGAAGTCGGGAGTCGGCCCGCCGCCCTTGGAAAAGCGTTCGTTGCCCCGCTTCATGAGCTCGATAATCTGATCCGGGCTCAATTGGTCGCGTTTCGCCTTGGTCATCGTGTCGGCGGCATAGGCCACGTGTGGCGCTATACCTCCGCCGACCGATCCCGCGACCGCCGTACTGCCCAAAACTGTGAGAAAACGCCTGCGGTCGGAACACCGCCGCTCCGTCTGATTTCGATTAATGCCGTTCACGAGGACTACTCCTTTTTTAATTAGGCCGACTCATTAACCCGCCGCCACTGTTCACTTCAGCTTGAAATAGACACCGGCCATAAATATGTTCCCCTTCAACATGTTCGTCACGTGAAATTCGTTGATCCAGCGGAATTGAAAGGTCACGCCGGGATTGTCAGCTCTCGCGGTGTAGATCACGGTTGGACCCACACCCCATTTCCGGCCAGAGAAGCCATTTAAGGTCTGGGCTAAAGGACCCGAATCGTCGGTAATCTGGGTCTGGTTCGCTATCACCGCACCGATCCCGCCTCTCTTCTTGCCAAAATACTTGATCGCCATGCCGTCCCAATGAAACATGGTGCCGCTGCCATAATCCGTGGCCCTGTTGCGCTGGTAGATATCGAAACCCACGAAATTGTCGAATTCCACTTTGTGCTTTTCCCAGTAGAAGGTATGCCCGGCGTTCGGCATAAACGTAACCACGCCCATTCCCACGTTCGACAGGTTGCCGCGTCTCCAGAGGCCGGTGGGAGCCCAGACCCAGGTGCTAAACGCAAGGTTGTTGTTCTCGCTGAGATGGACGCCGATCGTCACAGGGATGAAAATGACATCGCCGACACTTGCATTGGCGGCGGTTGTGCCTGTGAAAGTGTTATTGGCTAGAACCGAACCGCTGGCGCCCCACCAGTTGGCGGGTATCATGAGCGCAGAAGAGAAGTTGACCTTCGTCGTCTCTGTCTTCCAGGTGTAGCTGGGTATCACAACATTGATGCTCGCGTTGGCCTGGTCGTTGGACACGATCGCGCCCCCAACCGGATCGATGCGGCTGCCTCCCATCGCTCCCTGATATCCGAAGGGGAGCACCGTCAAACCCGGGCCGGGGTCCGGTCCGACAACGGCAACTCCCGGTATCACCCAGGTGCCGGTTATGGTTCGGCCAATACCGCCGTCGACGGCCAGAACCGGCATGGCTGCAGCGGCAATTGCGAGTCCGATGATGACAAACCTTGTCATATTGAACAACTAGCCTCCAAGCAGTTAATCCTTGAACACTCGTCGCGCCCGATTCTGACACTCCTGTCGAGAGACTCTGGAACACCACGCCGGACGCTTTTATTTTTGAGCCGCCATCCGGCCCAAGTCACACTCGAGAGTCCGGTGCCCGCTAAGATGACGTGCTCCTGCAATATTTCCCGACCTTTTCTATACCGGCGCGTCACCTCGTTGCATGGCCGGGCTCTGAATGGAGAGCGTCTACGAAGCAAATGAGTGGGTGCTGGGCTCCGTGTGTTTTGCCCTGATGGTGATCGCGAGCGAAGTGGGATTCCGCCTCGGGCGCCGATCTGGCAACTATGCCACAAAAGACACAAAACCACAGCACTTGACCGTGGAGGCCGGCATTCTCGGAGTCCTGGGCTTGCTTCCCGGGTTCACCATGTCGATGGCTCTGACGCGCTTTGAAGCACGAAAGCACCTGGTCCTTGAGGAAGCACAGGCGATCGGTGCAGCCTACCTGCTTACACAGCTTTTGCCGGCCGACGAAGGCAAAGAGATTCGCGACCTTCTACGCGCATACACCACCGTCCGCATCCGAGGAACAGATACGCGTGATGTGTACCAACAGATCAGAGCCGCGCGGCAGGAAGCCCGCCGCGTCCAGGAATTGTTTTGGCGGCGCGCTAGCGCCTACGCTCAGAAAGAACCCAATGTGGTGCGAGCAGGATTGTTATTACAGTCGCTAAGGGATGTGATCCAGTTGGATGCGGCACGCTGGATGGCCTTTCAGGATCACGTTCCGGCGATGGTGATCTACGCAATCTCGATCGTCGGTCTGTTGGCGGTCATGACCGTAGGTTACACGTTCGGCCTGTCGGGCCTCAGGCAGTCTTTTTCGATGTGCATACTGTCGCTGGCGATCACGCTGGTGCTGGCGATCATTGTCGATGTCGACCGGCCGCGTGAAGGCTTGATCCGCGTGAGCCAGCAGCCCTTGCTCGACCTCCAGGAGGAGTTGCGTTCGCGTTGAGGGAAGAGAACCGCCAGGCGTCGAGGGAATCGCCGAGCCATCGTAACGAAAACTAAATGTACGACCCGAAACAGCGGGAGCCAAAACAATTTCAAATAATGAATCCCGGCTGGTTCGATCGAATCGTCTGCCTTGGTTCGGAAATCTAACTGCATCACAGTACTCGGTCGGCTCCACGAAATACACTTCCGTGCGAGCCTTTCGTTAACCCTACTAAGTCCGGTTATGAACTATCGGAGGACAAAATGAAGCTGACGGAGAGGGAGTTCGACAAGTTACTCATCTACATGATGGCCGATGTTGCTCTGAAACGGAAGGCAAAGGGCCTCAAACTCAACTATCCGGAAGCTGTCGCCGTCATATCGGCAGTTGCTCTGGATGGCGCGCGCGCCGGGAGCACAATTGAAGAAGTGACCAAGGATGCGCGCAGTACATTGACCAAGACCGACGTAATGGATGGCATCGCTGATATGATTCCCGTGCTACAGGTTGAGGCCGTGTTCACAGATGGCAGTCGCTTGGTCACAGTGCACACGCCGATTCAGTAGTAATACATCCTTACAGGAGGCTAAGATGGCTGAACTAAAAGCGGGGCCCCATGTTGCTGCTGACGTCGACCCGGCAACAGCAGAAGTAGCGGTTGGTGGTTATGTATGCAGTTCGGCGCCCGTATCCTTTGATGCGGACCGGCCCGTGACGACTCTCACTGTGCGCAATACCGGCGACCGGCCGATTCAGGTGGGATCACACTTTCATTTTTTCGAGACGAATCGTGCCCTGGAATTCGACCGCGCGGCGGCGTTCGGGCTACATCTCAACATCCCTTCATCGACGGCGATGCGATTCGAGCCCGGCGACGAGCGCGACGTCCAATTAGTTCCCTATGGTGGTAAGCGCGCCGTCTACGGGTTCAACAATCTCGTCGATGGCCCCACCATCGGCAAGGACGCCGCCAAGCTCAAGTCCAAGGCTGTTGCGCTGGCGGCGCAGCGCGGCTTCCGGTCGCCAGGCTCGCCTGGCGTTCGTCGCGCGGGCGGCGGCGACTGAGCCTGCGGTACCGAACCTGATAATCAGTCTTCTACATTTTGTGATTGCTTGAACAGGAGGAACGGATGAGTACTATTTCGCGGCAAGAGTATGTGGGCTTATTCGGCCCCACGACCGGCGATCGTATCCGCTTGGGCGATACCCAGCTATACGTCGAAATCGAACGTGATTTGCGCGGCGGTCCCGGCGACGAGATTGTCTTCGGCGGCGGCAAGAGCATGCGCGAAGGCATGGGCATGGATAACCAGATAACGCGCGCGGCCGGTGCTCCCGACCTCGTCATCAGCAACGTAACGATCATCGATGCGGTGTTGGGCGTGGTGAAGGCCGATGTCGGCGTCAAGGATGGCCGCATCTGCGCCATCGGCAAGGCCGGCAATCCGCAGACGATGGACAATGTTACGCCCGGCCTCGAAATCGGGTTGGCCACGGACGCCATCTCAGGTGCGCATCTGATCCTGACGGCTGGCGGCATCGATACCCATATCCATTTCATTTCTCCGCAGCAGGCGCAAGCAGCGTTGTCCAACGGTACCACCACCTTGATCGGCGGGGGCACAGGCCCCTCCGACGGGTCGAGCGCAACCACGGTGACACCCGGCCCCGGAAACATCGGTATGATGCTTCGCGCGTTCGAAGGCTGGCCCATTAACGTCGGCATTCTCGCCAAGGGGCACGGACATGGCAAGGCCGCCCTGATGGAGCAGATCGAGGCCGGCGCGGTGGGCGTGAAGTGTCACGAGGACTGGGGCACGACTCCGGCTGTGCTTCGGTCCGCGCTTACCGTTGCGGACGAGACCGATACACAGGTGTGCATCCACACCGATACTCTCAACGAATCTGGTTTTGTCGACGACTCGATCGAGGCATTTGAGGGGCGCGCCGTCCACTCGTTCCATACCGAGGGATCGGGCGGCGGGCATGCACCCGATATCATCAAGATAGCCGGCCTGCCCAACGTTTTGCCCTCCTCGACCAATCCCACCCTGCCCTACGGTATCAACGCGCAGACGGAACTGTACGACATGATCATGGTGTGCCATCACCTTAGCCCCGACATTCCGTCTGATGTGGCATTCACCGAGAGCCGCATCCGCGCCGAAACCATCGCCGCCGAAAACGTTCTTCAGGATCTCGGTGTGATTTCGATGTTCTCGAGCGATTCGCAGGCGATGGGGCGCATTGGAGAATGCTGGTTGCGGTGTATCCAGACGGCTGACGCCATGAAGACAGGGCGCGGCAAGCTGCCCGAAGACGCCAAGGGCAATGACAATTTTCGTGTCCTCCGCTACGTCGCGAAGACTACTATCAATCCGGCCATCACCCACGGCATCGCCGACGTACTGGGCTCGGTCGAAGTCGGCAAGATTGCGGACCTCGTCCTGTGGGAGCCGGCCTTTTTCGGCGCTAAACCTAAACTTGTGATCAAGAACGGCCTCATCAGTTGGGCGTTAATGGGCGATCCCAACGCATCCCTGCCGACGCCCCAGCCGACGTACTACCGTCCGATGTTCGGCGCCTATGGTGATGCCTTGCCCGCCACCTGCGTCACCTTTGTCTCCGGAGCTGCCCATGCGAGTGGGATCAAGCAGAAATTGGGACTCAGACGGCAGGTGCTTCCGGTACACAATATCCGCAAGATCGGCAAGCGGGACATGATTCGCAATTCCGGGACGCCGAAGATCGAAGTGAACCCGGAAACATTCGCTGTCACCGTCGACGGCAAACATGCTACCGTGGCGCCCTTGAAAACGATCTCGCTCAACCAGAAGTACTTCTTTAGCTGAGGAGCGCGCCATGCTGATCATTGAATCCGTCCTGGGCAATATCGGCGATCCGGAATGGGCCAGGCGGCTGTCCGCCGCCAATGTTGATCTGCTGGAGGTCGACCAGTGGGAGGTGCAGAAGAGTCGCTTCCGAAAGATCAGCGCGAAGGGCGCCGAACTGGCGATTTCTCTCGATCGCGGCACGTATATCCGCGACGGCGACGTGCTCTTCTGGGATGCGAAGACCACCCAGGCCATCGTCGCGCGCATCGATCTGCGCGACGTCATGGTGGTGTATCTGGACGATTTGACGCACCTGTCGCCCGAAATTGCAATGCGCACCTGCGTCGAGCTGGGACATGCGCTGGGCAACCAGCACTGGCCCGCTCTCGTCAAGGGCAACCTCGTCTATGTGCCGCTCACCGTCGACCGCAAGGTGATGGCGTCGGTCATGAATACCCATCGCTTCGAGGGCATCCGCCACGACTTCGTACGGGGCCGCGAAGTCGTTCCCTACCTGGCTCCCCATGAATCACGCCGGCTCTTCGGCGGTGCGGAAGGTCCGGTGCATTCGCACAAGCACGAAAGTAATCCGGATGTCGAGACCGGCACGGGGCGCGTATACGACCGCCCACCGGAGCCGGCCCACGCCCACACCGGATCCGGTGCTCATTCCCACGTATCGCCGGCAACCCCGGTTTCCGGGAACGACCATGGGTAATGATGATGCCGGCGCCCCAGGCAGCGCAATGTCATTCGCTCGCACTTTGCAGTTCGGCGACTCCATGTTCCCGATCGGCGGGTTCTCCTTTTCTGGCGGTTTGGAATCCGCAATTCAGAAGGGCGTTGTGGTCGATGCCGCCACTCTCCGTGCGTTCACTCTCACCGCACTACAGCAGGCGGAGCGCGGTGACGGTATCGCATTGGTCGCCGCGCATCGAGCTGCGGCGGTCGGAGACATTGACGCCCTCATCCGAATCGATGAGCACGTCTATGTCCGCAAGCTCTCCGATGAGATGCGAACGATGTCGGTCCGCATGGGCAAGAAGTTCACCGAATTGTGTGTTCACGTTATCCGTGCGCCCCTGCTTCGCAAATGGAGTGACTGCATCGAAACCTCTGTCTCTCCGGGATGCTATCCGGTGGCGCTGGCGGTGAATTTCGCAGTGCAAGGCTTGCCGGCCCTCGCGGCGTTCGCCGTGCACCACTATGGTCTGGCGGCAACAACCCTGAGCGCCGCGTTGCGGCTAATGAAAATCAGCCACGTGGAGACGCAGAAGATCCTCTACGACCTCAATGCGACGGTCGAACCGGCCTTCGAAAGGGCCGCTGCAGCCAGCTTGTCTGACATGTCGGGTTATGCTCCGCTGAAGGAAATCCTGGCCGCTGTCCACACGAAGGCGCATGTCCGCTTGTTCATGAATTGATTTTGATGGGAGCGTCGAATGTCGAAGAAAATCACACGCATCGGCGTAGGAGGCCCGGTCGGCTCGGGCAAGACTGCGCTCGTGGAAGCCATTACGCCTCGGTTGCTCGACCTTGGTATCAAAGTGTTGATCGTCACTAACGACGTCGTCACGACCGAAGACGCTAAACACGTCCAGCGCGTCCTCAAGGGTGTGCTAATTGAGGAACGGATCATCGGTGTGGAAACGGGCGCCTGCCCTCATACAGCGGTGCGCGAGGATCCAAGCATGAACCTCGCGGCGGTCGAAGACATGGAGCGGCGATTTCCGGATAGCGATCTCGTGCTGATCGAAAGCGGCGGCGATAACCTGACGCTCACCTTTTCCCCTGCCTTGGTCGACTATTTCATTTATGTGATTGATGTGGCCGCAGGCGATAAGATCCCTCGCAAGAACGGGCCTGGGATTACGTATTCGGACCTCCTCGTCATCAACAAGACCGATTTGGCGCCGTACGTCGGCGCCAGCCTCGACGTCATGAAACACGACTCCCGGCTGATGCGCGGCAGCAAGCCTTTCCTCTTCACAAACTGCAAGACCGGCGAGGGCATTCCGGCCGTGGTCGACCTGATCGAAAAAGAGTTTTTGTTCGACATGAGCCTGCGCGCTCAGGGGATCGCAGGATGACGGCAGCCCCTGCTCCCTCGGCAGTGGACCAGGCGCTCAGTGCATCGGCTCCGGAACTGGCAACCTTCCAGGACGAGCCGCCTCAGATGAGGAGTGGCACGGTTGGTAAGGCCGGTTTTCTGCGCATTGGGTTCGAGCACCGTGGGAACCATACCATCCTGACCAACCTTGACCGCCGCGCACCGTATATGGTGCAGCGCGCGTTGTATTGCGACCAGGAAATGCCGGGCCTGGCTTGTATTTTTTTGATCAACACCACCGGCTGCGTCGTGCAGGGAGACCGGCTCGCGCTTGACATCACAGTCGGCCCTCGCGCTCGGGCGCACGTTACCACGCAGTCGGCGACCAAGGTCCACACGATGGATGCCAACTATGCGGCGCAAGCGCAAACCATCACCCTGGCTGACGATGCGTACCTGGAGTTTCTTCCTGATCCCATAATTCCGCATCGGCAAGCGCGCTTCTTCAGCGATACACGAATCTCGATCGCGCCGACGGCCACGATGCTTTTTTCCGAGATCGTCCAGCCTGGTCGCAGGCATCACCGTCTGGACGAATGCTTCGGGGCCACCTTGCTCTCGATATCGACCGCCGGTGCGCGCCCTTGTGGCCGCACTCTGTTCATCGAGAAGCTGCTGATCAAGCCGCAACAGCACCAGATGCGGCAGACCGGCGTGATGGACTCGTTTGAAGTATTCGGCAATCTGATTGTGTGCACGCCCAAGGATAAAACGGATCGTATCTTTGCACGCTTGGGGGCTGACGTGGATATTGCGCGAGGCTTGGCGTTCGGCGCGTGCCGGCTGCCCAATGATGCCGGCCTGATCTATAAGGTGCTCGGCCGCGAAACCACCCAGGTCAAAGCCAAGGTGCGCGAGGTTTGGGGAGTCGTGCGCGAGGAGGTCATCGGCGTCGGCCTCCCTCCGCCCTTTCTCTGGCGCTAGTGAGTCAAAGGACGCTGGAGCGAGTCATCTTTCGTGGAGGCTACAAATGACAAATTCGTCGACATCGTGGGAACGCCTGGTCGCGTCGTCCAGTTTTCTGCGGTTTGTGGACAACGTCCTGCGCGGCGTTGGGCAGGTGATGTTCCAGGACAATCCTCTGACTGGGTTACTCTTCCTGGCCGCGATCGGCTGGGGATCATACGCTGCCGGTGTACCCCAGGTGTCGATCGCAGGCCTGGTCGCCGTGATCGTGGCAACCCTGACAGCGGAATGGCTGCACACCGACAGAGCCGCGCTGAACTCCGGTCTTTATGGCTATAACGCTTACCTCCTGGGTCTTGCCTTGGCAACCTTTTTAGCCCCCGGGCCCCTGCTTTGGGCTTATGTTGTGCTGGGTGCGGCCGTCTCGGTTATCGCCATGCTCGGAATTGCCAACGCCGTCCAGCCATGGGGTGTGTCCGCGCTTACTTTTCCATTCGTCCTCATAACCTGGATTCTTCTCCTGGCCACTTACGGATTCTCCGGGCTCGCCGGCACGGCACTGCCTACCGGTCGCGTCGTCACCGCATTCCAACCTTATGAAAGCTCTCTCAACCTAGCTGATCTTGCTCAGGGAGTACTCCACAGCATTTCGCAGGTATTCCTCAAGGGGAATGCCATTTCAGCGTTGCTTCTGCTTGCGGGACTGGCTGTGAACTCACTCCCCGCCGCCGCATTCGCTCTCGGGGGTGCGATATTGGCGGTCGCCACCGCACATATCCTCGGCGCGGAAAGCCAGCTGATCACCGGCGGCCTCCTCGGGTTCAGCCCAGTCTTGACGGTGATCGCGCTCGGCACCGTGTTCTATCGGCCGAGTTGGCGCGTCGCGGCCTACGCGGCGTTGGGGACGGTGTTCACGGTCGTCGCGCAAGCGGCCCTCAATGTTGCATTGGCGCCGGTTGCCATTCCCACCCTAACCGCGCCGTTCGTCCTCATCTCCTGGGTTTTCCTGCTTCCCAGGAAGTGCTTCGAGCCGCCTTCGACCGTCCTCGTCGATACGGAGAAGTGGGCTGCGTAGCTTGAAGCGGGTATGCAAGCACCCCGCCGCGTAAGGCAAGCCTTGCGACCGGAAATCGACTGAACTCGAGTACTGATCGTCACCCGTTCGCAGCAATTCCAGATTTTCTTTTCCTGCTTCCTCAATCACTTACTGTCTGAAACCTCCTGGCCGCCTCGGCCAGACTGTTATTGTCAGGCCGGAAAGTCCATGGCCTCCCAACTTCAAATCGAGGCGAATCGCCGGAATTCGCACTTCTCGACGGGCCCTCGCACATCGGAGGGCAAATCCGTCTCCCGCTTCAACGCTCTGAAATCCGGAATTCACGCGCAGGCTCAAGTAATTCCCGGCGAAGACGCCGCCGAACTCGAAGCGCTCGCACAGACCTATCACGAGCAGTTCCAGCCCGCCACCCCCCTCGAATGTTTCCTCGTCGATTCCCTGATCCACGCCGATTGGCAGCTTCGGCGCCTGCACCGGCTGGAAGCCCAACTCTGGACCGCCGGCGACACGCCGCTCGGCGACACCTACAAAGAACAGTTGGATGTCTTCACCCGCCTCCAGCGCCGCATTGACTCCGCCGAGCGCTCCTACTACCGCGCCCTCTCCCAATTACGGCGGCAGCCAAAAGCCGAACCCGTATCCTCCGCGCCTCCGCAACCGGTTGAAGAGCCGGCCGCTTGCATCGAATTGGCTTCGTTTCGCGACCTCCCTCCCGTGCCGTTGCCCGCCGATGATCTTCCGCACAATCCTGCCCCGGCGACACCCCTGCCCATTGACAATACCTCGTTTTCTTGATACGCATTACCAGAGCAGTAAGGGGCCAAAGTCGTCCGGAGGGGGTTTGTGACTCAGTGGGACTCTTGGATCGTGGGTGTTCCTGTCTCTGTACAAGGTCGGCGCGAACGCCGGTGCAGCGCGTCCCGCGCTCGCCTCGCGCCCAGACCCGGCTCCCCCTGCCTCGGTCGTCGTCACGGCCGTTCGAACTCCGATTCGCGCTGCGCAAAACAAATCAAGGATGAGGGCAAATTGAACATGCGGACCAAATCGATTGTCGCCATACTTTTGCTTTCCGCGTTTTCCCTGCTGGGCCAGACGCTCGGCGATATCAGCGGGCAGGTGGCCGATGCCAGCCACGCCGCCGTGGGGGAGTCATCGGTCACTCTGACCAACACCGCCACCAACGCCGTCCGGCAAGCCAATACCAACGCGGAGGGACTGTACACTTTTACTGCCGTTCCACCGGGCGTCTACAACATCAAGGTCGAGCATCCGGGTTTTAAGACCGCCGCCACCAATAACGTCGAGGTTCAGGTGCAGCAGTCCGTGCGCCTCGATTTCACGCTCGAGGTCGGCCAAGTTACGGAATCCGTGCAGGTCGAGGCCGCAGCCGATCTGCTGCAGTCCGAGAACGCCACCGTCGGCAGCGTGATCGAGGGCAAAAATATCGTCGAGCTTCCGCTCAACGGCCGCGAGTACCTGAATCTCGTGACGCTGGCTCCCAATGTCAGCAATTTCGCGCCCCCGGCAGGTCAGGCTCAATCGCGTCAGGGCGGCGATCGCGCCAACCAGTCGATTTCGGCCGGCGGCAACCGCATCGTGTTCGACTATTTCACGCTGGACGGCGTGGTCAATACCGATCCGAATTTCAACACCTATATCGTGCTTCCCTCGATCGACGCCTTGCAGGAATTTAAGGTGCAGACCGGCGTCTATCCCGCCGAGTTCGGCCATGAAGCGACACAGATCAATGTGGTGACCAAGTCCGGCGGCAACGCGTTTCACGGCTCGCTCTTCGAGTTCGTCCGCAATAACAAGTTCGACGCCGCACCGTTTTCGTTCACGTCCGTCCACCAACCCATCTCGCCCTTCAAGTGGAACGATTACGGGTTTGAGGTTGACGGGCCCGTCTACATCCCGAAACTGTATAACGGCCGGAACCGGCTGTTCTTCATGGCCAACGATGAGTGGCTCGTGCAGCGGCAGAATTTCCAGCAAGCCTACAACGTGCCCACTCCCGCCATGTTCAATGGAGACTTCAGCCAGCTATTGCCTAACACCATCATTTACGATCCAACCACCAAGGCGCCCATCGCCAATAACGTCCTTGCGCCCAGTTCCATCAGCCCCTTCGCAAAGGAGCTTTTGAAATACTACAACTCCTCCACGCTTCCGGGCTTGACCAATGATTATGTGCAGTCCAACGCCTCTCCCTTGAATCGCGACGGATTCGTTCTAAGGATGGATTTCGTAGAATCCGCAAAATCGCAGTGGAGCGGCCGCTATAGCTGGGGCGACGAGAACCAAACCAACCAGACCATCAACGTCAGCGGCCAGAGGCTCATCACGAATTATGAACAATACATGGGTTCGAACACCCGTATTCTTTCGGCCAATGTCCTGAACGAAGCCCGTTTCGGCTACTCGCGATTTTATAACTCCCTCGGCGCGATCTCGCAGGGCAGCGTGAACGTCGTCAGCCAGTTGGCCCTCCCCAATCTGGCGCCGGGCCCGCCGGTCACCTGGGGCATCCCGAGCGTCACGTTCAGCGATTTCAGCGCTTTCGGCGATAATTCAGATGGCCCTTATCAGAACACCAATAACACCGCACAGTTCATCGACAATATCTCCTGGAACAAGGGCAAGCACAGCCTGAAATTCGGATTCGAATACGACCGGCAGAACTTCAACCAGTTGGGGAACCAGTATTCTCGCGGCCAGTATAGTTTCCAGGCCAACGCGACCGAAAGCGCTGCAGACCCGGTCACCGGTAAACGCACCGGCGGTTATGCTTTTGCCGATTTCCTGCTGGGATATCCTTTTCAATCCACCGTGGCCATCGCGGCGGCCTATGCCACTTTCCAGCGCAACACGGAGGCTGCCTTTGTCGACGATACCTGGAAGATTACGCCCAAGCTTACTCTGTCACTCGGCTTGCGTTACGAGTTGACACCGCCTTTCACCGACACCCAAAACAATCTCTTTATTGTGCATGTGCCGCACATCTACACGACTCCCGGCGCGCCCCAATCGGACTGGCCCTACTTTGTCCGGCAGGGCAACTGCTCCGATCCGTATACTGCCAGCCCCACCATCTCGGTCCGCTGGTCCGTGACCCCGGTACGGTGCAGTAACGGGATACTCCCCAATCAGCTGATGGATACACGGCACACAGATTTCGCTCCACGCTTCGGAATCGCCTTTTCGCCCGATTCCAAAACCGTGATTCGCACCGGTATCGGCATCTTCTTCAGCCAGGACAACTCCAATTCCGTCTATTTCGATCTGGCCCGCAATCTGGCTGTCCGCAACTCAAACATTGCAACTACGGGGCAAGGGAACGTTACCTATAACACTGCTTTTCCTTCCACCAGCGGCGCCACGGTGACGGTAGGAGCGCCGTACGCCTATTCGGATAATCCTCTCCACCACACCCCGTACAGCATGCAGTACCTGTTCAATATCCAGCGCCAGTTCGGAACAACCTGGTCGGTCGAAGCCGGATATTTGGGGTCCGTCAGCCACCACCTCTACGGGTTCTGGAATCAAAACGAGGGGATCCCTTCGCCGATTGGCACCTCGGCGTCGCATCTTCCCTTCGGCGACTATACTTTCATTCAATCCGTCGAAGATATGGGTAACGGCGAATACAACTCCTTCAGCCTACGGATCAGTAAACGGTTCAGCGCCGGTATGAGCTTGCAGACGGCGTATACGCATGGTGTGTCGATTGATGATACGAGCGGCATCCGTATTCAGGGTTACGACACGCTCTTCCCCCAGAACAGCTATTGCATCCGGTGCGAACGCGGCCCCTCTTCCTTCGACGCCCGCAACCGCCTGGTGGTATCCCCGCTCTATGAGCTACCGGTCGGCAAGGGGAAGCGGCTGAACATCAACAATTCCGTCGCGAACGCAGTCATCGGCGGCTGGCAGGTTGGCGGGATCTTCACTATACAGAGCGGCGTACCGCAGACTATTCTCCTTCCCGGTGTGGACAACTCCCTCACGCAAAATATCGGTTACGACCGGCCGAACTCCACAGGTATCAATTCGAGCCTCTCCAACCCGACGCCCAACGGATGGTACAACCGGGCCGCCTTCGTCGAGGCCCCGCAAGGATTTTTCGGGAATGTCGGTCGCGACACCGCCCTCTCGCCCGGAATCTTTGCCATTAACGCTGAAGTCCATAAGAACTTCAAATTCAAGGAAACGCACCAATTCCAGTTCCGGGCTGAGGCATTCAATCTTCTCAACCACCCGAACTTTGGCGGGCCTAACGCCAACATTTTCGCGGGCGCGGCGGATCCGAACGCACCGAACCCGGCTACCGCTCCCCACTTGGGTTTCGGCGTGATCAACACCACGGCTGCCGGCATCCCCATGCGCCAGATCCAGCTTGGCTTGAAGTACACGTTCTAAACTGACATGAAATCTGCTTGGCTTGCGGCCGCCGTCCTAACGGTGGCCGCGCCCGCGATCCCGCAACCCCTCGCCGGCGCCATCGACATGCACGCGCATTCCGACCCCGATGGCGTGCCGCGCTCGATCGACGCCATCGATCTGGCGAAGCTCGCCAAGAGCCGCGGCATGCGCGCTATCGTTCTCAAGAATCACTACCACCCCACCGCTGCCCTGGCTTCCCTGGTCCGCAAGGAAGTCCCCGGCATCGAGGTCTTTGGCGGCATCTCGCTCGATCTCACCGTGGGCGGTGTCAACCCCGCTGCTGTCGAATGGATGACCAAAGTAAAGGGTGGCTACGGCAAGGTGGTCTGGCTGCCCACCTTCGATTCCGAGCACCAGGTCACCACCAGCGGGCAGAAGCGCCCCTTCGCCCGTGTCGTGAAAGACGGCCAGGTGGTTCCTGAAGTCTCGCAGGTCATTGCCCTCGCCGCCCGGCACAATCTCGTGCTGGAGACCGGCCACTCCTCGCCCGCCGAGGCCCTGGTCATCATCCGCGAAGCGCGCCGCCAGGGTGTGCAGAACATCCTCGTGACCCACGCCA
>CAYTJD010000159.1:0-16696 GCA_964438005.1 uncultured Solibacteraceae bacterium | reverse complement strand
ACGCCGCAGTTGATTGCCGCCTCGGCTCCTGCCACTCAGGCGTTCTTCGCCGCCTATGGAAAGCTCCGCTCGGATATCACACCGTTGCAGACGTTCTCCCGAAGTGCGATCAATTGCACATCGGCCGCCTGCCTCTCAATCCCCGCGAGCACGCCGATCTATCAAAAGGTGGCCTACAATGTGCCGGCGGACTCGGGCGGCGGAGATCCGCAGAACAGTTTCTTAATGGCCGGCCGCGTGGACTATAACGTGAGCGATAAAACGCAGATTTATTTCCGCTATGCGCGATATCAAAGCGATCTGTTTGCCGGCGACGTGTCCAACAGCCCGTACGCGGGCTACGACACCGGTGAGACGGACTTGAAGACCGGTTATACGCTATCGGGCACGCACGTTTTTTCGCCCAGCCTGGTCAGTCAGACCAAGCTGAGCTACAACAGGATTGGTCAACTTCAGCCGCTGGGAGCGAACCCGATCGGGCCCACGCTCTACACGACTACAGGCACGACGACAACCCTGGGGGGCACCCCCGTGGTCTATCCCGGATACTCCGGCTTCACGCCGGGGAACTCGGTGCCGTTTGGCGGGCCGCAAAACTTCACTCAAATCAATGAGGACGTGACGAAGACCGTCGGCAAGCACAATATCCGGTTTGGGGGCTTGTACACATACCTCCAGGACAACCGGACCTTTGCCGCTTATGGGACGGCGGTGGCGGCGCTGGGAACCAATCAAGCGACTGCCCTCGATGGACTAGTCAACGGCCAGTTGAAGCAATTTGAGGTTGCGGTTTATCCGCAAGGCGAATTCCCGTGCGTAAACGGCCCGACGGGACCGATCGTAACGCCACAGTGCACCCTGAAGCTGCCCCTCGGCCCGCCCAATTTCAGCCGCAGCAATGCAGTCCACGAAGCCGGACTGTACGCGCAGGATAGCTGGAAGGTCAAGCCGCGCGTCACTCTGAACCTGGGCGTGCGCTGGGAGTACTTCGGGCCTCAGGCCAGCCGGAACCCGAATCTGGACTCCAATTTTTACCCGGGTCCAGGAGCCAACTACATGGTCGGAATGTCGACTGGAAACGCGTATGTCTCGACAGACCCGAAGAATCCGGTAGGCGGTTTGTGGCAGAAGGACTGGAAGGATTTCTCTCCACGTATCGGTATCGCCTGGGATGTATTCGGCGATGGAAAGACTGCCGTGCGCGGGGGTTACGGTATCGGTTGGGAACCGAACTTTGGAAACGTTACCTACAACGTCCTCTTTAACCCGCCGAACTACGGACTGGTCACGTTCCAAACTCCTACTGATCTGGCCTCGATTCCGATTCCCGTCGCCAACTATGGTCCGTTATCAGGGAATACAGGTACCAAGGCGCTGCCCCGTCTCAGCCTGCGTTGGGTAGATCCCTACATCAAGACGGCGTACGCACACTTGTGGAGCGGCGCGATCGAACATCAGTTCGGCAGTGACGTGGTCGCCGCCGTGGAATACACCGGCAGCAAGGGTGTCAACCTGTACACGATCAACACCATGAACCCGGGTGGCTCGGCCGCGGCGTACGGCGTGGGCGGCTCCGGAAGCGGAGCGGTTTCGGATCGCATCAATACCCAGTATTCGGGACTGAACTTGCGGACCAACGGAGGAGGTTCCGACTACGACGCGCTCACCACGCGTTTCGAGTTGCGGAATTTCCGGCGTCAGGGTCTTACTCTGCGCATGAACTATACCTGGTCGCATGCGATCGACAATATCAGCAACACGTTCTCGGAAACGTCCACCGGCGGCGGCAACCTCGGGGTCCTGGATCCTCTCAATCCGGGTCTTGACAGGGGCAACGCCGACTTCGATGTCCGCCACCGGGTCACGATGGCGGCAGTTTGGGAAATCCCCTACAAGGGCTCCAACGCCGTGGCGAAACAAGTCCTCGGCGGCTGGAGTATCGTGCCGAACTTCAGTGCTCATACCGGCACGCCTTTCAGTCTGTGGGACTGCACCAATGAGGGTTTCGCCCTCTGCCCGCGGGCTATGTTTGATAAGCCGTTCCAAGCCACGTACACCCAAACCGATTCGGGGCAGCCGAATGTCTTCAACTACATGAACATTGGCACTCCCGATTCAAACTACGTGAATGCCAAGACGGGCACCTCCGACTTCGGGCCGTTCCCGGCAACGATGACGGGCCGCAACGTTTTCAGTGGTCCGGGCTTTTGGAACCTGGACTTCGCCGCGCACAAGAACTTCAGCCTGACCGAACGCTACAAGCTGCAATTCCGTGCCGAAGCGTTCAACGTGTTCAATCACTCCAACCTCTACCTGGTGGGCGGGAACACGGACATTTCGGCGATCAGCGGGAATTATGTCACTGCCAGCAAGGGGGTACGCGCGGATAACAACGCTTATTCGTTCGTCTCCAAAGACAACCGGAACCTGCAACTCGCTTTGAAGCTGATTTTCTAACAGGGATCAGTCGCTATCTCTCCGGAGGCGCCCATAACCGGGCGCCTCTTTTTTTTGCGGCAGCCGGTTCCCTATAATGCGTAGTAATGTCGCCCGACTTTTTTGCGGACGGTCATAGAACGTCAGTGTCGCGGAGGAGTTTCCTGGCGTGCGGGCTTTTGCTGGCGCCGTCCCTTCGCGCAGCTCCGCGAAACACGGCGCCGGAGGCCCGGTTTCTCCACTTCGAGCAAATTGAGCCGCTCCTCAAGAACTGCGGCCTTCCGCTGCCGAAAGACCTGTCCGGATTGGGTGAGGAAGCGTTTCGGCGGGAGTGGCCCTCCTGGACTCGCAACCGTGACCGGGAGATTCGCTCTCGCCTGTTACGCGGCGAGGAGGACTCACTCGTCAATTTCGTTCTATTTGGAGTCTCGTTCACCGATCAGCCCCGCATTGTGCCCGACGACACGGCGAGCGTGGAAAGCGCCACACGCCTGTTCCAAACGAGAGTTCAGAATTTTATCGAGGGAATTGCGGCGCCCGGAACCAACGAACGGCTGCTTTGGCTCAAAGATCTGATGATCCGCCGCGGGTTCAGCACCGCCAGTCCGGATGAGCGACAACGTTTAGGGCGCTATGTACTGGAGAATATCTCCCGCTACTTTAAGGAGCAGGATCAATTTCGCGCGAACTTGAACGAAACTCGGCGCACGAGCGATGCGACGGCTGCCTTTTCTGCGCGGTCCGAACTATACCAGGATCGCGGACTGTCGGTTGACACAGACTTTCGTCCTAACTACGCCATTGAACAGGCACTTTTGGCACTAAAGCGTCAGGGAAGGTTGTCGGCTGTGCGGCGCGCGGCGATCATTGGTCCCGGTCTCGATTTTGCCGATAAGAACTATGGGTTCGACTATTATCCACTGCAGACGCTGCAGCCTTTTGCTCTCATCGACTCTCTCGTTCGCCTGAAGCTGGCGCGCGCCTCCGATCTTCATTTAACGGTCTTTGACATCAGCGCCCAAACCCTGGACCACCTTGCGCGGGCGATCCGGCTCGCTCGTAGTAAGCAACCGTATACGGTGCAATTGGTCCTGGACCGGACTCGCTCGTGGAACGGGGATGTGCTCAGTTACTGGCACGAATTCGGAGATCAGCTGGGGGTTCCGGTCGACCCGGTGCCTCCGCCTCCCGGGGTTCGCAACGTCGACAGCCGGGCTGTGCGGGTGAGGCCAGAGATTGTTGGGGCGATGGAACCGCGAACCCTGAATCCGGTCCTGCAGCACCTCGATCTGCCGGCCGACCAACGCTACGATCTGGTCGTGGCGACGAATGTGTTCATCTATTACAGTGCCTTTGAGCATGTCCTGTCGCTACTAGACATCGAATCGATGCTGGCTCCGCATGGTCTTTTCTTGTCCAATGACCTTTTGCAGGCGTGTCCTGGTATGACTCTTCGGTCGACTGGGAACGTAAGCGTTGCATACTCAGATCGGGCGAGCGACAGCGATCGAATCGAGATCTACGCCCGGCAAGTTCCCTGAGAGCGGGCGGATGCGGCCCGCCCACGGTCCGGGATCAATCCCGGCGCCTCTTTCTATTTGGGAATGCACCGGCAGCCCAAATCCCTAAATGCGGATCGAAAAAATGCAAAATCTCATATTCAGCGGGCCCTGCGCCGAGAGTATGGATATAGCAGGTCACTAAGGTCTACTTTTCATTTTCACTCCCATATATGGTTTAGTTTCATAGTTTAAGGTAAAATTTTCTTAATCTCCGTTATAGCGAAAATCCTCTTCTAAGCGGACCCATCCGGTCCATGGCAGTTGGCGTGCGAGTCTCCCGGCGAAGGAGAGTAGCATGACCGTGAACACGCGCCATCCGCTGGGGATTGCCGGCCTCGGCTTAGCGCTCCTGCTTGTCCTTGCGACGCCGGCGTCTGGCCAGGAACGATTCGGCAGTTTCATCGGGACGGTTACCGACCCGACGGCTGCGATGCTGCCCGAAGTGACAGTCATCATCACCAATAAGGACACCGGCCGGGAACTTACCACCAAGACGGACGCCACGGGGTCTTACGTCTTCAAGAGCGTGGAGCCAGGCCGTTACAGATTCAGTTTTGACCGCGCCGGCTTTGCCGGATTCCAGGTGGCGGACGCGCTGCTGCTGGTGGGCCGCGAGATCCGGGTGGATGCGCAGATGGAGATCGCTTCGGCGCGCGCATCGATCTCGGTTTCCGAGACGGCGCCGCTGATCGACACCAGCGGGGTGCTGACGGCCAACAACATCACGGCGGAAGAGTTCAGCAACCTCCCGAAGGGCCGTAGTTTCCAAGGCCTGATCACGCTTGCTCCGAACGTGAATTCAGGAACTCTGGAAAGCGGCTACCAAGTCAACGGCGCCAGTGGCGCCGAGAACCAATTCCTGGTCGACGGTGTTCGCACCAACAGCTTGATTGACGGCCGCTCGCGCCAGAACGCCGCGTTCGAAATTCTGCAGGAAGTCCAGGTGAAGAGCGGCGGGATGGATGCCGAGTACGGCGGAGCCCTCGGGGGGGTAATCAGCGCCGTCACCAAATCGGGCGGTAACCAATTCCACGGCGAAGGTCACTACTACTACTTCGGCAATGCGATTTCGGCCGGCCCGGTCCAGCGCCTGTATCTTTACGATCAATACGGAACCGGCAACAGCCCCTTTTACGTGCAGGACCACAAGAACCAGAACGACACCCACGAATTTGGCGGGTCGCTCGGCGGGCCGTTTATCAAGGACAAATTGTTCTTCTTCGCGGCCGCGTCGCCCCAACTGCAGCGCCGCAGCAATCTCTATCTCTTCAACAACGGCACACAACCCGATACGATCAACTCGAATGTCACGACCCAGCAGGTGTTCACGAAATTGACCGCAGTTCCAGTGCAGCGCCTGCGCCTAAATTTCACCTGGGCCTGGCAGCCAACCCGCACCGACGGTGTCTTGCCCGCTTACGATGGCGTGGGCAATGCCGCTTTGACCACGGCAGGCGGGGCAGCACCAAACAAGACGAGGGGCTGGACCAATCCGCAGACCAGCTATACCGGCCGCCTTGACTATACCGTGTCTCCGACCTCGGTACTCAGCGTGAGCGGGGCGCGCTTCTATGACAATTTCCGCACCTGGGGTATTCCGCCCATCAGCAGCGTGACGTTCCAGACGGCTCCAACCGGAATCGTGGGCCTCCCGCCAAATCTGGCGAACACCGCGGCGGGATTCTCCAACACGCCCCGAGTTCAGCAGACCTACTACGATCTCGCGACTCAAACCAATTACCAAGTGGACTTCGGCAAGTTCGTCGGCCATGCGTGGGGTTCTCACGATATCAAAATCGGAGGCGGCACCTCCAAGGGCATCAATAAAGTGGACATTGCCTATCCGGGCCCAGGCTATGTTTATGTTTATTGGGGCCGGCAATACACTCAACCTGGAACCAGCAATAAGGTAGGCGGGCAGTACGGCTACTACGAAGTCGATCTGATCGGCAACGGCGGTAGCACCGGCGGAACCATCAGCAATCTGTATATTCAGGATCACTGGCGCATCGTTCCGCGTCTCAGTCTATCGCTTGGCCTCCGCGTGGAAAACGAGCACATTCCGTCTTTCCGTCCGGACATCCGGCCCGATGCGTTCTCTTTCGCGTTTACCGACAAGGTGTCACCGCGTCTCGGCCTGGCATGGGATGTGAAAGGCAACGGGAAGCTGAAGGTCTTCGCGAGCTACAACCGGCTATATGGATATGTCGGGTATGAAGTCTCCCGCGGCTCTTTCGGGTCCGACTACTGGAAAGTCTACTACCGCTCGCTCGATACGCTGGACGTACTATCGATCAATGGCAATAACATGCCCGGCACGAATCTTTGGCCGAGCGGCCCATACCGCGACCGGCGCGTGCCCAACTTCAACAGCGTCGACCCGAACATCAAGCCGATGGCCACGGACCTCTTCAATGGAGGTCTGGAATATCAATTGACACCCTCGACGGTCGTTCGCGCCGATTATGTCGGGAATCACTTGATTCGGACGATCGAGGATATGGGCGTGCTGGTCAACGGCGACGAAGTGTATCAATACGTAAATCCGGGCGAGGGCTTGGCGTCGACTTTCCTCAGCAGCAGCGCCACGCCGACCGGATTCGCGACGCCTAAGCCGCAGCGGGATTATGATGCATTCGAATTCACGTTAACGCGGCGGCTCTCTCGGAATTTCTCGGGGCAGTTCAGCTACGTGTACAGCCGTCTGTACGGGTTCTACAACGGAACTG
Source organism: uncultured Solibacteraceae bacterium (assembly GCA_964438005.1). Classification (GTDB taxonomy): domain Bacteria; phylum Acidobacteriota; class Terriglobia; order Bryobacterales; family Bryobacteraceae; genus PSRJ01. The sequence goes on along the minus strand of CAYTJD010000159.1, from coordinate 9,969 downwards.
CCAATTCCGATGAGGTAACTCTGCCAACCAGCGGCGTGAGTTCCGCGACCACGCAGCAGTCCGGCGGAAGCGTGGCGCGACCCGGTTCTAATGCCAGCCGCGCCTACGACCTGGATGAAACCCTGTTCGATGCCCACGGCAATTTCCTGTTTGGACCGCTGGCATCGTCACGGCCGCACATGTTGAAAATCTACGGAAACTACACCAAGCCGTGGGGCGGACGCAAAGGCGACTCGCAAATCGGAGTGTTTTTCCGCGCGCAGAGCGGCGAACCCATCAGCACGGCCGTCGAAACTCTCAACCAGGTTCAAATCTACGTAAACGGACGTGGAGACCTGGGACGCAACCCGTTCTTCACCCAGACCGACCTGGTCTTATCCCATGAATTTAAGATGAGCGAGCACAAATCGCTCCGCTTTGAATTCAACGCGACGAACCTCTTCAACCAGAAAACGAACTTGTACACTTTCAACCAGCTCAATCGGGGCGCCAATACCGCCAACGACGCGAGCGCGGGCTTAGACGCGAGCACCGTCAATTTCTTCAAGGGATTCGACTACAAGGCGATGCTTAATGCCATGGGCCCGGCTGCCAACATCTACGATCCGCGCTTCGGCATGGCCGGTTTCTTTAACACCGGCTTCTCCGGCCGCTTTGGAGTGAAGTTCATGTTTTGACCGGTAACGCGGTTTCAGACTGGGATTCGGAGTGTTGGAAAATTACGAGGCGCCCCGCGCGGGCGCCTCTTTTCTTTTGCGGCAAGGCTTCGCGCCGGCGGTGTATCCTGAATGAGCGCCCCCGCGTCATGCCATTCCAGGTGCATCTTCGAAGCGCGCTCTTGGTGTCGCTGTTTTGCGCGCACGCCTTCGCGCAGGTGATGGTCTCCGGGCGCGTGGTGGATGAGACCGGGGCCGGGGTGGCGGGGGCGCGGGTCGAAATGCGGTCGGCGGCCGATGCAGTGGCGGCCGTCGCGTCCTCGGATCCGGCGGGAAATTTCAACCTCACGCTCGCGCCCGGCGCCTACGCGATTCGGGCCGAGCGGCAGGGGTTTTACCGGTTCCAATCGGAGAGCCAGACCCTCTCGGAGGGCGCCACGCAACTCACCGTAACGCTCAATCATCTGCAGGAGTATTCGGAGCGCGTCGACGTGACGGCGTCGCGGCCCGTGATCGATCCGCAGCAGCCGTCGGACCGTCGGGAACTGGACAACACGGAAATCGAGACCATCCCCTACCCTGCCCCGCAGGATTATCGCAGCGCGCTGCCTCTGATGAATGGCGTGGTGGAAGACAATGCCGGCCGCGCGCACTTCAACGGCGGCGATACTAACCAGGCCAATTACACGCTAGACGGGTTCAACATTTCCAACCCGGTGACGGGGAACCTGGACACGCGGCTGAACATCGACAGCATCCAATCGATGGATCTGGAAAGCAGCCGGTTTTCGGCGGAAAACGGACGCGGGTCGGCCGGCGTGCTCGATCTGAAGACGAAGATGGGAGACGACCGGTGGCGCTTCGCCGGGACCAATTTCATTCCAGGCATCTCCTCCGAAGATGGATTTCACGTGAACAAGTGGACGCCGCGTCTGGAGTTTTCCGGGCCGCTGGACAAAGGGCGCGCCTGGTTTCACAACGGGCTGGACGCTTTCTACAACGTCGATGTAGTGCACGGACTGCCGCGCGGCCAGAACCAGACGCGTGGGTTTACCGGGAGCGATCTTTCGCGGTTTCAGGTGAACCTGACTCCGGCCAACATTCTGACCGCCAGTTTCCTGGTGAACTACGTGAATCGCGACCGCATCGGCTTGAGCTTTAACAATCCCGCCGAAGCAACTACGAACCAGACGCAGAGGCTGTATGTAACCACGGTCCGCGACCAGATTTACTTTGGAGGCGGCGCGCTGGTGGAATTCGGCTTTGCCGACACGCGCGGGGTAGCGCGCGACGAGCCGCAGGGCACCGCGCTTTTTCAGATTACGCCTTTCGGCAATCGGGGGAACTATTTCGTCAACCAGGATCAGCACTTGTACCGGGACCAGGGGCTGGCGAACCTGTTTCTACCGACGCTCCATCTGGCGGGCGCGCACCAGCTGAAGTTCGGGATCGATTTCGAGCGCGAGGCGTTTCACCAGCAGGTGCGGCGGCACGATTACGAAGTGCTGCGCGACGATGGCTCGGTGGCGCGGCTGGTGCAGTTTGAAGGCAACCCGTTCCAGGCGCAGCGGAATTTCGAAGCGGCGCAGTACATTCAGGACCGGTGGACGCCGCGGCGGGATTTGCTGCTGGACGCCGGCCTGCGTGTGGAATGGAACGAGATTGTCCGCGACATGGAGGTGGCTCCGCGGTTCGCGGTGGCGTGGGCACCGGGTTTTTTGCGAAATACGAAACTCTCGGCAGGCTGGGGGATTTACTATGACTCCATCACTCTAGGTTTGCTTGCGCGGAGCCAGGATCAGATCAGCGTGGCCACGTTTTTCCCGCCGGGCGGGCTGCCCCCGGGTCCACCGCTGCAAACGTCATTTGCCGTCAACGAGCAGGCACTCCGGACGCCCTACTATCGCACGGCCAGCGTGGGCGTGGAGCGCGAGCTGCCGTTCGGATTTTTCGGGAAGGCTTCCTATACGCGGCGCGCGGGCTCGCGCGGCTTCTCGTTTGCGACGGCCGATCCGGCAGTCTTCGCGACCGGCGGCAATGTCGTGTACCAACTGCTCAACACACGGCGCGACCGGTATGACGGGGTGGATCTAACTCTCCGGCGCACCTTTGCCGGAAAATACGAATGGTTCGCCGGGTATACGTGGTCGCGCGCCCGCAGCGACGCCGCGGTGAACTACAGTCTGGAAAACCCGACTTTTGGACCGCAGATGCCGGGCGCATATCCCTGGGACACTCCGAACCGGTTTCACACGTGGGGTTGGGCGCCACTGCCGAACCGCTCGCTTCCCGAACGTCTGCGGTTCCTTACGAACGAAACCACGGCGGTGTATCTGGTCGAATACCGGACCGGGTTTCCGTTCGGCCTAGCAAACGAAGATGGCTTCTTGGTGGGGAGGCCGGATGGGATGCGGTATCCCGCCTATTTCAACATCAACCTGCATCTGGAACGGCGGTTCCAGCTGAAGCATACGCTGTGGGCGTGGCGCTTCGGGTTCAACAACTTGACCAACAACGGAAACCCGAACTCAGTGATCAATGTGCTGGGCAGCCCGCTGTTTTTGACCTACGGGCGGGGGCAGGCGCGCGCTTTTAGCGTGCGGCTGCGCCTGCTGGGGAGGAAATAAGAGGGGGCCGCCCGCTCACCCACGGGAGAGGGAGCTGACCGGCCCGGCCGGTCATTACAGCAGCGAGATCGCGTAATAGAGGCCGCCGAAAATCATAATGGAGAGGACGCCGACAGCCAACCACCGGGCGTACCGCTCCTTGTTGGACACTTGCACGTGCTCATCATGCCGAATTTGATCGGCGAGGCAGTCAAACATAAACCCTCCTTGCTCTATCAGAGTATTTCAGTCCTCTTATTCCGAAACTTATAGGCGCGTTGGATTGATCGGAGGTTACAGATGGCTGGTTTACCCCGCATTTGCGGGGGAGGGTTCCTCCACCAAGGGGTTCTTGTAAGGGATTCGGCAATTCGGATATGATTAGTCCAGTTTGAGTGTTGCCCGCGTGACCAAGGTCACTGCGGGTAAAGTTCCCGGCGGCTTAGGCTGAATGCTGGAGAGGAATTTTCATGAAGAAGCTCTGGATTAGTTTCGCGATCGTGTTCTTCGGATCGTTTGCGGTGCTGGGGTGGATCGGGACGCGGATCTACCAAGAGATGCCGCCGATTCCGGAACAGGTGGTGGATTCGGACGGCAAGGTGCTGCTGGCCGAGGGCGCGATCGAGCGCGGGCAAAACGTGTGGCAGGCGCTAGGCGGCATGGAAGTCGGGTCGGTCTGGGGGCACGGGAGCTACGTAGCGCCCGACTGGACGGCGGACTGGCTGCATCGCGAGGCGAGCTTCGTGCTGGATCAGTGGGCGGGCTCCGAGTATGGCAAGCCATACGCCGAAATCGCGGGCGAAGATCAAGCCAAACTGCGCGGCCGGCTGGAAGAGATGTACCGGCGCGGCGGTTATGATGCGAAGACTCGCACGACTCGCATCGACGCGGTGCGGGCCCGGGCATTCGAAGCGAATCTGCAACACTTCTCCGGCGTCTTCATGAACGGCAACGCGGCCTACGCGATCCCTGCGGGCAGCGTCAGTACGCCGGAGAGGATGCGGGATTTGGCGGCATTCTTTTTCTGGACCGCGTGGTCGGCGGCAGCGGACCGCCCTGGCGATCAGGTGTCCTACACGCACAACTGGCCGTACGAGCCGCTGATCGGAAACCGTCCGACGCCCGAGAGCGTGCTGTGGACGGGCGTCAGCATCATTATGCTGCTGGCGGGCGTGTGCGGGATGGTCTGGTGGTACGCCTCTCAGAAGGGCGACGAAGGGCGGGAGCCAGTGCCGGCGCAGGACCCGCTCGGAAGCTGGCGGGCCACTCCGTCGCAGCGGGCCACGCTGAAGTATTTCTTTGTGGTCTCGGCGTTGATCCTGGTGCAGATTCTATTGGGTGTGGTGACAGCCCACTATGGCGTGGAGGGGAACGGATTCTACGGAATCAAGCTCTCCAACATTCTCCCGTATAGCGTGACGCGGACCTGGCACGTGCAGGTGGGGATCTTCTGGATCGCCACCGCGTGGCTGGCAGCGGGGCTGTTCATCGGGCCGCTGGTGAGCGGGCAAGAGCCGAAATTTCAGCGGCTCGGCGTGCACGTGCTGTTTGGCGCGCTGCTGGCGATCGTCGTGGGGTCGATGGCAGGCGAATGGATGAGCATCGAGAACAAGCTGTCGGACGCCAATTCGTTTTTGTGGGGGCACCAGGGGTATGAATATGTCGACCTGGGGCGCGGGTGGCAGATTTTACTATTTGTGGGGCTGCTGATCTGGCTGTTCCTGGTAGTGCGCGCGGTCTGGCCGGCGCTGAGGAATGGCGGTGGCGGCGAGCAGCGGCAGCTGCTCTGGCTGTTCCTGATGTCGGCGACGGCGATTGGGATGTTTTACGGCGCCGGCCTGAACTGGGGCCAGCACACGCACCTGTCGCTGGTCGAGTACTGGCGCTGGTGGGTGGTGCATCTGTGGGTGGAAGGCTTCTTCGAGGTGTTCGCGACTACCGTGATCGCGTTCTTCTTCACGCGGCTGGGGTTGATCCGTCCGGCGCTGGCGGCGCAGGCGTCGCTGCTCTCGGCGACCCTCTTTCTGGCGGGGGGCATCATCGGCACCTGCCATCATCTGTATTTCTCGGGCACCCCGACGGTGGCGTTGGCGTTCGGCTCGGTCTTCAGCGCGCTGGAGGTGGTGCCGCTGACGTTTATCGCTTACCCGGCACTCGACGATTTGCGGCGCGGGCGCTTGACGGCATGGGCGGAGCGATACAAGTGGCCGGTCTATTTCTTTGTCGCGGTGGCGTTCTGGAACATGGTGGGCGCGGGGCTGTTCGGGTTCATGATCAACCCGCCGATCGCGCTGTACTTCATGCAAGGCCTCAACACAACGCCGCTGCACGGGCACGCGGCCCTATTCGGCGTGTACGGGATGCTGGGGATCGGCCTGATGCTGGTGTGTCTGCGGGCGATGGGCCAGGACCTGGAGTGGAGGGAGAACTGGCTCCGCATCTCGTTCTGGGGCATGAATGCGGGGCTGCTCCTGATGTGCGTGGGCAGCCTGTTGCCGGTGGGACTGGCGCAGACGTGGGCTTCGGTGGCGCATGGCTACTGGTTCGCGCGCAGCAGCGACTTCCTGCAATCGCCGATGATGCAGACGCTGCGCTGGATGCGGGTACCCGGCGACACGGTATTCGCGATCGGCGCGCTGGTGCTGGTGGCGTTTGTGTTCTTCGGGCGGCGGGGCCGGCAGCAGACCGTTGAAATCCCCCTCGGCGCGCGAGTGCCGGCAGGAGACTGAGGAAGCTCTTGCGCCAAATTGCACAATAATGAGTCCCTTGCCCCATAAACTCTACTAAGAGCAGTGCGGGATTTCCCATCATTGCGATAGAGCCGACAGGAGTTAGCGGCACCGGAGAATCTGGCGAACAGGGTGCATCTCAGGGGGCCCAAGGAGGGCACTCCCTGTGGGACAAATTGTCGCCGCGATGGCCACGATGCACGCGCCGCAGCTGTTTACGCGGCCGCCGGAGGAAGATCCACAACAATTGGATGCCGGGATTGCGGCCATGGGGCGGCTCGGCCAAGTGCTGGATGAGACGCAGCCGGACGCGCTGATCATTTTCGCCAGCGATCACATGGAGACGTTTTTTCTGCGGACCGTACCGACGTTTGCGGTCCTGGCGGGCGACACTGCGACGGCGGCTTTCGCGGGCAGGACGTGGAATCCGCCGATCCATCGGGAGCTCGCCGAAGCGGTGTTAGAGCAGTTGGTCCGCCGGGATTTCGATATGGCCTACTCACAGGATGCGGATCTCGGGCACTCGTTCGCCGCGGTCTTCGAATGGATTCTGGGAAAACGGAAGATTCCGGTGATCCCGATCCTGGTAAACACGTATTTACCGCCGCTACCGAACGCGCGGCGGTGCGCACAGCTCGGCAGCGCGATAGCGGAAATCATTCGCGCGAACCGGCCGGAACGCGTAGCGGTTCTGGCGAGCGGCGGGATGTCGCACTATCCCGGCACCTGGAAATACTACAAGCCGGCATACGATTTTGACCGGTGGTGTCTCGGGGAGCTGGAGAACGGCCACGCGGCGTCGTTCCTGGACCTGACACCGGAACAGCTCGATGAAGTGGGGAATACAGAGATGCTGCCGTGGGCACTGGTGTTGGGGGCGATCGGCGAGCAGCACCTGGAGCTGCTGTCATACCAGCCGACCACGCATCACGGGCATGCGGTAGTAAGGTTCCATCCGGGCGCGAAGACGGGGGCGCGGCCACCGCAGCCGTATACGTTTCAAAATCACCCGTACCACTTTTACAACCATCCGCCGATGGCAGCGTTCCAGCTCAACAAGCTGCTCTATGATTCCCGGTTCAAGCCGCATATGCGGACAAGGCTATTGACGGATGCGGCAACGGTGGCGGCCGAGTACCAATTGAACGAGGCGCACACGCGGGCCCTGGTACGGAGCCTGGAGTTTCGCCACGTCGATACGGACAAGCCCGGCCAGGACGCCGACCCGCTGGTGGAAGCCGGCGCGCACCCGATTGGGGCGTTGATGGCGATTCACGGACTGCAGCAAGACCAGCGCAAGACGCGGACGCACACGGGCCAAAAGGTTACGGCGTAAATAACTCACTCGACAAAACGAGAAAAGGGAGATCACATGAATTCCAAGGACACTGACATGCTAGCGAAGGGGCTGGCCGCAATCGTTGCCGAAATTGCTTTGGGAGTGAACGGACCGTTCCTGTTCGAGCGATTCGGGTTGTATCTGCCGCTCGCGATAGCGACGGCGGTTGTGCTTGGGGCGGCGGTGGGTTATGGAGTAGCGGCGCTACTGCTCCGGGCAAGCAACCGGGAGCACGCCGCGGCGCCGGTGCCGGCGGTGCAACAAAAGGCGCATCCGAAGGCGGCGTAAGGCCGCCAGGCTCGCGGCACATTCTCCCCGAATTACGCGTTGCGACCGGCTCGGAGCTCTGGCGCCCGAGCAGACGTGATGGCGCGTGCGATTCGTTCGACGTGGCTCGCCAGAATATCGGCGAGGGCGCGAATGGAGCGCACAAAAACTTCCGTGCGCAGCGGACCGTAGAACCAGACCACAAAGATCAAGATCTGGTACAAGAACCAGAAGGCTACGAAGTGGAAGAGGAGCTGAATTTCGGCTGCCGGCCGCAGGTCTGCGGCCTGCGCCGAAGTGCTCAAATGGAACCGGTATAAGCGCGCCGCTTCCCGCCTCGTCTGGCTCAGCCACATGAGCGCCAAGCGCCGCCGCTCACTAAACAAGAGATGGGAAAGGGATGGCGACTGCAAACGGGAAATGTAGGCCACGTCATCCACGGAGATACAACGCGCCAACAAGGCGGTGGGTGGGAGACGAACCAGGAACTCGTCGGCATCGGCCCCGGGCGGGACTCCTTGGGCCGAGTCTCGGGAGCGGACAAGAGCTCGCGCGATGAGGGCCAGCAGAACGATGGCGACGGCGAAAATGACGCCCGTGTTCATCATGTCCGCCAGGATTGAATCAGATGTTCGCGCAATTGACCGAAGGCGCGAAGAGTCTGGCCGGAGATCCGTTCATAGTCTCGTTCCAAGCGCATATCCGGGACCGGGTTGCGACAATCTGACCACAGGCCGATGCACCAGGTAACCAGAGCGATGCAAAAGGCGACTTGCTTCGCCACAGCCCACCAGAGGTTACCGGCCGAGCCCCAGACCGACTGGGTCGTCCGGACGATGATCATGGAACCCACATATACGCCGTAACCAGACAGCATGGCGCGGACATTTCGATTCAGCGGCACGTCATAAAGCGTCATCAACAGTCCGATGCCCACTAAGAACAATGCCTGAACCACTTGCAAGTTTCGAATCAGCTCCAATGTAGTGGGCCCGAGGCGGTGAACCGGGTCAAGCGCCAAAGCGACGGCGGTTCTCAGGAACACCATGGCGGTCAAGCTGCACAAGACTAGTCGGGCCAAGCGCCTCACGCCATCGAAGGAGATGAACGCCTGGCGGTAGATCTCCCAGATCACGCCGAATCCAATCAGAGCGGTTGCGAACTCAGTAACCCAATAGCCGATGCTGTAACTGGGCAGAGCAAACAATCGTAAATAAGTGCGCAGAGCTTCCGACAAAGAAAGGGCCAGCAAATATCCAAGAAAGAGCTGATATCGGCCAGCTCTCGCGTGGCGCGACACCCGATAAATTAGGACAAGAAGCAGCGCGGTGTCGAGAAAAAAGCAAAAATTTATGAGAAGCTGCATCCGTCACGCAAGTATAGCACATGACGGATGCACCTTCGGTTCTATAGGTAATATGCTTTCCGGACGGAGCCGGTCAGGCAGCGGCCAAATTAAACCCTGGTTGCGCCAGCGGAATCGGAGGCGGTTCGGGCGAGCCGCCATCAGCCAGCAGCAGTCTGGGCTGAGCCAGCGGAATTGGCGGCGGCTCGGGTGAGCCTCCGTCCGCGGAGAGCGCGACGTGTGAAGACGTAATGTTAATTGGCTGATGACTCGCAGGTGCATGACTTATTGCCATCAGTAAGCTCATGGCTAATATCAGATACGCGGCTCGTAACATGTGTTCTCCAAGAAAGCTAGTGAAGGACCCGCGATTAATAATTCGCAGGATCCGGAGATGTTACTCTGCGGTTAAAGCCGCGCTGATTGCGTGATAAATCAGGTTATAATGCTGACCGGAGGCGGGGATCTGAATTGCTCCTGCAAGTATGCGTCGCGCCGCGGTAGCCGTTTGGTTATCTGCTTCGAAGCATGGATCGCAGGCTCAGTTTTTCCGAGCGCCGTAGATTCCGCCGGCAGCGCACCAAGGCCCAGTGGGTTCGAGGAAGAAAGACCGGGGTTTCCGATCAGATTGGTCATTTACCTTACCAAACGAGGTTCTGAATTTCGAACGAGCCAATCCGCGCGCACCACAGCAATTAGCACGCGAATCTGAGGGACTTGTGAAGGGCCCCTGGGGCCGAATTGGCTTGACCGGGACCGTGGATGTGATTCTGCCGAAGGTCCGGCCAGCCCCGGGGAGCCGTCAACGTCCGTAGATCAACAAGCGAAAGGTGCCGAGCCTGGCCCGCCGCTGCCGGTCCATGGCGATCGAAACCGGCTGGCCGGTGGGTGCGACGGGCCAGCGCGCCGTAATCTTGAGCGTGCGGGAATCGATGGCGATCACTTCGTTCTTGTCTTCGAGGTTGTCGTAGATCATGCCCTTGCCGTCGGCGACGGCCGGCTCGGGAGCGCCGCCCAGCGCGAGAGT
>CAYTJD010000158.1:0-15679 GCA_964438005.1 uncultured Solibacteraceae bacterium | reverse complement strand
GCCAGCTGCCCGTCAAGCAGTCCTACGTTCACCGCTGGCATCTTAGCCGTTTTGTAGTCGTCCCCGACACCCAGATCGTTCGCGCCCAGCAGCCGGAACACCGGCTGCGCCGCCACCGCCGCCATGAAGCTGCCCTGGTGGTCGAGCCACCGCGCGTCGCCCTTCTCCGGAACTCCATAGCTGATAAACGTGGGGCGCGGCGCGCACAACGCCAGCAGTTCGTGCGCGTCTACCGGGAGGTCTCCCGCGTTCTTGCTGCCGAATGTAGCTTCCGCAGCGCCGTATTTCAGAAAGTTGCCGGCCATCCAGTGATACTCGCCGGTCCCCGTCAGGTTCTCCACCGCTTCGCCCCAGTTGCGCCGGTGCAGTTTCACGCCGCCCTCGCCGGACGAACCGATCAAAACCACCGCGAAGCGCCGGTCGAATGCCATGGTGATGAGCGCCGCTTTGCCATATCGCGACACTCCTTCAATCCCGACTTGTTTCGCATTGACCGCCGGATCGGTTTCCAGATAGTCCAGCCCGCGCGAAGCGCCCCAGGCCCACGCCCGCAGCGCGCCCCAGTCCTCCGGCTTCCGCGGCTGTCCGTGATTCGCCAGCCCGATGATCCCCTTCGTCAGGCCGGCGCCGTTGTCCGCCTGGATGCTCGTCGGGTTGATCGTCGCGACGCCCCAGCCATCGGCAATCAACTGCTCCAGCGCCGGCGGATCCGACCCCGCGGCCCGCTGCGTTACCACGATCGCATTTCGTCCCGGACCCGGAAACACCGGCAAGGGAAAAGCGACCTCCGGAATGCTCCGCCCGCCGAACATCATCATCACCGGCACCGGGTTCTTTGCGTGCGCCGGAACCACCAGCGTCATCTGAATATCGACCTGGATTTCCGGATCGCCGGAGTTGTCCGCGCGCCCGGTGATCTGCTTCCCGACCACCGCACGCGAACCCACAGTCGCTTCCGCCGTTTTGGTGACCGTCCACGAAACCCCCGGAACGTTCTTCGGAACCCGCCCCAGCACTTCCCGCTCGAAATCCTCTACGATCTCCGGGCGCCGCTGGTCCCACCACATCTTCGCCGTCGTCACCTTCTTGCCGTTCTTCAGGGTCAGCACGTCCGGCAGGTTAGGGAAGGGATTCGCCGTGGCCTCGTCGTAGTTGGCGTGGTTCGGCGCGCTCTCGTTGCCGCTCGGCCCCGGCCGGAGAGCTTTGATTCCCAGTTGCTCCATCATGTTTTGATGGTCGTCGCCGGCAGTCCAGTTCCGCGTATCGATCGCCGTCTGCCCCACGCTGAGCCCGGCCCAGGCCAACACGGCCGCCACTAGCCTCGCTCCTTGCTTCATAACCGATAACAGACCACATTTTGGCAGCAGGCGGCAAGGACTCGCAGAGCCAGACCTCTCAGTGAGCAGACCGGCCTCGCGCTGACGCCGGCCGCGCCACCGGAGTCCCCGCGCCGCGAGCCGCCCGCACCGATCCCATCGCGGCCCTTCGCGATCTGTGAGGACAGCGTCGGCGTCTACTGCGCGATCGAAATCGCGATCCCCGCCTGGCTGGACACGCCGTTGATCTGCATGACTACGCCGTCCAGCGGCGGCAACACGACAGGCGGATTGCGATTCGCAAAGAGCACCGCCGGATTCGGAACGTACACCGTGATCTGATACACGTTGCCCGGCAATCCGTTCACCGGACCGGCAATCGCGGCCACGCCGTCGCAGTAGATGCTGTCGATGTAGACGTTCACCGGGTACTCGGTCACCGCGCAGCACGGAGTGAAGCTCAACGGCCCGACGCCGGTGGCGAAGATCGTGATTGCATCTCCCGGCGCGGCGGGATTCGATGGCGCATTCAGCGTGCCGTCTTTGTTCAGAATGTAGCCCTGGCCGTAGCCGGTCCCGCTCTGCGAGAAAATCCCCGGAGCGGTCGCCGCCACCAGCATCAGGACCGGATTTGTGCTCGCGCCACCGGACTGCACTTCGATCGCCGCGGCCCCGGCTGGTACACTCGCGGGGACCATCGCTGTGATCGTGGTCGGCGTGATCGATATCGGCGAAACGGCCATGCCTCCCATCGTGAGTTGCGCGCTGCCGCCGAATCCAGCGCCGTTAACCACGACCGTCTCTCCCGCCGCGATCGGGCCGTCCGCGAGGCTCGCCGCATTCTCCACCGAATCGATTCGCAGCGCCGGAGCCGGAGCTAGCGCGAGATTGTTGATCCAGACATTGCCCGTATTTCCCTGAGAACTGAAACGCTGGTTTGTCGCCCCGCCGATCCAAACGCTTCCGTTCAGCCCTATCCCCACTCCGCTGACCCCGAAGATTTCGGTGTCGCCGAAATAGCTGGAGAACCACAGAGAGGAGAGGTCGCCGGACAGTTCGCTCAGGAAACCGGTCGAGCCGGCAAATCCGCCCTGGAACGGCGTGCGGGTCGGGAGTCCGGCCGCGGCCGTGCTCCCGCCAATGTACAGGTTGCCCGCGGAGTCGGTGATCATCGCTTTCACCTGCGCGTAGGAACCGAAGTAAGTGGCCGCGAGAATGTTTGTAAGTGCCGGGTCAATCCGGACGATGCCCGTCTCCGAGAGGGCTCGCGCTTGCGATGGCAGATTCGGAATCGGTGGAACCGCGGTCTGGAACGCGCCTGGCGTGGTCCGAAAATTCTCCGGCAAGCCCGCGGCATAGAGCGTGCCATCCGGGCCCATTGCCATCGCCTGCGGGTTCACGGGCGCGGCGGTCATCGACGCCAGCAGTTTCGATCCCGTCGAATCGATATGGAACAACCCGGCGAACCCGCCCAGATAAGCCGAGCCGTCCGCCGCTAGCGCCAGTGCGCCGGCCGGCGTGATCGGTCCGGGTCCGGACGACGTAGAGGAACCTTGGACATAGGTCGAGAACGTGAGAGCCGAGCCCGACGGTGCAAAGCGAGTCAGAGTGGCTTCCTGCCGGATGATGGGCGGACCAAAGCCGATCCCGCCTCCTGGGCCAAGGCAGCAAAACGTGGTGGCGAACGCCCCCGGCGTAACCGGCAGTCCGCCGGAACTGTTTCCGAGAAGCCACGCCGACCCGTTTCCGTCGGTCGCCACCGCCACCGGCGCCGTTCCGCTGAAGTAGGTCGAATAGCCGAGCGAACCATCGGGGTTCAGCCGGAAGAGAAACACGCCTCCCGAAGACGCGTACGCGCCCTGGCTCACGGGAAAATCGGCCGAGCTGGTCGTCCCCGTAACAAAGATGTTGCCCGCCCCATCCACGCTCATCGCCATAGCCTGATCGTTGCCCCTGCCCCCGAGGTACGTGGAGTATAGGATGTTCCCCGACGGGTCGAGCTTCGTTACAAAAACATCCCCGGAGCCGAGATTGGCGGCATACAGCTGCCCGCCTGCCACGGCGAGGGCGCTCAGATTGGAAATCGGTCCCCGGGGGCCGAGCTGGGTAAGCGTTTGCAGATTGGCCGAGATCGTCACCAGGCCCGTACCGGCAACCGCCGCATAATAGACCCCGTTCATCCTATCGGCCACCAGATCGTACACCGCTGTTGGCGATTCCTCCGTCCAACTGGCCCCCCCGTCGGTGCTTTGGTACAGGGCCGCGCCCACCCCAATCAGCCGGCCCGGTTGAAGGGGATCGGGAAATGCTTCACCGATCCCCTTCGGGACCGGAAATGGCGCGAACGTCTGCCCGGAATCGGCGCTTTTCACCACGCCCTCGCTATCGCTGGCGGCGTAGAGTACGCCGGCGTTGCTGGTATCGAACGAAATGCTCCGGGCCCCGTGCTGGATGGTAGTCAACTGCCAGTTCGCCGCGCCGTCTGCCGTCCGAGCCAGTCCGTTGGGCGTGTTCACGAAGATTACGCTGACATTCGAGGGATCGATCCACAGATTCTGAACCGACACCTGTCCGCCATTCTGCACGGGCAGGCCGTTGTTGACCGCGGTCCAGGTCGCTCCCCCGTCGGCGCTCTTGAGCACTCCCTGGTCGACGGTTCCCGCGAACAGGATCTGGTCGTTGCCCGGTTGGATGGCAATCGACAAGGTGTGCGAACTCGGCAAGCTCGTCGCGGTAAATGTGACGCCGCTGTTCACGCTCCCCACCAGCGTGCCGTTCGAAACCGCGTAAATGGTCGAAGGATTCTGCGGGTCCAGCGCCAGGAACGAGCAGGAAGAGAGACCGAGCGCGGCCGAGGCAGATCCGCTGAACCGATACAGACCGGCCGAGGCCAGATTCGGCTGCACAGCGTTCTTCACTGGGAATTGCTGCGAAGACGTGGTGCCCGCGATGTAGACATTTCCCTGGGCATCCGTTCCCAGTCCTGCCACCGAGTCCATCCCGGACCCGTCCACTTTCTGGATCAACTGAAAACTCGGCAGGCTCTGGGAAAACCCAATCGAAAAAAGTGTGAACGTGGCGGGGAGCAACCACCTCATGCACTGCGATCCAGCAACCACCAACCCAGTCCTAAGCCGAACGTTTTCTTCACGGAGCCGAGTCTGTCTGTGGTCAAAAGACACACAACCCGGTGGCTTTGTCTCTTCGGTGACGAAATCCCGAAAAAATTTGATGCATTTAGATTCACCGGCTTATCGTGCCTGCGCGCCCTCCCCAATCGGGCCCGCGGCGCCCTGCGCGCGATAATTAGGATGTGAGAAGGTCGAGCTCATTCCGGAGCATCCGCGCCGGAGAGTCGATATTCTCAAATTGGACTCGAGCGGTTCGCTTGGATCCAATCGGAGACGTCCCCGTAAGTCCTTTCGGTGGAACAAATCGTTCCCGAATTCCGATTGGATCCACTCGAAAACGCTGCTTATTGCGTCGGCGGCTCGAAGTAGGCCTGCGCCAGTTCCGGTTTCTCGCGGATGGCCCGCCGCCAGCAGGAGCGCGCTTCGTCTTCCTGGCCTAACGCCATCAGCACGTGGCCGAGATTCAACAGGGCCTCGGCAAACTTCGGCTGCTCGTCCAGCGCCTGCTGGTAGAACTTCGCGGCTTCGTCGTTTTGGCCGCGCTTCTGGCAGATCAGCGCTGCATTGTAGTACAGCTCGGGACTGCGCTCGCCCAGCTCGATCAGGCGGCGATGGAGTTCGAAGGCTTCGTTGTAATCTTCCTGCTCCAGAGCCAGCGCAGCCAGTCCGCGCACGGCGTCGGAGGAATCGGGGCGCAGCATCAGCGCTTCCTGGAAGCACTGCCGCGCCTCGTCGGCATGGCCCGATCGCGCGTTCGCAATCCCCGCGTTCAGATGGGCTTCGGCCCACTCCGGCTTCTGCTGGATACAGTGCCGGAACGCTTCGCCGCTCTCGCGATACTCGCCGCGCAGCAGCTTCAGATAACCCAGCCGGAAACAGGCGTCGATCCACTCCGGCGCGTCCTGCGGAATCCCGGCGTACAGCTTCTCGGCCGCCGTACGGTCGCCCTGCTGCTCCAGAACCAGCGCCAGGTTCCACATGGTGCCCGGCTGATGCGGATCGATCTGCAGCGCCTTCTCGTAGGACGAGCGCGCGCCCGTCATGTCGCTCAGCTCCTGCTGCACCACTCCCAGGTTTAGCAGCGCCTGCGCCGAATTCCCGTTCAGCGCGGTGGCCTCCGAATAGGCCTGCGCGGCCTTCTGGAAATTGCCGATTTTGTGATACGCCACTCCCAGGTTGAACCAGTTTTCAAACCGGTCGGGCGCGGCTTCGGTCAGACCCTTGCAATATTGTGTCGCCGCCAGGTAATCGCCTTGGCTGAACGCCACGCTGGCCAGCGCTTCCAGCGCCACCGGGGAATTCGGCTGCAGCTCCGCCAGCATCTCGGCGTAGCGGCGCACGGCCTCGTAATCCCGGTTCTCGACATACATCGCCACCAGGTTCGACAGCGCCTCTTCACAGCGCGGATTGCGCGCCAGCACTTTGCGATAAAACTCGGTCGCCTCGGCGTGCCGGCCGGTCTGCTGCAAGCCCACCGCTTTGCCGAACAGGGCCTGCTCGTTTTCCGGAAACAGGCTCAGATACCGGTCCAGAATGTCGGTCGCCTGCTGCGGCTGCCCGATGTGAAGCAGGCAGATGCCCAGCCCCAGCAGCGCGTCGGAGCGCGACCCGTCTTTCTCAAAGGCAGTGCGAAACGCCTCAGAGGCCTTTTCCCAATTCTTCAGGTTGCCCAGGCACACACCGAGATTGAAGTGCGCCGTGCGATGTTGCGGATCGATGTCCACCAGCTGCTGGTAGGTTGTGGCGGCCGCTTGATAGTCGCGGTTCTCGTATTGGATGTGCCCCAGTGCGGAATAGAGACCAGGCTCCTGCTCGCCGGATTCGATCGCTTTGCTCAACAGCTTCGCGGCGCTCTCCAGCTTGCCTTCCAGGTGCAGCGACACCGCTTTGGAAAGCGTGCGGCTTACCTTTTTCTGGTGCTTCGGGTCGTTGATCGGCGTGACGCCGGGCGGCAGTGTTTCGAGGGCCTCCGCCTCTTCCCTCACTAACTCCATGTCTCGATCTCCCCTTTCCAGGAGCTCCTATCCCGTTGCAATTTCCCGTACCCGCCCTCGGCGGTTTCGGCGGGCCACAGCGCCGCGGTCGCCGGCACGGGCGCCGGGCGTTCCGGCTGCGGCACGGGCAGAGCCGGGCGATCCAGCCAGGCGGTATCTCGAGGTCCCTCGTCGCCGGCGATGTGGCTGCACAGCCGCCCCAGCCAGTCGTCGTTCTTGGCGACTTTCATCCAGTAAATGCGCGCGCGCGCGCCCGCTTCGGAGAAAAACCCGACGCCGCCGGCCAGCAGCGTGTCGTCCGACCACGAGTCTACTTCCTGCCCTTCTATGGAAGCCGTGTAATGGCTGCCTTTCACTTCCACCGAAACGTGGTACGGCATATTGTTCTGCACCATGACCGAAAGAGGCGTCTCCACCTTGTGCCCTTGCTTGCCGCCCACCACCGGGTAATGCGTCATCGACAGGATGGGCCGCAGCCCCGGCGAAACGATGTTGAACTTCATGGCGTAGTAATTCTTGGTGTCCTTGCCGCGAACTACCCAGCTCATGCTGCGGTCTTCGATCTGCCCGAAGAAGTCCATGCGGTAGTCGGTGTAATGGACAGTCGGCTGGAACAGCGCGAGTTGTCCCGGGCGCACGTAGCCGTCGGCGCTGCGCGACCATCCCGACGCCCAGCTCTTTTCTTTCGCGCCCCACGCCGCCATGCCGTTCTCGAAAGAATCGGCCACTTGCACGGTAGCTCGCTTGGCCGCGGCCGTCCGCACCCAAGCGACGGGATGCGAGAGCGCGCTGGGCTCCGGTAGCGCCGGCCGCGACTGAGCCGTCGCCGTTTCCACCGAACCGCCTTGCGTGTGAATTCGCGCTGCCGCCGCCATTTCTTCGGCGGCTTCGCGGTTGATCAGATCTTTCCCGAATTTGCCGGCATTGGCGCCAAACCAAAGCGCCATCGCCACCGTGACCGACGCCGCAATGGCCGTAAACGCGTGACGCGCCGCCTTGCGCTGCGTGACCGCCGCGGCATCGGGCATCGTAAAGATTTCGGCGAAGGCGGGGCCTTTGCGCGGCGCCTTCACCGGAGTCTGATCTTCCAGGCGGTCGAAGACCGGGCGCACCGCAAAGCGCGGCAGGTTCAGCTTCAGAGCCGAGGCTGTCGGCGCCCATCGCAGATTCGCCTGCGGAACCATCGGGCCAGCGGGGCAATGGTAGTCAATCGCCACCAAGCCGGCCTGCGGAACTTCCGTTTGCGGCTGACCCGCGGCTGCCGGCATCACCGCCGGCGACGACGCCGCGGACTTGCCGGCCTGCCGGGTGACCGGAGCGGCCGGCGCACTCGCCTTCGACTGGGCCGGCGCCTGGGGCGCCGCAGCCCGTGCGTCCAGCCGCATCTTGCGCATCGGAGAACTGGCGGCCGGAGTCTGCTCGACCAGCATTTCCAGAAGATCGTCCACCGGCCGGATCATGAGCGGCGCCACGCGAATCGGCGCGGCGGCGAACGCCATCGGCGTTTCGCATGCCGACGGCCGCACCTCGCGAGCCGCAGGCTCGCTCTGCGGCGTTTGCATCCACGGCGCATTGCCTTCGAGCAGAGCGGCACGCGGAATCTCCAATTGCTGGAGGCCGGGAGAAGCCAGCGGAACCGGGAACGGCAGCACCGCGGGCGTCGACAGCCGGGCTTCCATCGGCGCGGCCTGGGGCTCCGCTCCAGCGAAATGGGCCGCGTGCACTTCAGGCCGCGGCGCTGTGAGCGGCGTGAAGATCGCATCGGGCAGCCGCAATCCCGAGAGAATGGGCGCCGTTTCCGCGGCCACCGGCCGCATCACGGGCGCAACCGGCTCGGCCGGCGGACGCCGCATCCACGACTCGCTCGGCTGTGGAGGCGTCACGAAATCATCCAGAATCCGCGCCGGCTGATTGGCGGGCTCCGGAAGCGCCGTGGGCACGTGCAGGTCGGCGCGCGCGGAAATCGGCTCACTCAACGACGGCTGTCCGGCGGGCACCGCCGGCTCCGCCGCAGTCGACATCCACGTTTCGGCGGGCGCCGGCTCGGCCTCCTGCTTCATCTCTTCGCATTCGGCAGCCGCCAGCACGAAGCCGGGGAGGGCCGGAGCGTAAGCTTTCGCCAGCGGAGCCGGGTTCGCGGACCGCGCTGCCGGCGATTCCGTCCCCGCACGATAGTCCAACGCGATCGGCGGGCTGACGAGTTCGCCTTCCAGCGACCGGAGCAACACCGCACCGTGTTTCGGCTCGGGCAGCCCGAGCCGACCCGCGCTGTTATCGAAGTAAGGGAACGCGTCACTTCGGTAGGAGAGAGTGCGTTGGCGCGCGGTCAGATCGCAGGCAGACAGCTCGAAACGGGAAAACACGCCGCCTTCCACCGCCGGAATTTCGAGAGACCATGCCTGCGGAAGCTGGACGTCATGCCCGGCGGAGCTGAAATCGAATGCCGCTTCGAATTTCGCCGGCTGGCCGGCCACGGGGCGCAGCGAATCCTGGAACGGCGCGACGCCGCACGTGACAGTCTCCGGCTCGCCCACGCGGACCAGAACTTGTTGCAGCCGATCTTTATACTGCTTGCGGTGCTTCGGGCTGCAAAATTCCGAATCGCGAAGGAGCCGAATGGGTCCGATGTCTTTACCGCAAAATAGACAGGCCACGGGACCTTGTACTCTTTCCTCGTCAGAGATTATAGGTCCAACGGTACCCCTGAGTCGCCCTCCAAGTTAGCCAAGAATTCCCATAAAATGGGTAACTCCCCGATGATCACTTCGGTTAACTCCAGGGCGCCGTGTCCCCAAAGAGGCCGGGCGACGAGGTGGCGGGGAATTGATATGATGTAACCTCACCGAAGGCCCTGGAGGAGCAACCAACTATGCGACAGAACGCGATTCGATTCGTCCGCCCGATGCTCGGCGCTTTGGCCTTGCTGGCCGTTCCGGCCCTTGTGCAGGCCCAGGGCGGGCAAGATTTCAGTAAGGTCGAGATCAAGACAAACAAAGTCTCGAACAACTTTTATACGCTGGATGGCCAAGGGGGCACGATTGGGGTACTGACCGGGTCCGACGGCGTATTCCAGGTGGACGGACAGTTCGCGCCGCTTTCGGAAAAGATTGCGGCTGCCATCCGGCAGGTTTCCAGCGGCAACACCGCGAAATTCCTGGTGAACACGCACGTGCACGGCGACCACACGGGCGGCAATG
Organism: uncultured Solibacteraceae bacterium; assembly: GCA_964438005.1. Classification (GTDB taxonomy): domain Bacteria; phylum Acidobacteriota; class Terriglobia; order Bryobacterales; family Bryobacteraceae; genus PSRJ01. The sequence goes on along the minus strand of CAYTJD010000158.1, from coordinate 6,041 downwards.
AGAACTTCGCCAAAATGGGCGCGACCATTCTGGCGCGGCCGGAATTGCGCGACCGGTTGGCAGCCACGCCCAACATTTCGCCGGCGGCCCTGCCCAAAGTGACTTACGACAACCAGGTGGTATTGCACATGAATGGCGAGACCATCGAGCTGATTCCCATCCGGCGCGCCCACACCGATGGGGACACGCTGGTGCACTTCGTGAACAACGACGTCCTCATGACGGGCGACTATTACCGGTCGCTGGGCTATCCGAATATCGACCGGATGAATGGCGGCAGCCTGGAGGGCATGATACGCGGCCTCGCGCTCACGGCGAGCCTGGCTGGTCCGAACACGAAGATCATTCCGGGCCACGGCGCGACGGTGGACCGCAATGCAGTGATGGCGCAGCGGGACATCATGCTCGCGGTGCGCGACCGCGTGTCTAAGCTCATCCAGCAAGGCAAGAGTCAGGACGAAGTGGTGGCGGCGAAAGTGACCTCGGACTTCGATCCGAAGGTGCCGGGTGGCGCTGGGATGACGGCGGACCGATTTGTCGGCCAGGTTTACGCGGAGCTGAAGGCCGCGAAGTAGCAGCTAGCGGAGCCGCAAGCTGTTCGTGACCACGGTCACACTGGAAAGCGCCATGGCTGCCGACGCCAGCAGCGGGGACAGCAGACCGAGCGCGGCCACCGGAATGCCCACGGTGTTGTAGGCGAAAGCCCAGAACAGATTCTGCCGGATGATGCGCATGGTCCGGCGCGAGAGCTGGAGTGCGTCGGCGATTCCGTTGAGGTCGCCGCGCATCAGCGTGATATCGCCGGCTTCGAGGGCGACGTCGGTGCCGGTGCCCATGGCGATGCCCAGGTCGGCTTGCGCCAGTGCGGGCGCGTCATTGATGCCGTCGCCCACCATGACGACGCGTTTGCCGGAGGCCTGCAGCTTCTGAATCTGCGCGACCTTCTGATCGGGTAACACTTCGGCGAGGACGTGCTCGATGCCGGCTTCGCGGGCAGCCTGCTCGGCGGCGCCCTGGCGATCGCCGGTGATCATCCAGACTTCAAGGCCGAGATCGCGCAGGCGGCGCACGGCGCTCGCGGCTTCGGGCTTGTTCTGATCGGCGACCTCGATGGACCCGGCGAGCGCGCCATCCACGGTCACCTGGATACCCGGCTTGCCGACGCTCACCTGGCGACCCTCAATCACGGCGCGCACTCCGAGGCCGGCAGTTCCGGAAAACGCCGTGGTTTCGGCGAGCGCGATCCCTCGCTCGGCGGCAGCCTCCAAAATCGCGCGGGCGAGCGGATGTTCAGAGTAGCGCTCCGCCGAGGCCGCGAGGCGCAGGAGTTCGCTTTCGGAGTAGCCGGGGGCGGGCGTTACGCGTTGGACGCGCGGCCGTCCGGCGGTCACGGTGCCGGTCTTATCGAGAACGGCCGTGTCGACGCGGTGCGCGTTCTCGAGAACTTCGCCTCCCTTGATGAGAATGCCGTGTTCGGCGCCGCGGCCGGTGCCGACCATGATCGCGGTGGGCGTGGCCAGGCCGAGCGCGCACGGGCAGGCTATGATCAGAACCGAGACGGCATTGACCATGGCGGTGGCGAACGGCGCGAAAAATAGCCAGGCAGCAAAAGTGACGAGCGCAATTCCGAGTACGACGAGAGTGAACCAGCCGCTGACCACATCGGCCAGGCGTGCAACGGGGGCGCGCGATCCTTGCGCCTGCTTCACCATCTCGATCATCTGGCGCAACACGGTGCCGCGGCCGACTTTCTTTGCTTCGAAGCGAAGCGCGCCGGAACGATTCATGGTTCCGGCGAACACACCCGCGCCGCGGCCTTTTTCCACCGGCATGCTTTCACCGGTGAGCATCGATTCATCGACAGCCGACTCGCCTTCGAGCACGGTCCCGTCGACGGGAATGCGCTCGCCGGGGCGCACCACGATGACGTCGCCCACGCGGACTTCCGCCAGCGGCACTTCTGCTTCCGAGCCATCGCGCACCACGCGGGCGGCGGGCGGCTGCAGATCCATGAGACGGCGGATGGCTTCGGACGCTTTGCCGCGGGCACGGGCTTCCAGAGTACGCCCCAACAGGATCAGCGCGATGATGGCCGCGGCCGCTTCGAAGTAGACTTCATGCCCGCCGCGCGCGGTCTGCACCAGCGAGTAAAGAAACGCAGCGCCCGTGCCCAGGGCAATCAAGGTGTTCATGTTGGCGGAGCGATGACGCAACGCGGTGAACGCGCCCCGATAGAAAGGGGCACCGGCATAAAAAATTACGGGCAGAGTCAAAACAAGCTGCAGCCGCGCCGTATGGCCATGCAGCATACCGAGGACGACCACCGGGAGCGAGAAAATCACGGCGACCCACAGACGGCGGCGGTACGCAATGGCCTCCGTATCGGGCGCGGACCCGGTGTCGGGGACGCCGTAGCCCAAGTCCTCGATGGCCCCGATGAAGTCTCCGACTTTCGCCGCGGTGGGGTTGTACTCCACCGTGGCCGTCGATGTGGCGAAGTTGACATGGGCGCGCTCGACTCCCGGCGTGTGCGTCAGGGTTCGCTCAATCGTACGGGCACACGCGGCGCAGGTCATGCCGCTGACCGGCAGATCCACGCGCTCGGGAGCCGCGACGCTCATGCCGGCACTTCGTACCCGAGCTGCCGGACGGCGTTGGCCAGCGCATCGGGCTTCACCCGCTCGGCGTCATATTCCACGCGGGCCTGCCCGGCTTGCAGGTCGACGGTAGCCTTGGTAACGCCGGGCGTGGACGAGAGTTTCCGTTCGACGCTGCGCGCGCAGTTGTTGCAGGTCATACCTTTGACAGTGAGTTGGACAGTGCCGCTCTGCATACTTATATGATGCGACAAAGGGCGTGGGGGTTCGCAAGGGCGGCTAAATGCCGAGGCGTTTCTTCAATTCGGGCGCGCGCTCGCGCGCTACGGGGAGTTGGGTGCCCTTGGAGTCCTTAAGACGCACCAGAACGCGGCCGCCGAGCCAGGCGTCGACTTCACGAACCCAGGCGAGGTTCAGCAGCGTGGCCCGATGGATGCGGCAAAACTGGCGGGGATTCAAGCGCTCCTCCAGATCGCCCACGGCATGATCGACCACGTAGTTCTTCCCTTCGGTAGCGGCATAGGTGAGCTTGTCTTGCGCGAAAAAATGCGTGACCCGAGCCAGATCGATGATCTGAATTTTCTCGCCAACACGCGACGCGATGCGTTCCGGATACGCGGTGGGCGCAGTCTGCTTCATCGCCCCGGTGAGCTGCTCGAGGAGAGCGCGCCAATCAGGAGATGGCGCGGACGCGGCGCGGAGACGCTCGATCTTATCGAGCGCGCGGGCAAGATGGGACGCCTCAATCGGCTTGAGGAGGTAGTCGATCGAATTCACTTCAAACGCTTGCAGCGCATATTGATCGAAGGCGGTGGTGAAGACGACCAGCGGTTGCGGCTCCAGGTACGTGAGCATCTCGAAGCCGGTCATCCCCGGCATCTGGATATCGAGGAACAGTGCGTCGACGGCCTTTTCGTTCAACGCGGCAAGGGCATCGACCGGATCGGTGCTGGAACCGGCAATCTCCACGCGCCCGGTTTCCTCCAGCAAGCGGACCAGCCGTTTCACCGCCAAGAGCTCATCATCCACGACGAAAACGCGGATCACACAAGCACCTTCTTCTGGGGGACCGCGATCGAGACCACCATGCGGCCTTCGCGCCGCACAAATTCCAGGCGGCTGGCGCCGTCAAACAAGGCGGTGATGCGCTCGCGGAGATTTTCGAGACCGTGCCCGGCCTGCAACGCCGACGCGTCGAAGCCCGGGCCATCATCGCTGACTTCCAGCAGCAGACAGCCCGCTTCCAGGCGCGCCGCGATGCGGATCTCGCTGCCCTGGCGGCTGGGCGAGACGACATGCTTGATCGAGTTTTCGACGACGGTCTGCAAGGTCAGCGGCGGCACTTCGAAATCTTCCAGTTCCGCTGGAATGGACAACGTGTAGCGAAGCCGATCGCCGAATCGGGTCTTCTCGATTTGCAGATAATCCTCCACCAGGCGCAGTTCCTGGCGCAGAGGCACCACGAGTTTGGCGCCGGTGTCGAGCGAGTAGCGCAGGAGGGCCGCCAAACGCTCGACTGTGCGCTCGGCGCGCGCGGGATCTTCGCGAATCAGGGCGCTGATCGAATTCAATGTATTGAACAAAAAGTGCGGGTGAATGCGCGATTCCAGGGACGAAAGGCGAGCCTGCATTTCGCGCTTGCGCGCGCGCTCTTCTTCGAGCTGGCGGGATTGCAATTCCAACTTGGCGGTGCGCAGGCGGGAGGCCAGCGCCTCGAGGACCGAGAACACGCCTCCCAAAAGGAGTGTGATGGCAACGGCAATACGAAGGCCGTTCCGAAAGTTCTCCCAGAATTCAGACCGGGACGACCAGCCGAGCGCGACGAAAATCAAGTTTGCGGCAAAGGACCCGAGCAACGCCATCGTGAGAAAAATCGCCAGGTACCCCGCCCAGGAATAGGGCTGGGGCAAGCGCCGGAGCCGCGCAGAGAGCAGAACCATAGCCGCGAAGCAAGCGGTTCCGATGCAATACGAATAGACCAGGGAGTCGCGGAAGAACGCCCAGAGGAAGGTCCCGGACGCGTGCGACCGGTAGACGAACGCGAACATGGTCGGGATCACCCCGCCGGCAGTGTTGAGCAGCAGGGCGATCCCGAGGTTGCGGCGCATTGGGACCGGGGTACTCATTTTCCGACGTGGCAGCCCACGCAATTCACCGTGCCGCTCAGATTTCCGTTCGCCAGGTAGGCCCGCGCCTGGGACAGATGGCCGTTCTCCGGATCGTCGACGGCCGCCAACTTTTCGAACCAGTGGCGCGCCTGATCGCGATCGCCCACGCGCTCGTATCCTTCGGCGAGGCCGAACAGCAATTCGCCCCGCGCATGCCCGGAGAGTTTATCAAAGCGGGAACTTTGCAACTGGTACACGTGCTCGTAATCGGCCAAACCCATGCGGAGCAGCTCCTTCCCATTTTCGCCCGGAACGTTGCGGCTGCCGATGAGGAGAGTCGCGCCGCGAGGGATTACCACTCCGACATTGTCAGGAGCCAGAGCCACAGCCGCGGCCATCTCGCCAAGACCTTTCTTGTACAGTTCCATGGATTTGACCAAATCGCCGCTCTGGGCGGCCTGGCCGCTCAAGTAGAATGTGCCGGAACCGTGCCAGACCATCGCCTCGGCATGCTTGGGATTGGCCGCGAGCATTTCGTCGCACTTCTTCATGGCGCGGTCAAGGGCCGCGCGATTTCCGGCGAGGCCCGCAAAAAAATCGGCGCGCACTACATAGTCGAAGCGCTCCTGCGCGCATAAGGCCGCCGCGGCGGCCAGGAATAACGGGAGTCGAGCTTTGATGAACATTACAACCTCCTGGTGCTATTGGAACGCCGGTGGCGGCGCCTGTCGCGCAGTTTCGGACGAGGCGTTGGATTGGGCGATGAACCGACGGATTCGGAGGAAGAACCGTATGCTGTCACAGGAGGAGAATCCGGCGCGAGAGTGCTCCCATAGGCGCCACGCAAACAGATGCTCTGAAGATCCGCGCTACGTCCGGGTCGAAATCATCACGGGGTTCGATCGCGACACGATTAGCGATGTCGTCGAAGCCCGAAATACCTCAAACCAAGTTCGAGACGAGTCTCTCGCCAATCTGCGTCAGGAGTTTGAACCCCTCAAGGAGATTTTGAAGGAGTCCTCGTACGCTGACCTCATCGCATGGAGCGAGTACGAGGAGTTAGAATCCGGGAAACCGAAGCCCATAGACGTTCGCGACATCATTTCGTATCTGATTACATTCGATACTGCAGCTTACAACAGCACGAGTCAGCCGTTGATCGCTTACAAAGACAAGCGGGCTTGTCTACGTCACTTCCAGGAAAACAAGGCACGACTGCAAAAGCTATATCCTCTACTCCCTGATATCCTTGCGCTCTGGGATGAGATTCATCTGCGGTGACCTGCGCGCGGCCGCTCAGTGAGTGGCGGGCAGCCCAACGACGATGAGAACCGCG
>CAYTJD010000157.1:0-6859 GCA_964438005.1 uncultured Solibacteraceae bacterium | reverse complement strand
CGGGTGGAGGTGTCGAGCGGGTTGGGCTTGAGCATTTCGAGCTGGTCGAACCAGTTGTCAAAGCGGGTTTGCAACTGCGAGATGCCGGGATCTCTCGCGTTGTCGCGGGCGCGGCGGAGGTCGGCACGCAAATCGAGGATGGCGCGGCGGATGCGCGGCGCGTTTTCGGGTGTGAGGGCAATCGTCTGGCCATCCAACTCGATGCCCTTCTCGCCAATGGAGGGAGCGAGGAGGCGGTAGGATTCGGCGGAGACGGAAGTGATGCGCGCCAACTGGAAATAGCCGGGACCGAACTCCTGCAGACGCCGGATGAGGTCATCGGCCCAGGAGCGGGCGATGCCGACGTGCTGCGCGCAGAACTCTTCCCAGGAGAGATTGAGCGATTCATAGGCGCGCGTCTCACGAATGTGCTGGAGACATTCCGCTTCCGCGGCGGAGCAGCGGTTCGCGATGAGTCCGAAGGCCTGCGTCTTGCCGATCCACGCGCCGAGATCGAGAGGCGTGGCCGGTTTGGATGTTGGTTCGTTGGGAATTTCCATAGCCGCCTGGATCCAGGCGGCCTCCGGCACAAGGAGAAGAGTAATTGAAGAACTTACGAGGACGGAGGCCGCTTCGATCGTGGCGGGCGGCCGTTCGTTTGAGGAAATGCCCCCCGCCTTCAATTTCATTATGGATCAGAGGGTCTGAAAATCAGGAGGCGTGCGGGGCGTGAAATCAAGACCATCTCCTTGGGTTTGAACCGGCTAGAAGGAATTTTGAAAGTCTGTGACGGGCGCGGCGGCGCGCCGAAAAACCAGGCCGGGATGACCACTCCGGCTGGGGATCGCTGGGCGCCCGCCCTACCGGGGCAGTAGCGCGGTGATGATCCCGACCGACACCAGGATGGAGCACTCGATCAACAAGAACGCGAGCAAACCTTTCAGCACCCACATAATCTTAATATCGTACACGGCCTCTGCGATAAAATCATGAGGCTGCGGCTGCGGTGGCTGCGGCTGGGGCCCACGCCGGCCAGACTCCCTTGCGACCACTCGACGGCATCACCATTCTCGATTTAACACGTCTGCTCCCCGGCAACGCGGCCACGTTGATGCTCGCCAACTTCGGCGCGGACGTGATCAAGATCGAAGAACCGCGGACCGGCGATTACGGGCGCTCGATGGCTCCCCTGCTGGACGGAGAAGGAGCCGTCTTCCAGCTGATGAATCGAGGCAAGCGCAGCGTCGCCCTCGACCTGAAGCAGGAAGCCGGCAAGGAAGCGCTGCTCGATCTCGCGGCCCGCGCCGACGTATTGATGGAGAGCTTTCGGCCCGGCGTCATGGCGCGGTTGGGACTGCCTTACGAATCATTGCGAGCGCGAAACGAGCGGCTGATTTATGTGGCGATCACCGGCTACGGCCAGCACGGCGCGCGCAGCGGCATGGCCGGGCACGACGTCAATTACCAGGCGCTCGCCGGAATCTTAGACCTCACCGGCGAGGAAAGCGGGCCGCCGGTCATCCCCGGCGCGCAGATTGCCGATCTCGCCGGCGGCGCCATGCAGGCTGTGATCGGAGTCCTCCTGGCGCTGGCAGCGCGCGCGCAAACTGGCCGAGGGCAGATGGTGGATGTTTCGATGCTCGACGGCGCGGCCTGGATGCTACCCGTCGCCATGGCTTTTTACCAGTCGACGGACACTGTGCCTGAGCGCGGCGCCGCGGTGCTGACCGGCCGTTATGCGTGCTACCACTTGTACCGTTGTGCAGACGAATGCTGGATTTCAGTCGGCGCGCTGGAACCCAAGTTCTGGGCGGTGTTATGCGGCGCCCTGGGCTGTGAGCAGTTCGTCGCCGATCAATTCGCGGAAGGCGCGCGGCGTCAAGAAATCATCGCCGAACTATCGCGCATCTTCCAGACCCGCGCCTGCGAAGACTGGCTTCTCTACCTCGCGCCGTACGATGCTTGCGTAGCACCCGTGCGGAACGTCGCGGAAGTGATGCGCGATTTCGGCTTCGCTAAAGGAGAAACCGTGGTGATTCCTCATCTGAGCGCCACCCCGGGCCATTTGGGAGGACCCGCGCCGCGGCTCGGCGCACACACGCAAGAGGTCTTGGGAAACGGGGGCCAGCGCTTACGCGGCCCGGCGTGACGCTTTTCGTCCGGAACCCGAGGCTGTCGCCGCGCGCGCCGCGCGCCGTCCGGCCGGGATGGCTACGTTGGGGTAAGCGACCACCGAGAAGATCAAATTGCTCGTGAATTCGTAGACGTTCTGCGCCATCAAGCAGTCGGGGCACTGTTCCACTGTGCACTCTTGCTGGTGGCGCACCAGGTAGCTCAGATAGGCTCTCATCTCATCGTTTGCGCTCATGGCTCCCACCTCCAGACCCGAAAGCAGCATACCTTTTGTATACTTGACTGATCTTAGGTCTCTGCCCGGCGAAGCCGCAATCTCTAAAATAGTTAACATTCGGCCAGTTAACTACTGGATATACGTCGCGAGCCGGCAGCCGTAACCCACGCCTCCTCCGGCACATGGGCTCGAGCCGCCGGCTCGCGCAACACCAGCTACCGGCGAAATCCGTTGCCATATTGTCGTCCGCGATCGTGATCCCGATCACGGTCGTGGTCTCCGTCGCGGTCGCGCCAACGATGGTCATCGCGATCCCAGTCGCGACCGTGCGGGTAATATCCCGGAGCCGCATAGTAGGCGTTCACCGGAGGCGCCCAGTAGCCGGCGATCCAACCGCCATTCGCCCAATACCCATCTACCCAGCTATAGCCGGGCCCCGGGCACGGGGGCCGCGCATTCACTACGACCGGCGGAGGCGGATAATACGCCGGAGCGCCGATTCCAATTCCAACCGAAACGTGCGGCGCCGCAAACAGGGAGCCGCCCGCCAGCAGCATCAATGGAAGCAATCTCTTTTTCATAACTTCTTCCCCCTCTCGCCCTCTGAAGTGCACGCCCCATGCCAGCACCCAAGTTATTCAAAACACGCCCACTGAGCGGCTTCCTCGTGGCTTGGCCCAACCACGCGTGGTGGTAAACCACCGCTTGCACGCCGCGCAGATGGAAGATTCTTAACTTTGCGTGGGAATAAAGCGGGAGGTGTTGGGCTATACTCATCGGCAATGCGAGCGGTGTGCCACGTTGGGTTCGCCGGGACGCTTCTCGCGACTCTGCTGTACGCGCAAGACACCGGCTCGGTCGTCGGCACGGTGATCAATAGCGTATCGGGCGCCGGCGTTCCCGAGATGAATGTGCTCCTGTGGGCCAAGGGCGCGCAATACCAAGCCACGACCGATGACAGCGGCACGTTTCGCATCGAACAAATCGCGCCGGGCTCCTATCGCTCGCGCTATGACAAGCAAGGATTCATCCCGCTGCAGCCGGACAGGAATCCGATCGCCGTCACCGCCTCGCCAGACCCGGTCCGCGTACGCGTGGAGATGAGCCCGTATGCGAAGCTGCGCGGAAGAGTCGTCGATTCCGAGGGCAATCCGGCTGCAAGTGTAGCAGTGGCGATTCGCTCGTTCCAGAGTAACTACTCCCAGCACACCACAAGGACCGAAGACGATGGCACGTTCCTGTTCGATGGTTTGACGGCGGGCGTATTCTTTTTGCTGGCCACGCCGGCCCCGGCCTCAGGGCAAATCGGGCTCGTGCCCACTTATTTTCCGTCCGCCGAAGAGCCCGCAGAAGCTGAAAAAATCATGGTGCGGGCCGGTCTGGAGTCGGCCGGCTACGAGATCCATCTGCGGGCGCGCCGGGTTTACCGGCTCAGCGGCGCCGTAGTCGATCAGGCAGGTAAGCCCGTGCCTCGCGCCGAAATCAGCCTCGTGTCGACGGTGGAAGGGATGTCCGCGCCGCCCGGCTCCTCCGACAGCGGCGTTCTGATCTTCGGAACGCTGAAGCGGGAAACAGAAATCGGTGTGATCGCGGGAGACGACGGCACCTTTCAGTTTCCCGCGGTGCGTCCCGGCCCCTGGCGGCTGGTGGCGAGCCACCAGCGGCGGACTGGCGGCGATGAGAAAGCGGCGGCGGAAGGCGGGGCGGTCGCAGTCACCATCGCCGATCACGATGTGTTCGATTTGCAAATCCCGGTCGCGCCCCTGGTCACGCTGGAGGGAACTGCCGAATTCAAAGGCGATCCTCCACGCGGCGCAACTCGAGCCGGAGGTCTCATGCTGATGACCGCCGACGGCCAAGGGTCGGTGCTCGCCGTCAGCCAGCCGGATGGGACTCTGCGCGTGCCGCACTTAATCCCTGGCGCCTACCGCTTTTTTTCGCTGCCGGGGCCGACCTTCCTGTTTTCTCCAGTCTCCGTGCTTCTCGGAGACCGCGAAGTACTGGGGCAAGTCGTCGAAATAACAGAGCCGGCTCCTCCGCTCCGCGTTCTATATCGTGCCAACCCCGGAAGCGTTCGCGGCACCGTCGAGAAAGGCGCGTGCGAAGTGATCGTGCTCGTGGCGAACCCAGCGGTTCCGCCGTTCGCCAGCCGCTCGCACGATTGCAAGGCCGGGGAGCCGTTTGAGATCGCGGGCGTGCCTCCAGGCGACTACTATGCCCTGGCATTCGACCGTCTCGATCGAACCGCGCTTCGCGATCCGGCCTATCTGCTCCCACTGCTTCCCACGGCAGTGCGCGTATCAGTCGGACAGGGTCCCGCCCCGTTCATTCAACTTCCGATTACGCATTTACCGTAGGGTTACTTTTTGGTGAATACGTGCTTGAGGTCGGGCCAGAATTCGCGCGCCAGGTTGCTGATCGCCATCGCGCCCACACCTGCGGTGCCCCACTTGGCGATCGAACCAGGCGTGCGATACTCGTCGGGACTCCACAGGGTAGCGATCGCCCAGGCGCCATACGCATTGGCCAGACGCGAATAAGCCGGCTCATAACCGCCGCCCGGCCTGGCGGCCACCACGGTTCTCACCGCGACGTGTCCGAATCGTTTGAAGAAGGCGCCTTCTCCCAAGCGGTGATACATCGCATTCTGTGGATGAATCGCTCTCACGCCGTCTTCGATCGCATTGCCGATGACAAACTGTCCGAACAGAGACGCGGCCCTCTTACCAAAGCCGGCATCACTCTTACCCCACTCGGCCGGCCAGCCGTGCAACTGCTCGATCGTCGCGGCCGGCAGCGTCGCGGAAACCGCCTGCCAGGTGAAAAGGTTTTGGTAGAACCGTTTCGTGATCTCTACAGGAGAGGATGCGACCGCGGGCTGCGTCCCGGCGCCGGATCCAGCGACCGGAGATTGAATCACTTCCGGGCTGCTTCCGTCTTGCGCGCGGCACACGCCGGCTAAGGCGAGGGCAAGCGCACACAATCCGAGCAAACCTGGCTTCAAACGACCTCTTTCTATTTGGCAGGCGGCGGAAGGACGGGGTCGGCGCGATACCTGCAGCTCCAAAAAACCAGTTCTCAGTGTACACCAGGGCGCCGGACGCGGAGCTCCGCTGACTCCGGTAAACGGGCTAATTGAAATATGCCGCGTTGCGGGCCGCGAACTCCGCCTTCTCGGGCGGCAGGTCTTCCAGCACAAACACCGAGTTGGTTGGGCACACCGGGATGCACGCACCGCAGTCGATACACTCCACCGGGTTCACATACATCTGTGGGGATTCCTCAAAGCCCGCTTCGTCCTTCTTCGGGTGAATGCAGTCCACGGGACATGCCGCCACACAAAGCTCGTCTTTCGTGCAGGTATCCGTGATCACGTAAGCCATACCGGAGATGGTGCAATCGCGCCGCCACGCCTAAGCAAAAGAAAACAAGGCGCGAAATTCGACAGTCGCGGCTGAATGGGTGGGGGATTCCACGCAGTTTCCCCACGATACACTGGCTAACATGAAGATCGAGACCCGGGCCGTCCACGCCGGCCGCCACACCGACCCTGCCACCGGAGCCGTCTGCCCTCCGATCCATCTCTCCACGACGTTCGAGCGCGATCCCGACGGCGCCTACCCCCGGGGCTTCAGTTATTCACGCGAAAACAATCCAAACCGCCTGATGCTCGAGGAGTGCCTGGCCGACCTGGAAGGCGGTAAAGAGGCCTTGCTGTTCTCTTCGGGCCTCGCCGTCTCCACGGCAATTCTTCAGGGCTTGGAACCGGGCGATCACATCCTGGCCCCCGACGACGTGTACTGGGCGTTTCGCGAAGTGATCAGCGGCGTGTTCGGCAAGTGGGGACTAGAAACCACGTACGTGGATATGACGCGGCTCGACGACGTCCGCGCCGCCCTTCGTCCGCACACCCGGCTCATCTGGCTCGAGACGCCGTCGAATCCGCTCATGAAGATTACGGATCTGGCCGCCGTTGCCGAAATCGCCCGAGCGCACAAGAACGCAATCACCGTCTGCGATTCCACTTTCACCAGTCCGATCCTGCAACATCCGCTCGAGTGCGGAATCGATATGGTGGCCCACTCGACTACCAAGTACATCTCGGGGCACAGCGATGTCGTGGGCGGCGTGCTGGTGCGGAACCACGAGAACTACCTGTTCGAGCGCGCGCGCCGCGCGCAGAAGTACGGCGGCTCGGTGCCCTCCCCGTTCGATTGCTGGCTGACGCTGCGCGGAATCGAGACGCTCCCGTATCGCATGCGCGCGCATTCGGAGAACGCGCTGCGGCTGGCACAGTGTCTGTGCGCACATCCCAAAGTGGAAGCTGTGCATTATCCCGGCTTGCCCGGCCACTCGGGCCATGCGATCGCCGCGCGGCAGATGCACGGATTCAGCGGCATGCTGTCGATCCAGGTACGTGGCGATGGGCCAGCCGCCATCCAGGTGGCGGCGCGCTGCCGGTTGTTTCTCCGCGCCACGAGCTTGGGCGGGCCGCACAGCTTCATCGAGCACCGCGCCTCCGTGGAAGGC
>CAYTJD010000156.1:0-23885 GCA_964438005.1 uncultured Solibacteraceae bacterium | reverse complement strand
TTGGAGTCGGCGCAGCCATCGCCGTCACGGTTGGCTCCGGAGGCGCCGGCGTCTTGCTCGGCTTGGGGAAGCTCGTACTTACTATGTACTTCGCGATGACGCTCTTCATCGTGCTGGTGCTGGGCGCGGTGATCGCGCTGTTCGGCATTCCCCTGGCGGCGTTCTATCGCGCCGTGCGCGAGCCGTTCCTCATTGCATTCTCCACGTCCAGCAGCGAAGCCGCGCTGCCGCTGGCCCTCGAAAATATGGAACGGTTCGGCGTGCCGAAGCACATAGTCGGCTTTGTTCTGCCTACGGGGTACAGCTTCAATATGGACGGGTCGACGCTCTACCTGTCGATTGCCGCCTTGTTCGTGGCCCAGGCATCGGGCCTGCATGTCTCGATCGGCGATCAGTTGTTCATGATGCTGACGCTGATGCTCACGAGTAAAGGCGTAGCGGGCGTCCCGCGCGCCGCGTTCGTCATCCTTTCCGGAGCCTTGACCACGTTTCACATGCCGCTGGAAGCAGTGGCGGTGCTGCTGGGGGTCGACGCCATTTTAGATATGGGCCGGACGTCCATCAACGTTCTGGGCAATTGCCTGGCGGGTGCGGTGGTAGCGCGCTGGGAAGGGGTTCGGTTCGGTAGCGTGGTGACTGGCGCATCGATGCGATAGAGCCGGCCGCCGCCGACTTCGTCGAGCATCGTCAGGCCCCACGCGGCTGAATCTTTGAGTACGGCATCCGCTCCGAAGTCGTCAACCTTTAAGGCGAAATACTGGATGTTGCGTGCGCGGATCTCGGACATCGCGCTCTCACCGAGGAATCCGATGGCGGGTAAAACTGTCGCGACCGGCGCCGACGAAAGGGTCTGCCAGTGTCCGCTTGCATCCATGCCGTCGATGCGAATCCTGGTTCCATCCTGATCGGGCGAGCTTTGCACCTGCACCGTATCGATTGGCGACGACTGGCCGAAATCGACCTCGATGAACATTCCCGGCTGATACGCTTGCCAGCTGCGCCAGCGCGTGACGAGGCGGTTGTCGAATGCCATCTGCACATCCCAAGGATTGGGGCTGGCATTGAGCCGCCACGCCGAGGTTCGCCGCAATTCCCGTCCCTGGTGGAGAAGCCGGACCTCCGCGATCGACCAAGGGTTGTCGAGGTCCGTGCCCGCCATCTGAACCAGCCGTACCCTCCGCAGCGTTTGCGACGCGAAGTGAAAGGTTCGCATCCAGTTCGGCTTGAAATCCTCAAAGGCGGCGCATTGGAAGATATCGAGCAGGACCTCGCTTTCCGCTGAAAGCCAGGCGCTGAGAAAAGTGCGGTTGGAATAGGCCTGCTGCTCGCCGCTGAGCGAAAAGATGCGGGCCCGGGCCGGCACGAGGCGGTCGATCCGGCGCACCATCAGGTAGCTGGTGTCCCATCCGAGATAATCATCCTGAGACTCGATTCGCAGCGCGGCCCGCCAGGAAGGCTTTTCCAGACGCCACGCATACATTACTGAGTACCTGGCGACGACGGAGGGCCAGGAGACGATGCAAGTCAGCACCGCGAGCGAGCCGAGCAGGACCGGAAACTGGGCGAACACCAGAGCCAGCGCGAGCGCAAAGAAGGGCAGAGCCGGAATCACAAAGCGCGCGCCAATGTTGAGCGGATAGGGCAACAGAAAGAGCGCCCCGGCGAACAGCAGCCGGCGGCCGACACGGTGGCGCAGGCTCAGCAGGGCGAGGGGCGCCAGCAGGAAGGCGGGCCCGATCAGCCCTCCGAGCCGATATCCTCCCATAGCCAACTCCCACGGAATCTTCCAGCGCGATGTCAGGCCGTAGTATTTCACCTTGTGGGACATATCCGCTTCGAACGAGGGGTGCACGGCGCGGTTGGGAAAGAGCCGGTTGAAGAAGGGGGAGAATGGATCGCCGGTCCACAGCACATTCTTGGCGACCCATGGGGTGATCAGGATTAGAGAGCAGAGCACAACGACCGCGGCTGCTTTTCGCGAACGACTGCGCCAGAGAACGAAACCGGCCGCGTAGGGGACCGCCAGGAAGGCCGTGTACTTGGCGGCGTAAGCGAATCCCGCCACCAGTCCGATCAAAAACAGTAGCGCCCACTTCCTTTGACTGTCCCAGATCTCGACGAGATAGAAAACGCCAAACAATACCGTGCCGGCGGCAACGTCGATGTAGGCGCACGTGCCGTCCTTACCGATGACCGGGCAAGTGTAGATCAGTAGGGCGGCCCAGATTCCGGCGAGCGGGTAGCCGGCGCGGCGCGCATAGCTCAGGATCGAGAAGGCGAGCACGATCAAAAAGGTGAAGTGAACCAGCGCGGCCGAGGAATGCCTGCCGAACGCAAAAGCGAATAGGAAGAGAAGTTCGATTCCTTGGGACAGACTCGCAAACAGATTGCTGATCGGCACAAAGCCATGCGCCCGGTTGTACTCGTTGACGAAGTGTAGATGATACGCAACGGCGTCGGGGCTATATTCAGGTTCCATCGCGGTCACCAGATAATAGACAGTGAACGCGGAGAACCCGACCACAAAGAACCACTTCCACAAGCGCGGCAAGGGGCTGAAAGAAGGAAGAGGCTTGCGCGGCCGGCCGTAACGGACTGCTGCTCCGATCGCCAACAAGCCGACGATCAGGAACACACCTTTGCGGGCCAGACCGACAGTTGCCAACAGGAAAACGAGCAGGCTGAGGGCGGCACCGCCGGTGAGAAAGCCCAAGAGGTCTCGCTCCTCCCGATATAAATCGACATCGGTGAGACGGAGCAGGAGCCGTCCGAGAGCGACCGCAGTTACTGCCGTGAAGGAGGCGCCGAATATGATCAAGACGGCTTGGGGCATGCCGGACACAGATCACGAACGGCTCCGCGGGGCGCCGCATGAGCAGTTGGCTAACAACCGCGCAACTTGACAGCAATCCGGATTCCGACTCAGCGTCTTAGTAATTCAAGGAATTTCGGCCAAGGCGGCTGAAACAGATGAGGCAATGAGACACACCCGAGATCCAGCCGAGTTCGCCAGGCTCACAAGCTCTGTGTGAGAATTCTCACCGAACCGCGCCCGAGGACATTCCGCCGCGCGCTACCGCTTTACCGGCGTCCTCTCGCCTTCGGCGGCATGGGCGGCAACCCGGCTGTGTTTGCGGCCGTAAGTGAAGTACACGACAAGGCCGATAATCAACCAGCCAATGAGGCGGGCCCAGTTGATCCAGCCGAGCTTGTACATCATGTAGCCGTTCGTCACCACGCCTAAAACAGGCAGAACCGGGACCCACGGGGTGCGGAACGGCCGCGGCTGGTCCGGATTGGTGCGGCGCAGGATCAGCACGGCAATCGATACGATCACGAAGGCGAGCAGCGTGCCGATATTGACCATCTTGCCGATGTCATCGATCGGGGTAATGCTGCCGACGATCGCCGCCAGCAGGCCGACCAGGATCGTGTTCTTCCACGGCGTGCGCCACCGCGGGTGCACCTCGGCGAAAAACTTCCGCGGCAACAGGCCGTCGTTGGCCATCGAGTACAGCACGCGCGTCTGCCCCAGCAACATGACGAGCATCACGCTGGTCAGACCTGCCAGCGCGCCCAGCGTGATGATGCGCGAGGCTCCCACGAGTCCGCGGTCGAGGAAGGCCCGCGCAATCGGGGCTTCGATGTTGACTTCGCTCCACGGCACCATCCCAGTCAACACCGACGCCACCAGAATGTAGAGCACGGTGCACACCAGCAAGGACGTGATGATGCCGATCGGCAGATCGCGCTGCGGACGCCGCGCCTCCTGAGCGGTGGTCGAAACGGCATCGAAGCCGATGTACGCGAAAAAGATGTAAGCCGCACCTGCCCCGATTCCCGAGAAACCGAACGGGGCGAAAGACGACCAGCTCACGCCCCAGTTGGCCGTATTCACGTACTGAAAACCCAGGACGATCACGAACAGAACCACAGCCACCTTAATCACGACGATGGTGGCGTTGAAGCGCGCACTCTCCTGAATGCCGATCACCAGAATCATCGTAATCACCAGCGCGATCAGGAATGCCGGCAAATTGAATCCGAACTCGAGGCCGAAGATGCGCGGCGCGTCCAACAGGGTGTGGGCCCGCGCACCCAGTTCGGCCGACTGCGCGGAAATGATCGCGGCCACTCTATCGAGGAAAGCCTGGGTGCCGGGAACCAGCGACGCATCCGATGCCTGGGCCATCTGCCGCGCAATGGTGTTCTCCGCAATGCGCAGCCCGGTCCAATGATCGTACGCCAGCCACAGCGGCACTTTGATGTGAAGGATATCCATCAGCTCGATGAAGTGGTTCGACCAGCCGGACGAGACGGTGCTCGCGCCCATGGCGTACTCGAGCGTCAGATCCCAGCCGATGATCCAGGCAAAGAGTTCGCCCAGTGTCGCGTAAGCGTAGGTGTACGCACTGCCGGCCAGGGGAATCATGGCGGCGAATTCCGCGTAGCACAGGCCGGCGAACGCGCAGCCCAAGCCGGAAAGCACAAAAGAGAGCATGAGCCCCGGCCCGGCGTAATGCGCGCCCAGGCCCGACAGCACAAAGATCCCGGCCCCGATGATCGCACCGACGCCCAAGGCCGTCAGTTGAAAGGGGCCCAGCGAACGCCGCAGGCTGTGTTCGCCTTCCTGGTGGGCTTCCGACAGGATCGTGTTCAAAGGCTTACGAATCAGTATGCTGGCCATAGGGTAACCCGTCGCGAGTATAGCACCTCCGAGGTGGAACCGCGGATAACTAGATCCAAAAACGGCACAAAATCGATCGCGGCACGTTAAATTAGAAACGAGGTGTTTCGCGTGCGTAAAACCGTCCTTTTCTCATGCCTGGGGCTGTGCGCGGCCGGCTTGTTCGCCCAGGAATCCAAGAAGCCGATCGATTTCGATCTGACTGCAATCGACAAAAGCGCGGACCCGTGCGTGGACTTTTATCAATATGCTTGCGGCGGGTGGATCAAGAACAATCCGATTCCCGCCGATCAGTCGCGCTGGGGCCGGTTCAGCGAACTCGAGGAGCGAAATCGCGAGGTGCTGCACCAGATCCTGGAAGAGGCCGCCCACGCGACGGGGAAGCGCGACGCCACCACGCAGAAGACGGGCGATTACTACGCGGCGTGCATGGATACAGCCGGCATCGACGCCAAAGGGCTCGCACCGCTGCAACCGGAGTTCGACCGCATCCAGAACCTCAAAGACAAGTCGGAGCTGGCAGCCGAAATCGCCCACTTGCACCGCGGCGGCATGAGCGCGCTGTTCGAGTTCGGCTCCGGCCAAGACTTCAAGAACTCCAACGAGGTGATCGCCCAGACCGACCAGGGCGGGATCGGTCTTCCCGATCGCGATTACTATCTGAAGACCGACGAGAAATCCGTGGAACTGCGCAAGGCGTACGTGGCGCACGTTCAGAAGATGTTTGAGTTAGCCGGCGATGCGCCGGACCAGGCCAAGGCACAAGCGGAGACAGTCATGCGGCTGGAGACCGAGCTGGCGATGGGATCGCTCGACCGCGTGTCGCGGCGCGATCCGGAGAAAGTCTACCACCGGATGAGCAAGCAGGACCTGGAGACGCTCAACCCAGCGTTCCGCTGGAACCAATATTTCACCGACTCCGGCGCGCCCGCCTTCCAGAGCGTCAACGTCGCGTGGCCGGATTTCTTCAAGGCGGTCAATGGCATGATCGAATCGGCCAGCCTGGACGATTGGAAGACGTACCTGCGCTGGCACGTGCTGCATTCCGAAGCGCCCCTGCTGCCGACCGCGTTTGTGAACGAGAACTTCAATTTCTATGGCAAGACGCTGACCGGCGCCACCGAGCTGCGACCTCGCTGGAAGCGTTGCGTCGATTTCACCGATAATCAGCTGGGCGAAGCGCTGGGCAAGAAATTCGTGGAACAGACATTCGGCGGCGACGCCAAGCAGCGCACGCTCAAAATGGTGGATGCGATTGAACGGGCGCTGGGGCAGGATATCGACCAGCTTACCTGGATGACCCCGGCCACCAAACAGCAGGCGTTAATCAAGCTCAAAGGCATCACGAATAAAATCGGGTATCCGAACAAGTGGCGCGATTATTCGAGCGTCGAAATCAAGCGGGACGACGCGGTGGGCAATGGCATGCGGGCCGACCGGTTCGAGTTCCAGCGGGAACTGAACAAGATTGGCAAGCCGGTCGACCGGCAGGAATGGGCCATGACGCCGCCCACCGTGAATGCCTACTACGATCCGCAGATGAACAACATCAATTTTCCAGCTGGAATTCTGCAGCCGCCGTTTTATGAAATTGCCGCAGACAGCGCCATCAACTTTGGCGCAATCGGCATGGTGATCGGGCACGAACTGACGCACGGTTTCGACGACCAAGGCCGGCAGTTCGATGTGAAGGGCAATCTGCGCGACTGGTGGACACCGGCCGATGCGAAGGCATTCGAGGAGCGGGCCGCGTGCATCGACAAGCAGTATTCCAACTTCAGCCCAGTGCCGGGAGTCCATCTCAACGGCAAGCTCACGCTGGGAGAGAACACGGCCGACAACGGCGGCGTGCGGGTCGCCCTCATGGCGCTGGCCAACACGAGCACTCCGGCCGAGCTGGAAAAGAAGATCGACGGCTTCAGCGAAGAGCAGCGGCTGTTCTTGTCCTTTGCCCAAATCTGGTGCGAGAGCCAGCGCGAGGAGATCCTCCGCATGCGCGCACAGACGGATCCGCATTCGCCGGGCAAGTTCCGCGTCAACGGCGTGGTGCAGAATATGCCGGAATTCCAAACGGCCTTCGCGTGCAAGGCAGGGCAGCCAATGGTGGCGGCGAATGCCTGCCGGGTGTGGTGAAGGCCGCTCCCTGCCGGTCGTGGTTCTGTGACGCCGCGCCTCACCACACGCGGCAGGCGTTTGTGGAGACCATCGGCTGGCCGGCTTTGCACGAGAAGGCTTTCTGAAACTCGGGCATGTTTTGGACGGTTCCGTTCACTCGAAAGCGGCCCGGGGAATGTGCGTCCGTCAACGAGCGCAACCGCACCTGCTCGGGCGCGGTGTTTTCACAGAACACTTGGGCGAAGCCGAGGAAGAAACGCTGCTCCGGGGAGAAGCCAGCGACCAGGTCTTCCCTGCCCTTGAGCGTGTCCATCAAGGCCATTAAGGCTACTCGCACGCCGCCGTTATCGGCGGTATTTTCTCCGAGCGTCAGCCGCCCATTGAGTTTCACATCCGGCAACGGCGAAAAGCCGGAATACTCATTCGCGACACAAGCCGCGCGTTTTTCGAATTCCGCGGCGTCGGCGGCGGTCCACCAATCCCGGAGATTCCCGGCGCCATCGTACTTTCGGCCCTGGTCGTCGAACCCGTGAGTCATTTCGTGCCCGATCACCGAGCCGATGCCGCCAAAGTTGACCGCGAGGTCGCGCTGCGGATCGAAGAAGGGCCATTGCAGAATGCCGGCTGGAAAATTGATGCTGTTGGTGGAAGGGTTGTAGAACGCATTCACAGTCGGGGGCGTCATATTGGTCCATTCGTTCTTTTCGGTGGGCTGGCCGATATGCTCCATTCGAATTTCATGCAGAACCGCGGCGGTCCGCGTGAAGTTCCCGAAATAATCATCCCGTTCGATCCGGGTCTTGGAATAGTCACGCCACTTGTTCGGGTATCCGATGTTGCGCGTGATCTCGCGCAGCTTCGCGACGGCCGCCTTGCGGGTATCCTCGCCCATCCATGGCAGCGTGTTGATGTCTTTTTCCAAAGCGGCAACCAGCGCATCCACCAACTGGCCGATACGCGCTTTGGCCTCGGGCCCGAAGGCGCTAGTGACGTACTTCTCACCGAGCAGATCACCGAGCTCGCGATCCACGTCCTGCAGGCAGCGGCTGGCGCGCGGCCGCTGCTGCCGGGCGCCGCCCAGATAACGGTTCCAGAAATCGAAGTCCTCCCGCTCGAACGCATCGGACAGCCGGGAAGCTGCCTCGCGGATCAAGTGGTAGGAAAGGTAGATTTTCCAGGCTTCCACAGGTTGCGCGCCCAGAATCGCGGACGTTTGTTTGAAATAGTCGGGCTGACCGACGTTCAGGGTGTCGAACTGTGGCGGGCCGGCAGCGCGGAAATAGGCTTCCCAATCGAAGCCGGGCGCCAGCGCCGCGAGTTCCTTCCTGCTCAGAATGTGATAGTTCTTCTCGGGGACGCGCAGGGATACGCGATCCGAAGAGGCTTCCGCCAGTTTGGTCTCAAGCTCCAGCACGACGCGCGCTCGCGCGGCGGCGCTCCCGGACGAGTCGCCGGCAAGCTCAAACATCCGGCTCACATGTTGTACAAAGCGGCGCCGGATCTCTTCGGACTTGGGATCGGTTTTCAGATAATACTCGCGATCGGGCAAGGAGAGCCCGCCTTGCGTCAGCGATGCAATGGTTCGGCTCGAATCCCCAGCGTCGGCGCGCGGGCCAAATGCGAACAGCGCCCGCACACCCATGTCGTGCAAGCGGGCGAGTTCGGCGGGCAGCGCATCCAGCGACGACAGTTGGCGGATGCTGTTCAACTCAGGTTCCAGGACCGAGATGCCCTTGCGGTTGATGGCCGCCGTGTCGAGGCAGCTTTGATAGTAATCGCCGATCTTCTGGTCGAGGTCGCTGCGGCCGGGTCGCGCCACGGCCGCGCTCTGCGCCAAATCCAGCAGCACTTTTTCGGTGCGGTCCGAGAGCTCGGCAAAGCGGCCCCAACGCGAACGGTCGGCCGGCAGAGGATTGCTCGCAATCCAGCCGCCGCACGCATATTGGTAGAAATCGACGCAAGGCTGCGCCGAGCGGTCCATGGCGCCGGCATCCACGCCGCTGGTATCGGCGGCCACCAGCAGACCCGTACACGCAAAAGCCAGAAGAATGAGCCAATATTTCATAACAAATCAGTCTGATTCTAGCGTAACGGTGAGGAGGCCGCGGACAGGTAATCGCGAACAGGTAAAATAATGTACACCGCTATGAAGACCTTTGCCGCCCTGCTGGCAGTTTCCGCGGCGCTCGCCCCGCTGGGAATCGCTCAAACGAAACCGAAAGGCGCGCTGGACAAGGCCACGCTGGAAGCCTACCTGCGCCACGTGGAGCTTTATCGCACCGAGGTCACATACAAAATCGACGATCCGAAACCGTCCAAGGATCTTCCGCACTTTTATGACGTGGTGGTGCACGTGCAGTATGACGCCGGCTCCCGGGACCAGACCTATCAGGTGTCTGAAGACGGGCAGCATATCATTAGCGGCGATATCTACACCATCACCAAGAGCCCGTTTCAGGCCAATCTCGACAGGCTGACGACGGCCGGAGCGCCCACGTTCGGTCCGGCCAATGCGGCGGTCACCATCGTCGAATTCGGCGATCTGGAGTGCCCCGACTGCCGCATGGAAGCGCCGCTGCTCCGCAAGAACGTGCCGGAAACGTTCGGTGATAAGGTACGCGTGTTCTTCAAAGACTTTCCGCTGGAATCGATTCACCCCTGGGCGCGCGCGGCGGCGATCGACGGGCGCTGCGTTTACCGCCAGAATGCGGACACGTTCTGGAAATTCTACGATTGGATCTACGACAACCAACAGGAGATTGAGCCCGACAATCTCAATACGAAAGTGTTGGCGTGGGCGAGTCAAAACGGGCTGGACAGCGCCAAACTCGGCAGCTGTATCGACACCAAGGCCACGGAACCGGAGGTGAACGGCAGCATTGCCGAAGGGCAGGCTCTGGCTCTCCGGGGGACGCCGACGCTGTTTATCAACGGCCGCAAGATCGGCGGGTTGCAATGGCCCGATCTGCAGCTCGTCATCAATAACGAGCTGAAATACCAGGGCGCGAAATAGACGATACTGCGACGAACACGAATCGGGCAACCGGACGGCGCAATCGATGCCGGACGTACATCATGCTCCACGTTGACAGGTGTGGTCTCGCAGTATACTATCCGGGTCTGGAGGAAAGATGCGAACGATCAACGTCGGGGTAATCGGCACAGGCTGGTGCGGCGGCATTCGCGCCGAGACCTGCGCCACCAGCCCCTTCGTCCGGGATCTTCACATTGCCGAAATCAAGGAAGCGCGGCTGCAGGAAGTCGCGGCCCTCACCAAGCCGGTGACGGCCACCACGGACTACCAGGTCCTGGTGCAGGACCCGACAATCGACGCAGTGATGATCTCGACCACACCGGAGCCGACCCACTATCCGATCGCCAAAGAGAGCCTGCAAGCCGGCAAGCACGTGCTGCTCGAGAAACCGATCGCGCTGACTCTCGAAGAGGCGGACGAGTTGATTTCTCTGGCTCGTTCCAAAGGTTTGGCATTTACCATCGGCTACTCGCAGCGGTTCAATCCGAAGTTTGCGTACGTCAAGCGCGCCATCGAGGAAGGGCGCATCGGCCAGCCGGTGAGCGCGCTGGTGAGCCGGCATATCACGCGCAATCTGGGAAAGAAGATCGGGGGGCGCGTGAAGTTGTCGCCGGCGGCGATGGAAGCGACGCACGACATCGACTTTGTGCTGTGGTGCCTGGCGCCGCGAAAACCGGTCAAGGTCTACGCGCAGGAAGTGCGCAAGATCATGGGCCCGCAGTACAACGTGCCTGACTGCGTTTGGATCATCGTCACCATGGACGACGGCTCAGCGTTCACGATCGGCGCGGGTTGGGTGCTGCCGCCGGCGTATCCGAACTTTTCTTCCACATGGATTGAGGTAGTCGGCACCGAAGGCGCGCTGATGGTGGACGACACGCACCGCGACGTGTATGTCACCACGATGCAGAACGGCATCCAATTTCCCATATCGACGATGCCGGGCGAGAGCGTGGGGCACGTATACGCGGGGCCGATGGCCGGAGAAACGATTCACTTTCTGGAGTGCGTGGCGCTGGACCGGCAGCCGCTCGTCACGCCGGAGCACGCCAGGATGGTGATGCAGGTATATCAGGCGGCGGATCTTTCCGCGGAAACCGGGCAACCGGTGGATGTCGTCGTCGAAGAACGTCCCGCTGAAGCGCCGTCGCTGGTTTAGGCGCGGGTCAGATCTTGAAGAATCCGTGGTGATCGAATGATGAATCCAAAACGAATGATGGCACTGATTGGTTGGGCGTGTCTGGGCTCGGCGGCGCTGCAGGCGCAGGGCAAGTGGATGGATCTGGCGCCATTCCCGGAACCGCGCGAGGAAGTGATGGGCGAGGCCGCCAACGGAAAGCTGTACGTGTTCGCGGGGCTCATTCCGCTGTGGCATCCGGCGGGGCTGGTTTACGAATACGACCCAGCCAAGAACACGTGGACCAAGAAGAAGCCCATGGCGCTGCCCTCGCATCATGTGGCCTTTTGTGAGCACGACGGCAAGATCTATACATTCGGCGGGTTCGTGTATCCCGAGCCAGGGGCGCCTGCGGGATGGGTGCCGATCAACAACGCCTGGGAGTACGACCCTGTAAAGGATTCGTGGAAGGCGCTGGCGCCGATGCCGACCAAGCGCGGCGCGGCCGAAGCCGTGGAAGTGGACGGCAAGATCTACGTGATCGGCGGCGCGACAACGGCTCCCGGCGCCAAGGAGACCTACATCAACCAGCAGACCCGGCAGAATGTTCTGGGCACGGTCGAGGAATACGATCCGAAGGCCAACACATGGCGCACGCGGACATCGATGCCGACGCCACGAAACCACATGGGAGCGGGCGCAGTGAACGGCAAGATTTATGTGATCGGCGGGCGCGTCGGCGCGGCGTTCATCGGGTTGGCTTCGGACATCTCGCTGGTGGAAGTGTACGATCCGGTCACAGATCAATGGGGGCCGGTCGGAGCCCGCATGCCGACGGCGCGCAGCGCGGTCGCCTCGGCGGTCTACAACGGGAAAATTTATGTTGCCGGCGGCGAGTGGCAGGATCCTGTGGTGCAGACCGCGTTCCGCGTGTTCGAGGCGTACGATCCTGCCACCAATACCTGGACCACCATGCCACCGATGGCGACGCCGCGCCACGGCGTGGCGGGCGCGGTGATCGGCAACCGGTTCTACGCGGTAAGCGGGGACGTGCAGTCGTCCGGAACCGGCGTGGCGGTTTCGACTCCGGCGGCCACGGCGTTCGAGTTCAGCAAATAGGCCGGATTTGCCCCCGCGCTCACGCGCGGGGCTTCCTTCTGAAATATTCGCCGCGCGCGACCAGCCGCTTGACTTACCACGTCATCTTCAAGCCGAGCTGAATTTGGCGGGCGGGACCGGCTGTGTTGATCAGGCCCGCGCTCGGTGAAATGGCGCCCGACGAAGTAAAGGTTGTGATCAGCGGGAGGCCGAAATTCGCACGGTTGAGCAGATTGAAGAATTCGGCGCGGAACTGGATGTCCGCCCGCTCGCGAATCCGGAACGTCTTGAACAATGAGGAGTCGAACTCCAACAGTCCGGGGCCTTCGAGAATATCTCTGCCGGCATTGCCGTAGGTACCAGCCGCGGGCAAAACAAAAGCGGCGGGGTTATACCACCGCTGCGGCGTGCCCAGAGTAAGCGGGCCTGAAAAGCCCGGCGCCAGGTTAGGGCGGTCGGGCGCCCGCGAATCGCCATTGCCGGATTGGTTGAATCCAACCAGCGGCGTGAACGGGAAACCGCTCTGCGCCGACAGAATGCCGTTGACCTGCCAGCCGCTGAGCAGCGTATTGGCCAGGCCACTTGCGTTCGAGAACCAAGCTCGGCCGTGCCCGAACGGCAGATCGTAACTGAAATTTCCCGAGATCCGGCTGCCGACATTGAAATTCGAAGGCCCCCAATCGCGTTTTGGGTCCTGCGGATCGAGGATCGTGGTGGTGCCTCCGACTCCGGCGTTGGCGAGGAATGAAGCCGAATGGATGTCGAGGCTCTTTTGGAACGTCCCGTTCACCCGGAACTGAATGCCATGGCTCAAGCGCTGGCGTAAATCCACTTGGAGGCCATTGTAGTTGCTGTTGGCGTTCGACAACTCATAGCGGGCATTTCCCAGGTTGGGATTCGCACGCGGCGCTTTTGGCACGAAGAATTTCGACCCGTCGGGAAGAATCGTCGGGATGGCCGTATTCATGTCGGCCGTGTTCAGCAGATGGTAGCCGTGCTCGCCGACGTAGCCGACACTGAGCACCGTGTTGCGCGACAGAGCCTGATCGATGCGGAAGGAATATTGTTGGACGGTCGGCATCTTCAGATTTGGCTGAATGCCGGCGGGTGAAATCTTGGCGCCGGGAATCGGCGCGCCCGGCGCGAGTAAGATCGGAAACGTGGCCGGCGACACCACCACCTTCTGATTCGAAGTGCCCAGCGGGGCGGCGTCACAACACGAACCGATGTAATCGAGCTGCTCGTAGTAAATGCCAAAACCGGCATGAATGGACGTGCTGGTTCCGCCAAACGGCGCCCAGGCCAAACCGACGCGCGGGCCGAAGAGGGCCTTGGCATTGTTTTCACTGTAAATCGACGTTCCGACCACCGGCTGCGTGAGCAAGGCGCGGTTGGGGCCGAACACGAAATTGGAAGCGAGCCCGGCGGGCGAATTCCAACCATTGTTGAATTCGTGCCGCACCCCTAAGGTGAGCGTGAGATTGGAGCGCAGAGAAATGGCGTCCTGCGCGTACCAAGCGCCGGCGAACTGGCGCCACCCGATCTCGATGGGAGTTAACGTGGCGACCACCTGGGTCGCCTGGCCCTGCATGAAGTGCTGCAGATCGGCGAAGCTGGCAATGCCATTCCGCTGGTCGGCCGCGTCATCATTGGATTGCACTCGCTGAAACCAGACGCCAGCCTTGATCTGATGCCTGCCGCGGACGATCCCCACATCATCGGCATACGTGAACAGATTGCGGTGGATGGTCTCAATCTGTTGCGCACCGCTGGTGCCGGCGCCGACGAAACTGCCGAGATTCCCCAAGCCCGAAGCGCCGATCGAGATGGAGCCGACGGGCTGCCCCTGCACGAAGGCAAGCTGGGGTTGCGCTATAGCGGACGTGCCATCCAGATGCCAGGCCGCGCGCGAAAATCCGGCGCGAAACGTGTTCAGGAACGCCGGAGAGAAAACATGTGTCTCCTGCACGCTGGCCACCTGAGCCCGCAAAACGCTGAGCGTCTGTTGAAGCGGATTCGCGCCCGGGGTCAGGCTGACTCCGTCATCGACCGTGTATACGCCCGAGAGCATGTCGTTGGAGGAGAAATTGTGATCCACGCGGAAGTTGCCGAAATCCTCGCGGACGGTTTGCTGCGGATTGGAGTAGCTGAAGGCGGCCCCGCCGCCAAGTTCCGGCCCGTTGGCCGCCGGCCACAACGCGAAGTAGGGAGCGATGCCTGGCGCCAGCCCGATGTTCGAACCCGCCAGGAGGCCTTGCCGCGCGTTCGCGTCTGGGACAATCGCGGCGTTGCTCTGCGAGAGCCTCCAGCGCAGTCCTTCATAACTGCCGAAGAGGAAGGTTTTGTCTTTCTGCAGCGGCCCGCCGGCCGAACCACCGAACTGGTTACGGCGCAGGGGCGGAGGCGAAAGTGTCTGGTCGAAGAAATTGCGCGCATCTATGGCGCTATTGCGCAGAAACTCGAAAAGGCTGCCATGAAACTGATTGGTTCCGGACATGGTCACGAGGCTGATCTGGCCGCCCGGGCGCTTGCCATACTCGGCGCCGTAGGTGTTCTCCAGGACGTTGAACTCGCGCACCGCATCGACGCCGAGCAACTGCCCGCTGACGCCGCCCGGAATAACATCGGCGGTCGAGACACCGGTGTATTCGACGCCATTCATCAGAAAGATGTTGTAGTCTTCGCGATTGCCCGAGACCGAGAAATTATTTCCCTGACCGCCGCCGGTGCTGGTCGGAGATCGATTCGAAGTGGTGTTGGCGGTGCCGGGATTCAGCGTAATGAGATTGTCGAAACTGCGGCCGTTGAGCGGCAGATCCTTCACCTGTCGCTCGCTCACCAGGCCCGAAATGGCGGTCGTGCTGACGTCGACCAGCGGAGCTTCGGCCGAAACCGCCACTTGTTGTGTCGCTTCGCCGACTTGCAGAGTGACATCGACGGCAGCCTCCTGCGCGACTACCAGGGAAATGCCGGTTCGCACGGCAGTCTTGAAGCCCGACTGTTCGGCTTTGACCTCGTAGCGGCCGACGGGAAGCGCGAGCACGCGATAGGCGCCGCGATCGTCGGTCGACAGCGTTCGCCCCTGCCCGGTTTCCAAATCCGTTATGGTGACGGAAGCATGCGGAATTCCCGCACCCGAGCTATCCGTGACGGTGCCCGAAATCGAGCCGGTGACCTGCGCGCGAGCCGCTCCTGCGAGAACCATAACCATGCAACAGGTCAGGTTACGCAAGGACCATAGCTTTCCTAACAGAAAACCCATGAACCACCTCCCCGCGGCCATGGCGGCCGCCTTGCAATGCCGAGCAATATATCAGAGTCACCGCACTAGCGGCAAGAAAATCGGAGCGATTTGACAACGATAGGCCGCGGTCTTATCGTAGGCGGCATGGCAAAGAAGACGGCTGTCAAGCGGACAGCACCGAAGCGGTTTCCGGCACGCCGCGCGACGGGCCCCGTGCAGATCCAATCCGGCCCTGCGAAAACGCGCCCGAAAGGTCCTCCACCGCCGCGGTTCACAACCCACAAGGTTCGCGCCCAATGGTTCCAAGCGCGCGCTTCCTATCCGGTTCGCGAAGCCAACATTGAGAAACTCATCTCCGAACGGAGTCGCGTCCGCTCTGCCGTACCATCTGCCGGGAACTGGGTTCCCGTGGGCCCCACGAATATTGGAGGCCGGTGTACCGCGCTTGCGGTTCATCCCGCCAATCCGGACATCGTGTATATAGGCTCCGCGGGCGGCGGCGTCTGGCGCAGCGATGACGCCGGCCAGACCTGGAATTCACAATGGCACGATCAGCCCGTGTTGAATATTGGATCCCTGGCCATCGACGCGAAGTCTCCCGATACCGTCTATTGTGGCACCGGCGAAGCAAACGGCTCGGCCGATTCCTATACGGGCGTCGGCATCTTCCGCACTCAGGATGGCGGGAAGACGTGGAGCATGCTGGCGTCGTCCAAAGCCGCCGGAATTCCCCGCCGGATCGGCGTGATCGCGATTGACCCTTTCGATTCGCAGCACCTGATTATCGGCGGCGTCACCCACGACGCCGGCGACGCGTCCGCCATGTTTACCTCCACAGACGGCGGCAAAACATGGGTGCGGCAGGGCTTTGTCTCGTCCAATAATTATTGGTGCCATTCGGTGGTCTTCCATCCCACCGCACAAGGAGTGATCTTCGCGACCATTGATGAGAACGGGTCGAAGAACGGCATCTGGCGTTCGAAGGACAGTGGCAGGACTTGGCAACAACTCACCAAGGGATTGCCGGATACCTCGCTGATGGCCCGCGCCAGCCTGGCGCTTGCCCCATCCAAGCCGGATACGATGTACGCGATCATATCCAACTCCACCGACGGTGTGCTGGATGTCTTCCTCAGCACGAACCAGGGTTCCACCTGGAAATCGATCGGTTCACGCGGGTTCGCAGACGAAGGCCAGATGACCTATGGCAATTGCATCGTAGTGCATCCGTCCGATCCCAACCGCGTCCTCTGCGGTGGAGTGGACCTTCACCTGACCACCAACGCCGGCAAGACCTGGACCCGCGCGACTCAATGGGATGCTGACCGCGGCAAGCCGAAGTACGCCCACGCGGACCATCACGCTTTGGTCATGCCGCCTTCCAAACCCGGTCGCGTATACGATGCCAACGACGGCGGTATGGACCTGAGCGAAGACGGCGGAGCGACCTGGACCAACCGCAGCAATGGCCTGGCCGCCACCATGTTTTATGACATCGACGTGGCGCCAAGCGATGGCCGTCACTATGGCGGCGGCGCCCAGGATAACGGCTCCATCATGACCTCCAGTGGGAAACCCGACGATTTCGGCGACGTGCTCGGGGGCGATGGCGGCTGGATGGTCTTCGATCCCAAGGATGCCGCTCACTTCTACGGTTCCTATTACAACTTCCATATATTCAGATGGAAGAACGGAACTCCCAAAGAGGTCACCCCCAAAGGCGTCACCAAGGCGGAGCACGACGCCGTCTGGATGGTCTACATCGTAATGGATCCCAACGATTCCAATACGGTCTACACGGCGTCTTCGCGAGTGTGGAAGACCTCCAATGACGGAATGACCTGGACGCCCGTTTCGCCGCCTTTGGATGGTTCCGTGGTCACGGCCCTCGAAGTCGCCACCGCCAATTCGAAATACGTGTATGTCGGCACGGAAAAGGGCGGCTTCTTCCGCAGCACCGATGCCGGCAGTACCTGGTCGGGAGATCTCTCGGGTTCCGTTCTGCCGGGCATGATCATAACTCGCATTGAGACCCATCCCAAAAGCGCGAAAACGGTGTATGTCACTGTGGGAGGAACGGGACACCGCCACGTATTTCGCTCGGACGATGCCGGCGCCACATGGCGCGACACCGATGGCGGCCAACTACCCGACTCGCCGCACCAGGCGATCGCCTGCCGGCCGGACCAGCCGAATACCATTTTCGTGGCCAGCGATGCGGCCGTATTCCAGTCCGACGATGGCGGCGCTACTTGGACGAACATTTCGAGCAACCTGCCACATACCATGTTTGTCGACCTGGTGTACCACCAAAAGGACCGAACGTTGACCGTAGCGACTTACGGGCGCAGTATTTTTAAACTGAACGTATAGCGGGAAGATTAAGTGTCCGATCGTTTGCGGAACCACTGCTCCCGCTTCCGCAAGTTCCCTGGCTGCTCGCCCGTTTTGCGGGGAACTCGCGCGGGCCGCGAGGCCTTCTTCTCCCCTTCTGGTTTAGACTTTTGCTTCTCGCTGTCCCTCACTTTTTAATTATGACCAGAACTCAGAAGCGATGTGACCCTTCTTCGCGTGTCCCTTCTTCGCGTTGACGGCACGCTCCTCGTGTTGTAGCCTGTCGCAAGTGACCGCGAGCAAACCGCTAACCCTGTGGCAGCGCTGGCTCCGCCAGCCGCAGAAGACCTGGCTGCGTCGCGCGCTCTTCCAGATCCATCTCTGGAGCGGCATCGCCCTCGGCCTCTATATTTTCATGATCAGTGTCACCGGCAGTGTGCTGGTCTATCGCAATGAGCTCTACCGCGCCGCCACGCCCGCGCCCATCATCTCCACCGGCTCGGGCCCGCGCTTGACCGATGCGCAGCTCACCGCGGCCGCCCGCCGCGTGTACCCGGACTATCGCGTGGTGAAAATTGTGCGCCTGGTGAATCTCGATCAGGCCGTCGACATCTGGCTCAGCCGCGGCGATTCGCTCAAAAAGCGCTTGTTCGATCCCTGGACGGGCCGCGACCTTGGCGATTCGGTTCCCTGGGGCATCTGGCTGGTCTCCAAGCTCCTCGATCTCCACGACAATTTGCTGGCCGGACCCACCGGCCGCCAGGTCAACGGCGCGGGTGCGCTGGCGTTGCTCCTGGTTGCCGCCACTGGCTTCGTGATTTGGTGGCCGGGCGCCAAGACCTGGCGCCGCAGTCTGGTGATTCCGCGCCGCGTGCGCGGGCGCCGTCTCATCTGGCACCTGCACAGCATGGCCGGCTTCTGGACCCTCGCCTTCACTTTGGTGTTCGCTTTTAGCGGACTTTATCTTGCCTTCCCCGACTCGGTGCAAG
This sequence comes from uncultured Solibacteraceae bacterium, assembly GCA_964438005.1. Lineage (GTDB taxonomy): Bacteria > Acidobacteriota > Terriglobia > Bryobacterales > Bryobacteraceae > PSRJ01. The sequence continues at coordinate 5,267 of CAYTJD010000156.1, read as the reverse complement.
ACCTCGCCGACCGCATCCAGCCACCCACGCCGGCCAATGCCGGCTTCCGCATCGTCGACCGCATCATTTACTGGCTCGCCTATCTCCACTTCGGCCGCATTTGCGGCATCGGCATCCCGTGCAAAGGCCCCGGCTTCTGCGACCAGGCCACCAAGTTCACCTGGGCGCTGTTCGGCATCGCCCCCGCTGCCATGTTCGTAACCGGCGCCCTCCTCTGGTGGACCCGCGTGCTCCGCCCCCGCCGCGCCGGTCCCTCATTTCGGTGACAGGCTACTCAACCCCCATTCGCCCGGCTTCACATTTAGTAAGTCTCACAGCTCGGTAGATAGAGCATTATTCTCATCCGGAGTTACGACTAAGCTATCGTGTAGATCCCTGATTCGGACGCCACTAACTTGAGCCAAAAATCGATCGATACAAAATGCACCGTTTTTCTCACGTAGTTCGCAAAATGTACCTTGACATCAGCGCAAATCCGCATACAGTTATGAAAAACCATGAAGCTTAGGAGCGAACATGAGCTGGAAACTCTGGATCGGAGTTCTGGCGCTGGGGGCCGTGGTGTGCGCGCAGCGTCGGGTAGATCCCCGAAATACATACAACCGCATCCTCTGCGTCGTGCCACTTACCGGAAGCGGCACGCCGGCCGATCCCAAGCGGCCGAAATATGCGCCGTGGCCGCCATCGCAAGATCTCAACGGCATCATTGCCTTCACGTTTCAACCCAGTGACGACGGCCAACGCGCCGTAGTGGAATTTGTGGCTCGCAGCCGGGCTGCCTTTCAAGCCATTCTCAATGACAAGTCGGTCGTGGTTTTTGAAAAAGGCAACGCCGCCAGGGGAGATGTCGAGACAGCCTTGCGCCAGCACCGCAAGGATTTCGACATGGATAAGTTCGGGATGGTGATGCCATGAAGCCCTCTCGTTTCACGGTCACCGCGCTCCTCGCCGGGCCTTTGTGGGCGGCGCAATCCTACTACCTGACCGACAATATGACTACCATTGATTCTTCGAGATGGACGACGGTCGGGAAGCTGGCGCCGGGAACCTCCGGCCTGGCCGCGCCGGACGCCGCCGGCGGATCGTTGATTTCCCGCCTCCCGGTTCCCGACGGCAGCGCCGAGGCCGAGGTGCGCATGACGCTACGCGTGACGGCCTCCGGCGGGACCTACACCGAATTCCTGCAGGCCACATCCGATTCGCGGACCGGCGGGGCTGGCGGCGGTACCCACCTCGCGTTCGAAATGCAAAACCCGCAGATCGATTCCCAGGGTCACTGCGTGGCGACCTTCCTGGTGCTGCAAAGTGTGGCGGGCGTCACCACGCTGCTCTCCAGCTTTCCTCACTCGTGCCGCGATGGCATGGTCATGCGGATGGCGGTGCACGGGGGAGTGGCGCTGCTTTGGCCGGATGAAACCGCGCCCCTGGAATTGGCCGTGGCCGCTTCGGGCGCCGGCTCACCCGGGATCGGCGCGTATGGCACGCCGACGGGCAATTCCATTTCCGAAGTGCAGCTAGGCGTCATCCATCGGACCGCTCTCCCGGCCATCGACAAACAGAAGATTGGCGTCTCCGTGTTCCGCAACCGCATCGACGTCCAATGGCCGGCGGTCGTCGACGACCCGGCGGGCGTCGGCCTGGCCAGTTATTGGATCGCCCGCGACGGCCAATACTTCATGCGGACCACCGCCACGATGTTCCAGGATCTCGCGGTAAAGCCGGGCGAAACTCACACGTATTCGATTGCCGTGGTCGACCAGCATTACAATTTCTCGCCGCCCGTGACGTTCACGGCGACGGCGCCTCTGCCGCAAAACGGGGCGGCACCCGGCAATCTACCGAAATTACCGAAGTTGCCGCGGTGATCGGGCAATGGCACCGGCTCCAATCATTGAGAGCACCGATCCAATTGGAGATATCGACGATGAAGAGCGTTTGTGAAGCCCGACAGCGGCTGCAAAATCGACTGTTCAAGTCTTTGCCGGGGGCTATCTGGATATCCTTCATGGTATCCAGCGCTGGCGCGCAGTCCGGCCTCATTGCGGACTGGCCGCTGTCATCCACCAGCGCGGTCGATATCGTGTCTGGCGTGGTTGGCAATGTGCTAAATCCGGCCGGGTACGGCCAGGGACAGCAGGGTTCCGCTCTGAGTCCGAACGGATCGTGGCTCCAAGTGACAGAAGCGGGGGGTGTTTCGGGAGCTCGAACTCTCACCGCGTGGGTTTACCTCAATTCGGCCACGGGGTATGGAGCAATGCTGATGGCAGGCGGAGATAGTGTTTCCGGAGACTTCTTCGGTATCACCGGCACGAGTGGCGGGTGTGCATCCTCCGGGCAGTACCACCTATATGTCCACCACTTGGGCGCCTCTTGTTACGTCAGCAATATCAGCCTCCAGCCGAATACATGGTCCCACGTGGCGGTGACGTGGGACGGAGCCTCCACTCTTCAGTTCTATGTCAATGGTTCACCGAGCCAGCCGCTAAGCGGGGCCTTTTATGGCTATGGGCTGAGCACATACACAATCGGCGGAAGTAATAACGCCCGAGGCGGGACCACAGACAGCAGCACCCTCGACGGATTACTCGACGACGTGCGCATCTATAACCGCGCCTTGAGCCAGGCGGAAATTCAGTCGGTCATGAATCCGCCAGCCTCGCAAGTCGCCACTCCGACGTTCAGCCCCGGCCCAGGTCTCTGGGCTCAACCCCTCTGGGTCTATCTCCAAACCTCCACACCAGGGGCGACGATCCGTTATACGACTGACGGCAGCACGCCCAGCGAAACCAATGGCACCGTTGGTACATCGGTATATCTCCCCTGCACGACCACGCTCAAGATGATCGCCTACGAAGCTGGCTATCAAGACAGCCAAGTCGTCACACTCATCTATGGTGTCGTCGGCGCGGGGAACACGGCCGCCCCTACGTTCAGCCCGGGTAGCGGCACCTACCCTTCTCCGCAGACGGTGACTCTCAGCACGACCACATCTGGCGCCACCATCCGCTATACCACGGACGGCAGCACGCCCAGCGAGATCTGGGGAAGCATCGGCACGTCGGTCGCCATAAATACCACGGCAACGCTGCAAGCGATCGCGTACAAATGCGGATGGGCGGACAGTTCCGTCACTTCTTCCGGTTACACGATTACCGGCCCCGTGGCGACGCCGACCTTCAGCCCGGCGGGCGGAACCTACAGCGGTGCGCAAACCGTCACCATCAGCACCACCACTCCCGGTGCGTTCATCCACTACACGACCGACGGCAGCACACCCACCGAAGGCCATGGTTCGACAGGCACGTCCGTGACCGTCCGCAGCACCGAGACGTTAAAGGCCATGGCGTTTGAAAGCGGCTGGCTCGACAGCAGCGTCGCCACTGCCAGCTACACCATTACCGGAACCGCCACCCAGCCCAACCCGCCTCCCGTCGGCACGCCCGGCGCCGACTCCGGCAATGGCATGGATCCGCGCCGCCTTGGCGTGCGGCCCCTGGGGTCATACTGGGGCGCCGCCGGCGAAGACATTGACACTACTTCCGGCAACCTGAACTTCTCGATCCCGCTATTTAAGGTGCTGAGCCGCGGGGGATGGGGCGTCCCATTCGCGCTCAGCTATAACTCGCAGATGTGGCGGCAGGATTCAGCCGGCACCTGGTTGCTCGGCGCCGACGTCGGCTACGGTTTGGGCTGGACTCTGCAGGCGGGGTCCATCGTTCCGATCTGGAGCAGCACATCGACCATTGATCATTACCTGTACACCGATTCCACCGGCGCCGAGTATAGCTTAACCACGAACACCAATGGCGTCTGGACCGGCCGCGAGGGTGTGTACATCAGCTTCGATACCAACACCAACCGCCTCTATTTCAACGACGGCAGCTTCTGGGTGATGGGCTCGCAATCGGCGGGTGGGGAGCAAGATGCGGGAACTCTCTATCCTACGCTCATGCAAGATAGCAACGGCAATCAGGTTTCGATTCTCTATACCTGGGGCGCTGGCGGAGGCTTGAACAGCAGCGCGCGCATCTGCGCTGTCTTCGATCCGCGGGACATCAACAGCGGCGGCGGTCCAATCCCCTGTTCGGGAACCGGGTTCTCGCAAATATCTTACTATTTCACGTACAATTCAGACCCGATTCCGCACGCGACGAATCTCACGACTCTTGTGGGAACGGCCGAGAGCTATAACTTCTACTATGCGGCCAATCAGCCCCTGAATTCGCCGTTTGCCCCGTCGATCTACTATGGTCCCACCACGTTCCTCCAGACCGTCGGACTGAGCGGATTGGGGATCGCGCACAATTTCCAATATGCTCCAACCGGTACCGGCGAACTGACCCAGGTGACCACCCCGCTCGGCGGAACCTTGCAATGGCAGTACCGGACATTCGCCTACGGCAGCGGCATCAGCCTGCGCGAGGTACAAACGCGGCAGATGGCTTCCGTGCCGGGCGCCACGCCGAATTCCTGGTCCTTTACCTATGACGGCACGTCCTCACCCACGTTCCACGTCTCCACGACCATCAGCGACTCCGGCGCCGGCACATCCAAAACGTACTACGTCTCCACCCAGATCCTCTATAACCAAACCGTGACCACTCTGCTGCCGTATGCGTATGCGGAGTTTAACTCAGACGGGTCCGAGCCGCTGATCCTCTACTACACGTGGCTCGAGGAAAATGGCAACGTGCACAAATACGTGGACTCGACCATACACAACCCCAACACGACTAATTCGGCGTCACACATGACCTACCAGTATCGCGACGCCTACGGCAACGTGTTGAACGCATACGTGTATGACTATGGCAACAACGGTTCCAACCCGCCCGATTGGGCCTATTCACAAACCTATCTCACCGATCCCAACTACCTTTCGCGCTACATTCGCAACCGGCTCACGCAGGCCACCGTGACGCGCGGCGGTGTGAACACTGTGCTGCGCTCGAACAGCTACGATAGTTACAGCTACCCCAGCCCAGGATTGACCGACCGGCCTAATCTCGCGCTGCATGATTCCTCGTATAACACCAGCTTCAGCTACCGCGGGAACGTGACCTCGAGCGGCCCCGACAATCATACGGCTTCCTACGACATCGGCGGCGTAGTCACCTCCAGCACCGACGGCGCCGGCCGCACCGTTACCTCATCGCCGAACTCCGGCACCAGCTACTCTCTGCCGGCGGTCCTCAGCAACGGCAATGTGTCCTCCAACATCTCGTATGCCGGGTCCTGGGCAGTCACTTCGGTAGTCGATTCCAACG
>CAYTJD010000155.1:0-51143 GCA_964438005.1 uncultured Solibacteraceae bacterium | reverse complement strand
CGACTTGGCTTCACTGCCGCTCCCACAGGGACCAGTGCGTCGTTTCTTCGACAAGTCGAAAACGCTTTCGCAGGTCTGGACCGTAGACGCGGTCCAAGCCGCGCAAATGATATTCTTCGATTTCGTAGTCCTGAGCCGCTGCGCTGTATTTGCGAACTAGGATGTAGCGCGCATCGCCGAAGAACTGGCCTGCCGGCGGGTGTGCCTCATCGCTGAATACGTAATTGTAAGCGGCGGCCGCGATGCCTCCCCGGGGCGGGCGGCGATCCAACAGGTAATTGAACGGGTCGAACATGTCCATCGCCAACGCGCCGGTGTCCGGCCGTGTGCGGCGCCGGAGGAGGTCCAACCCATCGTTCAAGGCGTCGACGTAGGCAGGACCTCCGGTTTCCGATGTCATCGAAGATTCGACGGGCTCGAAATCCATCGAGGCGCCGCGTTCGCTCCGTAACTGGTCCGTCGAGGTTGCCGCCAGCCGCCGTTCTTCAATGCCCGCAGCCACCAGGGCCGCCGTGTTTTCCAGAGCCAGCGGTGCCACGCAGATCACCGTCAGCATCATGACCCACAGTTTGCGAAAAAGATCCGCGGGAAGTTGCACGGTCTGGCGCCCTCGGGCGATGCCTTCATTCGCTAGGACCAAAGCTGCAAGGCCCGTGAGCGGCAGAGATTCCGCCTGATGGTTGGTAGACAGCAGAATCAGACTGACGACCAGCGTTGCCAGCGCCATCACAGCCAGGCGCACACGGATAGCCCGCGGGCTATTCACGCAGACGATTCCGGCCATCAGAACCAGGGGGATTCCCTCGGCGGCGGACGCTGCGTTTAGTGTGCCACCCCAGTTCCAGGTTCGGCTGCGCCCACTGGCCGCCGAGATCCAATCCTGCCACATCACGCCTACGCTGAATCTGAGATAGGACAGCAGCAGCAGGGTCACGAGCCCGGCTCCGGCGCCGAGCCAGATCAGGCGCGGCTTCCGCGAATCGCTGTAGATCCAGGCGATCAGCAAGAAAGGCACTGCCATCACCGCATAACTGACTTTTAGAAAAACCAGCAGCGCCCAAGCCACGCCGCTGGAAAAGGCGCCCGCTCGATCGCGGCAGTCCGAACATTCCAACAGGATGATTCCCAGAAGCGCAAAACCGTAGCGGTTATAGGCCATCGCGTGGCTGAACGACAGCGGGCTGTAGCCCAATGCATAAGGCCCCACGATCAACAGAAGGGTATAGATGCCGGCGATGCAGGCGCGCCCGGGAGTGAAGCGCGAGCGGCCAATCCAGTATGCCCACACGGCGATCAGCGCGCCCCACAGTGCGTTGGCATATCCGATCCCGGCCGGACGCAGGCCCGACAACGCCAGTCCAGCGGCGTCCATCAGGAACAGCACCGGTCCCCAGGCCGACGAGAAGTCGCGGTGTGGCACCTGGCCTCGCAAGACCCGGAACGCGCCGTCGAGCGCGAAGAACGTATCGTGTTCGAAGACCCGGAGCGGAGCGATGCCGACGGCGATGGTCAGCCCGCAGATCGCGGCCAACCCCGCCACGAAAATCAGATCCGCGTGACGCCATTCCGGCCGCGCCGTCATTCCGGCCTCGGATCGCGTTCTACCGCGGCGCGAACGAACATCTGCTTCGCGAGAGGTTTAACGGGCGATGCCAGGTAGGCCCGAATCAGCGCCGGCGACACCGGCAGACGGGACTTGATGGTCAGCGGAAGAAAACGGGCCTGGCACTCGAGCACCCGCAGCCCGTGAGCCCGCAGGAAATCGCATAGGCTGCGATCCGAATAGATCGACACGTGCGTGTAGTCGTCGAAGTACTCGTTGCTGCAGAGGCGATAGTTGGGCTGCAGAATATTCAGGGTGCCGCCGGGGCTCAGCACTCTCCGGACTTCCCCGAGGCAGTCCGCGAACTCCGTCTGCGGCAGGTGCTCGAACACATTGCTGGCGAAAATGAAGTCAATGGAACCGTCCGGGATCGCACTCAGGTCGACGACGCTGCCGATCTTTGCCTGCACATCCGCCCTCAGATAATCGGCCGCGCCCGCCCATTGGTCCACGGCGATCTTACGGGAGCATTGAATGTGGTTGATGAAATCGCCGTATCCACATCCAAGTTCCAGGACCGCATCGCCGGGGGCCACCAGTCGCTGGAAGTAGTGGCGGCAGAGGGTCTGCCAGAGCACCTCGCGTCGGCTGTCATGGGCAAAGCGCGTTTCGTGGTACGACATCTAGTCCCGCGCCAAAACGGTCCAGCCAAACAGCAGTCCCGCAATCATCCGCAACCCCACTTGCAGAGCGCGGACATCGTTCACGTTGCCGCCCTTACTGGCACCAACGCGGGCGAAGAAGGTGATGGGACACTCGACCAGATCGATGCTGCTCTCGAGAGCCTTATCCAGAAAATGGGCGTTGAATTCCAGATTGATTCGCGGATCGAGCCGCGGCAGCAAGCGCTCCAGAGCCTGCGTCCGGCACAATTTGTAAGTAGTCCCGACGTCGGTAAACGTGCCCTTCCCGATGTGTTTGAGTTCCAATAGCTTGCCCACGGCAAAGTTACCGTAATAAATGAAGGTGCTAAGCTGCGTATCGCGATCCCGGAGTTGCTCCACGATGCGGGTGCCGTTCACGATCTCGGCGTGCGGCGCATAGGCGAGGAATTTATCGATGTCGTAGGCCCGAAACGTCATGTCGCCTTCGCAGAGCAGAACCAGTTCGGTATCGGTATAGCGGACGGCTTCGGCGAGCGACCGGTAGACGCAGTGCCCGTAGCCGCGCGCGTCTTCGCGGATCACAATGGCGCCGGCTGATTCCGCCGCTTGCCGGGTTCCATCCGCGCTGTTGTTGTCAACTACGAGCACACGGCGGACCAGGGGATGGCGGCGGAAGTCTGAGACCGCCGCGCCGATGCTGGCTTCATCGTTGTACGCCGTCAGGACCACGGTGAGGTGAGGATCCGCCACCGGATTCACGGCTACCTGTCGGTGCGCCCTCTTCCTGGGCAGTTGAAACACCAACTCAGCCGCCACAAGAGCCGCACCCAACAGCACTGGTATGCCACTGATGTACAACAGCGGGCTCTCGAGCGCCTTGGGATTAGCCCCGGCTATGAGGAAGCGAACCGTTGTCCACACCATCCCGCACGCGTACAGGCCGAATCCCAGCGCCGCCGATAACACTCCATAGAGCATCAGCGGCAGGAAGGGAGCGGACTGTTGGTGGACAGTTTGGGCAATCTCGGCGGAGGCTGCCCTTCTCCGAGCCGTGACGACCCCGCCCGCCGAAACACGCATCTCGATCTTACACTAGGGCGTAAAGCCGTTCTCCCTCAACGTTGAAGTTGGACAGCGGCGGACGGTAAACCTTGGTTAGCGCGCAGCGTTGAACATGTCAGGCAAATAGCTGAGCAGGTTATCTTGATGACCCGGATCCCGGCGCAGCCCTCCACCGGCATGGCTTCCCTCGCCGAAGCGCCGGAAGAATTTGCCCGCGCAAGTCCGCCGGAAGGAAACGATTCTAACCAGATTCGTCCCATCCGAAAAATAGTTCAGTTCTCGCAGTCACAATTGGAGTCGCTAACCGAAGGCCGAGGGCGGCGGCTTCCAGAAGATTGGAGCCGCCGCTTGAGGCTCCTTCCGGATATAGTTCGCGAGTGATACACCTGTCGATCGGTAGGTTCGGAATTGGTATGATGGTTTGCCGGGCCGATCTGCCCGCTCCATGCGCGACATTCTCCTCGCTTCCGATACCACGGGGGTCCGGCCCGGCGAAGAGCTTGATATTGGGAAGCTCACCGGTTATTTGCGGGAGCACCTCGGCGTCGGAAACTCCTTGCAGGTAGAGCAGTTTCCCAACGGGCATTCGAACCTGGTTTACCTCCTGCGGGCGGGAGGCCGCGAGTACGTGCTGCGCCGTCCGCCGCTGGGGCCGGTCGCACCGAAAGCACACGACATGGCCCGCGAGTTCCGCGTGTTGCAAGCCGTGCATCCGCACTTCCCCGAGGCGCCGCAAGTGTTTCACCTCTGCCAGGATCCCGCGGTCATCGGCGGCGCGTTTTTCCTCATGGAACGCAGGCGCGGCGTCGTGATCCGTGCCACGGTACCTCCGGAATTGGCAGCCATGCCGGATCATCCCCGTGTCTTGAGCGAGGCGTTCATCGACTGTCTGGTGCGGCTACACGCAATCGATATCGATCAGAACGGCCTTCGCGAGCTCGGCAAGCCAGCCGGCTTTGTCGAGCGGCAAGTGAGAGGCTGGGCGGACCGGTGGATGCGCGCCAAAACAGAAGAGCTTCCCGAAATGGAACGCGTGGTGCGGTGGCTGTACGAGCGTTTGCCGGAGTCATCCGAAGCTTCTTTGGTTCACAACGACTACAAATTGGATAACGTCATGATCGGTCTGGCAGGCGACGGCATTGAAGCCGTGCTCGACTGGGAAATGACGACGGTGGGAGATCCCCTGGCAGATCTCGGCCTGTCCTTGTGTTACTGGACCTGGGCCAACGTGGCGGCGCAGGAGGACGGCCACACCGCTACTCGTTCTGTGACGATGCAACCGGGCTGGTATACGCGCGATCAGTTTCTGCAGCGCTACGCGGAGCGCACCAGCCGCGACGTATCGTGTGTCGGGTACCACGAAGTTCTCGGTGTGTTCAAACTGGCCGTGATTCTGCAGCAGATCTATTACCGCTTTCGCGCCGGCCAGACGCAGGATCAGCGCTTTCGCCATTTCGACCGGCAGGTAAGTGGCTTGGTGCGGCTGGCCGCCACTCTCACGGAGACCTACCGTTGAGCCGGATTTATCTGGTCCGACACGGGCAGGCCGGCACCCGCAAGGCATACGATTCGTTATCGGAATTGGGTAAGCGACAGTCCCGGCTTCTCGGTGAATATTTTCACTCCGAGAAGCTGGAATTTACGGCGGCGTTTTCCGGGTCGCTCGACCGGCAGCGGGAGACGGCGGCCTCGGTCAAGAGCGCCATCGTCGATTCGGGCGGCCGGTTTCCCGAAATCGTGACCGACTGCGGCTGGAACGAGTTCGACCTGACTCACGTATATCGCGCCATTGCCCCTCAACTTTGCAACGAAGATCCCGAGTTCCGCCGCCAGTACGAAGCAATGCGGCTCGACGCGCGCGCCGCAGTCAACGAGCACGATGCGCCGGTGAACCGCCGCTGGCTGCCATGCGATGTCAAGGTGGTGGATACGTGGGTGGAGGGCCGTCTTCCCTACGATGGCGAAAGCTGGCCGGCCTTTCGCGAGCGGGTTTCCGGCTGCCGCTCCAGGCTGGAGCAGGCCGCGCGCAACGGCGACGTGGCGGTCTTCACTTCGGCGACTCCGATCGGAGTCTGGACGGCGATGGCCATGGACATTTTCGATGACCGGGCCATGCGGCTCGCGGGGGCCCTGCGGAACGCGTCGTGCACTGTGATGCGCCTGCGCGGCGGACACCTGCGCCTCGATGCGTTCAATACCATCCCGCACCTGCCCGTGCCGGAGATGCGCACGTATCGGTAAGATACGTTGACGGGGAGCCGGATGGATTTTGAGTTCTCGGACAAGGTGAAGCACCTGCAGAAGCGCCTCACGGCGTTCATGGAGGAGCACGTCTATCCGAACGAGGCGCGGTTCCACGAGCATTGTCAGGGGCCGGACCGCTGGCAGCCGGTCCCCGTCATCGAGGAGTTGAAGCCAAAAGCGCGCGCAGCCGGTCTGTGGAATCTCTTTCTGCCAGCCAGTGAGCGGGGCGCGGGTTTGACCAACCTGGAATATGCGCCCCTGTGTGAAATCATGGGCCGTTCGCCGCTCGCCCCCGAGGTGTTCAACTGCTCGGCGCCGGACACCGGCAACATGGAAGTGCTCGAGCGGTACGGCTCGACGGAGCTGAAAGAAAAATGGCTTAAGCCGCTGCTGGCGGGAGAGATCCGCTCCTGCTTTGCCATGACCGAGCCGCAGGTCGCGTCTTCGGACGCCACCAATATCGAATCCCGCATCGCGCGCGACGGAGCCGATTATGTGATCAACGGCCGGAAGTGGTGGACTTCCGGCGCCGGCGATCCACGCTGCAAAGTCGCCATCTTCATGGGAAAGACCGACCCGGCTGCACCCAAACACAAACAACAATCGATGATCGTGGTTCCGATGAATGCGCCGGGCGTAACAATCAAGCGTACCTTGAACGTCTTCGGATATGACCACGCGCCGCATGGCCACGGGGAGGTGCTGTTCGAGAACGTGCGCGTGCCGGGAGGCAATATGCTGCTCGGGGAAGGGCGCGGGTTCGAGATCGCGCAAGGGCGTTTGGGGCCGGGCCGAATTCACCATTGCATGCGGCTGATCGGCGTGGCGGAGCGTGCGCTCGAGCTGTTGTGCCGGCGTGTCGGGTCGCGCGTGGCTTTCGGACGTACACTGGCCGAGCAGGGGACGATCCGCGCCGACATCGCCGTCTCGCGCATGGAAATCGAACAGGCGCGCTTACTGACCTTGAACGCGGCGTTCATGATGGATACGGTCGGCAACAAAGTGGCGCGCTCTGAGATCGCGATGATCAAGGTCGTGGCGCCGAATATGGCGTTGCGCGTGCTGGACCGGGCCATCCAGGCGCACGGCGGCGGCGGCGTCTCGGACGACTTTCCCCTGGCGTGGGCCTGGGCCAATGCGCGCACACTGCGGCTGGCGGACGGCCCCGATGAGGTGCATCGGGAAGCCATCGCGCGCTACGAACTCGCCAAGTACGAGGCCCGAACCCGGTAACAGGAGGTTCTCCATGCGAATCCGCTGTGTTACGGCCGGCATCCTGCTGACGGCACTTTCTGCCTATTCGCAACCGGCAGCTCTCTACGAAGGTGCGCGCCTGATCCTTGGCGACGCCGGCGCACCTATCGAGAGTGGCGCGTTTGTCGTCCAGAACGGTCGCATCACCGCGATCGGTCCGAAGGGTTCTGTGAACGCGCCTCGCGGGGCAACTCGCGTCGACTTGACCGGCAAGACCGTGATGCCGGCGTTGAACAACGTGCACATCCACATCGGATATGAGGGCTACGTGAGCTGGAGCGTGGAGAACCACACCCAAGAGAACGTGCTCGACCATCTTGAGCGCGAGGCGTACTTTGGCGTTGGTTCCGCCATGACCATGGGCGATCAGCCGTTGGACTTCGCGATCCAGCTTCAGCAAGACCAGCTTGCCGGGAAGTTCCCGCCGGCCGCGCGATTCTTTTTCTCGGCCGGCATGGCGCCACTGGGCGGCGGACCGGACGCGCTCCTGATCCAGGGAACTACGCCGCTGCACGCCGTGACGGAAGTGACGACGCCCGAAGAAGCCGTAGCCGCCGTCCGGAAAATCGCCGCCCGCAAGATCACCCAGATCAAGTTCTGGGTGGACAACCGCGACAACAATCGCGGAGGCAAGAAGAAACTCTCGCCCGAGATCTACACCGCAATTATCCAGGAGGCGCACAAGCACGGCATCACCGTGCACGCGCACGCCACGAACTTGGCGGATCAGAAGGGCGTGGTGAGGGCGGGTGTCGACGTGCTCGTGCACACTGTCGTTGCCGAGAAACTCGATGACGAATTCCTCGCGCTGATCAAGGAGAAGCAGCCCTACTGGGCCCCGGTAATGGGCCTCGGCGACAGATCAGAGCTTTGCGACGGCGCCAATCCGTTTATCGAGCAAGTGGTGCCCGACAGCGTCGTCGCCGCCGTGAAAGCAGGGAAGACCTGGCTGCCCTCACCGCCGTGCTCCGCCCCCGCGACGCCGCAGTTCGTCCAGCGCCAGGAGAATCTCAAGTACAATTTTCCGAAATATCTCGATGCGGGTGCGCGCATTGTGCTCAGCACCGATGCCGGCGTGTCGCAGAAGTATTCCTACGGATTCGCGGAGCACCACGAAATGGGCATGTACGCGGATCTGGGAATGAAGCCGGCTGACATCATCCCCATCGCCACCTCGCGGCCGGCCGCGTTGCTGCGTGTCAAGGATGCGGGTACGCTGGCCAAAGGCAAACGCGCCGATTTCATCGTCCTGAATGCAAATCCGCTCGAGAACATCCGCAACATGCGGCAGATCGACAGCGTGTACCTGAACGGAACCAAACTCGATCGAGAAGCCCTGCGCGCCAGATTCAAGCAGGCGCATCCCCCGTCCTCGCGTCTGCCTCAAGAGTGAGGGTGGCAGCGTGGTGTCCGCGGGCATAGAATACTTCACTACGAGGTGGATCATGAAGCTGTTCGTTCTAGCCCTGTTGACCGCCCCTTTCTTGTTCGGCGCCGGCGCGGCTCCGCCGCTGGCCCCCGACGGCCACCCGGATTTGCAGGGAATCTGGACCAACGCCACGCTGACGCCGCTGGAACGGCCCACCGCCCTTGCCGGCAAGGAATATCTCACGGAGCAAGAGGCTGCGGAATTCGCCAAGAGCGCGCTCCAGGATGTCGACGCCGATCGGCGCGACGGTGGCGGCGCCGTCGATGTCAACCGCGCTTACAACGAGTTCTGGCGGGATCGCGGTAAAGTGGTCCCCAGCCGCCGTACTTCGCTCATCATGGACACGCCGGACGGCCGCATTCCGCCGTTGACCCCCGACGGAAAAAAGCGGGCCGCCGACCGGTCCGAAACACGCCGCCTTCACCCGTTCGATGGCCCCGAAGACCGGTCGCCTGCCGAGCGCTGCATCGCGACCCCGAACTCCGGCCCGCCCATGATGCCGGCGAACTACAACGCCAACTACCAAATTGTGCAGACTCCCGACTACGTGCTGATTCTCTCCGAACAGATTCACGATGCCCGCGTGATTCCTCTGGATGGCCGCCCGCATTTGCCAGCGAACATCCGGCAATGGACGGGCGATTCGCGCGGTCACTGGGAGGGTGGCACGCTCGTCGTCGAGACGACGAATTTTACGGATCAGACCAACTTTGCTGGCTCTGGCGCGCATCTGCGGCTCACCGAGCGCTTCACCCGCACGGACTTAAACACAATCACCTACGAGTTCCACGTCGAGGATCCGGAGACCTTCACGCGTCCCTGGACGGCTCAGATCCCGATGACGAAAGCGCAGGGGCCGCTGTTCGAGTACGCCTGTCATGAAGGCAACTACGGGATGTCGGGAATGCTCTCCGGCGCGCGCGCGCAGGAGAAAGCGCATTGATGGTCAAATTCGCTCTGCTGGCCTTCATCTGCGTTGTTTCCGGATCTGCCCAGTGGATCAGCTATCCCACTCCGAACATCCCTCGCACTGCCGACGGAAAGCCCAACCTCTCCGCGCCCGTGCCTAAAGCTGTAGATGCCAAGCCCGATTTAACCGGGTTGTGGCAGCGTATGCGCAATCCCAACCAGCGCGTAACCACGCTGGCGATGGGGCCCAACCTGGAAGATTTCATGCGCCCCGGAGAAAAGATCCCGCCCATGCTCCCCGCGGCCGAAGCGCTCCACCGCCGGCGCCAGGCGAATTTCATGGCCGACCGCCCTTCCTCGCGCTGTCTCCCTCACGGCATCCCGGACCAAATGCTCATCGGCGTGCCGATGAAGATTGTCCAGAACCCGGGTCTGACCCTCATCCTGTACGAAGAATTTGCGCGCTTCCGCCAAGTCTTCACCGACGGCCGCTCCAATCCGCCGGTAGTGCAGCCGGCCTGGCTCGGCTATTCCGTCGGCCATTGGGACGGCGATTGGTTCGTGGTCGACACGCGCGGATTCAACGACAAAAGCTGGCTGGATGATAGCGGCCGCCCGCATACCGAAGCCTTGCACACCGTCGAAAAATTCCGCCGCCCGAATTTCGGCCACATGGACGTCGAGATTACTATCGACGACCCGCAGGCCTACACCATGCCCTGGTCTTTCCCGCTGCAATTCCAATTTCTAGCCGACACGGAGATGATTGAAGACGTGTGCGACAACGAGCGGGATTCCGCGCACGCTGTCAGGTAAGCCGGCGGGCAGTCCTCTTTTTCTTGCTGTCCGGCTGCGTGGTCACATACCGCCAGGCTATCAGGAGCAGGTCCTTGAGCGCGTCGGGCTGAATCCGAGACAACCGCACAAGCACCGACGGGTAGTGGACGTAATGATCCTTCATGTAGTACGTTTGCGGGTCGGTTTCCAGTAGCTCCGCGCGCTGGTCGAAGTCGACGCGCACCACTAGAGAATTGGGCTCCGCGGCTTTGTTGATCGCGAGGCACGCCAGCAGTTTTCCGCGAACCTTGAGCGCCGGCGAGCCGTACGTGGTGCTCTCCTCCACTCCGGGGAGCGCCAGCCCGATCTTCCGTACGGTGTCGAAATCGACCTGCTTCTTCGGCATAGTGGGGATTGCGTAGCCTGTCCCTGAATTTTAAGATAGATCCCGTATGACGCGCAGAGTCCTGATGCTCGTAACGGCCGCCGCCGCGGCCTTCGCTCAGAAATACGACGGCCCGCGGCCTGCCAAGCCTGACATCCCGTACATCAGGCATGCCGAGAGCCTGCTCGCCACCGAGGTCACCGATGCGATGGAAGAGCATCGCAAGGATGACATTCTCTACGTGGTCTCCGGCCCCGCTTCTACTGTGAAGACGCCGCTCGCCTCGCCTATCCTTCTTTTTCTGTCCGACAAAATCGGCCCGGACAAGCTGCAGTTGTTCAAGCTGGAAACCAAGAACGGCCGCCGGGAAATCCTGTTCTCCCACAAAAAGAAGCAGACGGCCATGCCCATTCGCGTCGATGTCACCAAGCTGAGCTCTGATGGCCTTTACCGCATCGAGGTGGTGTCTAGTCTCGACAAGGGTGAGTACTCGTTGACCCCCGACGGCTCCAACCAGGTCTTCTGCTTTCAAGTCTATTAAGGGATTCCCTGGCGCCGATATCGGTTGTGCTATCCTGGGTGGGTACCAAAACGAGATTAAGAGAAGACAAGGAGCATGATCCTTTAGAATGGCACTGGCGACAGAGACCAAGCGGCAGGTGGTTTCCACCAATCAACGCCACAAGACCGACACCGGGTCGCCAGAAGTACAGATTGCCCTGCTTAGCCAGCGCCTCTCGCTGCTGCAGGAGCACTTCCAGACGCACCAGAAAGACAACGGTTCCCGAAAAGGGCTGTTGACCCTGGTGGCCAAGCGTCGCCGGCTTCTGACTTACCTGCGCGATACGGACCCAGAGCGTTACAAAGTGGTTCTCCAACGGCTCGGAATCCGGCGTTAGTCCATTCTTCGGAAACCGATGTTTCCGAAATCATTTCCAACCGGCCCTGGTGGCCGGAGTATAGCCCGTTTCTTACGGGCCGACTCATCCTGTCAACTCCAGTCTCAAACGGCTCCTTTACGGATGCCCATCCCTGACTGGCCGGAACGTCGCTACGGCACTACCGGCGAGGTTGGAGGTTTAGAAAGAAATGTCTCACACAGTTGAAGTTGACCTGGACGGCCGCAAAATAACCCTGGAAACAGGCAAAGTGGCCAAACAGGCGAACGGCGCGGTCGTCGTTCGATCCGGGGACTCGGTAGTCCTCGTTAGCGCGTGCATGGCCGATGAGGCCAAGCCGGGAGCCGGATTCTTCCCGCTCACCGTCGATTATCGCGAATACACTTACGCCGCCGGAAAGATTCCGGGCGGTTTTATCAAACGCGAGGGCCGTCCCTCGGAAAAAGAAATCCTCACCAGCCGCTTGATCGATCGTCCGATCCGTCCGCTGTTCCCCGAAGGGTTTCTGCACGAAACGCAGGTCATCGCGATGGTGCTCTCGGCCGATCCCGAGCAGGACCCGAATTCGCTGGCCATCGCCGGCGCTGGAGCCGCTCTGGCCATCTCCGACCTGCCTTTCCCTTATGTGCTGGCCGGTGTGCGCGTCGGCATGAAAGACGGCAAATACATCGCCAACCCGACTTACACCGAAGGCCGCGAGTCCAAGCTGAACATCGTGGTCGCCGGCACCGAAGAAGGCATCGTGATGGTAGAGGCCGGCGCGCGCCAGGTTTCCGAAGCCGAAGTGCTCGGCGCTATCGAATACGGCCAT
The DNA here is from genome assembly GCA_964438005.1 of uncultured Solibacteraceae bacterium. Classification (GTDB taxonomy): domain Bacteria; phylum Acidobacteriota; class Terriglobia; order Bryobacterales; family Bryobacteraceae; genus PSRJ01. Next base: position 39,165 of record CAYTJD010000155.1, on the reverse strand, counting down.
GATTGCTGCAAGAAAATCGCCGCCGGCATCCGGCAGTTGGTGAAGCTGGCCGGCAAGAAGAAGCGCGAGTTCACCCCGCCTGTGCACGATCAAGCGGTATATATGGAAGTCTCCCGTCAGGCCCGCATTGAGCTGACCGACGCCCTGAACACTCAGAAATACTCCAAGATTGACAGCTACGCCCGTGTCGATGCGCTTAAGGAGAAGATCAAAGAAGCGCAGCCGGAAGAGAAACAGGACGAAGCGGGTAAGTGTTTCGATACCCTCAAGGAGCGGATCTTCCGCGACGAGATGCTCAAGAACCACCGTCGTCCGGACGGCCGCGCCTTCGATGAGGTCCGCCAGATCACCATCGAAACCGGCGTGCTGCCGCGCACCCATGGTTCGGCCTTGTTCACGCGCGGCGAGACTCAGGCGCTGGTCACCGTGACGTTGGGCACCAAGGACGACGAGCAGCGCATCGAGCTCCTCGAGCCGGGTGAAGTCACCAAGCGCTTCATGCTGCATTACAATTTCCCGCCGTTCAGCGTGGGAGAAGTCGGCTTCATGCGCGGCCCCGGCCGGCGCGAGATCGGTCACGGCGCCCTCGCCGAGCGCAGCCTTCTGGCGCTGATTCCCGCCGAAGACGTTTTCCCGTACACCATGCGCGTGGTGAGCGACATCCTCGAATCCAACGGTTCGAGTTCGCAGGCCACCGTCTGCGGCGCTTCCCTGGCGCTGATGGATGCCGGCGCGCCGCTTGCGGCTCATGTGGGCGGCATTGCTATGGGCCTTGTCATGGAAGGCAAGGATTACGCCATCCTCACCGACATCGCCGGCGCCGAAGACCACTACGGCGATATGGATTTCAAAGTCGCCGGCACCCGCGACGGCATCACCGGCCTGCAGATGGATATTAAAGTCCCGAGTGTGACCACCTCCATCCTGAAGGAAGCGCTGGAGCAGGCGCGCCGCGGCCGTCTCTTCATCATCGGCAAGATGGAACAGGCGCTCCCTAAGCCCAAGGCCAACATCTCGCAATACGCGCCCCGCATCTACACGCTACATATTCCAACCGATAAGATTCGCGACGTCATCGGACCCGGTGGCAAGGTGATCCGTGGGATCATCGAGCAGACCGGCGTGAAGATCGACGTCGAAGACGACGGCACGGTTCACGTCGCCTCCGCCGACGAAGCTTCGGCCAACAAGGCGATCCAGATCATCACCGACATCACGGCCACCGCCGAAGTCGGCAAGACCTATTTGGGCAAAGTCGTGCGCCTGGTCGATTTCGGCGCGTTCGTCGAGATCTTCCCCGGCACCGACGGCTTGCTGCACATCAGCGAGATCGCTGAAAACCGCATTCGCGACGTGCGCGACGAGTTGAAGGAAGGCGACCAGATCCTGGTAAAGGTGCTGGCGCTGGAAGGCAACAAAATCAAGCTCAGCCGCAAGGCCGTGCTCAAAGAACAGCGCGAAAAGCTGAAGCAGGCCCACTAAAACCCCCGCTCCCGGAAGCGGTGCCCGCCGGGCGCGGTTCTGTGGCAGGCTCTCGACACAGAACCACCACCGGGGCAGCCCTCTGAGGGCCGGGAGTGGACTGCTTCGTTCATGGCATATTAGATAGCTATGAGCGCACAAACCGAGTACATCACCTTGTCTGTGAGCGACGGCACCCCCATGCGTGCTTACGTCGCGCGTCCGGCGGGTCAGGCCCGCGCGGGATTGATTGTGTTCCAGGAAGCTTTCGGCGTCAACCCGCATATCCGCGATCTCACGGAACGCTTTGCCGGGCAGGGATATCTCACCATCGCTCCCGAGTTATTTCACCGCACCGGTCCAGGCTTCGAAGGCAGCTATACCGATTTCCCGGCGGTGATGCCTCACATGAAAGGCCTCACTGACAACGGTCTCACCGCGGACACGCGCGCGGCCTTCGATTGGCTGCAGAAAGAGGCCAAGGGTCTGGCGATCGGCGCGATCGGATACTGCATGGGCGGACGCGCGGCCTGCCTGGCCGGGATCACCACGCCGCTGGCCTGCGCGGTCTCCTACTACGGAGGGGGCATCGCTCCCGGCGGCATGTTCCCCAGCTTGACCGGCCGGTTCCAGGATTTGAAGGCTCCGGTGCTGTATTTCTGGGGCGGCAAGGACGGACACATCGGCCCGGACGCCGTGGCGGCTGTAGAAAACGCCGCCCGCGCCGCGAGCAAGCCCTACGTCAACGTCGTATTCTCCGAAGCCGATCACGGCTTCTTCTGCGATGCCCGCGCCAGCTATAATCCCTCTGCCGCGGCTCAGGCATGGCCGCTGACGCTCGCGTTCCTGGAAGGCCATCTGGCAGCGGCCTCGCGTCAGGCCGGCGCGTAGCTCTACCGTTCCGGATCGCCGAACTCGACCGTTGATTTCGATCCGAAGAATCTTTTGTCGCCCGGCCCGGCGTCGAAAAGGGTCAGGACGGCAGCGCCCGGCGCGGAAGACTCGGCAATGAAGAACCTCCGGTGCGGCTTGCGAACCTGCACGCCGATCAACTGCTTCGGGGCGGCCGGCACTCGGACCGACGTCGCTCCTTTTTTTCTGCACGCACCCGGACGCGGCTCGTCCGTCGCGCAGAACGTCACCACCGTGGGCCAGTCGGCGGCATTCAGGAAATAGAAGTACTTTCCTGCGACCGCCGAAGTTAAGGTCGTCCACCGCGCCCGGTCCGAAAGCTCGTGCGCCCCCCGGGAAAAGTCCTCCAGCGTGTCGCCTTTCAAAACTTCAACTGTGCCCCGCGCCTCTACCGCTTCCGGCAGCGTTACGCGCGCCCAGCAGATTTCTTCGGTCGCTGCGCCGCCGTCGATGCGGATCTCCCGCGTCGCGCCGGGCTGCACTTCGAACGCCGGCTCTATGGGCAGGCGGGTTCCATCTTCGCGGTAGACCTCGAGCGCCACTGTCTCTGCCACGGCCGCCGAATTCGTCACCCGGAGAATGGACCATACGTTGGGTCCGTACGCCAAAGCCGGTATGTAGCGGACCCTGCCCGTGGTCTGCCCTAGCAAAACGGGCGCGATCAGAACGGCGGGCATCAGCGATAAGCGGCGCACCAGTCCACATTACTCTCTTTGTGCCGCGTGGCAAAGGCCGTGTGGTACTCTTCAGGCTTGAAAGTACGCGTACGCAACCAGACGCGGAATACGGTTCTGGCCACCTCCGCCGACGTTGCCGACACCAGCGCCAAACGCCGAACGGGCCTCCTCAAACACACTCACCTCGACCCCGGCGACGGGCTCTGGATCAAGCCCTGTGAATCTGTCCACACTTTTTTTATGAAATTCGCGATCGACCTGGTGTATTTGGACCGGAAGTTGAAGGTGCGGAAGGTTCGGCACGCGGTGCCGCCCTGGCGCCTGTCCGCGTGTCTGACCGCGCACTCGATCCTGGAACTGCCCGCCGGCGCCGCCAGGCAGGCAAGCACGGAAGCCGGCGATCAACTGTCGATCGAGCCGCTCCCGTAACCCCGCCGGCCCGCCCGGCTAAAATCGAAGGTAGCTCGTGCGCACCTTCTTCCATGTCGATATGGACGCCTTCTTCGTTTCCGTGGAAGAACTGTTTGATCCTTCTCTCAAAGGCAAGCCGGTGGTGGTCGGAGGCCGTCCCAACGAGCGCGGCGTCGTTTCCGCCGCATCGTACGAAGCGCGCAAGTACGGCGTCCATTCCGCGATGCCGCTGCGCACGGCTTACAAGCTTTGTCCGCAGGCTGTGTTTGTCGACGGCCATCCGGACCGCTACCGCGAATCCTCGCACCAGGTCTACGACGTCCTGCATTCCTTTTCACCGCTTGTCGAGATGGCATCCATCGATGAAGCATACCTCGATATGACCGGCACCGAGCGCCTCTACGGCCCGCCGCTGAAGGCCGCGCACCGCCTGCACGACCGCATGAAAGCCGCCACGCGCCTGAATTGCTCTGTCGGCATCGCTACCTCCCGCCTGGTGGCGAAAATTACTTCCGACCAGGCCAAGCCGAACGGTGTGCTTTGGGTAATCCCCGGCCAGGAGGCCGCGTTTCTCGCGCCTCTCGATGTCCGTAAGGTTCCCGGCGTCGGAAAAGTCACGGAAAAGAATCTGCACAGCCTCGGGATCCGCAAGGTCGGCGACTTGGCGCGCCTCGACGAAGCTTTTCTCAAAGAGCGGTTCGGCAAGTGGGGCCTCGCCCTTGCCGGAAAGTCGCGCGGTGAGGATGCCGGTGGCTGGTACGACACCGAGATCGGCGAGGATGCCGGTCCCAAGTCCATCAGCCACGAGCACACGTTTGGCGAAGACACTGCCGATTTGACGCAGCTGGAGTCGACTCTTGCCCGTCTCTCGGAAATGGTAGGCCGCCGCTTGCGCGAGCATGGTTTGCACGCCCGCACCATCCAGCTCAAGCTGCGCTATTCCGACTTTTCCACAATTACGCGCGCCCACTCCATCGGGCGTCCCACGCAGCTCGACACTGAGTTATTCGCCGAGATCCGCGATCTGTTTCATGCCAACTGGAAACTCGGCGCCGCGGTTCGCCTGTTGGGCGTGAATGCCTCGTCATTCGACGAGAACGCGGAACAGATGGATTTGCTCGGCGAAGAACGCCACGAGCGCTGGACGCGCGCTCTAGCCGCTGCCGATCGCCTCCGCGACAAGTTCGGCGAATCGGCCGTGTCGCTGGCCGCCAGCATGCGCGGCAAATTCCGCGAACGCACCCACGAAAACCCCGCCGGCCTGCCCGGCAAGAAGCCCGCTCCCTAGCCGTCTGCCCGCCCGACACCGTCTCGCAGCCGGCACAGAACCGCGACCGTCAGGGAGTGGCCCTCCACATGAAATACCCAATCATCGTCTTGGCGTCGTCGATCTTCCGCTCCCTGATCATCCGCGCCACTTCACCGCTCGAGAACCATCGCGCCTCGATGCGTTCATCGTCCATCGGCGTCGCTTCGCCTTCGATCAGATCGGTGGCCAGGAAAATCGTCATCCTCTCCTGCACGTACCCCGGACTGACCCAAAACGAGCTCAGGTTCTTCCACTTCCGCGCCCGGTAGCCCGTCTCTTCCGTCAGTTCCCGCTTCGCCGCCTGCAGCGGTTTTTCGCCAGGATCCAGCTTCCCGGCCGGCAGCTCCCACAAATACCGCGCCGCCGGCAACCGGTATTGCCGCACCAGCAGAATGCGGTTCCGGCCGTCGACCGCCATCATGACCGCCGATCCCGCGTGCCGCACCACGGAGCGTTTGATCTTGAAGCCGCTCTTGCGGTCGACCGCGCGATCCTCGGTCACACGAAACAAGCCGCACTGGTAGACTTGCCGCGAAGAAGTGATTTTCATGATTTTTTTGGGAGCGCTTGCGCGAATTGGTCCGCCGGCAGCGTGTTTACGATATCGGACCGCCCCAGCCAACCGCGCCGCGCCGTGATCACGCCGTAGCGCATATTGTCGAGATGCTGCGGCCGGTGCGCGTCCGTCGAAATCGTGAACCGCGCGCCTTTCGATTTAGCCGTCCGAATCATCGCACTCCCCAGGTCCAGCCGCTCGGGGCCGGCGTTGATCTCCAGCCAGACGCCGCGGCGCACTGCCTCCGTCACAATCCGTTCGAAATCGAACGGAAACGGATCCCGATGCAGCAGGATACGTCCCGTCGGATGCCCCAGAATTCGCAGTTGCGGGCATTCCAGCGCCCGCAGCAGCCGGTCGGTCATCTCGGCCGCTTCGAGGTTCATATGGCTGTGTACGCTGCCGATGACCACGTCCAGTTCCGCCAGCGCGTCGTGTGCCAGGTCGAGCGCGCCGTCGCGCAGAATGTCGCATTCCAACCCCGAGAAGATTCGGATGCCGAGACCCTTCTGGTTGATTTCGCGTACCTGTTTGGCGAACGCCACGGCCCGCGCTTCGTCGAGCCCGTTCGCCATCGCCAGCGCCTTCGAGTGATCGGTGATCGCGATGTACTCGTACCCTTTGGCGCGCGCCGCTTCGGCCATCTCTTCGAGCGTGGCATGGCCGTCGGTCTCGGTCGTGTGCATGTGCAGGTCGCCGCGAATCTGCTTCAGCTCGACCAACTCCGGAAGTTTGCCTTCCGCAGCCGCCTCGATCTCCCCGCCATTCTCGCGTAGCTCCGGCGGGATCCAGCGCAATCCCAGCGCCTCGTACACTTCGGCTTCGGTCGCACCCGCCACACGCGACTCGTCCTCGCTCCGGTACAGACCATACTCGCTGAGCTTCAGCCCCATTTTCACCGCGCGCGTCCGGATCGCCACGTTGTGATCCTTGCTCCCCGTGAAATACTGCATCGCGGCGCCGAAGCTCTCCGGCGGCAGCGCGCGCACATCCACCTGCAGCCCGTCGCGGCCCACTCGCGCGCTCGCCTTGTTCTCTCCCCGCCCGAGCACTTCCTCGACTTTCGGAAACGCCGTGAACCGTTCCAGCACCGGCGTCGGGTCCGGTCCGGTCACCAGCAGGTCGAGATCGCCCACCGTCTCGCGCCCGCGCCGCAGACTCCCCGCCGGTGTCACCGCCGTCACTCCCGGCACCTGCAGGAAGATCTCCGTCAGCTCCGATGCCACCGTATCCGCATAACTCAGCAGGTATCGGCCTGTGCGCTGCCTGTATTGCGCGATCGACCGCAGCACTTTCTCTTCCAGCTTGGCCCCCATGCGCGGTAGCACGCGGAGCTTCTGTTCCACGCACAGACGTTCCAGCTCGTCCATGGTGCTGATGTGATAGTGCTCGAAAATCAGCGCAATCCCTTTCGGTCCGAGACCCTGGATCTTCAGAAATTCCAGCGCGGCTCGTGGAAATTTCTGGAGCAGCGCCTCGCGCCGCTCGCAGGTCCCGCTGGCGGCGATCTCCCCCAATACCTGCGCCAGCCCTTTGCCGATCCCCGGAATATCGGTTACCTTGCGCTCCGGATCCCGTAGGATATCTGCGATGCGCTCCGGATATCCCTCGACCGCGGTCGCCCCGTTCCGGTAGCTGCGGATACGAAACGAATCCTCGCCGGCGATCTCCATCAAGTCGGCCGTCTCCCACAGCACGCGCGCAATTTCCCGGTTCTCCACTCCCCTCCTCGCTTCAATTGTAAGCGACGCCGTTGGTTATGCTGGAGATTCCGATGCCCGAAGGATCGTACTTGTACTGCGATGTCAGCCTTCCGGTGCCGCTCGATCAGCCGTTCACCTACTCGCTGCCCGAAACGCTCCGCCACCGCGTTCGCCCTGGCAGCCGTCTCGTCGTGCCGTTCGGCCCGCGCAAGCTCACGGGCGTGATCTTGAGCTGCCACGATCAGCGCCCGCCAGTCGCGGCGCGCGACGCCCTGCGGCTGCTCGACGCTGACCCGGTCCTCGATTCCGAACTGCTCGCCCTCGGCCGTTGGATCGCCGGTTATTATTGCGCCCCGCTCGGTGAAGTGCTCCGCGGCATGCTCCCGCTCTCGGCCGAGATCCGCCGCGGCAAAGTCTGGTCGCTGACTGATGCCGGACGCGACGCCGCCCGCCAGCTTCTGCTCGATTCCGCTTCCGATGACGCCGCCATGCAAGTGCTGCGCCTGCTCGAGAAGCGGCCGCTTTCCGCCGCTTACCTCGCCCGCGCCCTGCCGCTCGCCGACAAGGCCATTCGTTCACTCGAGCGCCGGGGCTTTCTTGCGGCTGAAGAAGTCCAGACCGAGCGCGACCCGCTGCGCGCTCCCGCCGAGCGGCTCCGCGTTGAGTTGTCCGCGTCCGAACCGGCCGTCAAGTTGAATAAATCCGAGCGCGAGCTGCGCGCCTTTCTCGAATTGCACCCCGGCTCTCACAATCTGAAAGACCTGGAAGGTACCGTCAAGAATGCGAGCCCGGCCGCGCGCTCGCTCGCCCGCAAGCGCCTGGTCACGCTCAAGGCCGAGCCGGTCGCCATCCGCACCGGCCCCGTCCGCGCGCCGCACGCGTTGAACACGGCGCAGCAACTCGCTTTCACGCAGATTCGTTCCGCCATCGAAGGCCGGCACTTCCAGGCGTTTCTTCTGCACGGCGTCACCGGATCGGGAAAGACCGAGGTCTATCTCAACTGCATTGAAGCGGTTCTGGCGCAAGGCCGCGGCGCCCTGCTGCTGGTTCCGGAAATCGCTCTGACGCCCGCCATGGCCGGCCAGTTCTTTTCCCGCTTTCCCGATCGCGTCGCCATCCTGCACAGCGCGTTCTCCGATATCGAGCGCCTCGAGCAATGGCGCCGCATTCGTTCCGGCGCCGCTTCGGTAGTGGTCGGCACCCGTTCGGGGGTCTTTGCGCCGGTGCGCGATCTCGGACTGATTGTCGTTGACGAAGAGCACGACGGCAGCTACAAGCAGGAGGAAACCCCGCGCTACAACGGCCGCGATGTCGCTGTGGTTCGCGGTCAGGCCGCCGGTGCCTGCGTCGTGCTCGGCTCCGCAACTCCCAGTCTCGAGACTCGCTACAACGCGCAAACCGGAAAATACAAGCTCCTGGAGTTGCCGGCCCGCATCGAAGAGCGCCCCATGCCTTCGGTCAAGCTGATCGACATGCGGCAGGAATTCCTGGAGACCCGGCAGCAGGCCACGTTTTCCCGGAAGCTCCTCGAGGCCCTGGACGCACGTCTGGAGAGCGGCGAACAGGCGATCATTCTTCTGAACCGCCGCGGCTTCTCCAATTTCGTCGCTTGCCGCGCCTGCGGTGAGCGCGTCCAGTGCATCAACTGCTCGGTCACGCTGACCTTTCACAAGCGTGACCGCCGTCTTCTCTGCCATTACTGCGGCTACGCGCAGAAGCCGCCCAGCGTCTGTCCGCGCTGCGCCAGCGACCACATTTATTTCCTGGGTCTGGGTTCAGAGCGCGTCGAAGAAGAACTGCACCGCGACTTTCCCAAAGCACGCGTCGCGCGTCTCGATCGCGACACCGTCGCCGGCAAGCGCCAATATGAAACCATCCTGCACGGGTTTCGCGAGCACGATTACGACATTCTGGTCGGAACTCAGATGATCGCCAAAGGCCACGACATTCCCAATGTCACCCTGGTCGGTGTGATCTCCGCCGATATCGGCCTCGGCATGCCCGATTTCCGGGCCGCCGAGCGCAGCTTCCAGCTCCTTACCCAGGTCGCCGGCCGCGCCGGCCGGGGGACCGTGCCCGGAACCGTCCTGATCCAGACCATCAACCCCGATCACTACGCGATCCGCCTCGCCGCCGCGCATGATTACGCCGCGTTCTACGAAAAGGAACTGAACTTCCGCCGCGCCATGCACTATCCGCCGTTCAGCGCTATGGCCAACATTTTGGTGCGCAGCGAACGCAAGGAGATGGCTTTGCGCATGAGCACCGAACTGGCCCATCTGATGACGCCTCCGCCCGAAAAGCTGAAGGTGCTCGGACCTGCCGAAGCCCCTGTGCCGCGCCTGCAGAATGAATACCGCTATCAGTTCCTGATTAAGGCCGCCAGCCGGAAAGCGTTGAACGCTCTCCTGCAACAGATTCGCTGCTTCGCGCTCGAGCACAAGTGGGGACCCACGGCTCTGACCATCGACGTCGACCCCTTGAGCCTGATGTAACGCCGCCCACGCCAACTTTGCGCTTGCAATTTCCCCTTTTCTTCGCCCATACTGGCTGTAGGTTCTGCCCTATGCCTTTGACCAAGCGACAAAAACAGGTCCTCGACTTTATCGCCGGCTTCCAGAACGACAACGGCTATTGCCCCAGCTACGAGGAAATCGCCCAAGGCCTCGACCTCGCCTCGCTGGCCACGGTGCATAAGCACATTTCGGCCCTCGAGACCAAGACGTACTTGAAGCGCGGGTTCAATCAGAGCCGGTCGCTGGAACTGGCGCCGAAGTATTTACAGGAGCAGCGGCGTGCCCGTCCCACGACCGAAGTGCCCCTCCTCGGCCGCATTGCCGCGGGCTCTCCGGTCGAATCCATGGCTCAGCGGGAAACCCTGAATTTCGCCGACTTTACCGCCAACCCCAACACATTCGCTCTCGAAGTGCGCGGCGATTCCATGATCGACGATCACATTTGCGACGGCGACCTCATTCTGCTTGAGAAAGTTTCCCAGGCGCGCGACGGCGACATCGTGGTCGCGCTCGTGGGAGGCGAGGAAACCACGCTCAAGCGTTTTTACCGCGAGCCCGGAGACCAGATCCGCCTGCAGCCTGCGAACGCGGCTCTCAAGCCGATTTTCGTTCCCGCCCGCAATGTGCAAATCCAGGGAAAACTTCTCGCGGTACTTCGAAAATACCGCTAACCTACCGTTGCACTGAGGTCGCTTCGCATTCCCGTAGCTTCTGCTCGGCGCGGAGCCAGTCTTCCTCGGAACTGCCCCCTTGGCATCCCCGCGCTTCCCACAACGCGTACGCCAGGCGGGCGATGTCTTCGTGTGCCAGCTCGTGCGTCACAACGACGGTGCGTGCGTGAGCTGGTTTCTCCGTTCCGGCAGCCACCGGTGTTTCGGCTGTGGATCCGGAGTGTTGCGGTCGCGCTGTCGTGTTGGCACGGCGAGAACGCGCCGGTGCCGTGGAAGCGGATGATAACACTATGTCTTTCTCTGGATTTGACTTTCTTGTTGCCATACAGCTTTCTCTCATTTTAGCCGATATCGCCTGAAATTCTTATCGAATTTTTCTATCCTTCGCATTGTCACAGTGCGTTTTCGGACCAGCGCATCCGCAAGTTGTTAAGATGGAATTAGCGTGAGTATCCGTTTCGTCTTCGCCGCCGTGCTTGCGATGATGACGCAGGCGGCGCGCGCGACCCCGAAGGTGATCGCTGTCGATATCGACGGGATGGTCCACCCCGTCACTACCGAAATTGTGTCGAGCGCCCTTGCCGAAGCCAAACAACAAAATGCCGCCTTGGTGATCGTCCGCCTCAACACGCCCGGTGGTCTCATGGACGCCATGCGCGATACCATCTCCCAAATCGTCGCCTCGCCTGTGCCGGTCGTGACTTACGTCGAACCGAGCGGCAGCCGCGCGGCGTCGGCGGGTTTCTTCCTCCTTGAGGCCGGAGATCTCGCCGCGATGGCCCCCGGCACCAACACGGGAGCCGCCCATCCGGTGGCCATGGGCGGTGAGATGGACGCCGTGATGAAGCAGAAAGTCGAGAACGACGCCGCCGCTTACCTGCGCAGCATCTGTTCCAAGCGCGGCCATAACAGCACCCTGGCCGAGACCGCCGTGCGCGAAAGCAAGTCGTTCACTGAGCGCGAAGCCCTCGACCAGCATCTGATCGACCTGGTCGCCCCCAGCGAGGTCGAACTCCTTACAACCCTCGACGGCCGCACCATCACCCGCTTCGACGGATCTAAGGTTACCCTGCACACCGCCGGCGCCAGCGTCGAAGTCTATCAGCGCACTCTGCGCCAGAAGATCATCGCCGCCATCGCCGACCCCAACATCGCCCTCGTGTTGCTGGTGCTCGGCGCGCTCGGCATCTACGTCGAGTTCTCCTCGCCCGGCTTGATCGCTCCCGGAATCGTGGGCGCCATCATGGTGCTGCTCGGCCTCTCGGCTCTCTCGGTCCTCCCCATCAACTGGCTCGGCGCCGCGCTGCTGCTGCTGGCTTTCACGTTGTTTGTGCTCGAGGCCAAGTTCACCTCGCACGGCATCCTGGGAATCGGCGGTGCCGTCGCCATGGTCATGGGCGCCGTCATCCTGGTGAACGGGCCGATCCCCGAGATGCGCATCCACTGGAGCACCGCCATCGGACTGGCACTGCCGTTTTCCGCCATCACCGTGCTGCTTCTCTCTCTGGTGGTTCGCGCGCGCCACAACAAAGTGGTCACCGGCGCCGAAGGCATGGTCGGCACCGTCGGATCCGCCGTCACTGAACTGGCTCTCGAAGGCAAGGTGTTCGTGCGCGGCGAATACTGGGATGCCGTCGCCGCGCATCCGGTCGCGCCCGGAGCGCGCATCCGGGTCACGGCCATCGAAAAACTCAAGCTCACCGTAGAACCTGTGACGGATGATTTAGGAGGCCGGCAATGAGTGACGTGAGTCTCATCTTTATCGCAATCGTCGTAATCTACCTGCTCAGTTCGATCAAGATCCTGCGCGAATACGAGCGCGCCGTGATCTTCCGGCTCGGCCGGCTGCTGCCGCAAGCCAAGGGCCCCGGCATCTGTCTTGTCTTCGCCCCCATCGACCGCATGGTGCGCGTCTCCTTGCGTATCGATACCCTCGAGGTTCCGGCGCAGGACGTCGTCACTCGCGATAACGTCACCGTCAAGGTAAATGCCGTCCTGTATTTCCGCGTCATCGATCCGCGGCTGGCCGTCAACGAGGTCTCCAACTTCCTCTACGCCACCTCTCAGCTTGCGCAAACCACCCTCCGCAGTGTGCTGGGCGAAGTGGAGCTGGACGAGTTATTGAGCCAACGCGAAAAGCTGAACCTGCGGCTGCAGACCATTCTGGACCAGCAGACCGCTGCCTGGGGTGTCAAGGTGACGCTCGTCGAGGTCAAGCAGGTTGATCTGGCCGAGCAGATGATCCGCGCCATCGCCCGCCAGGCCGAAGCCGAACGCGAACGCCGCGCCAAAATCATCCACGCCGAGGGCGAATATACCGCCGCGGAAAAGCTGGCGATGGCGGCTGAGGTCATCCAACGCCAGCCCGCTGCCATCCAGCTTCGCTACCTCCAGACTCTGGTGGAAATCGGAACCGAAAAAAATACGACCATCGTATTTCCTCTGCCAGTCGATATACTGGCATCAGTAGAGCGCGCCTTGGATAGACTGGCCAAACCGAGTGAACCGGGCGCGGGCGCTTCCAAATCATGAAGAATAATGAAACCGGGGAATTTGAGCTGGTGCTCGGCAACCGGCAGCTGCTGAGCGGCTTTTTCATTGTGGTGCTGCTGTTTGGCGTGGCGTTCGCGATGGGCTACATCGTCGGGCGCAACTCAACGCCCTCGCAGAGATCGCAGACCGAAGCCGTCGCGGGATCGGCCGCGCCCGTCCCCAAAGAACGCCCCGAGCCCGCGCCTGCCGCTCCGGCGCCAACTCCGGCGCAGGCTCCCGCGGATTCGACGCCGGCGCAGCAGCCACCGGCAGAGGCTCCTCCTGCCGCGACCCCGCCCGCACAGTCCACGACGCCCCCGCCGCAACCCGCGGCCCAGTCCGCACCGCCCGCGACTCCGCCCGCATCTTCCGCCGAAACCCCGGCCGACGCGCCTCCCGGATCCTATTGGCAGGTGATCGCCACCTCCAATCGGACTGCCGCCGAGGCTTTGCAGCAAAGCCTCAAGGACAAAGGTTTTCCGGTGACCCTGGGCCCCGGCCCGAATAACCTGGTGCGCGTGCTGGTCGGTCCCTATTCGGATACCCAGTCGATGGGACGCGCCAAGACCTTGCTGGAAGCCGCCGGTCTTCACCCTGTTCGGAAGTAGAGTGAGCGAGCCTCTCATCCATCTCAGTCTCCCGGTCAACCGCCCCCGCCTTCCCGAATGGGCCCGCAAACCGCGAACGCATTTCGAATCGCTGAACGTCTTGAAGACCGATCTGCGCCGCCTCGGCCTCCACACCGTTTGCGAATCGGCGCGTTGCCCCAACATCCACGAATGCTTTTACCGCAAGGCCGCGACCTTCATGATCCTCGGCGGCCGCTGCACCCGCGCCTGCGGTTTCTGCTCGGTCCCCAAAGGCCGCGCCCCGCTCGACCCTGCCGAGCCCCCCAACGTCGCGCGCATGGCCGCTGCCCTGAGTCTCCGCTACGTAGTGATTACCAGCGTCAACCGCGACGATCTTCCCGACGGCGGCTCCCGCCACTTCGCCGAGACCGTGCGCGCCGTTCGCGCGGCGCTCCCGGATGCGCGCGTCGAGGTGTTGACACCCGATTTTTGCGGCGATCTTGACGCCGTGGCGCGCGTCCTTGACTCGGGCCCCCACGTCTTCAATCACAACGTGGAAACCGTGCCGCGGCTCTACAAACGTGTTCGGCCTCAAGCCAGCTACGAGCAATCCCTCCGCGTCCTCGACTTCGCCGCCAGGCACCCCGGGGGCGCGCTCACTAAGTCCGGCTTGATGGTCGGCCTTGGCGAGGCGCCCGACGAAGTGCACGCCTTGCTTCGAGACCTGCGCGCCGTCAAGACCGCCGTCGCCACCATCGGCCAGTATCTGCAGCCCACCCGCCGCAATCTCCCCGTCGCTGAATACCTCGAGCCCCGGCAATTCGAGCAATACCGCGATTATGGGCTGTCGCTTGGCTTTCGCATGGTGTTCAGCGGCCCGCTCGTTCGCAGCTCCTACATGGCCGACACCGTCGAGGAAGAAGCGCGGCGGCCCGCGTGCTGAATCTGCTTCTCGCGCTGCTCTCCGCGGCGCTCCTGATCTTCACGTTTCCGCGATTCAACCTGGCTTGGCTGGCCCCGGTGGCGCTCACGCCCCTGCTCATCGCCCTCGCGCGCGAGCCGCGCTGGCTGCGCCGCGCCGTCTTGGGATGGGCCGCTGGCTTCGTCTATTGGTTCGGCGTCTGTTATTGGATCGAAGACGTGCTGGCGCGCTATGCCGGCGTCAGCCATGTGGTTGCTTGGCTTCTGTTCGCGCTGTTTGCCGTCACAAAAGCCCTGCACATGGCTGCCTTCGCCTTGCTCGCCGGGCCCCTGATCCGTCGCTGGTGGGCCATCCCCGCGGTCGCCGCCTGGTGGGTAACTGTCGAAGTCACGCACGGTCCCCTCGGCTTCGCCTGGCTGGCGCTCGGCAACGCCGGCATCGATATGAGCCTCCCCCTCCGCGTCGCGCCGTTCACTGGCGTCTACGGCCTCTCTTTCGTGTTCGCCATGATGGCTACCGCGCTCGCGCTCGCCGCGCTCCGGCGTCCCCGCCTGCAACTGCTCTGGCTTCTCCTTCTCCCGTTCCTCGCCTTTCTCCCGCCGATGCCGTCGGCACAGCGCGGCCAGGAAGCCGCGTTGCTGGTGCAGCCGAATATCTCCGAAACCGAACAATGGACCGCCGATTCCGTCTTCGCCATGCAGAACGATCTCGCTCAGCTCACCCTGCAGAGCATCCAGGTGCAGCGCTTCCGTCCGCCCTCGATCGCAGTCTGGCCGGAGGTCCCTGCGCCGCTCTACTACGAAGACGACCCTCGTTTCCGCAACCTCATGGACAACCTCGCCCGCGACTCTCGCGCGTACTTGTTGGTCGGCGTTGTCGCGCACACCGGTGACAACCGGCCTCTCAACTCCGCTCAGTTGATCGGCCCGAGCGGCTTCCCCCTCACCCGTTACGACAAAGTGAACCTCGTGCCCTTCGGCGAATTCGTCCCTTGGCCGTTCGGCCTGTTGGCCAACAAAGTCTCGACCGAGGTCGGTGATTTCGTCCCCGGCAAGAAGGCCGTTGTCTCGCCCGTTGCCGGCCATCAGATCGGCGCCTTCATCTGTTACGAATCGGTATTTCCGAATTTTGTGCGCCAGTTCGTCGCGGGCGGCGCCCAAGTCTTGTTCAATATCTCCAACGACGGCTGGTTCGGCCGCAGCGCTGCCCGCGAACAGCACCTCCGCATTGTCCGCATGCGCGCCGCCGAAAACCGCCGCTGGATCCTCCGCTCCACCAACGACGGCATCACTGCCACCATCGATTCCGCCGGCCGCCTTCGCGGTACGCTCCCCCGTTACACGCGCGCCACTTCGTACACCGGCTTCAGCTACCTGTCCGACAAGACCGTCTACACCCGCTTCGGTGACTGGTTCGCCCTGCTCTGCGCGACCATCGTCCTGATGTGTCTTCTGGCCGAGCGCGTCTTCTGAACTTCAACCAGCGGGTGCTTCCGGCAATTTCGGCCCGTTTCGCGGCGCCCGCGCCCAGGCGCCGAACGGATGCTGTTCGAGACGCGGCACGATGTGGCTGAGAATTTTCGTGACCGATTCCTCCACGGTCTCCCGGTCCGTCCGGCACTCCACCTCCGGATGGAGCGGAGCCTCGTAGGGTTGATCGATGCCCGTGAGTCCCGCCAGTTGTCCCGAGCGCGCCTTCCGGTAAAGGCCTTTCACATCGCGCGCTTCGCAAACCTCGATCGGTGCGTTGACATAAACCTCGACAAAGTCCGCGTTTCGTTTTCGCACCGCGTCGCGCGCCTCCCGATACGGAGCAATTGCCGAGACTACCGCGATCACACCGTGCTTGGCCAGCAGTCCCGCGACGTAGCCGATTCGCCGTACATTCTCGTCTCGGTCCCCTTTGCTGTATCCGAGCTCGTTGCAGAGCCGCTGCCGGATCTCATCCCCGTCGAGCACTTCCGCGCGGTATCCCATTGACCCTAGCCGCTTCTGAAGTGTCTCACCAAGCGTGCTTTTGCCCGAAGAACAGAGTCCCGTCAGCCAGACAATCATGTCGCACCTCCGTGCGCCGGATAACGCGTAGACGGGAGGCGGACTGCCGGCGTTTCGTCGGTATTCTGTGACATTGATATCGTGCTGAATTCAGAATGCCCAGCCTTCGCACTGGCCTGTCAATACGGCGTTGATTGTAGGTCGCACCAATGTTTCAAAATGCAGATGACTGGCGCAACTTTTCCGGCACGCTTGCGTTCTAACAAAAATAAGATGCCGATCTTTCCCATTCTGAAAGACCGTCCGAAATTGTGTTTCTTCCACCTGCCCCGTACCGGTGGCACGTCCCTCGCCAAGGATCTCCTCTTCCGGAACTTTCCCCGGTGGCGCTGGTGTCACGTCAATTTCGATCAGCACCTCCGCCCCCTGGACGGCGCCCACGACCCCCTGCGGTGGAGCAAGTTGCGCCAGGCCGCCATTCAGGTTCTGGCCGGGCACATGCCCTTCGGCTTCGCCGCCAGGCTTCCCGGACACTTCCAGCACATCACCTTCCTCCGTGCCCCGGTTGCCCGAGCCGTGTCCGATTACTATTTCTTGCGCCGCAACCCTTCTAATCCCGCCTCTGCCGCGGCCCGCCGCCTGTCGCTGATCGAGTTTGTGGAAGGCGATCACGGTTCGTCAAATAACTGTTATGCGCGCTGGCTCTCGAATGCGGCCTTCGGAGCCACTTTCCCCAGCGACACAGCCATGCTCGAGACGGCGTTGCGCAACCTCGCGCTCTGCTCCTTTGTCGGCATCACCGAACAATTCGGACTCTGCGCCCAGAGACTGTGCCTGAAGTTTCATTTGCGGCCCTACGATGCCAGCGAAAGGAACAGAAACCGGGCTACCCCTCCGGAATTTTCGCTTTCGCCTCAGGAGCGGGACATGATCGAGCGCCGTAACCGGCTCGATCTGATCATCTATTCCCGAGTTCTCGAGCAGGTCGCGGCCTGAAAAATCTGGACGAGGGCCGCCGCCCTGATTCCGCCAGCCCTTCCACCAGGCTGTTCCCCGACGGCAGCGGCACGATGCGGTTCAGTCGAAACCCCGATCTCCGGAGCAGCTCCCGGAATTCCGGCTCCGTCCGCTCCCGTCCCGAGTGCGTCGCCACCAGCATCTCCAGGTCGACCATCGTGCCGATGTCCGGCTCGTTCACCGGCTTCAGCACGAAGTCCCCGATCAGCATCCGCCCGCCCGGCGCTAGCGCCCTCCGGCAGTTGCCTAGGATCTTCACGCAGGCCTCGTCGTCCCAGTCGTGCAGGATCGCCGTCAGAATATAAGCGTCCCCGCCGCGCGGCACCCCTTCGAAGAAATTGCCGGCCACCGCTTCGCACCGGTCCGCCAGGCCGCTTGCCGCCAGGTAAGGCCCGGTGCCTTCCACCACGTGCGGCATGTCATACACAATCCCGTGCAGCGTCGGAAATCGTTCCAGAATGCGCGCCATCAGCCGTCCGTGCCCGCCGCCGACATCCACCAGCAGCCGAATCCCCGAAAAATCATAAGCCCCCGCGATTGCCTGGTGAATCGACGACGCAATGCTGCTCATGCCCGCGTTGAACGCCGCGCCGGCCTCGGGGTTCTCCCGGAAGTAACTCCAGCCATCCATCCCATGCACGTGTTCGAAGGCGCTTGTGCCCGTCAGAACGCTGTGCTCCAACGCCAGCCAACTCGCCGCGTGCTCCCGCCTCGCGAAAAGCCGCGCCAGATCGCGCACCGACGCCGGTGCGTCGCCCCGAAAGAGTTCTCCGCCTGCCGTCAGCCGCCACTGGTCCGGCCCGCTCTCCGCCACGATGCCGAATGAGGCCAGCGCCCGCAGAAAACGCCGCAGCGATGAAGAATTCGCGTTCAGTTCCGCCGCCAGCCCGTCCGTGGTCGTGGTCCCCGCCGCCATCCGGTCCGCAATCCCCAGTTTCGCCGCCAGCCCTGCCACTTGGCCCGCCAGCCGCCCGTAGATTAGTTGAAGCATCCGTCCCACCACTGCCGGGTCCGGCGCCGGATTCACCGGCTTGTTAATCGTCGCTGCTTGTTGCATCATGATCCTTATCTCTCTGCTATATTTGATATAGTTACTATGTATCGAATATAGATGTACGACAACGAATGAAGAAAGTCAAGCGAAAATACGATTCCGCCCATCGCCGGCAGCTCGCCGGCAAAACGCGCGAGCAGATCCTGGAAAGCGCGCGACGCCTGTTTCGCGACCGCGGCTATGGACGCGTCACCATCGACGACATCGCCGCCGCCGCCGCCGTCGCGGCGCCCACCGTCTACGCCACCTTCGGTGGCAAGCGCGCCATTCTGATGCAGTTGCTCGATGAGATGGAGAAGGCCGCCGATGCTCCCGCCCTCGTCGAGCTCCTCAAGAATCGCGGTGGCGAGGAACGCGCGCGCCTCCGGGCCTTCACCGATTTTTCGGTCCGCCTCTTCACGGAAGACAATGACTTGATCCGCATCGCCATGCTCGCCGGCGCCGCCGATCCCGACGTGGCGGTCTTATGGGAGACCGGAGATGCCCGCCGCTTGACTGCCTGCCGCGCCGTTCTCGAGGGCTGCGAGCAGCGAGGCCTTCTGCGCGAAGGCCTCACCGAAGCCCGCGCCGTCGACATCCTCTGGGCTCTTGCGAGCGCCGAGTTTTACGCAATGTTCATCCGCGGCCGCCAGTGGACTCCGGCACAATTCGCCGATTGGCTCTACCAACTCGCCGCTGAACAATTATTCCGCGCGTCGCCTCAACCCCGCGCGTAAAGCGCCGCGTTATCGCCGCGCCCTCACCGGAACACGAAGTGCTGCTGGTCTTTCTCGTTCTCCAGGCAGATGTAATCCAGCAGATCCGTATCCAGCCGCAGCTCCTGGTGCAACGTGACCGTCCACGGCGCCGTGTACGCCTTCGGATCATTTACCGTGATCTCGATCTCCAGCTTGCCGTAACTGCCCCGCCGGAATCGCTCCGTAATCGTGCCCGCTTCCGTCAGCGGGCTCCCCTTCCGGTCGAGCCACGTCCCGTCGCGAAATCCGCTCGTCGTCACCACCAGCCGCTCGCCGTCCCACTTGCCCGTGGAATACCCGTTCCAGGTCGGTTGTGGATCCTCGGGGAGCGGCCGCCCGTCCGTGAAAATCTGCCGGTACATCGCATTGCGCTCGTTCAGAATCAGCACCAGCCCCGGCGTCTGTACGATCTTCCGGTACAGCGGATCCGTGTGCAGCTTCAAGATGCCCCCCGGCAGGCAATGCGCTGTCGGATCGTCCTGCCCGCGCCGTTCGCCCCGTTGCTTGATGAGCTCGGCCGCCCACGGCTGATACGGAACGCCTCCCTTCAGCCCCCAGCCGATATCCCAGAATTCTTGCGGCGTCAGCATGTCGTCGCAGTTGAACGGCGGGCACGGCCGATTCTCCTCATCCACCCAGATGCCCGACAAATCCGGCTTGCCATCCGTGGCTCGCGGCGCCGGCGCGCTCAGATTCGGCTTGCCATTCGCTTGCTTCGGCACGCCGGCCGTCGGATGCCCCAGCCATTGCCCCCCGGCCGGCATCACCGTCAAAACCGAAAATACAAGGATCGCCCCATTCCTCATATCACGTGATAATACCCGCCCCGCTCCAGAACTTCCACCGGAATCCCGAATAAATGCGTCAGCGTCTCGGAGTGAAACACTTGGTCCTTCGGCCCGTCGCAGAAAATCCGCCCGTTCCGGATCAGCACCACGCGCCCCATCTCCGGAATGATATCCGGCAGATGATGCGTCACCATGATCAGGCTGATCCCCGCCCGCGCCAGCTTGCGCAAAATCTCCCGCAGCTCGTGCGTCGCGTGCAAGTCCAGGCTGGTCGTCGGCTCATCCAGCACCAGCGCCTGCGGATCGTGCACCAGCGCTCGGCCGATCAGGATCCGCCGCGCCTCCCCCGACGACAGTTCGTTGGTGCTCCGCTCCGCCAGGTGCGCGATCTCGAGCAGCTCCATCACCTCGCGCGCCTTCTCCTGCATCTCCGGCGTCACCTTGTGATTCGGCCAGATCCCCACGCTGCCAAAGAACCCCGAAAGCACGATCTCGTACCCCGAGTAATCCCGGTTGCACATCTGCATCCAGTCGTTCGACACCAGTCCCAAATGGTTCCGCAGCTCGAACAGGTGCCACCGGTCGCGCCCCAGGATCCGCAGCGACCACGGCTCCGCCTTCAGCAAGGGATACAGCTCCCGAGAAATGACTTTGATCAGCGTCGATTTCCCCGACCCGTTCGGCCCCAGGATCGCCACATGCTCCCCTTGCCCGATCGACAGCGTAATCCCATCCAGAACCACGCGTTCCCCCCGTTGAATCGTGACATTCTCGAACTGGATCAGCGGAACCGGCATGCATTCTATCTGTAGCATAAGGCCCTGGCCTTGTGCCTGCGCGAAGCGCGATATACTCCTCTTCGATGAAACCCGATTCCCCGGACGACACCTCCCGCCGCGCGCTCCTCAAGATGGTCCCCGCGCCGCTCGCCCTCCCCCTGCTTGCCCAAAACCAGCCCTCCACCGCGCGCCCCTTCCGCGTCAACGTCCCCCAGGCCGCCATCCGCCGCATCCTCACTCGCGTCCGCGATGCCCGCTGGCCCGACAAGCTCGACGCCGCCGACTGGCGTTACGGCGCGAACTGGGATTACATGAAGGCGCTCGCCGAATATTGGGCCACGCGCTACGACTGGAAAAAAGCGGAAGCGAGCCTGAACCGCTACCCGCAGTTCGTCGCCCCCGTCGAGGATTACCAGATTCACTTCTATCACGTGCCCGGCAAAGGTCCCCGTCCCATCCCGCTGATCCTCACGCATGGCTGGCCGGGCTCCGTCTTCGAGTTTCTCGAAGCCATCGGTCCGCTCGCCGACCCCGCCGCTCACGGTGGCTCACCCGCGGATGCTTTCGATGTTGTGGTCCCGTCGCTCCCCGGCTTCGGCTTCTCCTCCAAACCCAAAGGAAAGCCGATCGGCCCGCCCACCACCGCCCGCCTCTGGCACAATCTGATGACGCGCGTTCTCGGCTACTCGAAATACGGCGCGCAAGGCGGCGATTGGGGTCAGGCCGTTACCCTGCAGCTCGCCCAACAATTCCCCGATTCCCTCACTGGCATCCATCTCAACGCCGCCGGTGGTGCCCTCGCTGCCGATGCGGAGCCCACCGAAGAAGAGCGGGCCTGGCAGCGCGCGTCCGCCGCCGCCCGCGCCACCGAGATCGACTACTTCAACGAGCAGATGCACAAGCCCCAGACGGTTGCCTTTGCGCTCTCGGATAACCCGCTCGGCGCCGCCGCTTGGATCGTCGAAAAGATGAAAGGCTGGAGCGACTCCACCGATGACCTCGATCGCACTTTCACCAAGGATCAGGTCCTCACCAACATCATGATTTACCTGGTGACCGATACCGCCGGCACAGGCGTCTGGTTTTATCGCGGCAACGCCGACGATGCCGCGCCGCCCCGCCGCGGCAAACTCCCCGTTCCCACAGGTTTCGCTGCCTTCCCCCGCGAGATGCCCTATCTGCAGCCCCCGCGCAGTGTACTGGAGCGCAATCTCAATCTCGTCCACTACGCCAAAATGTCCAAAGGCGGCCACTTCGCTTGTCTCGAACAGCCCCAACTCTTCGTCGAAGACGTCCGCGCATTTTTTCGTACACTGCGAAGCTAATTCACCCGCGATTTGCGGGATGCCCGCACCTTGTCCATCTTGCGCTGCATCTACCTGTCCAGTAGTGGTGTGATCCGCGGGCGCGGGCAGCGCTGCTGGTCTTGCCGCCGTCGACAATCAAGGAGGCCTCATGAAATCAACGAAGCATGTGATTCTGGGCGGCGGCATGGTGGCCGGCTACTGCGCCCAGGAACTGGTCGCGCGCGGCTTGAAACCCGGTGAGCTGGCCATCGTTTCCGGCGATTCCTCGGTCCCCTACGAGCGGCCGCCGCTCTCCAAAGCCTTTCTCGCCGGCAAGGACTCGGAAGAGAACATCCGAATTAACATCGAAGAGTTTTATCCGGCGCACGGCATTGACCTGAAGCTCCGCACCGAGGCGGCAGCCGTCGACTCCGGACACAAGGTCGTCCACCTTCGTTCCGGCGAGGAGTTGTTCTTTGAGAATCTCGTGATCGCGACGGGAGCCCGCGTCCGCAAGCTGAACGTTTCGGGCGCCGATCTGCCCGGTCTTCATTACCTCCGCTCGCTCGACGACGCCAAACGCATTCGAGCTCACGCCCAAGACGCCAGGCGCGCCGCGGTGATCGGCGGCGGCTTCATCGCCATGGAAGTGGCTTCCGTTCTCTCTCAGAAAGGCCTCGAGACTACGATAATCGTGCGCGAAGACCGCATCTGGGCCCGCTTGTTTACCCCGGCTATGTCCCATTTCTTCGAGAACTACTATTCCGCTCGCGGCGTCCGTTTCGTCAAGCAGGCCCGCGTCGAAGCTCTGCAAGGTAGCGCCGCCGTCGAGTCCGTTTCTTTGCGGAATGAGCGCCCGGTCCCCTGCGATCTCGTCGTTGCCGGCGTCGGCGTCCAGCCTGTTACCGATCCCGTAGCCGTGGGCCGCATCGAAGTGACCGACGGTGTGGTGGTCAACGAGTACCTCGAAACCGCCGTTCCGGGTATCTTTGCCGCCGGCGACATCGCCAATTACCGCGACACTCTCTTCGATACCCGCCGCCGCGTCGAACACTGGGATAACGCCGTTTCCCAAGGCCGCCATGCCGCGCGTCTGCTCTCTGGCGACCGCGCGCCCTTTGTCCATGTCCCTTACTTCTTTTCCGACGTCTTTGACCTCTCCTACGAATTCTGGGGCGATCCGCGCGGCGCCGATGCCGTTGTCGAGCGCGGCGATCTCGCCACCAACACCTTCAGTGTCTGGTGGCTCTCCAAGGGCCGTCTGCTTGCCGCCTTCGCCATGAACCGCTCCGACGAAGAGCGCAACGCAGCCCCCCGCTGGATCGAATCGAAACAGCCCGTGGATGCGGCCAAACTCAAGTCCGCCGCCTCCGTTCTCGATGCCGAACCCTTGAAAACCAGCAAGGCCGGCTAGAGTGGGGGGAACCAGGTCCTCGGGCCTCGCCCGGCCATTTACCGAAGAGCCTTGCATCAAGCCCGGGGAGGAGCCTATCCGGTTTGATCCAGTCTCGATGATTTGCTATTCCGGGGTCTGGCGAGTGGATCGGAATAACAGCAACTGCTGTTGGTTTGAGACTTGCTTTACTTCGTATGCCGAACTGTAATCGAAGCTCCACGTCTCGACGAGATCTCCGCACCGCTTCTCCGGAGGCACGTCGTCGATCGTATCATCCACGTCGGTGGCCGTTGCAAGTTTGACCCGGACAAGAATCTCGAGGCGTGTACGATTCCCGAAACCTGCATCCTGCACGTGGAGCGAACACTGTTTGCCGCGATGCGCCGCCAGTATGTCTTCCAGATTCGGCTCGTACACTCGGCCGGTTGGAGCTTCAATCGCAAGCACCTGTTGAGTGTCTTCCGCATCCGACCCCCACTGCCATCGCTCCGTTTTCACCAGAACGATCGACGACCCCGGCATCCAACCGAGGATCTGCATCCCGTTGCCGCCCGCAGCGCGTTCCGGCGCGAGAAAGTAGGCCAACTGATACTGCCCGTCCGGGCGCCCAATCCATAAGGAGCTTTTCAGAAGGCACTCCGGAGTTCCCGGATCCACCTCCACATAGGCGCGCCATTGGCTGTTCTGCGAAAAAGACAACGGACTCACCACGTGATGCGCCCGCGTTTTCGCGCAATCAACAAAGAGCGTGTCGCCCACGGTAGAATCGACCGGCGGCCACGCCTGCGACTGCCCGTCGACTCCAGCCGCGCACAGCACCAAAAGAATTGGGCTAATCTTCTTCTTCATGCCGGTGTTCCGTGGCCCAGGCGTCCCATCGCCCAGCATAGCGTAGCGGCTCTGGGCAGTTAATGTCCCTGGTCGTGCGGCACGGTTACTGTGACGGTTGCGCTGGAGGACAGCTGACGCTTGTCCTTGCAGGAGATCTCGACCGAATAAGTTCTCCCGGCGCCGCCTCCATGGCGCGCAGCTTGTAATTCCACTTCCTTCGGATTGACGACAATGTATGAATTGGCTAGGTTATCCACCCCTCCGTCCGAATCCGTTACGGTTACGCTCAGGGAACAGGCGGGCTGAGGGTCGCAACCATCCGTGATCTCATAGTCGATCGCTACCGGCACGAATTGATCGTTGGGTGGCCACAGCACGCTTGGGCTTGCCGTGGCGTGGCTGAGGACCGGGCCGGTACAGGCGGTCCGGCTAATCGCCACTGAGCGGGGATTGGACCCAGCCGCCACGGGCACACCGATGGGCGTTAGCACCCCCGTCGCACCGATGCTGTAGGCCGAGACATTATTGCCGATCTGATTGGCCACATAGACGAAATTGCCCGTCGGATCCACCGCCACTGGAAAGGGACCGAACCCAGCCGCCACCGGCGCACCGATTGACGTCAGCGCCCCCGTCGTGCCGATGCTGTAGGCCGAGACGGTATTGCTGAAAAAATTCGCCACGTAGACGAAACTGCCCCTTGGATCCACCGCCACTGACAAGGGAAAGCTCCCAGTCGCCACCGGCACACCAATAGGCGTCAGCTCCCCCGTCGCACCGATGCTGTAGGCCGAGACGGCATCGCTGAACTTATTCGCCGCGTAAACAAATTTCCCCGTGGGATCCACCGCCACTTGCTGGGGACTGGGCGCAGATGCCACCGGTATACCGATGGGCGTCAGCCCCCCGGTCGCACCGATGCTGTAGGCCGAGACGTTATTGCTGTTCACATTTGCCACGTAGACAAATTTCCCCGTGGGGTCCACCGCCACTGAAGCGGGAAGGAACCCGGTCGCCACTGGCCCACCGATGGGCGTCAACTCCCCCGTCGCGCCGATGCTGTAGGCCGAGACGGTATCGCTGGAGCCATTTGTCACATAGACAAATTTCCCCGTGGGGTCCACCGCCACTGAACTGGGAAGAAACCCGGTCGCCACCGGCCCACCGATGGGCGTCAACTCCCCCGTTGCGCCGATGCTGTAGGCCGAGACACTGCCGTCGGTAATCGCGCCGGTCTCATTTGCCACGTAGAGAAACTTCCCCGTGGGATCCACCGCCGCTGAAGAGTTCCCAGACGCCACCGGGCCACCGATTGGCGTCAGCGCCCCCGTCGCGCCGATGCTGTAGGCCGAGACGGTACCGCTCTGATTTACCACGTAGACGAACTGGGCCCGCAAGAGTGGCACGAACGAGGCGGCGCCGATTGCAAGCACTGACCAAACGAGGGAAACGACACACCTTCCGGCTCGCATAACCATCTCCTCCTGGAATGCATAGAAAGAATCAGTTCTGAGTCAGCCGGCAAGGGAAGGGGTGCGCGCGTCGAACTGATCGGAAGAGCGATGATAAGCCTTTTTGAAGATCACAAACAATCGGAAACCGTCGATACGATGTGAGCCTGCGTATCACCGCGCACGATTCGGCAACAATCACCAGGCGCGGCAAAGAAACTGGAGGCGAGAGGGGATTCTGGAATCGGCCTATGTGAATATCCGCCCAAATCCTTACAACGCCGACAGCAGCCGCCCGCCATCCACCACCAGCGTCTGCCCCGTCATAAACGACGACTTGTCGCTGGCCAGTAGCACGGCCACTTCTGCAATCTCCATCGGCTGCCCCAGGTGCCGGATCGGCTGCCCTTCAATCCGTTTTTCCCGCCGCTCCTCGTCTTTCCAGTAATACTCGCTCAGCACCGTTTGAATCAGCCCCGGCGCGATGCAATTGACGCGCACTCCCTTCGGACCCAGCTCCAGCGCATACGATTGCGTCATCATGATCAGCGCCGCCTTTGTCATGCTGTAGAGCAGCCCCTCGAATTGCGGCCGCACTCCGGATACCGACGAAATATTGATGATCGAACCGGCGCCCCGCTCACACATCCCGGGCGCGACCAGCTGTGTCAGCCGAAAGGCGCTCTTCAGATTGACCTCAACCATCTTGTCGAACATGCCCTCATCGAGTGCGAGGCAGGGCGCCTGCGCCACATTGGTGGCCGCGTTGTTTACCAGCACGTCGATCCGCCCGAATTCGCGCCTGACCGCATCCACCATCGCCTGGATCTGCTCGGCGCGCCCTACGTGGCAAACGATCGGCCGCACCGGCGGTCCGATCTCTCGCGCCACCTGCTCCAGCGTTTCCGCTTTCCGCCCGCAGATCACCACAAGCGCCCCTTCGCGCACAAACGCCTCGGCGATGGCCCTCCCAATCCCGCGGCTCGCCCCCGTCACGATCGCAACTTTATCCTTCAGCATGTCAATGGGAATTCTGACACAGAACCCCGGCCGCGGTGCCCTCTGAGGAGTCGGGAGCGGCTTGTCCTCTCATTCAGTCCTTTATCTCCGAAATCAACCCCGACCGCGCTAAACTGGAATCAGAGACGAAAAGGAGGCGAGTATGCCCTACAACCTCGCCAGTCACGCCAGACAAGACGCCCATCACGTGGCCGCCTTGTGGCGCACGATCCACTGGACGGTTCTCATTGCGTTGGTGATTCTGCTGATCGGTTTGCTTTGCGTCGGAGTTCGCGTGGCGCAATGAACGCCTGCCGCGTTCGCGTCCGCCTCTGGCGCGCGGAGTGAGGAAATGGTCGTCTTACTGGCTTTGGTGTTCGGCGTTTTGCTGCTGGGGTGGCTGCTCGCGGCGTTGGTCTTTCTGGCGAGTGTGGCGGCTGCTGTCGTCTGGACAGTGGAGCGCATCCTGGGCCGCCCGGGCCGTTTTGCTGCCGGAGATGCGCGGTTTCTCCGCGATCTCGGCATCCGCCTCTGAGCCTCGGAGATAACCCGGGAATCTGGGAGGTCTTGTATGAGTCAGACAATCATCCCGGCCGAACAACATGTGCATCTCGATCTCGATTTCGACGTGCAGCACAAATTCCACTACCGGACCCGCGGGCGCGATGGCCGCCGCGTGGTCCTGCGCCGCGGCGGTACCGTCACCTTCACGTGTGTGGATGACTTTTACATCCGCTTCGTCACAACCTCGCCCTTTACCGAACCAATGCCTTGCGAGCACAGGTCCCTCGTAGCTGCCCGAGTGAGAAGCGACGCCCCCTGCGGCCCCTATGACTATGTCCTGGAGATCCGGAAAGAGGGCCGCCTTTTCACCGATCCGCAGCCGGGTGATGCCTCCCGTGAGCCCCCGCGGATTGTGATCGAAGAGTAACCGGTCTGTGCACCCGACTTGCAGAAGATCCTGGTTGTTCGCCGGCCTCCCCTGGCCGCTTGATCAAACCCCGGTAACGGCCTTTTGTGCCCTGCTAACTCCTTTTGTTGCCTCAGATCCGTTGATTCCGTCTCAGGCTCCAACCTGCCTCCGTGTTACGCCTGGAGGTGGAAGTATTCTCCCTTGTCCGATAAACCCATCTCCGAAAAACAGCGCGCTGCTAACCGTGCGAATGCCCAGCGCTCCACCGGCCCGCGCACGCCGGAAGGCAAAGCGCGTTCCGCGCAGAACGCCCGCAAGCACGGCTTCACCGCATCGACTTTCGCCATTGTGCGTCTGGAGGAGCTCGACGAAGTCGCCCGCCTCAAAGACGACCTCATCGCCACCTACCAGCCCGTCAACTCGCAGGAATTGTTTGCGATCGAGCGCATCGCGCTCGCCCAGCAGACTCTACTTCGTGCGGCCCGTCTGGAATGCGGCCTCTTCACCCAGGCTCTGGATCAGGCCTTAACCCACGATGATCAGCCGCTGGTTCTCCCCACCGAAGAACTGACCCACGATATCGAGGTCACCCGCCAGCAGAATCGCAACTACGCCCTCGCCTTTGGTTTCCACAAGATCGCAAAACTGGCCAACACCTGGTCGCTCTTCATGCGCTATCAGGCGCAATCCGAGCGTATGTACCGCCGCGCCGTGGAGGAACTGGAGCGCCTCATCGCTCTCCGCCCCGATTTACCAAACGAACCCATTTCCGAAGATCCCGTAACGCCGCCGGTCTTGCCGCCAGTGCCCGTCACGCCCCCAGTGCTTCCCGAACCTGCCCCCTACTCCGCTGGTTCGATCCGCAGCACCGATCCCGGCTTCGCGTCCGTCAGCACGTACAGCAGCCCATCCGGCCCCTGCCGCACGTCCCGGATCCGCTGCCGCAGTTCCGTCAGCAGCGACTCGCGCCGCAGCTCCTCCATCTTCTCGTTGAAGAGGATGCGTTCCAGGTGCCCCGTCCCCGGTATTTCGCCCGTTCTCATCGACCCCACGAACACGTCGCCCTTCCACTTCGGCAGTCTGTCGCCGGTGTAGAACGTCATGCCCGAAACTGCGATCGCCGGCATCCAGTACACTACCGGTGGCTCGAACCCGTCGTGACGCGGCGTCCCCGATTGCCACGGCCCTTGATAACTGCGCCCATAGCTCACCACCGGCCACCCGTAGTTGCGCCCCGGTTTGAGAACGTTGATCTCATCGCCGCCGTTGGGCCCGTTTTCGTTCTGCCACATCTCGCCGGTCGTCGGATTCAGCGCCAGCCCCAGCGAACCGCGATGCCCCACCGTGTAGACCTCGGGCTTGTGTCCGGGCTTCCCCACAAACGGATTGTCGTCGGGAATCGTTCCGTCCCCGCGCAGCCGCAGCACCTTCCCGCCATCGGTATCGGGATTCTGCGGCGCCTGCGGCGGCCCGCCGCTCACCGTCATGTACAGCATCCCGTCTCTTCCGAACGCCAGCCGCGACGGCCCCGTCCCATCGGTCACGAAGATGTCGTGCATCTCGGTCAGCGCGTGGCCGTCCCAAACCGCCCGCGCGATCGCCGCCACCCGCCGCTTTTCATCCAGCGGCTTCGTGTAGCTGAGGTAAATGAAATGACTTTCCGTAAACTTCGGATCGATTGCCACGTCCATATACCCATGGACCGCGCCCGGCAATCCCGATTCGCCCGCGAAGTAGCCCGCCGGCCCGCCGGCCACCGGCTTCGGATCCAAAACCCCCTTCCGAATCACGCGAAGGTGCCCCGTTCGTTCCGTCACCAGCATGGTGCCATCCGGCAGGAATGCCAGGCTCCACGGATACTCGAGTTCCCGCGTTACCGCGACTACCCGGATCCGCATGCCTTCGCCGGTATCGAACTCCATCGGCAGCTTCGGCAAGGGCCGGTTCGCCAGCCCCGTCGGCGCTACCGGAATCCCATTCTGGAACGGTACCTTTTGCTGCCCGTACATCGCAGCCAGACAGAGCAGAGAAAGAAGGAAGCGCATGATCCATAGTATCCCTCCTCACCCGCACTCCGTCCGGCGGAAATGCTACAACGGAATTTACGTCCATATGAAATCCCTTCTTCTGTTCACTGTGAGCGCCCTTGTCGCCGTCAGCCAGCCTTTCACCTTTGGCGTCAAAGTCGGTGCGCCGGCCAGTGAGTTCCTCGACACGGTGGGCTCGGGAACCATCAATTTCCACAGCTATACCAACCGCTATCTGTTCGGCCCCACCGCCGAACTGCGGCTGCCCTTCGGCCTGGGCGTCGAAGTCGACGCGCTCTACCGCCATTACAATTTTCAAACCGTCGGCACCTTTCCGCCTGCCGGGAGCACCCTCACGGCCGGCGCCCGCACCGGCGCCTGGGAGTTTCCCCTGCTGGCTAAGTATCGCTTCCCGACTAAGATCGTTCGCCCGTTCGTCGATGCGGGGATCGCCTGGGATAGCCTGCAAGGCTTCAAGCAGACCATTACCGTTGTCAGTCCCAACCCCTTCCAGCCGCCGCAAAATCTCAATCAGCCCGCCCGCGACCTGACCACTGGTGCCGTCATCGGTGCTGGCTTGGAAATCAAAGTTCCCTACGTCCACATCTCGCCGGAATTCCGCTTCACGCGCTGGACCACGCAGCACTTCATGCCTGGCACGCCGCTGACCACCACCGGTAACCCCTTTCCCGGCTTTACCGCGAACAGCGGTTTTTCCAGTAACCAGAATCAGGTGGAAGCCATGATAGGAATTACTTTTTGATGTCTTCTCAAAGCTTTCTCGCCGCCACCGCCGGCCTTTGCCTTGTGCTCGGGAGTTGCTCCGTGAATAAATCCGAATCCCCGAACGCCAATAGTTTCTCCAAGCTCACTGACGATTTCGTTTACGGCAGCCTCGCGCTTTCGCCGATCGCCGCCACGCAAGCCGGCTATCACGTGCACAACGGCGCGTCCCTCGATGACAAGCTCGACGACATGAGCCCGGCCGGGATGGCCGCGCAGCGCTCGTTTTACGCCGGAATCCAGAGCCGCACCGCGGCGCTCGATCCCAAGTCGCTCGACAAGGAACAGTCGGCCGATCTCGATATCATCAACAGCAACATCGCTCTCAGCCTGCTCGAGCTCGATACCATTCAGAATTACAAACACAACCCGACCGTGTACGTCGAAGGTATCGGCAACGCTCTGTTCGCTCCTTACGTGCTCAATTACGCGCCCGTCGAAAAGCGGTTCGAGCAGATCACCGGCCGCCTCGGGAAAGTTCCCGTCTTCCTGGAGCAGGCCAAAGGCAACCTCGTGGACGCGCCCGAGGTGTGGAACCGGGTCGCGCAGGAAGAGAACGCGGGCAATATCGACTTGATCGACAAAACCCTCCGCGCCGCCGTGCCGCAGGCGCAAAAAGCGGCGTTTGACGCGGCCGCCGCCACGGCGGTCGCCTCCTTGACGGACTTCAACGCCTTCTTGAAAGACACCCTCTCCAAGAAGACCAGCGACTGGCGGCTCGGTAAGGAAAAGTACGCCCGCAAGTTCGAGTATGTTCTCGCCATCGGAAAAACCCCCGATCAGCTGCTCACCGAGGCCGAAGCGGAGTTGCAGAAGACGCGGGACGAGATGGCGAAGCTCGCCGCCCCTAAGTCCGTCAAACAGGCCCTCGACGAAATCGCCAAACAGCACGCCACTCCGGACAACTACATGGCCCAGGCCCGCATGACGCTCGATCAGGCTACCGCCTTTGTGCGCGACAAAGGCTTGCTCACCGTGCCCACTAGCGGCAACCTGCAGGTGATCGAAACCCCCGAGTTCATGCGCGGCATCTACGCCGTCGGCGGCTTCAATCCCGCACCCGCGCTCGAGCCGCAGCTCGGCGCCTATTACTGGGTCACGCCGATTCCCAAAACCTGGACCAGGGAGCGCGTCGAATCGAAGCTGCGCGAGTACAACAATTTCGGCTTGCAGCACCTGACCGTTCACGAGGCCATGCCGGGCCACTACGTCCAGTTCGAATACGCCAACCACGTTGAGCCGCCATCGCGCCGTGCTCTGCGCAGCATCTTCGGCAACGGCCCCTATGTCGAAGGCTGGGCCTTCTATACCCAGCAGATGATGACCGACCAGGGCTATCTCGCCGGCCAGCCCGGCATGAAGCTCACCTTATACAAGCAGATCCTGCGCGGCGTCGCCAACACGATTCTCGACATCCGCCTCCAGACCATGGGTATGACCGATCAACAGGCGCTCGACCTGATGATCAACGGCACCTACCAGGAGAGGGAAGAGGCCACCGCCAAGCTCCAGCGCGCGCAGCTTTCTTCCTGCCAGCTTCCCACTTACTTTGCCGGCTGGAAGGGTTGGCTCGCCGCTCGCGATCAATACCAGCAAAAGAAAGGAGCGGCCTTTTCGCTCCGCGATTTCCACGAGCGCGCCCTCGAGCAAAGCGCCGTCCCGCTGCCTGTCTTGAGCCGCCTGCTCGATTAGTCGCGCGTGATACAATCACACCTGATTCAACTCCGGAGGACTTATGAATAGACTTCCCTGGATTCTCAGCGCCGCCGCCGCGTGCCTGGTGATCCACGCGGCCGGCGTGAAGATCGACCCCAAAGACCTGCAGACTTTCGCCGACGCGCAGTCCTTGAAGCCGGGCACCTTTCATAAGATCACCGTCGATCAACTGCCGAAGCCCTTCGCCACTAAATCCGCGGCAAATTTCGGCCGCCTGGTTCCCCGGCCCGAAGGCGTCTTGCCGCAAGCGCCTCCCGGATTCAAAGTCGAGCTGTACGCTACCGGCCTCAGCACCCCCCGCCAGATCCGCACCGCGCCGAACGGCGATCTCTTCGTAGTCGAAAGCTTCCCCGCCTCCTCGAATCCCTTTGGCGGCCCGGTGGGCGCGAACGGAGACGTCAAGATCTTCCGCGGCAACAAAGAGGGCAAGCCGGTCGAGGTTTCCGTCTTCGCGGGGGGCCTCACCCGCCCCTTTGGCATCAATTTCTATCCTCCCGGCCCCAACCCGCAGTGGGTCTACGTCGGCAACACCGGCTCCGTCGTTCGCTTCCCCTATAAGAACGGGGACCTGAAGGCCGGCGGCCCGGGCGAGACCATCATTTCCGATCTCAAGCCGAACGGCAATCACTGGACCCGCGACGTGGTTTTCTCAAAGGACGGCAAGCGCATGTTCGTCGCTGTCGGCTCCAACGACAACATCGACGCCAAAGGCGACAACCAGATGCGCGCCAACATCCTCGAATTCACTCCCGAAGGCAAGTTCGTGAAGATCTATGCTTCCGGCATCCGCAACCCGGTGGGCTTGGGTGTCAACCCGGCGACTGGCGAAGTTTGGTGCTCGGTCAACGAGCGCGACGAGCTCGGCGACAACCTGGTGCCCGATTACATCAGCTCGGTCAAAGAAGGCGGCTTCTACGGCTGGCCGTGGTTCTACATCGGCAACAACCCGGACCCGCGCAAGAGCGGCGCGCCCGCTGAGTTGGTCGGCAAGGCGATCGTTCCCGACATCCTGATTCAGCCGCACAGCGCTTCGCTCGGCCTCACGTTTTATGAAGGCAGCCAGTTTCCAAAGGAATACCAGGGCGACCTGTTCGCCGCCGAGCACGGCTCCTGGAATCGCGCCGTCCGCTCCGGCAGTGAAGTGGTTCGCGTCCCGCTGGAGAACGGCAAGTCGAGCGGCATTTACCAGGATTTCTTGACCGGCTTCGTCCTGCCGGATGGCCAGAAGTGGGGCTCGCCCGTCGGCGTCGCCATCGCCAAAGACGGCTCCATGTACGTGACCGATGACGGCTCGATGTCCATCTGGCATGTGAGCTACGGAAAGTAATACCCTGGCCCCCGGGGGGCAACCTCATGAGCGCGACACGATCCACGCCGATCCAGACCGCGACCGTCTCCGACCATCGGGCCGCAGTGGCCGCCGGTTTCCTCGGCTGGACGATGGACGCGTTCGACTACTTCCTCGTGGTCTATTGCCTGACCGCGATCGGCCGCGACTTCCGGGTCTCCGATGCCGCCATGGCGCTGACGCTCACCATGACGCTCGCGTTTCGCCCGGTCGGCGCCTTCATCTTCGGCCTGATCGCCGATCGCTATGGCCGCCGCCTGCCGCTGATTATCAACCTGGTCTTCTATTCGCTGATGGAAGTTCTTTCCGGGCTGGCGCCCGATTACAAAACGTTCCTGGTGCTGCGCGCGCTGTTCGGAATCGGCATGGGCGGCGAATGGGGAGTCGGCGCTTCCTTGGCGATGGAGAAGGTCCCGCCGCGCATCCGCGGCCTGCTCTCCGGCATCCTCCAACAAGGATACGCAGTCGGCAACCTGCTCGCCGGTGCCTGTTATTTCTTCCTGTTCGATAAGGTTGGCTGGCGTCCGCTCTTCTTCATCGGAGGACTCCCGGCGTTGCTGTCGTTGTTCGTGCTGTTCCGCGTCAAGGAGTCCGAAGTCTGGCAGAAAACCAAGCAGGAAAGCTGGAACCACCTGTTTCGTGCGATCCTGTCGCATTGGAAGACGTTCGCGTTCATCGTGGTGCTGATGACTTGCTTCAATTTCGTCTCCCACGGCACGCAGGACATGTACCCGACCTTCCTGCAGCGCGCTTGGAACCTGTCGGCGAAGTCCCGCTCCGCCATGACCATGATCTCGGCTGTCGGGGCGATCATCGGCGGCACGCTGGTGGGTATGCTCTCCGACACCATGGGCCGCCGCCGCGCTATGATCATGGCCTTGCTCGGCGCGGTCGTGGTGATCCCCCTCTGGGCGTTCGCCCCGTCGATGGCGCTGTTGGTGGTCGGCGCCTTCCTGATGCAGTTCATGGTGCAAGGCGCCTGGGGTGTGATTCCGGCGCACCTGTCGGAGTTGTCGCCCGACTCGGTGCGCGGCTTCCTGCCCGGGTTCGGCTACCAGTGCGGCGTGCTGATTGCCGGATCGGTCGCTTACATCGAAGCGGTGTTTGCCGGCCACACCAGCTATTCTGTCGCGATGGCGGCGACGGCAGGCACGGTCTGCATCCTGGCCTCCATCGCCTCCTACTTCAGCCGCGAGTATCGCGGTCTCCAGTTCGGGCGCTCAAACAGCTAGAAGGTTGAAACGTTCCTGCGTTTCGCGTCACTAGCTCTCTGTTATGAGAGCCACATTTGATTCCGGTTCGCGTTCCCGCTTGTGCGGAGAGCTTTTGGAGTCGTTAATCGTCGAGATCCGCTTGGCCAATGAGGCCTGCCGAAG
This sequence comes from uncultured Solibacteraceae bacterium, assembly GCA_964438005.1. Classification (GTDB taxonomy): domain Bacteria; phylum Acidobacteriota; class Terriglobia; order Bryobacterales; family Bryobacteraceae; genus PSRJ01. The sequence goes on along the minus strand of CAYTJD010000155.1, from coordinate 4,431 downwards.
CGCGGAAGGCGCGGCGGACCAAGCACTTGCCGACAACCGGCTGCAGAACGCGCTGCAAGTCTTCGACGATCTGGTATTCCCCGGATACGGCAACGGTCCGGCGGACGCCTCTACCTCTTGCAAATGGCAGTGAGGAATCGGCCGTCGGGGCTGGTATATTCCTCCAGAATTTCCAGTCCGCCTTGCTCGCGCAAGAGCCAGCGGAACGACTGCGGCGTGTACGTGTAGGTGAAGTTCAGGCCGATGCGCTCGCCGCGCTCAAGCGAAACTTCTTCCCCGCCCACCGTGGTCGAAAGATCGCGCGCGGCGCGGAACGAGCGCGTGATCAGGTGCAGACCGTCGTGGCGTTCGTCGCGCTTGTGGTTGAAGCGGACCTCGCCGTGTTCGGGAGTAATGCCGACGCCGCTCAGCATCGCGAAGATGAACTCGTGGGCGAATCGGTTGTCCCGGCGCTGCATCGTTTTGGTTTCGTCGTAGAGCTCGCCGTCGACAATCAGACGGTCGCCGCCGCGCATGCCTTGCGCGACGTAGCGGATCTCCGCCAGGGGATCGAAGGAGCTGATGGTGTTGCCGGACATGATGAACAGGCGCGGCGGTTCGGCGGCGTCGGCGCAATATACCAGGTGGACCGGGCTGGAGATGTCGGCCTTGATGCCGACGGTCTCGAAATCTTCGTCATCGGCGCCGGCGCAAGCCATTTCGAGCATCGCCTGGCTGGCGTCGACCGGGAAGTACAGGCACTCGGAGCCCGAGTTCTTGAGAGCCTCCATGAGCACGCGGTCGCGGGCGCCGTCGCCGGCGCCGAAGCTGATCACGGGAACGCGGCGGCCGAAGTGATGGGCGAGCGCGCTGGCGCCCTCGGCAATCGCGCGCCAGGTGTGCGTCAAGCCGCCGTACAGCTCCGGCTCCGCTGTGAGATCGGTCCACGCGCGCGCCGAGCGCGGGGTCCAGAAGAAGAACTTCTCCGGCAGGTCGCGGGCCTCCATGGCCTCCGCGAATTCCTGGGCGATATCAGTTTCGGTCAGGACCACTTCAAGTTTCATAGGCGCTAGAGTCCCATCACCTGCATCCCGGAATCGACGAACAGCGTATTGGCGGTGACGCCGCGGGCGAGGTCGCTGGCGAGGAAGACGGCGGCGTCGGCGACTTCGGCCGGGTCGGTGTTGCGGCGTAGCGGCGCGCGCTGCGGCGTGACATCGAGGACCGCGGACGCACCTTTGATAGCGCGGAAAGAGGCCGTCTTGATCGCTCCCGCCGAGATGGCGTTGACGCGAATGTTCTGAGGGCCGAGATCGTTCGCCAGGTAGCGCACCGAGGCTTCGAGTGAGGCTTTCGCGACGCCCATCACGTTATAGTTCGGAAGCACGCGCGTGGAGCCGAGATAGGTGAGGGTGCTGAGAGAGCCGCCGCGAGTCATGAGCGGCGCCGTGGCGCGAGCCACCGCGACCAGCGAATAGGCGCTGACTTCCTGCGCCAGCAGGAAGCCAGAACGCCCGGTCTCGACGAACGGGCGCGCGAGATCATCGCGGTTGGCGAAGGCCAGGCTGTGGACTACGACGTCGAGCGGGCGGCCGAGGGCGCGGAGCGACTCGGTGAGCGCGGCCAGTTCTTCTTCCTTGGTGACGTCGCAGGGCAGAATGGAGGCGACGTTCATGCCCGCGGCCAGTTCGGTGATCGAATCCTTCTGGCGCTCGCCGAGATAAGTGAGCGCGAGCGCGGCGCCTTCGCGGGAAAAGGCCTGGGCGATGGGATAGGCGATGCTCCAGCGGTTGGCGATTCCCATGACGAGGGCCAGTTTGCCCTCCAGGAGTTTGGACATGAGTATCCTACAGTGTAACGTGTAGATGGGTAGCGGTTTTCCGTGGATCTGACGACTCCCCTGACTTATGTGAAAGGCGTGGGGCCGGCGCGGGCGGCGATGCTCGAAGCCAAGGGACTCTCCGTGGTCGAGGACCTGCTGGCCTACGTGCCCTTCCGTTACGAAGACCGGAGCAACCTCAAAAGCATCGCACAACTGGCGCCCGGCGAGATGGCCACTGTCATCGCCGACGTGCGCGCGGCGAAGCTGGCCGGCTTCAAGCGGCGCAGCCTGGGGCTGTTCGTGGCGCGGTTCACCGACTCTTCCCGAGCCATCCTGGTGGGGAAATGGTTTCACGGCGGGTACCTCGCGAACGTGCTGACCGACGGGATGAGGGTCGCGCTGTTCGGAAAGGTGGAGTTCGATTCCTACTCGGGTGAGCTTACGATGCTCCACCCGGAGTTCGAGATCCTGTCGGGCGATGACGACGAGGGCGAAGCGAACCTGCACACCGGCCGCATTGTGCCGATTTACGAGGCGGTGTCGAAGCTGACGACGCGGATGCTGCGCGGGCTGATACACCGAATTCTGCGGTCGATGGAACCGGTCGAGGATCACTTGCCGGCGCTCATCCGGCAGCGGCTGAAGCTTCCCGATCGGTGGACGGCGCTGCAGCGCACGCACTTTCCGCCGCCGGAGGGCGATTTGCGGCTGCTGAACCAGTTCCGCGCACCCGAGCAGGTGCGTTTGATCTTCGAAGAATTCTTCTGGCTGGAGTGCGGCATCGCGCTGAAGCGCAGCGACGCGCGGGCGCTGCCGGGGATTGCGTTCGAGATCAACGACCGCGTGCGCGAGAAGGTGAAAGCGATGCTGCCGTTCAAGCCGACGGGAGCGCAGAAACGGGTGATCCAGCAGATCGCCGACGACATGAAAGCGCCGCGGCCGATGCACCGGCTGCTGCAAGGCGACGTGGGCAGCGGCAAGACCATCGTAGCGGCCGAAGCGGCGGTGATCGCGATCGAGAACGGATACCAGGTCTCGGTGCTGGCGCCCACGGAAATCCTGGCGGCGCAGCACGCTTTCTACTTCAAGCAGATTCTGTCGAAGCTGGGATATGTGGTGGTGCTTCTGACCGGCTCGTTCACGAGCCGCGAGAAGGGGCAGCTGAAGAAGCTGGTGGCGGAGGGGCTGGCGCAGGTGGCGATCGGCACGCACGCGCTGTTGGAGAAAGATGTCGAGTTCAAGAAGCTGGGGCTGGCGATCATCGACGAGCAACACCGCTTCGGCGTGCTGCAGCGGCTGCGCCTGATCGAGAAGGGCATCACGCCCGACGTGCTGGTGATGACCGCGACGCCGATCCCGCGCACGCTGGCGATGACGCTGTACGGCGATCTCGACGTGTCGCTGATCGACGAACTGCCGCCCGGGCGCAAGCCGATTATCACGAAGCACGCGACGGCCGACCGCGTGGAGCAGGTCTACAGTTTTCTGAAGCGGCAGATTGACGAAGGCCGGCAGGCGTACGTTGTTTATCCAGTGATCGAGGAGTCGGAGACGCAGGCGATGAAGGCGGCGCAGAAGATGTACGAACACCTGTCGCGCGAGGTCTTCCCGCAGGTCGCGGTGGGGCTGATGCACGGGCGCCTGAGCGGCGATGAGAAAGAAGGCGTGATGAAGGCGTTCAAGGACGGGAGCACCAAAATCCTGGTTTCGACGACGGTGATCGAAGTGGGGGTGGACGTTCCTAACGCGACTGTCATGCTGGTGGAGCAGGCGGAGCGGTTCGGGCTGGCGCAGCTGCACCAGTTGCGCGGGCGCGTGGGACGCGGCGCGGCGCAGAGCTACTGCGTCCTGGTCACGGAGAAGATGAACGACACCGCGCGCGAGCGAATTCGAACGCTGGTGGAATCGACGGATGGCTTCTACATTTCGGAGATGGATTTGAAGCTGCGGGGGCCCGGAGAATTTTTTGGGACGAAGCAATCGGGTCTGCCGTCGCTGCGGGTGGCGAATATTCTGCGGGACACCGAGATTCTGGAGATCGCGCGGCGCGAAGCGACTGGGTTCATCGAGCATCCGCCGGCGCCGGAGGAACTGCAGCGAGCCATCCGGTACATCCGCGATCACTGGCAGCGCCGCTACGGCCTGGTGACGGTGGGCTGATGCGAGTAATCGCGGGGGAGCTTCGTTCACGGCGGTTGAAGGGCGTGCCGGGGCTGGCGACGCGGCCGACGCCCGACCGGCTGCGGGAGACGCTGTTCGACATCCTGGCGGCGCGCATCGAAGGGGCAGCATTCGTAGACGCCTACGCGGGGACGGGGGCGGTGGGGATCGAAGCACTCAGCCGGGGCGCGCGGCAGGCGTATTTTCTGGAAAATAACCGGGCGGCGCTGGCGGTGCTGCGGGAGAACCTTGCGGCGCTGGAACTGGAGGCGCGGGCGACAGTAGTAGCGGGGCGGGTGGAGGTCACGCTGCCCGAGTGCCGGGCGGACGTGGTGTTTCTCGATCCGCCCTACGAGCGGGAAGGCGAGTATCGAAAAGCGATGGAGGCGCTGGCGCAAGCGCCTCCGGCGGTGGCGATCGTGCAGCACTCTGTACGGTTCGAGCCGGGCGGGCCGTATGGGCGGTTACGG
>CAYTJD010000154.1:0-8130 GCA_964438005.1 uncultured Solibacteraceae bacterium | reverse complement strand
TGACGAAGTCGAAATTCGATAATCTCTATGGCTGCCGCGAATCCCTGGCGGACGGCATCAAGCGCGCCACCGACGTGATGATGGCCGGCAAAATCGCGGTCGTTTGCGGTTACGGCGATGTCGGCAAGGGCTCGGCGCACTCGCTGCGTGGCATGGGCGCCCGCGTCGTAGTGACCGAAATCGATCCGATCAACGCGCTGCAAGCCGCGATGGAAGGTTTCGAAGTCACGACGATCGAGGACACGCTCGGCCGCGGCGATATTTATGTCACCTGCACCGGCAACCTCGATATCATCACACTCGAGCACATGTCGAAGATGAAGGACCAAGCGATTGTTTGCAACATTGGGCACTTCGACAACGAGATCCAGATGGACCGCCTCAGCGCCTCGGGCGCCAAGCGCACCAACATCAAGCCGCAGGTCGACATGTACACCTTCCCCAGCGGCAACAGCATCTTCATTCTGGCCGAAGGACGCCTGGTAAATCTCGGCTGCGCGACCGGCCATCCCAGTTTCGTGATGAGCAACAGCTTCTCGAACCAGACTCTGGCCCAGATTGATCTCTGGAAGAATAAGGACACCTACAAGGCCGGGGTATACACGCTTCCCAAGAAACTTGACGAGGAAGTCGCGCGTCTGCATCTGGAGAAAATCGGCGTCAAGCTGACGACACTGTCGAAGAAGCAGGCCGATTATCTGGGCGTGCCGGTGGAGGGTCCGTATAAGGCCGACCACTACCGGTATTAGAATTGAGAACTGGATATTTTAGAAACCCGCAGGAGGAGAACTTGGCAGAAACGCAGAGATACCTATTTACTTCGGAATCGGTAACAGAAGGCCATCCGGATAAAATCGCCGATCAGGTTTCCGACGCCGTGCTGGACGCGGTGCTGGCGGAAGACCCCACCGGCCGCGTGGCGTGCGAGACGCTGGTCACGACCGGGACCGCGATCGTCGCCGGCGAAATCACCACGAAAACGCATCTCGACATCCATAAAATCGTGCGCGGCACGATTGAATATGTCGGCTACAACGATGCCAGCTACGGGTTCGATTGCCATACCTGCGGCGTGCACAACCTGATCCAGACGCAGTCCCCCGATATTGCGATGGGTGTGGACACGGGCGGCGCCGGAGACCAGGGCCTCATGTTCGGCTATGCTTGCGACGAGACACCGGAGCTGATGCCGCTGCCGATCATGATGGCGCATAAGTTGGTGCAGCGCCTCTCGGTGGCACGGCGCGAAGGAATCCTCGATTTTCTGCGTCCGGACGGCAAGAGCCAGGTGTCGGTGGAATAAGTCGACAACAAGCCGAAGCGTATTGAAGCCGTTGTCATCTCCACGCAGCATGCGCCGGAGATCGGCACGGAGGACCTGCGCAAGGAAGTCAAGAAGCACATCATCGACGTGATCGTTCCGTCGAACATGGTGGACTCGCAGACCAAGTACCACATCAACCCGACAGGCCGATTCGTGGTTGGCGGCCCGCATGGCGACACCGGTCTGACCGGGCGCAAGATCATCGTCGACACCTACGGCGGGATGGGACGGCACGGTGGCGGCGCATTTTCAGGCAAGGATCCGACGAAGGTCGACCGCTCAGCGTGCTACATGGCGCGCTACATTGCCAAGAACCTGGTGGCGGCCAAACTCGCTACGCGCTGCGAAGTCCAGCTGGCTTATGCGATCGGCGTGGCCGAACCGGTTTCCGTCACGGTCAACACGTTCGGCACCGGCGCCATTGCGGATTCGCACTTCACGAGTCTGGTGCGCGAGAACTTCAAGCTGACTCCCAAGGGCATTATCGATGCCCTGCGGCTCCGCCGGCCGATTTATCGCAAGACTGCCGCGTTCGGGCATTTCGGCCGTACCGAAGACACGTTTACCTGGGAAGCGACCGACAAGGTCGAGGCCCTGAAGGAACAGGCCAGCGCGGCACACGCGGCCCGGTAAGGGCCGCCCCCTAACGGTTCTGATAAGAGGCGCCGGCGGCCCGGTTGTCTATAACAACGCGGCCGCCGCTTCGTCTAAAAACCACTCGCCGCGTTTTCCGATCAACTGAGCGGGATACTTGTTCGGCTCCGGAGGGCCGTCAAATACCGCCCGCAGGGCTTCCGCTTTGTCGGAGCCGCTGACCAGATACACCATGTTCCGCGCTGCCAGCAAAGGGCCCGGCAGGAGCGTGACACGCCACTGATTGAATTGTGGGGCGAAAACGGCAGTGGCAATCGCAGCGCGGTCTTCGGTAAGCGGGCTGCCCGGAAAGAGGCTGGCCGTGTGACCGTCGGGGCCCATTCCACACTGCACCACGTCGAACTGCGGCATCTCCCCGGGATCCAGCTTAAAGAAACCGCGGATCTCTTGGCTGTACCGATGAGCCGCCTCGGCCGGGGCAATCTCGCCAACAATGCGATGCACGTTCCGCTCGGGAACGCGCGCTCCCGGGAGCAGCCAGTCCTTGGCCAGCTTGTAATTACTGGCCGGGTCCGCTGGCGGCACGCAGCGCTCATCGACCCAAAACAGGTGCACGCGGCTCCAATCGAATCGCAGCGCCGCGAGCTTCTGGAACAGCAGTCGAGGCGTACTTCCGCCAGAAACCGCGAGCGTCGCCTCGGCGCCGCCCGCCAAGGCGGATTCGAGCAATCCCGTGATGCGGTGCGCGCATGCTTCCGCGGCCGCGGCGGCATCGGGAAGGCTGTGCCGTTGCGCGCTCATAGGGCCGCCGCCGCTCGCAGTGCGCGCTCGAAGACCAGATCGCGGCCTACAATCGCCAACTCTTCGCGCATCAACGAATAATCGGTCGCCGCGGGAAGACCGGCGCAGTGCTTGATTCCGTCCCCGGCCACGGTTAAACGATGATCACGATAACTCATCTCCGTCCGCATGCGGTTGGTGGCCAGCTCCACCCGCACGAGCTGGTCTTGTGGAGCGGAGTCGTCGGGCACCAGACTCAAAACCGCCGGGACGCCGGCAGCCTGCAACGACTCCACCAGCCACGCCCCCATATACCGGGCCGTAACCGGCGCCGTGGTTCCGCCATAGACCACGCCGACCCGCACGGTTCCCGAGAGGCGCTCTCGGCGGCCCCGATTCTCAAAGGACTGCGCCAGCATCTCACGCCACCGCGTGAGGCGGGTCCAGGCGAGGTCGCCCACAGTTACGCCCTGCGCCGACAACTGCGCCAGGCATCCTACAGCAGATCTCGCGTCGGCAGATCGCGCGCTATCCACGACAACCCGGCTTGCCGGCTGGAACAGTTTCGCAAAATCCGGGCGCTCCGCCAATCGCGCACTCCGGCACCACGCAACCAACGGCAGATCCGGCGCGGCGACAGCCGCCACGAGAGAGAGCGCATCTTCCAAAGTTTCGCGCGACGCCAGAATTTCGATCTGCTCACAGCAGATCTGGCGGCGTTGTCCGAATGGCATCCAGCACTGCGAGAAGACGCGGCTCTGCAGCTCCGCATCGCCGGCCGCGCTCAGCCGAATCGTAATGGCGCGCGCCGGATGCTCCGGCATGAGCGCGGCCACGGTTTCTCCCAGCGCCTGAAAATCGTCGCTTTCGTCGGCCACCACAATCAGGTTCAAGGAACATGCGCGCAGCACGCCCATGCCGGTCTCCGGCTGTCCTTGTTTGCCAAGCGTTACCCACAGGTTGGCCAGGTCACGGAGGATCTGATCGGGGCTCAATGCCGCGTGCGCCCCCATTACGGTTTCCTCCACACATGGCCTCGGCGTGCCAGCATCTCATCGGAGGCCTGCGGGCCCCAACTGAAGGCAGGATAGTCGGGTAAATCCGTCCGGCTTTCCCGCCACGCGTTTTGAATCGGCTCCACCACGGCCCAACTTGCTTCCACCATATCCTGGCGCGTGTAGAGTGTGGCGTCCCCGATGATCGCGTCCAACAGCAAAGTCTCGTAAGCGGACGGGGAGCGTTCTCCGAAGCTGGACCCGTAGCTGAAGTCCATCGAGACCGGCCGCAACTGCATTCCCGATCCAGGCCGCTTGGAGAGAAACTTGAGCGAGATCCCTTCTTCCGGTTGAATCCGCACGATCAGGAGGTTAGGCGCAGTGCCTTCGGCGTTACCGTTGAAGATCGCAAGCGGTGCCGGATTGAACTGAATGGCGATCTCGGTGACCCGCTTCGGCAACCGCTTCCCCGACCGCAGATAAAACGGTACGCCGGCCCACCGCCAGTTGTCGATGAAGAACGTGGCGGCCGCGTACGTCTCGGTTTTCGAGTGCGGATCGACGCCCGTCTCCTGCCGGAAACCCGGCACGGCGGTGCCTCCGGTGCGCCCTGGGCCATACTGGCCGAGCGCGGTGTTGGCCAGGATCTCCTCGCGCGTCATCGGCCGGATCGACCGCAGCAATTTCGACCGCTCGTCGCGGACGGCTTGGGCGTGAAAACCCGCGCTCGGCTCCATGGCGATCGTAGCCATCACCTGCAGCAGATGGTTCTGGATCATGTCCGCGAGCGCACCCGACTCCTGGTAATACGCGCCGCGTCCTTCAACGCCGATCGACTCAGCCGCCGTGATCTGCACGTGATTTACATAACGCCGGTTCCACAGCGGCTCGAAGATCCCATTCCCGAAGCGGAACGCCAGAATGTTCTGCACGGTTTCCTTGCCCAGGTAATGGTCGATGCGATAGACGTCGCCCTCCTGAAACACTTCATGAAGGCGATCGCTTAGCGTGCGTGCGCTGGCGAGATCGTGCCCAAACGGTTTTTCAACCACGAGCCGCCGCCAGCCGGCGCCCTGCCCCAGTTGGGCGCCGCCGAGACCCTGTACCGCCGGAGCATACTGGCTCGGCTGGGTGGAGAGATAAAAGAGCACATTCCCGCCAGTGTGACGGGTCGTCTCGATCTCCGCCAGTTTCCCCGCCAGCAGTTGATAGGCACCGGCATCGCCGATGTCCCCGGGCGCATAGTACAAGTCTCGCGCAAATGTGTTCCACACTTCGGGAGAGAACTCGGTATCTTCGGAGAAACGCTGGACGGCGTCGCGCATTTTGTCGCGAAACTGGTCGTCGGTCATCGGCGTGCGAGAAACACCTACCACCGCAAATCCCGCGGAGAGCCGGCGGTCGTAAGCCAGCCGGTAAAGCGCGGGCATCAACTTGCGCCGGTTCAGATCGCCGGAGGCGCCGAAGATCACGAGCGCGCACTCGGGTACCCGCCGTTCAAATCGCAAAGGATCATCGAACGGATTGGCCGGTGTCATCGAGTCCACGGTAGCATGGGGCCGGGCTAAAACAGCACCCGCCAGGGTACAACAGGGTACAATAAACCAATATGTTTCGATCGCTGTTCTGTCCTCTCGCCGTCCTTTTGCTGTTAACCACCGGCAGCCAGGCTCAAAAGAAGTCGGCCTTCGACAAGGCCACCCTGGAAGCTTACGTCCGTCATATGTTTGTCATGGACAAACAGATCACCGTCCAGGTGAGCGACCCCATGCCGTCCCAGTTCCCCGGCTACCAGGAGGTCGTCGTCTCGGCGTCGGCGGGCCAGCGGCACCAGGACTTCCCCTTCCTGGTTTCCCAGGATGGCGCGAAGATCGTGCAGGGCAATTTCACGTTCTTCGACATCAGCCAGAATCCGTTCAAACCGGATCTGGACAAGCTGAAAACCGAGGGCGCTCCCAGCATGGGCACGCAAGGTGCGCCGGTGGTGATTGTCGAGTTCAGTGATTTCGAGTGCCCCTACTGCAAAAACGAAGCTTCCGTGGTGCGCAAGAATTTGTTGTCCGCTTATCCCAAGGAAGTGCATCTTTACTTCAAGCAGTTTCCTTTGGAGTCGCTGCACCCCTGGGCCCGGACGGCTGCGCTTGCCTCGCGGTGCGTCTACCGGCAGAGTGCCGACGCCTTCTGGACCTACCACGACTGGATCTTCGATAAGCAAAGCGACATCACGCCGGAAAACGTGAAGGACAAGATCCAGGAGTGGGCTAAGGGCACGAAGGGCATCGATGCCGCTCAACTCGGGAGCTGTCTGGACAGCAAATCCACGGACCTGGAAGTCACCAAGGATATCGCGGATGGGCACGCCCTCAAGGTCGATTCCACGCCGACCATGTTCATCAATGGCCGCCGAATCAACTCATCGCTCGATTGGCCGACGTTGCGCTCGATCATCGATTACGAAATTGAGTATCAAAAGACGGCCAAGAACGCGGGTGAAGATTGCGGCTGCACGGTCAAGCTCGATATTCCAGGGCTCAAGCCATCGGATTCGGCGCCCGGCGCGATTTTGAAGTAGGGCAGGCTGTTTGGGGGGATCATGAAGTTTTCGAAATTCGGGCTGCTGCCCTTCGTTTGCGCAGTTTCGCAGATCGCATCTGGCGCTACCGCCGCAATCGATCCCAACGCTTATCTGGACGATGTCAAGTACCTGGCCTCTCCGGCGCTCAAAGGGCGCTCGACGGGCAGCCCGGAACTGGAGAAGGCCGCCGCTTTCATCGCCGCCAAATTCCAGAGTTTCGGGCTCAAACCGGCTGACGGCAAGAGCTTTTATCAGGCCTTTGAAGTCACCACCGACGCCAAGCTGGGCAAAGCCAACCGCTTTCACTACTCCGAGGCAGGCCGCACTGCCATTCTGCATTATCCGGATGATTTCATCCCCTTCAACTTTTCCGCCTCCGGCAAGCTGACGGGCTCCGTGGTCTTCGCGGGCTACGGCATCACCGCGCCCGAATACGGGTACGACGATTATGCCGGCATCGACGCCAAGGGCAAAATTGTTCTTGTGCTGCGTCACGAGCCGCAGGAGTATGACGAAAAAAGTCCGTTCGAAGGGAAAAGTTTCACGCAGCACTCGCAATTCGCCAGCAAGGCGACCAACGCCAAGATTCATGGCGCTCTCGGTGTGATTATCATCAACGATCGCGCCAATCACCGCAACGAGGAAGATCGGCTCGAGCAATTCGGCAGCATGGCCGGCCCCGCCAACGCCGGAATCCCGTTCGTGCAGCTCCGCGCCGACAAAGTAGAGCCATGGTTCGCGGCGGCAGGCAAGAACCTCGATAACCTCGTCGCCGGGATCGACCGCAGTCTGAAGCCGGAATCCTTTGCTTTTCCCGACGTATTGCAGGTGGACGCCAACCTCGATCTCGAGCGTGCCATCAAGACCGTGCACAACGTAGCCGGCTATCTGCCGGGCGAGACGGATGAATACGTAGTTCTCGGCGCCCATTATGATCATCTCGGACTGGGCGGGCAGTATTCGCTGGCTCCCAGCCAGGTCGGCACGATTCATCCTGGCGCCGACGACAACGCTTCCGGCACAGCAGGCGTGATCGAACTGGCCCGCTGGTTCTCGAGCCAGCCGAGGCAGAAACGCGGCATTCTCTTTCTCACGTTTGCCGGCGAGGAACTCGGTCTGCTGGGGTCCAGCTTTTATGTAACACACCCGGACTATCCGCTCGCCAAGGCCGTCGCGATGGTCAATATGGACATGATCGGCCGCATCCGCAACGAAAAGGTGTACATTGGCGGCGCCGGCACGGGCAGCACCTTGCGCCCGCTGCTCGACGGCATCAAATCGAAGTACGGCCTGAATCTCGATTACTCGGATACCTCCGGTTACGGGTCGAGTGACCACACTTCTTTCACCACCAAGGAAGTGCCGGTGCTGTTTTTCTTCTCCGGCCTGCACAGCGATTATCACAAGCCGAGCGACACCTGGGATAAGATCGACGCTCCCGAAGCAAGTAAGCTCTTGCAACTAGTGGCCGACGTTACCGACCACCTGCGCGAAGATCCCGTGCGGCCACAGTTTGTCCGGGTCGCTCCGGTGGCGCCGGGAGCCCATGGCGATGGTGTGGCGATCGGTTCTTCGGCGGCCAACAACGCCTCGGGATATGGACCCTACTTCGGCTCGGTGCCCGATTTCGGCGAGGGCGTCACCGGCGTAAAATTCTCCGATGTCACACCCGGCTCTCCCGCCGCCAAAGCCGGCCTGAAAGCCGACGACGTGATGGTCGAGTTCGACGGCAAACCCATTCAGAATCTCTACGACTTCACCTATGCCCTGCGCGCGAAGATGCCGGGAGACGTGGTCAAAGTGAAGGTTCTTCGCGCCGGCAAACCGCTGGAAGTTCCGGTCACGCTCACGCAGCGCCGCTA
>CAYTJD010000153.1:0-9503 GCA_964438005.1 uncultured Solibacteraceae bacterium | reverse complement strand
GCCACCGGCAAAAAAGAAGTTGCAGTGGCGGCAGAATCGCTGCTCAGCTTTCCGCTGAGAGCTCCGGTGACGATCTAGAAGCAATTTCTACCGCTCCCAGTGCCGATCTGATTGGTGGGTCGGCGCCACAAGCGGCCTTCCAGAGAAAGACCGCCGCTGAGATCGATCGATTCAAGTCACGCTTCGGTCTTCCCGTCGGTCTCGGGGCTCAGCGCCCAGGTGTTTGTCAAGTAACCGCGCGCGAGGTAGAGCTTGGGAGTGGCTTCGGCGACGCGCGGGATCTCGCCGTTGGTGAAACCGGCGACGCCGGTCACCTGGCCGAATCCCCGGCCGCCGGCGATTTCGGGCTTGACTGTAGCGCTTACGTGTGGTGTCCGAGCCAACCGGCGAGAAACATCACGCGATAGAAGACCAGCAGCATCATGAGAATCAGGTAAGCGCGCAGGCTGAGCAGCGAGAGCCGCACGCTGCCGGTCATCGCCATGGGGCCGAGGCTTTCGGTATCGACCTTTTCTTCGGGCAGGTCGTCGAGCGGGTGGATGACTAAGAACCGGCCGTCCAGTTCGCTAGTCTCGATTGGATTGATCAGAGTCGCCATGGTCGTTTCTCCTTTCGATCAGCCCGCCCTATCCGGCCGGGAAGAGATTGGGGGCCGCGACCTGCGCGGCCAAGATCAAAGACAAAGCAAAGAGGACCACGATGATGGTCCAGTTCACCCAATTGTTCCAGGGCTTGTTGGCATACACGCCCAGCAGTTCTTTATCGTTCAGCAGCAGTTGCAGAAAAATGATGGCGGAAGGGAGCATCACCCCGGCCAGCACCTGGACTCCCAGGATGATCAACTGCAGCGGGGCTCCCGGGATCAGGACCAGGCCAGCGGCCAGCGCCACGCACAGCAGGTAGACCAAATAGAAGCCCGGCGCTTTGCGGAACGAGAGCTGCAGGCTGTGTGGCCAGCCGCGCACCTCGCCGTAGGCCCAGGCGCTCGACAGGGAGATGGCGGTGGTGCCGAGCACGGCGGCGTTGATCATCAGCAGAAGGATCGCGTTGCGGACGAAGCCGCCGGCGAAACCGCCCAGATCCACAGCCATTTGCGCCGGATCGGTGAATTTGAACCCATGCGCCAGCGAAGCGTTGCCGGCGATCATCATGCAGGCCGCCACGGTAATGGTGATGCAGGCGCCCAAAAACGTGTCCAGCCGCGCCCACTTCACATCGGCGAAGCGCAGGCGCTTATCGGCGATACAGCTCTGCTGAAAAAAGAGCTGCCACGGAGCCACGGTGGTGCCGACGATGGCGATGATCAGGAACATGAGATCGGGTGTGAGGCCGCCCGGCGGCATGCCCGGAACCAGGGACCCTCGCGCGATTTGAGCAATGGGCGGCCGCAGCCCGAAGGCGAGCGCGAACCAGGCGAGGTCGAGCAGGCACAGCGCAACCACGGTGCGCTCCCAACGCCGGTAGCTGCCGGTCGCCGCGATGAGAACAAGCCCGGCGGCGACCAGAGGCACTCCCCAGCGGGGATCGAAGCCCATTTTCGCCAAGGCCAAATTGATGGCAGCGAACTCGGTGACCAGGGTGAGGAAGTTCACGAGCTCGAGGTCGATCAGGGAGAACAAACCCCACCATTTTCCGAAGCGTTGATAGATCATGGCGGCGTGGCCTTTGCCAGTAGCAATGCCCAGCCGCACGACCATCTCCTGAATGAAATAAGTAACCGGCAATAAGAGCAGCACGACCCACAGGAGATGGGTGCCGTATTGCGCGCCGGCCTGGCTGTATGTCGAGACCGCGCCGGCGTCGTTGTCGGCGACCATGACGATCAGGCCGGGGCCGAAGACCATGAGGAAGGTGAGCAGGTCCCGCGCCCACTTGGATTTGACCACCCGCCCGCGGACCGGCGTCACGATTTCGGTGGCCGCCCCGGCCGCGGGCATGATCGATACTTTGTTGTTCATGACGGCAATCTCCTCTCCGCTCACGCCGACGCACCCAGCGCGCGCTACCCAGCTTCGAAGGGGAAACACCGCCACTCCGGAGATCCGGAACGGTTTGCCTCAGCCCCCCGCTTTCTTCGTTACCAGCTCGAGGAAGAAGCGGCGGCCGAAGCGAGGAAGGCTATCGACCTACCGGAACTTCCACGGCGCATCCTCCGCGAGTGCCCTCAAGGCGCGGAGGTTGATCGTCGTTTGGTCCCATATACCTTTCTGGAGGCGAGTCGAAGCCCAGTCGGGGGAAACAAAAAGCCATTTCCCCCGGGAGCGGAAGAAATGGCCAACTATCGCGAGCGATACCTGACGGATTCCCCCACTGGTCTAAGCTTCAGCACCGCACGCCGTGAGAGATCCGAAGACCTCAGCCACCTTAGGAAAACCCTTAACCCGGGAGTCCCTGGTCTACCCTGAGCAGCATCTTTCGACGCCGGAGGGCAGTGGCTTATATGCCGCGCGGACGCCTCGCCTACCGAGGATCCATGAATGGAAGGGCCTACGACCTCTTCCATCCAATCTCAAAGTAGCGCGCACCTACAGGTGGTGTCAATAAAAAAATGGTTACAAAAAGTCAGGAAGGAAACAGGCGGGCGAAGATTTTGTTGACGTTGCGCAATTGGCGGTCGAGCGAGAAAGCGTCGGCGACCTGTTCCGGCTTGAGGACGGCGCGAATTTCGGGGTCGGCTTCCACAGCCTTGCGAAAATCGCCTTCCTCTTCCCAAGCGCGCATGGCGTGCCCCTGAACCAGTTTGTAGGCTTGCTCCCGCAACATGCCGGCGGCGGCGAGATCGAGCAGGAGCTGGCCGGAGAAGACGAGACCCCGCGTCATCTCCAGATTGCGCCGCATACGCGCCGGATAGACCACCAGTTTGTCGACCAGTTGAGTGGTCTTATCGAGCAGGTAATCGGCCAGGATAGTCGAGTCGGGGAGGATCACGCGCTCCACCGAGGAGTGTGAAATATCACGCTCGTGCCAGAGCGCAATATCTTCGAAAGCGGCCTGGGCGTTGGCGCGGACGACCCGCGCCAGGCCGCAGATCTGCTCGGAAGTTACCGGGTTGCGCTTATGCGGCATCGCCGAGCTGCCTTTCTGGCCTTTGGAAAAATACTCCTCGGCTTCGCGGACTTCGGTGCGCTGGAGGTGACGCACTTCGAGGGCGATGCGCTCGCAGAGCGCGGTGACCATGGCGAGCGCGGCCACGTAACTGGCGTGCCGGTCGCGCGGAATCACCTGGGAGGCGACGAGGGCCGGCTTCAAGTTGAGGCGGGCGCAGATGAGCTCCTCCACTTCCGGTCCGATGTGGGCATAGGTGCCGACGGCGCCTGAGGTTTTTCCGACGCGCACCTCTTCGGCCGCCTGGCACAGACGCTCGAGGTTGCGGGACGCTTCGTCGTACCAGATTGCCAGCTTCAGGCCGAACGTGATGGGCTCGGCATGCACTCCGTGGGTGCGCCCGATTTGGACGGTGTGCTGGAATTCGAGCGCCCGCCGCTTGAGGATGGCGCGCAGGTTCTCCAAACCGCGGATGAGAATCGCGGAAGCTTGCTGCAGGAGCAGCGCCTGCGCGGTGTCGACGATGTCGTTGGAAGTGAGGCCGTAGTGCAGCCAGCGGGACGCTTCGGCATGTCCAGAGCGAGCCATGACCTCGGCGACCGATGTAGTGAAGGCGATCACATCGTGCTTGACTTCTTTTTCAATTTCGAAAATGCGCGCCACGTCGAAACCGGCGTGCTGACGCAAGAGACGGGCGGCCTCGCCGGGTACAACGCCCAGTTCGGCCAGGGCCTCGGACGCAGCCAGCTCCACTTCGAGCCATTGTTGGAATCTATTCTGGTCGGTCCAGATCCGGCCCATTTCCGGCCGCGTGTAACGGGCAATCATGGAATTTCAAAAACGAAAGACTTCGGAAGCCGTGTGCTGCGCGGCGATCGAAAGCTGGGTGCGCAGCCCGCGCTCTTCGAGCGACTGGCTGGCGATCATGCGCACGATCTCGGGATGGTTATTCTGCTCGCTCAGATGGCCGAGCACCAGGCGATGGGTGGACGGATCGAGATCCTGCATGAGGAATTCCGACATTCCGAGATTGGACAGATGCCCTACGCGGCTCATCACTCGCTGCTTGATGGACCAAGGGTAAGGGCCGACCTTGAGCATGTCGAGATCATGATTCGATTCCAGCATCAAAAGGTCGGTGTGGCGCAGGTGAAACTTGATGGAAGCCGGAATATAGCCCAAATCGGTGACGATTCCAATGCGCGCTCCGCCGGCCTCCAAGCAAAACGCGACCGGATCGAGGGCGTCGTGTGGGATGCTGAAGCTGGTCACCTCGACATCGCCCACGGTGAAGGCAGCTCCGGCCTGAAACGTCTCGAGGCGCGGCTGGCCTCCGCCCCAATCGATTGCAGGCGCCGTCAGGCGAGTCAGGAAAATTCTGGCGCGGACTTTCTTGCTGCGCGCGAGCACGGGCAAACCGGCGACGTGATCGGAGTGTTCGTGGGAGATGAGGATGGCATCGATTGACTCAAGGCTTTCGCCGATGAGAGCGAGGCGCCGCGCCAGTTCCTTCATGCTCAGCCCGGCATCAATCAGAATGCGCGTGTTACCGGTGGACAAGAAGGCGGCGTTGCCGGAGCTGCCGCTAGCGAGGATGCAAAACGAAACGCCAGTCAAACCTCAAGAATACAACGGCGGGGTTGCAAACAGAAGCCCTAATTGGTGTTTTTATGACACGAGACGAGTTTGGAAAAAGCCCTTAGCCGGAAAGTACGGGAGGGTCAGTTCGGCTGGCGCTTCAGCGTGGGGCGCTCGTCGGAATCGGGTTTCGACGGGGTACCGTCGTCGGGCTGGTCAATCGGGGCGGTGCCGCTGCCGGGAGCGCGGCGCAAACGCGGCCGGTCGGGATCGGCGGCGGGCTCCACCTTGCGGCGATTGTGCAGCATCGCGAGCCGGGCCTTTACGTCGTTGAATTCAGATGTGCTGACTACGTACTCCGGCTTCGGCTTGAGATCCTGCTGGATCTCGTCCTGCGCCGCCTTGATCCGGTCGTCAGTCATGGGATGGGTGGAAAAGACCTTGGCAATCGAGCCAGGCTTCTTCTTTTCCAAGGACTCAATTTTCTCGAAGAAGTCGACGAAGGCTGTGGGATCGTAGCCGGTCTTGTACATGTATTGCAAGCCGAGGAAATCGGCCTCGCGCTCCATGCCGCGCGAGAACTGGAGGAAGCCCAGAGGAATCGCCATGCTGGCGCCCTGCATGGCGGCGTAGCCCGTCCAGCCATAGGGCACGGCGATGGAGGCCACCATCATTCCGATCTGCGCGATCTCTCCGCGGGTGGCCTGCCTGGTGCCGTGGCGCGCCGCGACGTGCGCGATCTCGTGCGCCATCACGCCGGCCAGTTCGGCTTCGGTATCGGCCTTGAGGATCAGTCCGGAATTCACAAAGAAGAATCCGCCGGGCAAGGCGAATGCGTTCACTTCCTCGGTATCCAGCACTTTGATGGTGAAGGGCACCTTGGCATCGGAGTTGCGCACGACGTTCTGACCCACGCGGCTTACGTATTCCGCGATGATCGGGTCGGTGATGACTTTCGCCTGGCGCTCCACTTCGTTGGCCAGCTGCCGGCCGAGCGCAATCTCTTTTTCCAGGGAGTAAAAGTTGACGCCCTTACCGACGTTGCGGTCGCCGATGGCGTCCGGGTCATTTTTCTTTTTATCGCTGGCCTGGAGAGTGAACGAAAGAGAACCGAGAGCGGCCAGGAGTGCTAACGGAACGAAAGTCCGGCGTTTCATGTGCGCGCCCCCCCTTTACTCTAGCCTAAACCGAAAGGCGGTGCGGCGGCGGGTGGGGGTTTCGTCGGAAATTGAAGACGCCGTACGGGCGACCGGCGATTTCCTCGCTGTCGCGGCGGGGTGCCCTACAATGGAGAGAAACGGTTTCGAGCAACTTTCCTTCGCATGCCGAAGCGGATCGCTATTGTGGAAGACGAGGCGGAACTGGCCTCGCTGATCGAATATAATCTCAGCCACCACGGCTTTGAAGCGCAGGTCTTGAGCGGCACGAAAGGGACGCTGAAGGCGCTGGAAACCCTCAAGCCCGACCTGATTCTGCTCGACATCATGCTTCCCGATGTGGACGGGTTTGAGCTGTGCCGGCAGATTCGTCAGTCGGCACCGCTGGCGCGCACCCCGATTTTGTTTCTGACTGCGCGGTCGGACGAAGTGGACCGGGTGCTGGGGCTGGAAATCGGCGGCGACGATTACATGACGAAACCGTTCAGCCCCCGGGAGCTGGTGGCGCGCGTTAAAGCCCATCTGCGCCGGGAGGAGCTGGACGCCGAGCCGCCGGTAATTGACATCGGGCCGTTCAAACTCGACCGCAGCGCGCGCCGGGTTTCGCTGCGCGACCGGCAGCTCGAGCTGACGTCGACGGAATACAATCTGCTGGAATTTTTCCTGACCCATCCGGGCCGCGCGTACAGCCGGGATCAGCTGTTGGAGTCGGTTTGGGGCGAGCAGCGCTTTGTGACGCCGCGCACGGTGGACGTGCACATCCGGCGGCTGCGCGAGCAGATTGAGGAGCAAGCCGACAACCCGCGCCACCTGACTACGGTGCGCGGCTTCGGCTATCGGTTTGAGGAGCACGTGTGACCGGCCGGATCTTTCTCAAGCTCCTGCTGGGAGTGTTCGGATTGCTGCTGGTGGCGCTGCTGGTGATCGATTACTTCGCGACGCAGGTGGCCACCGACGCGTATATCACGAATTTGCGGCAGCAACTCGCCGAGAAGGGGCACATGCTGGCGTTGTCGATCCGCAATCCGGACGGGTTTCGGCAAGAAGACGCGCGGGCGGTGGCTGGCGCGGCCGGCGGGCGGCTCACGGTAGTGCGCTCCGACGGGGTGGTGATCGCCGATTCGGAAGCCAATCCGGCCCAAATGGAAAACCACCGGACCCGCCCGGAGCTGATCCATGCGTTCCGCGGGGAAACCGGCTCGATCATCCGTCACAGCGTCACGATCGGAGTGGATTTTCTGTATGTGGCGGTGCCGATTCCGGGCGGGGCGATTCGCCTGGCCGTCCCGCTTTCCGAGATCAACCGGCAGGTGAGGGGAATGCGGATGAAGATTCTGGCGAGCACAGTGCTGGGCTTTCTGCCGGCCATCGCCATTGCCGCGCTCCTTGCCCGATTCATCTCGCGGCGGTTCGGTAACATCATGGCGCATGCGATGGAGCTGGCGCGGGGTAATTTCCGCTCGCGGCTGCCGGCCATGGCCGGCAAAGAGTTTGGGGCGCTGGCCCGGACGCTGAATGACACGGCCGGGAACCTCCAGCAGACCGTGGAGCAGCTCCAGCGGGAACATTCGGAACTGGAGAAGTTGGAGCGCATCCGCAAGGATTTCGTCATCAACGTCTCCCATGAGCTGCGCACACCGCTGGCTTCCATCCAGGGCTACACGGAGACTTTGATCGGCGGAGCTCTCGAGGACTCCGACAACAACATGCGGTTTTTGCGCATCATCCGCCACAACGCCGAGCGGCTGGCGCGCCTCACGGAAGACCTGCTCACCCTCTCGCGCATCGAGCAAAAGCGGCAGAAATTCGAATTCGACGCGCATCGCGTAAACGACCTGCTGCGCGACGCGGTCGAGCTGATGACCCCGATGGCGGAGAGAAGCCAGATCCGCATCAGAGAAGAGCCGGCGGCGGCGGAGGCCGAAGTCTGGTGCGACAGCGAGGCGGTGTCGCAAATCCTCAGTAACCTGCTCGACAATGCTCTGAAATATACGCCGCCAGGCGGAACGATCACAGTCGGGGCGCGGGAATTGGAACGTTTCTTCGAACTGTATGTACGCGACACCGGAGCCGGTATTCCCGCCGAAGAGTTGCCGCGCCTGTTTGAGAGGTTCTACCGGGTCGACAAGGCGCGGTCACGGGAACTCGGCGGCACGGGCCTGGGTCTGGCCATCGTCAAGCACCTGGTGGCTGCGCACAATGGGAGCGCCCGCGTGGAAAGCCGCCTGCATGAAGGCTCGATCTTCTACTTCACTCTGCCCATGGACGAAGCTTCGCTGGGAACGGAACGGCTTAATCGCGAATTCACGGCACTTTAACCGTCCCGTAACAGACCCGCTGTTAGCTTTAGAGTACGCCGGGTGGCGTGCCGCCGGCGGGAAGCGCAGGTCAGGAATGAAGAAGATTCTGTTGATCGAGGACGATACCGACCTTTTCGCATTGCTCCAATACAACCTGGAAAAGGAGGGTTTTCTGCTGACCGGATTGCAGACCGGCCGGGGAGCCCTCGAATTATGCCGCAAAGCGCGGCCCGATCTGATTCTGCTGGATATCATGCTGCCGGATTCGGACGGTCTCGACATCTGCAAAGGGATCCGCAACGATCCGGACCTGGCGCCGATTCCGATTATTTTCCTGACCGCGCGAGCTTCGGAAACAGACCGGATCATCGGACTGGAAGTCGGAGCCAACGATTACGTGGTGAAGCCGTTTTCGATCCGTGAGCTGATTGCGCGCATCAAGCTGCAGTTTCGCAACCAGGTGCAGCCGGCGCGCGTGCTGGAGGCGGGCGGGATCGAGTTGGACCGCACCAGCTGCCAGGTGCGCGTGAACGGGACGCCGCTGGCTTTGACCGCCACGGAGTTCCGGCTGTTGGAATTTCTGATGAGCCGTCCGGGCGCGGTCTTCAGCCGCGAGCAACTGTTAAACGCGGTATGGGGTCAGGATCGCGCGATAACGGACCGGGCTGTGGATGTGTATGTGCTGCGACTGCGCCAGAAAGTGGAGCGCGACCCGGCGAACCCGATCATGATTCATTCGGTGCGCGGGTTCGGGTACACGTTCGAGCCAAGCCGACACCGGGCGACGACGGCGTAGATGTCAGGTCCGGGCCAGCACAGGGCGGAGCTTGGCGGAGCCCTATGCCACCGCGGCGCGGCGCAACCGATCGAGCACACCGGCCCATTCCGGCGTATCCGGCGGCGGCTCGACCGCGATCCAATCCAGGCCCTGCCTGTCGAGTTCGTGTAGCCTTTGGTAAAGTGTGGCGGCGAATGCGAGCGGGTCCTCGCCTACGCTCAGCCATGCACCTTTGCCCGCTGGCGGTGTGGCATCGCGAGGTAACAAGAATAACGGCGTGGACGGGCGGTAATGGCGCGGATGCATACCGGGAGCGGGATGCGGGCCGTCAGGCGCCGCGCCGCCGGTGACCGGTCCGATTAACGCTTCAATCTCCGGCAGCGGAATCACCCCCGGCCGCAGCAGTTCTGCCGGACCCGCCAACGAAATCACCGTCGATTCGATTCCCACTCGCGCGGGGCCGCCATCCAGGACAAAATCGGCGAGCGATTCGTTCACGTGCGAGGCCAGAGTCGGGGAGAGTTCCGTGAAGCGATTGGCACTGGGCGCGGCGATGGGCACGCCAGAGGCGCGAATGAGTTCGAGCGCCAAGGGGTGGTCGGGCATTCGCAATCCCACGGTCGGCAGCCCGGCGGTGACGATGTC
>CAYTJD010000152.1:0-9150 GCA_964438005.1 uncultured Solibacteraceae bacterium | reverse complement strand
CTTGGGCGTAAGTTCCGCGGGGTCGAAGAGGGCGCTGCAGTATTGCTGGAGCTGGGTGGCTATGTTGTCTTCATCGAGATAATAGTTCGGCATTGCGGGGGCGCGGAGAGGGTTTTCCACCTTGGCAGGTGCGGCAGGCGTACGCGGGATCATCACGGCGGCCAGTTGCGTGGCGTCGCTGCGGCGCGCCTGGTGCGCGAGCGAGATGGGGACGCTACCCTTGTAGCCCCGACAGTAGTAACGCTGGATGTCGCCCTCGACCTCGATCACCTGCCCGATGAGCGCCGTGCGGAAGTTGGGGCCGAACACCTCGGAGAGGATCTCGGGCCCCAGCGAACAGGCGTCGAAACGGCCGTCGGGCGCCTCCTTGAAAAAGATATCGATCCAATGCTCCGAGGCGTTCGGCGCAGCTTCCTCGATTTTTGAGACCGTTCCGCGAACGGTGATGACGCGCGGGACGCCGGGCGGCATGCCGCTCGAGGCTCCCGCAGCCGCAAGCGCCACGGAGAAATCCGGCCAGTTTTGCAGATGGGGCGTGAAATCCGGCCGCTTGCGAGGCCTTCCGGACATCTGACTCTCCACTGCCTTGTGCACGGCGTCGGCTGATTTTTGGGTATACGCGCCGCCGGCAATATAGAAATGGCTACAGGTCGTTTTAGAGGTTTTGCCGCTCCTCGGATTGAAGGGATCTACTGGCTCTTCGCTTGTCGAGCAGATACGAGGCTCGGCACGAAAAGTGAACTGCGCAGGAATGGTGAGAATCTGATTCCCGCGCCTCACAGAAACGCTTTGATTTGTGCGCGCCAGAACTCCCTTCGCCATAGGGGGTGTGAAGTCGTAACGGCGCGGGGCGCCCCATTGACCCTTCGCATCCGGGAACGCGAAGCCGACATAAGCAGGCTCATTCTTTCCTCCCGTGTAGACGTCCTGGCACGCATCGGGTGCAATGTTGACCACGGCAGGCGGAGTGTTCACAGCGGCGAATGCGTCGAATGGGACCTTGCCGCCATTGCACACCGCCAGTACGAAGTCTTTGGCGTCGCCGTTTTGCGCGACGGCTGGGAGGCCGAGAAGAAAAAGCAGGCCGGCGAACGATGCTGGACGACTCATGGCGGATACCGCTTCCAATGGAGCCTGGTCGCACCGGCCGTCAGGATAGACGCCGCCGCCATTCCGCGATTCCGTAGGCGGCGACGCCGGCGGCCATGATGGCGGCGCCGACGGCCAGCGCGCTGACGCCCGCCAGTTTCTCGTCGTGGCTGCGGATAGCCGCCGCGATCAAAAGCGCGAGCGGACCGGCGCCCAGCAGCAGCGGGGCCGTCCGTCCGCCGGGGACGACAAAGGGCCTGCGCAATTTGGGCTCGAGGACCCGCAGCCGGGCCAGCGCGATGAATTCCAGAATCAGGCTGGCGCCGTACAGCAGGATGTCCAGGATCAGCAGGCGGTCGAAGTTCAACGGCAATACCGCAATCCATCCGACGCCGCAGGTGAGAATCGCGGCCCAAGGCACGCCGTTGGAAAAGGTGCGCGCCAGGAATCGCGGCGCGTAACCATCCTCCGCCATCACCATCGGCAAGCGCGACAACGTCAGCGTCAGGGCGTTAAAGCTGCCGAGCGTGCTGATCATGGCGCCGAGCAGCGTCGCGAAACCCAGCCATTGTCCCGCCGCCACGGACGCGAAGCGGACCCAGCTGCCGGTGGCCCAGTCGCCCGGCGGAATCCCCATCTTCCATACCGCGGTAATCGGAATGACATACGAAACCACGATAGCGGCCAGCGCGAGCAGCATGACGCGGGGATAGGTACGCTGCGGATTCTCCACCTCACCCGCAATGGTCGAGGCGTTGTCCCAGCCCATGTAGTTCCACATCGCAACCAGGATCCCGCCGGCCCAATCGGGCCGCGCCGGCGGCCCGGCCGAGCCTCCGCCAGTGCGGTGGACCAACGCGAAAACGACCATCAACACAAACGGAGCCAGCAACAAAATGCCGATGATCTCGGACCCTTCGCCCACGGCGCGCGCGCCAAACAGATTCCACACCACGCAGACGAGAACGAACGCCGCGCCAATCAGAAATCCATTCGATCCTTGCGTCGCCGGAGCCCAGATCTTCCCCAACGACAACACGAACACGGTAGGATAGACCGCCATGTCGAAGATGCTGGCCGTAAGCGACAGCCAGGCTTCCTGGAACCCCCAAAACGGGCCCATGGCGCGCCGGACCCAGACGTAGAAACCGCCCTCCACCGGAATCGCCGCCGCCAACTCGCCGACCATCAGCCCGACCGGGAGGCTCCACAGCAGGGGGATCACAAAGAGCAGCGCCAGCGCCAGCGGGTAACCGCAGTTCTGGACCAGTTCTTCAATGCCATACGGCCCGCCGGACACCATCAGGTAGGTGGCGGCGGCGAACTGCAGGAGAGTCACCTTGCGCATGGGACTCGGGGCAATCTACCGGGCGCGATGCTCCCTCCAGACCTTCAGCCCTTCGCGGAACGTCGGCAGCAAGGAGAGGAAGATGATCAGCACCACAACCGCGTCGAAATGCCGTCTCACGAAGGATACACTGCCCAATTCGTAACCGGCCATGGTCATTAGGAAAACCCAGCCCAAGCTGCCGAACACGCTGAAGGAAAGGAACCGGCGATAGGCCATTTGCGAAACGCCCGCCATGAAGGGCGCAAACGTGCGAATTACCGGGACGAATCGCGCGAAGATGATCGTCTTACCGCCGTACCGGTCATAAAAGTGTTTGGTGCGTGTCACGTACTCCTGTTTGAAGAACAGCGAATCGTGGCGCGTAAAGATGCGCGGGCCGGTGTGGCGTCCGAGCCAGAACCCGGTCGAGTCCCCGATCATCGCCGAGCCCATCAGCAGAATGTTGATCAGAGCAATATTGAGCTGGCCGGCGCCCGACACGACTCCGACCGTGAACAACAGGGAATCGCCGGGAAGAAAGAAACCCAGCAACAGCCCGGTTTCGGCGAAAACCACACCGCACAGGGCCGTGTATCCAAGCCAGCCCGCCAGCAGCGTGCTGAGCAGGTGAATGAGGCGTTCCGGATCGGTCAGCGACCGGAGAAACTCCAGGACGCTTGCAATCATCCCCTGTTGTTGTTCACGTAATCGGCGACCAACCGGTTGACGACGTCCTGGTAAATCTTGATTTTCTTTTCCTTTACGAGCGCGTCGCGGATGCCGGCTTCGAAAAGAGAATTGCGGTCACGAACCCGCTGCGACTTGATGTCGTCGACGAGGCTTCCCCGTTGTTCGGCCAGCTTGGAGGCGTCGGGCGCAATGTGCTGCACCACCTTGCCAATCATAGTGCCGTCGCCCGCGGGGTAGGGCCCGAACAGGGCGCCGTCCGGCTGCCGGAATGCGTCGGCGTAAACGCTCACCGATCCGAGGCCGTCGATGGTATCGGTGGAGCCGACCGCGTCTGATGTCTTGGCCTCCAGCCCCATCGCCTTGGCCGCCTTTTCCAAATCGCCGCCCATTTCCTTCGCCTTGTTGAGCAGTTCCTGTGCATGCTTCTGAACGGCGGTTTGGCCCCGGGCCTGCGTGATCGTGGTTTTGATCTGCGCCTGCACTTCTTCGAACGAAGAGGGCTGAGGCGGAATGATGTCGGTCACCACGGCCAATGCGAGCTTGCTATTTTGCAGCGCCACCGGCTGGGAAACGTCGCCTTTCTTCAACCCAATCAGAGACTGGTCGAAATCGGGGCTGGCTCCAATTCCCGGCACATCCTTACCGGGTTGGACCCCCTCTGCCTTGATCAGCTGCATATTGAACGCAGCTGCCACTTTCTCGGGGTGAGCCGGATCTTTTCGCAATTCCGTCTGCACCCGGTCCGCGATCTGCTGCATTTGATCGCTCGCCCGCTGCTTCTTCAGGTTAGCCGCAATCTCGCTCTTGACTTCCTCGAACGGCCGAAGACGCGCCTCCTCGTGCTTCTCCACCTGGAGGACATGGTATCCGTACGTGGTCTTCACCGGATCGCTGATCTGCCCTGGTTTCAAGCTGAAGGCGGCTTGTTCGAATTCAGGCACCATCTGGCCGCGCGTGACACCCTTGTATTCGCCGCCGGTCTGCGCCGCACCCGGATCTTCGGAGTACTTCTTTGCCAGTTCGGCGAAATTCGCTCCCGCTTTCAATTGCTTCTCGATATCCTCCGCCTTCGCCTTGATCTTCGGCTCTTCCGTCGCCGGTTTGTCGGTGGTTTTCAGCAGGATGTGCCGCACGTCCACCCGTTCGGGCACCCGGAATGAGTCCTTGTTCTGGTCGTAAAAACGCTGCAGGTCGGCGTCGGTGACAGCAATGGCCTGCTCGAGTTTGCTTTGATCGGCCACCAGCAGATCCAGATTCTTCCGCTCCGGCTTCTGAAAGGCCATCTTGTTGGCGTTATAGTAAGCCTGCTCCTCCGCCACCGTCGGATCGAGCTCTTTCTTATATTTGTCGCTGGTGAGCTTGACGTACTGGATCTTGATCTTCTCGTTCTTCTGCTTGAACGTCTTTTCAATCTCCGCCGGACTCACGATCATCCCTTCCAGCGCAATGTCGCGCAGGCGAGTGATCATGATCTGCCGCCGCATATCGGCTTCAAAGTCCTGGATACTCAGGTCTCGCTGGGCCAACATAGCCGCGTAGGCCTCTTTGCCGACGAAGTTGCCGTCCGGGAACAAGGATGGGATCGAATTCCGGATCGATTCCCGCAGCTCCGCGTCGGTCACCTGGAAGCCGAGCCGCTCGGCTTCGTATTGCAGCGCATATTCCGTGACGAGATCCTGCACCATCTGCGGGATCAAGTTGGGCACGATCTCGGGTGGCAGCTGACGGCTGCGCAGATTATTCTGAATCAGTTTTTGGAGATCCGTCAGAGTGATCTGCTGTTTGCCGACTTCGGCAACGATCTGGCCCGTTCCCGTGCCGCCTCCGGTGTCGTAGGTCGGAATCAAATACGTGAGCATGGAGAGAGCCACTAAAAGAAGCAGCGCCCCCAGCAGGATACGGACCGCTTTATCGCGGCTACGAAACAGATCAAACATGCGTGTGAAAGCTCCTGTCTGCGAAGGGAGTACTTTGATTATATCGCGCCCGGCGGACGCCTCCCGCGGGTTCCCCTCGCGCCGCGGATTCCCTGCTGGTATAGTGCGCGTATGTGTTCTGTGAGCCGAATCCTCGCCTTGAGTGTGTGCCTGGCGGCGCTGGTTGGCGCCAAGCCGGCCGTGACCCACGAAGACGTCTGGCTGATGAAGCAGGCCGGCGCTCCCGTTCCCAGCCCCGATGGCAAGTGGGTCGTTTTCGCGCTCAATGAGCCCGCCTATGACGAGGCGCGGCAGGTCTCGGATCTCTGGATCGTCCCCGCCGATGGCAGCGGCGCTCCGCGGCGCCTGACCAATACGAAAGGCACCGAAGCTGGTGTGCAATGGAGTCCCGACAGCCGCCGGATCGCCTTCTCGGCGCGGCGGGAAGGCGACGAAGCTCCTCAAATTTACATTCTCGACATCGCATCCGGTGGCGAGGCCGTCCGCGTCACCTCGCTTTCCACCGGCGCCGCTTCTCCGCGCTGGCGTCCCGACGGCCAGACCCTCGCCTTCACCAGCCTCGTCTATCCCGGCGCCGCCGACGATGCCGCCAACCAGAAAGCCGCCGCCGACCGCAAAGCACGCAAGTATCACGCGCGCGTCTTCGAGACTTTTCCGGTGCGCTATTGGGATCACTGGCTCGATGAGCGCCAGATCCATTTATTCGTGCAAGACCTCCGCGCCGGGGCGGCGCCCCGCGACCTGTTCGCCGGCACCAGGCTGGTTGCCAACCGTGGTTATGGCGGCACCGAGACGAACTCGGGAGAGGAGTTGGTGGCCGCCTGGGCACCCGACGGCCAGTCCCTGGTCTTCGCCGCCACCGTCAACCGCACCGACGCAGCTTTCGCCAACGTGGTGTTCCGCATCTACCAGGTCCCCGCCGCCGGCGGAGAACCGAAACCGCTGACTCCGGCGGACGCCAGCTATCGACGCCCGGCCTTCCGGCCCGATGGCCAGGCACTCTATGCGCTCGTCTCCAACGAAGGAAACAAGGTTTACTACGCGAGTCGCATCGCGATGACGCCCTGGCCTGCAGCCGGCGACTGGACCGCGGTCACCGCTTCCTCCGACCACACCGTGACGTCCTTCGCCGTCACGCCCGACAGCCGCACGGTGTATTTCCTGGCTGAGGATGCCGGCCTCGAGCGCCTGTACCAGGTTGCCGCACTGGGAGGACTCGTACGCGAGGCATTCCGGCAGGAATCGGGTTGCTATACGAACCTCGCCATCCCGGCCAAGGCCTCGTCTCCTCTCCTGCTTGCCGATTGGGAAAGCGCCACGAATCCGGCCGAGATCGTGCGCATCGACGCGGCCTCGGGCCATCCCCGGCCGCTCACTTCGTTCAATGCCGAACGCTCGGCGCAGATCGACTGGCTTCCTTTGCGCCACTTCTGGATCACCAGTAGCCGGGGGAAGCGGATTCACAGCATGATCGCGCTGCCGCCCGATTTCGACGAGCACAAGAAGTACCCGCTGCTGGTGCTGATCCACGGCGGCGCCGCCAACATGTGGCGCGACCAGTTCTTCACGCGTTGGAACTACCATCTGCTGGCATCGCCGGGTTATGTCGTCCTGATGACAAACTACACCGGCTCGACCGGGTTCGGTGAAAAATTCGCGCAAGAGATCCAGTTCGATCCGTTAAAAGGTCCCGCCGACGAAATCAATGAATCCGCCGACGCGGCGATCCGGCAGTTCCCGTTCATCGATGGCACGCGTCAGGCGGCCGCGGGCGCCAGCTACGGCGGGCACCTGGTCAACTGGCTGCAGGCGACGACCACGCGGTACAAGGCCCTGATCGCGCACGCCGGCCTAATCAACCTCGAATCGCAATGGGGATCGAGCGACGGCATCTATCATCGCGAAGTCGAAGCCGGCGGACCATTCTGGGAAGACGGCAAAGTCTGGAAAGAGCAAAACCCGATTCGCTACGCCAAGAACTTCCGAACGCCGATCCTGCTGAGCGTCGGCGAGCACGATTTCCGCGTACCCATGAACCAGACGCTCGAAAACTGGAGTGTGCTGCAGCGGATGCGCGTCCCCAGCAAATTGATCGTGTGGGAAGACGAGAACCACTGGATCTCGAAAGGCGAAGACAGCCGCTTCTTCTACCGCGAAGCCCTGGCCTGGCTGGCGCAGTATCTGTAACGCCGGCGATCTTGTCGCCGGTGCCGCCTAATGCTTCTCCTGTTTCGCCGCGTTCACGATGGCATTCAGAGTGGGAATGTCTTTCATGTCCGGCGCCGAGCTCTTGAACGTCCGGATGTAGGCGTAGATATCTTTCGCCTGCTTGTCGGACATCGAGTTCTCGCTGAAGTTCGGCATCGAAGTCGACGGCACCAGCGGCGCCACATTGGCCCGTCCGCGCAAAAACGATAAGAACGCCTGCTCGGTGGAGAGGTTTCCCCAGCGCCCCACGAACGGCCGCGCGCCCGTCTCGCCGTTGTAGCCATGACAGGCGTAGCAGCCGAACGAATAGTAAAGATCCTTGCCCGCTGTGGCATTCCCGCTCACTGGGCTGGTTGGCGGCGGCATCACGCGCGCCGGGGCACCCGCGCCTCCCCGTTGGGCGTTCAGCATTGCCAACGGCAGGGCCACTGCAATCACCAGCCAACTGAAGTTCTTCCTCATCCCGATATTCCTCACCGCGGCTGCGTGATCACGTCGATCAGGTACGGCTCGCCGCGCTTGGCCGATGCAACGCCCCGCTGCAGTGCCGCTGTGAGCTTGGTCGGATCCGAAATCGGCCCTTCGCTCGCCATCCCGTACCCCGCCGCCATCTTCGCGTAATCGAGGAACGGCTCGCGCAGCGTGCTTCCGACGTGCGCATTCTGTGCCCCGCGCCCGCGCACGCCAGCCATGTATTCGATGAACATGTACTCCTGGTGCCACGCGCGGTTGTTGTGCATCACCGTCAGCATCGGCAGCTTGTGATGCACCGCCGTCCACAGCACGCCGGGAGCGTAGTTGAGGTCGCCATCGGTCTGCACGTTAACGACAATTCGATTGCGCGCCTTCGCCGCCAGCGCCGCGCCCACGCACGCCGGCGCGCCGTATCCCATCCCGCCGGCGCCCTGGCCTCCCAGGTAGCTGTACGGCTTATTGTGTTCCCACAGCTGCACGTTGTGTCCACCCGAAAAATTGCTGGGCGATGCCAGGCACCAGTCTTCGTTGCGGATCAGCGGCCACAACTCCGCGTAGATTCGCGCCGTGCTGACGGGGCTCCCGTTCCAGCCGGCTTTCTTCGCCTCCACCGCCTGCGTGAGCGCCGTTACGTGCGCCTCATGATTGGCGCGGGCGTGCTTGGCTGCGCGCTCCTGAATCCGCGCTTTCTGATCGCCGGTGATCTGCAGCCTGACTTGTTCGAGGATCAGCGGCAGGCTCGCTTCGGCATCCGCCTCGAGGCGCGTGCCGGCCGGCGCGCCGCCCCGGCCGCCTCTGCCGCCGAAACCTCCGCCGCCATTGATTCCGCCGAAGCCGATGTTGGTCGTGTCGCGCGACGCCGCCACCTTCGCCAGGTTCGGTCCTTGTATATAAACCTGCGCTGCCGGCGCTTCCAGCCCGAGCGTGTAGTCGTAGCTGGTATCGGCTCCCGGCCCGCACAGGGAGTGCCGCTGCGGAAAACTCATCGGCCCGTTGGTCGCCGCGGTGCTGGTCGACGCTCCTACGAGCTCCGCCAGCTCTACGGCGCGGTTCACGCCCTCCGGCGTGCGCAGCCGGCCGACGGCAATCCGCGGATTCTGCGCGTCGAGCAAAGCCTTCGCGATTTCCTTGGCGCGCGTCGAGTCGATCGTCGGAAACTCCGGCGGTTTGTAAGCCGGAATCTTCGCGGTCGGCGCATTTTCTTTTTGAATCTCCGTGCCGATCACCACCAGCGTTGGTCCCATGGGGGGGGTGATGGCTTCGTTGTAGGCGCGCTGGATCGCCACCAGCGCTTCATCGATCGTCTTCGGCTCCGCGTCCCACTTCGTGTAGCTGCGGACCATGCCTGCCATGTCGTGCGCGGTGTGGGCCGCGATGAAGTCGGGATCGTTGCCGGCAATCATGAGAACCGGCGTCCGATCG
>CAYTJD010000151.1:0-62435 GCA_964438005.1 uncultured Solibacteraceae bacterium | reverse complement strand
AGTAGGCCGCCCTGTCAGGCACGATCACACTCCTCGGTGGCTCGTAAACGGTTGTAGTGAGGTGGGATCGAGTGGAAAGAATAGGTTGAGGTGCTAGCGGGAGCAATCTCGTGGGGGTTCAAGTCCCCCTCTCCGCACCATATTCTAAACGGGCTATCCGTTTTGAGCTTGACCCTATTTACCTAGCAAGACCCGGTTTTGGACCTTATCTTTCTCCGGGCCGCTCGCTCGGCCTATCACTCTCAGCCGCATATAAGGGACTTCCTGTCGCGAGGCCCCACCTCGTGGCGCAAAAAGCCCACAGCGACTAGCCGTGACGGCTGGTTTGATCCAGCGGAATTCATTCTGGATTCGGCTGGCGCCGCGCTGCTTGGGGCGCACGCGCCCGAAGCTTCCGGGGACCAGCGTTCCGCTACGCCGAAATCCGGCCGCTCAGACCCCATCTCGTTCGACGTATCTCTGAGTCGCTGGACTTGCGCCGACGCGGCGGTGACGAAGCAGTCGACGCCATCCCGGAGAGAGCCAGGGATTCGGATTTCCTGTCCCCGGCCGCCTGCGCGGCGGAGCGGGCCTGGCGGTAGGATTCCATCGCGAGATCCCATTTGGATGCGTCGGCTGCCTGCTTGCCCGCGGCAAGCCTGTCGACGATGGACGGGGTTTGAGCAAAACAGAAGAGCGGAACCGCCAGCGGGAGGAGAAGTGTGAGCGTTCGCAAGGGTTTGTCCGGTAACGCGAAGCACAGATGGACTATCAAGTGTAGCAGGTACTTTGAAGGTTACAGGCTTGCCGTGACGAACCTCCATCTTGGATCGGAAAGAGAGGACTTCGGCTCGCGGGGGAACGCTTTCCGAATAGATGCTTTGTCACGTTGACACTCGATGTGGCTTATCTTGATCTCAGCGGTACGTGCTCGCGATAAAACGTCTTGACCTTTTCGTGAATCAGCTCGCGAGTGCGACGAAACGCTTCCAGCCGCCTCGCCTCGGTCCCTTCCACGGCTGCCGGATCTTCCAAACTCCAGTGAATGCGCTCCGTGCCGGCGGGAAAAACCGGACACGTGTTGCGGGCGTTGTCGCAGACGGTCACGACGTAATCGAAGGGCTGTCCAACAAATTCGTCGACGGACTTGGATCGGTGACGGGATATGTCGAGTCCGATCTCCTTCATCACGGCGATCGCTTCCGGGCGAACAGAACCAGGCTTCGTTCCAGCGCTGAATACCTCGAACTCCCCTCCGCCCTCGGCCCGAAAGAGCCCTTCACCCATCTGGCTGCGCGCAGAATTGCCCGTGCACAGCACCAAAACCCTCTTCTTTGTCATTCTCCCCTCCATCTCCTCTGGCCGATTTCTCGTGGCAACTAGGCGCTCTTCCGACGCGTTGAGGATCGCGCGAAGCATTTGCGCAGATCTTCCTCTTCTTCGCGGGCTTGCTGCAGTCCTTGCGTCAGCGGCAGAAGCCCTTTAGCCAGATGCCAATCCGGCGAGTCTGTTCGCCCGTCTTTCTCGATTCGGTCGAGGTCCTCCTGAAAAGATCGAGCTGCCGCTGAATACAAGAGCATTCATAACAAAGCATGATTCACCTCCATGCTTCCTAGACTGTGGGTGCGGCCTCGGTTTGCGGAAACCAGTGCCGCGTTCGATTACAGAACGAGCAGACCGATAGCATCACCGGGACTTCGATCAAGACCCCCACGACTGTCGCTAACGCCGCTCCAGACCCCGGACCGAACAGGGCGATTGCGGTTGCCACGGCGAGCTCGAAGAAATTGCTGGCGCCGATCAGAGCGCCGGGCGCCGCTACCGCGTGCCGGACCCTGAACAGCCGCATCAGCCCGTACGTTAGGGATGAGTTGAAGTACACCTGGAGCAGGATCGGGGCCGCGATGAGGGCAACGTGGAACGGCTTGCCGGTGATGTTGTCGGCCTGGAACGCAAAGATCAGGACCAACGTGGCGAGCAGAGCCAGCATGCTGGCCGGGGCGAATCGCGGTAGGAGCGTCTTCTCAAACCACTCGATTCCGTGGGCGCGGGTGAAGTACGCGCGGAGTAGCGACCCGGCGGCGAGCGGGATGACGATGAAAATTCCGACCGCGTATAAGAGCACCTGAAACGGAACGTGCAACGATGACGCGCCGTTCACCAGAAAGCGGACGATCGGCGCGAAGAGGAACAGCATGATCAGATCGTTCACGGAGACCTGAACCAGCGTGTACGCCGGATCGCCCTCCGTCAGATAGCTCCAGACGAAAACCATGGCCGTACAGGGGGCTGCGGCCAGAATGATGCAGCCGGCGATGTACTGGTCCGCGTCCGCTGCCGCGATCCAACCGGCGAAAATGAGCCGGAAGAACAGCCAGGCGATCAACGCCATGGAAAATGGCTTCACGAGCCAGTTGACGAAGAGCGTGACGAACAACCCACGCGGCCTTTTGCCGACGCTGCGAATGGATGCGAAATCGACCTTCATCATCATGGGCACGATCATCAGCCAGATCAGAACGGCGATTGGCATGTTGATCTGGCTGCCGGCACCGAACTCCAGCTTCCGAAGCTGATCGACGCTGCCCGGCAGGGCCTTTCCGACAAGCACGCCAACGATCATGCAGAGCCCCACCCAGACGGTGAGGTATCGTTCGAAGTAGTTCAACCTTTTCGGAGCGGCGGCGGTGTCGAGTGACGGTTGTGCCATTTGGTTAGCCTCTGACGAAATCGAGATTACCAACGCGTTTGCCTCTGTTCGCGATCTCGCGTAATCTCTCCGGACCCACCGGTTCAATTGGATTCCAGGGGATGATCGCCATTCGCTGCGAAAGCTGATCCCGGACTTCGGCGATATACGGCAATTCTCGTTCGCCGCGCTCGCGCAAGATCGGGTCGCGGAATCCGTCCGCGGCGAAAGTCTGATTCACAATCCAGGCGAAGGGTGTGATGCCGGCGCGCCGCAGATCATCCTGGAGCCGAGCCGCCTCGTGCACGGGTGTAGCCTCAGGCAGGGTCACTAGCAGCACACGTGTGAAATCCGCGTCACGAAGGCGGGTCAGCAGGTTGCGCACGGATTCCGGCATGTCGCTCATGGTCCGTGTCACCTCACGGTGATACGCCTCGGCGGCGTCGAGCAACAGAATGGTGTGGCCGGTCGGCGCGGTGTCCAGCACGACGAATCCGTTCTCGCCCTGAGCGATCGTGCGTGCGAAGGCGCTGAACACGGCGATTTCTTCCGTGCAGGGCGATCGCAGGTCTTCCTCCAGCAACGCCCTTCCCTGTGCGTCGAGTTCAGCGCCCGCCTTCGCCAAAACGGATTCCCTGTATTGGCGCGTCTCGACAACCGGATCGATGCGCGTAACGGATAGGTTCCTTACCGGCCGTCCCACGGCGGCGGCAACGTGCGCGGCTGGATCTGTGGTGCTGAGGTGGACCGAATGCCCCCGCGCGGCGAGCTCAATGGCAATCGCCGAGGCTACGGTCGTCTTCCCAACACCGCCCTTACCCATCGTCATGATGACGCCGCGTCCGCCGGCTTCCATTTCGTCGATGAGATCGCCCAGAGACAGTCGCGATTCCGCCAGATCAGGCGGGTTACTTGTTTGGGATTCCCTGCCCGGCGCGCCTCCGTCGAAGACGGCTCGGAGGTTCTGCACTCCCATCGGTGCGTACCTAAGCAGCGGTACGTCGAAGCGCCGGAGTCGGGACAGCTCCGGGGGCATCGCGGCCAGGGCTTCTTTTCCTCTCGCTTCGAGCGCGGCTGCAGCGGAGTCGCTTCGATCCTGAGCCACGAAGATCCCGTTCAGTAAAAGGACTTGGTTGACGACGCCGATGGGAGCCAGTTCCGATCTGGATCGCTCCGCTTCGGCGAGGGCTGCTCGCTCGGGCCGGCTGACCAGAACCAGAGTTGTGGTAGAGGGATCGGTGAGAGCGTTCAGGCTGGCGTCGTACACCGCCTTCTGAGTTTGCAGACCCGCCAGCGGACCAAGGCAGGAGGTCCCACTCGTGTTGGTTTCAAGGAAGCCGGTCCAGGCCGCCGGCAGTTTCAACAGGCGGAGCGTGTGGCCAGTCGGCGCGGTGTCGAAAATGATGTGATCAAAGCCGGCAGTCGCATCCGTCTCACCCAGCAGCTTCGTGAACTCGTCGAATGCGGCGATCTCGACGGTGCACGCTCCAGACAACTGCTCCTCCATGCTCTTGACAGCGGGTTCTGGTAGGATCTCGCGATACGGTCCGACGACTCGTTCGCGATAACGCTCTGCCGCTGCTTCGGGATCGATATTCAGGGCAAACAAGCCCTCGGCATTGGGAACCGCCGTAGGTTCGCCGGAAAGCCGAAGTCCGAGCACCTCATCGAGGTTCGATGCGGGATCGGTGCTGACCAGGAGCACCTTCTTACCTCGGCCTGCGATCGCAATCGCGACGGCGCAAGCCAGAGACGTCTTTCCCACCCCACCCTTACCGGTGAAGAACAGAATCCGGGTGGCGTTATCCAGAACGGTAGCTATGTTGCCCGGTTCCAAAATGGCAACTCCCTAGCAGCACTTGTTGATGACCGGTAGCTTCACAGCATGAGGAGACGAGGGGCTTGGACCGGCTTCCGGCGCTTCGTCGGCCTGAACGCCGGTCATCCCGACCAATTCTTCACGGCTTGGATACCGGCCTTCGCTGATAATCGAACCGTCGAGGAGTATCAAAGGAAGACAATCGTTCCCGTGCTCATACAGCGCACTCTTTACCAGTGCGTTGGCAGCGAAGGCCTGCGGCTGCTGCGCCAGGTTGTACCGCTCGACAGCGATTCTCTGGTTTGCCAGCCAGCGAAGGTCCGCGCCGAACCTGACGAGCGCCGGGTCAACTTTCGGGCCGCACACTCCCGTGGAGCAGCACAACGGGGGATCGAATACTTCGACTCTCTTCATGATCTTTTCCCTCCGTATTTCGTCGATAAACGATGCCATGGCTAAAAAATTTAGATGATAGCGATTAAGGCCTTCAGTTTGCGAAGGGTATCGAAATTAATGCAATATCCAACGCGCGGGCCATCCTGACTGCTGCGCACCAACCCCGCCTCCTTCAGAATGCGGAGGTGTTCCGATACGGTGGACTGGGCCAAGGGCAGTTCGTCAACGATCTGGCTGCACACCCTTGCTTCCTTGCGCGAAAGCATTCGTATGATCCGTACTCGCGCCGGATGCCCGATGGCCTTTGCCAGCCTTGCCAGGTCGTCATCGGCCTCGGGGCCTTCCAGTGCGCGGAACTCGGTCGGCTCCGTCCCGTTCGATGGCGGACAGCAGACGACCTCTTCGGGCTTCTCCTTCATACCTTTATCGTCGATTAACGATAGCATCGTGTGCGGCACCGTGTCAACCTTGCTTGGCAAAGTCGCCCGATTCTTTGTGTCTGTTCAGCCTGGGAAAAATCTTCCGATCTCCCCCAAAGTCAGAGTTTTACGGCCAGAACAACCCTCTGCGCAACCCCGGTTTTTTGTGCCTGCGCGCGATAATGAGGCTGTGGAGACGAAGCGCAACGCCAACGCCGGGTCGCCCCGCTGGGACGTCGCCAAATGGGATCGGTACGCTCCCCTTGGTACCAAGCGGAGGCCGCACGCTAACTCTTTTCGTTGGAAGCAGACTTACTCGTGGTTCCGCAACGATCGTTTCCCAAACACACGAGCGCTCTGCAAAGCCAAAGGCACGCTGGC
The DNA here is from genome assembly GCA_964438005.1 of uncultured Solibacteraceae bacterium. GTDB lineage: Bacteria > Acidobacteriota > Terriglobia > Bryobacterales > Bryobacteraceae > PSRJ01. Next base: position 56,752 of record CAYTJD010000151.1, on the reverse strand, counting down.
GCGCTTGCCTCAACCGGCACTCACCCATCTTCGAGTGGATCCAATCGTAAATCGAAGGAGGTTTGTTCTAAGAAAAGGGTTTAGGATACCGTCTCCGATTGGATCCAATCGAACTGTTCCTTGGCAGACACAACCAGCTAAATTGGACTGCCCGTCATGTACCGTCTTTCACCATGTGGCACGGTGCGCTTCAGCAATCGTTCCACCCGCGAGAGTTCGCTCTTCGAGAGTTCGCCCAATTGTTGCATCAGGCGACCGTCTACTAGCCATTCAACTTCCGCGGGGTTGAAGGTGTTACGCTTTTCGAGCCAAAGTTCGTGTGCCAGAGAACCGATCGAGGCCCTCACGGATTGCAGATCTCGACCGGATTGTTTCTTCTTACCGTTGTCTTTCTTGTGTTCCATAGATTTGGGATATTACCCCCGCAAATTATCCGCCAGCCAGACACCTCGGCGTGTCGGATTTTAGTTTCCAAGAGGCTCTCACTTTCGACCTATTCGCGCGGCCGCCCGCCAGAAATGTTGGCCTTCAGGGCTTCCCTTGAGAATCCTCAAGAATGAAGTCCTTCGCCGAACGATGACGATCAGGCGAAATGTGGATCTGGTCTGGTCCTATCCCGCGAATAGAGAGAACCCGTCGTGCAGTGGGAAAGGTTGTCCAAATCCCTAGCAGAGGAGGCATTACGATGTGTGATTACTCTTTGATGAGCATTCCAAACCGCCTGGCTAACGAGGGTGAAGAGTTGATAACTCACTGTTTTGAGACCGGCTGTATCGGCTTGGCCTCGGCGTCGGATTTGCACCCGGATTCGAAGTCACAGGCGCCTCAATCACGGACGTTCTGGTCAATGCTGAAGGGATTTCTAACCCTCTCCGAGGCAAAACCTGTGCCGGCCGTCTGTATCCCGCCAGGTGCATCGCTGCGGCTGATGGATATCCCTGAAAAACTGCAGCGTGAGTTTGGCATAGGGCCGGCCGAAGAGGTGAAGTTCACTCAGCTGACAGCCGCCGCTCACGTCTACCGGGACGCCGTCCGATTCTCCAACGGCCGCGAGATCTTATTGCAGGGGCTGCGTCGAGGCCAACGCGTGCGCGTGCTTACGCTCGGCCCGCAAGACTCAGGTGCCCTCCCAGTGCCGGAAGAGCAGGACGGCCGGCTGATGCGAGTTTGAGAGTCAGATATGCGACTGGCATTCTTGCAAAACGCTGCATGGACCGCACTGGCGGCGGGAATCGTTTTCGGACAAGCGCCCGGCGGCAAGCCAAATCCGGATGTCCCGAGCGCCGAGCAAGGGCGGCAAGCCCTCGTGAACCGCCAACTGGAGCAACTTGCACAGGCTTTCGACCTCACCGATTCCCAGAAAGAGCAAGCCCGGGCAATCTTCGAGCAGGCCGAGCGGTCCACTCAACCGGTTAGACATGACTCGCAACAGAACCTCGATGAACTTACGGCCGCGGCAAAGGCGGGTAAGAACGAGGCTGAAATTCAAAAACTTGCCCAAGAGCAGGGCCGTCTTTTAGGACAACTCTTGGCGATTCGGACTGAAGCTTGGGCGAAGTTTTATCAGATGCTGACCCTGGACCAGCGCGCGAAAGCCGAACGGGCGCATGAAGGAGTCCGCCCAAACGCCCCTTCCAAAGAACACACGACCGGCCCCTAAGGGGCCGCGCTCAGCGGTTTCCGGTCTTACCTCGGGCAGCCCGCAAGCCTGGCCTTCAGGCCGTTAGGCTGCTCGAGGATGCGCCGGTCGCCGTCCTTCAAAGCGTTCCAAGCCTCCTCCGCTCCGCAGGCTGAACGCCAGGACGATCTCACTGGCGCCTAGGATCAACGCGTATGTTCCGATCCCGGTCGCCATTGCGAGAGCCCCGGTTAGCGGCCGAAACAGGATAAGCCAGGCGAAAATAATGGACGCTATTCCAGCCACCGCGAACCATACCTTGCCGGAGACGCCGTCCAAATTCACGGCTTCCACGATCCTAAGGATTCCAGTCGCCAGAGCCCAAGCCGCAATGATGAAGATCAGCACGAATGCCGTCATTCCTGGACGGCGCAGCGTTAGGATACCGACGCCGATCCCGAAGGCAGCCTCCAGGAGCAGCACACCCCGGTCTCTGCGATAGCTCCAACCTCGGATCGCCGCGAACAGGGCGGAGACGCCTTCGAAGGATGCGTATATAGCGAAACCGAGCACCAGGACACCTAGCGCCAAACCGGGCTGGCGGAACACCGTGATGCCCAACAAGAGCGCCAGCAGCCCGCGTAATAGGAACACCCACCAGTTTCTAGCGAACAACCCGGAGCCGCCGGGATCCGACGTTTCTGTAGCCATAAGTGCCTCTCTTTTATGTGGTTCTCTGGCTAGATCGATTCGGCTTGCGGTTTGGGCGATTGAGAATTTAGGGTTGAGGGCCTCACGAGGTGAGTTAACCCCCGCGATGGGCCGCATATTTTCACCCGAACATCTTTTTTCTTGTGGAGGGTGAGGAATGTATCAAGCACATGCGCTTATGGGCAACATACGGTCAGAACCCCAGTCGGAGATCGTTGAAGATGTTATCGACGCGCGTGCTTTACGAGTCCTCGCGCGTCAGCGAGGCTTGTGCATCACTCTCGTAGTCCCGGCGCGTCGTCCCGGCGCACCGGAGGGCTCGCGGCGCGCCCTGGTTCATTCGCTGATTCGCATGGCGAACGAGAAATTAAGCGGCCATGAGTTCGAGGGCGCTACGCAACTCGTTGCCGAGTTGGAAGAAATCGCGCGGGACGCTGGAACCGACGGTGGCGGCGCCGGATTCGTACTCTTCAAATCATCCAGGCATACTGCCCGGTATTACCTGCCCGATCAGCCGTCGGAAAGGCTGGTCGCTTCAGATTGCTTTTGCCTGCTGCCATTCGTTGCGGACGGCTTCACCGCCCATGAATTCTTGGTGCTGGCGCTTGGCCGCAAACACTTAAGGCTTTTCCGCTATTCGAACGGAGCCTGTGAGGAGTTGCCGTTACCGGCCGCCGTTCCCGCAAATCTGGAGGCCGCCGCTGGATTCGATCAGCCCGATCATGACTTGATAAATCGATCTTCGGCAGGCCCATCCATTGGCGCTATGAGTGGAGTCCAATTCGGAACACAGTCGGATCGTGAAGCTTTACCCGAGCACCTCCATCACTTCTTTCGAAAAGTTGACCGCGGACTTGGAGCCGCATTCGGGGATCAGCCGATTCTGTTAATGGGTGTGCATGAACACCTCGCGTCATATCGGAGAGTTGCAAAGCGCGCACGGTTTCTCGAATCGGATCGGCCCGGGAGTGCGGAATCTCTTACCGCCTCAGACGTTGCGGCCTGCGCACGAAACGCGGCGCGCACTCACTATGCCCGGCAGGCCGAGCAAGCGCTTGCGGAGTATCTGGAACTGCGGAATAGAAAGCGTGCCCTCTCGGAGGTCTCTGCAATCGTGCGGGCGGCACAACAAGGCAGGGTCCATTGCTTGTGCGTGAGAAGTGAAATAGAGCCGGGAGACGACCCCATCAATGACGCAGTTGTCGAAACGCTGGGCACGGGAGGCGACGTATTCGTGCTGCCGCCCAAAAGAATGCCGGTCGCGTTGGGAGCGATTTTGCGCTACTAGTCCCTTTAACTGTGTGGAGGATCGAGGCGCGCGATTCCCTGTCGCGGGGAGTTCTACCGCTTACCCAAATGTTGCATGTCCTTTTCGTTCTCCGTGCACACGAACTCAATGATGTCCGAATCGGGAATCAGGTTTAGTGTGGTCTTGTTGGTAAAAGACCGCGTGTAATACTTCGGATCGTCATAGCGGATTTCAAGGTCAATGTGCCCGAAATCGCGGCGATGGAAGCGCTCGGTGATCAGCATGTGCTCGCCGCGTGGATGTCCGGCGTTGTCCAGCCATCCGCCCTCCTCTTTGAAGCCCGTCGTTTGCACAACCAGGGTGTCGCCCTCCCACTTTCCTGCCGAATATCCCATCCACGAAGGTTCCAGGTCCTTTGAGAATTCACGCCCATCCAGGTAAATCTGCCGCGGTGGCTCCTGGCTCTCGGGCATCATGATGAGCAAACGGGGTGTTTGCACAATCTTGAATGCGTAGGCCATCATCACGCCCGGTATTCCCTGAGGCAGGCACCGCACGGCGGGCGGCTGCTGATTCTGGCGTTTCGCTAACACCGCGAGCGCCTCGGGTTTCAGCGGCTCGTCTTCGCGCTTCATTCCGAAAAAAACGCTGCGGCGAATGTCGGAAGCGTCTATCTGATCGATCTGCAAGTTGACCGGATCGGCGGTCGCGCGCCCGGTGTAGGATTCGGGCGCGTCGCTTGCCGGACGCGCGGCCTCCCAGACTCCCGAAAGGTCCGGCTTGCCCTTCATCCGCGGCGCTGGTCCCGTCAGCACTGGCTTGCCGTCGCGAGTCCGCGGCGTGTTTGGGTCCGGATGCAGCCACTGGGCATAAGTTGGCACGAGAAGTCCGAAAAGCCCTGCGATCGACGCCAACCTCACGGTCTTCATCGTAGCGTTTTCTGCTATCCTGATGCCGGCGGACGATTCGGGAGGATTGAAACAGATGCCGCGCCTCGCATACCTGAAACTGATCTACGTGCTCGGAGGCGTGTCCTGGTTCGCCTACTGGACCCTCAAGCTGCTGGCGACGCCCGTCGCGGATCGGAATCCGAATCCCCTCGGCCTCATCGCGTGCCTGCTCCTTTTCGCCGCGCTGCCTGCCCTTGGCTACCTGCTGCTGTTTAAGGTCCTTCCATGGACCGGCAGGAGACTGAGGCAGTTCTAAATCCGCGCGGCTGCCTGGTCCGCGCGCCGGCGCCGATCCCCGGTCAGCGTTTCGATTCGGCGATCAACTGCGATACTTTGGAATCGCTTCCGACGGGTTCCACAAAGAGGATCGCTTTTTCGTTGAGGATCATCCGGTCGGGGCTGTGCCATTCCTTGCCCCTCTTCACCAGGATGTTCGAGACGGCCTTGGTCTCCGGGTTCGTCGTGCTCTGCACATAGTACACGTCATGAAGCACCGGGTACGCGGAACCGAGTCCCTCCAATTTGCCGAAGTAGACCAACCCGTTGCTGAGCAGAACGGCGTAATACTTATTGGCGTCCACGGTCGCGGACGCCGGGTTTGACTGTACCCGGTTACAGCCTGCGCTGGACAGCGCGAGGCACAGCAGAAAGACGGCTAGCATCTGTTTCAACTGACAAACCTCCTTCGATTAGGATAATGAATGCGCCGCACGCATTCCGGTTCCTCCGGGGAAACCGAGCAGGGCAGGTCTCAGAGCAGCAGGGCTTCAATCCGATGAGCGTGGACCATTTCTTCGCAGCCGGACCAGGCAAATACAGTGAACCGGCCATCCTGGGAGGCAACCAGCGCAACGGAATCGTGCTGGTCCTGGGCGAACTGTGCCGCGGAGAAATGGCGGGTGCCGCCCAATTGGTCGGGGTGGACCAGAGTTCCGGCGCCCCCTTCGATGGGCTCGGTCGCCGTCACCTGCTCCACGGGCGCCCAGCCTTTTCTCCGCACAATTTTGGCGCCGAACCCGAGGACTTCCCACTGGCCGCTCATCACCACGGCGCCGTCCACCGCGGTGAGGCCGGCTACGGCTTCGATGGCCCGGCCGAGCGCATCCTGCCAGGCACGGCGCTCGGCGTCGAGAGGGACGGCGCGGCTGAGGTGAGCCAACTCGGTCAACGACGGAGAGGTGGCATACGGCATCGGAGCCACAATCGATTCCCGCCACGCGTCGGTGCCGGCCGGCACCACCAACAGCGATCCGCCATGCCTGTGGGCGCGCATGGAAATCGCCATTTGGGCGAGCACATTGCCCGAGTGGGCCCACGCGGTGGGTGCGTTCAATCCCAGCAGCGAGGTGAGCAGGGACGGGCAGTCGGATATGCGGGAAGCCGCGCCGTCGATCATCTTGACGCGGTCGCCCTCGAGTACCGCGACATTCACGAATTTGCCGGACGTTTCGCCGGTGTGATGTTTGATGACGAGCAGCCCGGGTGCCGCGACCTCGACGACGAAGCACAAGCCGGGAAGGGGGCGGGCGATGCCCCACACCACGAATGCGTTGCCGTCGCGCCACACGCCCAAGTGGATTCCTGGCCGCTCGACGGCCGGAGAGATGCGCGTCAGCAGCCCCGGATCCAAGGGCAGCGGCCGCTCGAACACCAGCGGATGCGTCGTCTGTTCGGGCGACAGAAAAGCGAGCGAGATTTTCGGCGCGTAGCCTTCTTCGCGCCGCAGGCTCGCCCAGAACGCGGCGTCAACCACCGACTCAATGATGTCGCGGTCGGGAAGCGCAGCGGCGGCGCTCGAGGATTCCGGCGGGAGATCCGCGTGATGCCTGGCAAAGTATGCGAGCACGCCCGGCGAGACGCCGCGGGCCGCTGGATACACCTCTCGTTCCATGCTGCGATTATCGCTTACCGTGTGAGGGCGGCCGGTTGGCGTACCCTGAGAGAGGATGCGCTACTGGATTCTCCACTGGATATTGAGCGGAGTGGCTGTGTTGATCGTCGCTCACCTCCTTCCCGGTATCGAGGTCGATGGCTTCGGAGCCGCGTTGATCGCGGCCCTGGTGATTGGACTGGCCAGCGCGACCGTGGGTGTGATCCTCAAGATCCTGCTTCTGCCGTTTATTATCCTGACCCTGGGAATCGTGTATTTCCTGATCAACGGGCTGATGTTGAAGCTGGCATCCGCGGTGGTTCCGGGGTTCCGCGTGAAAGGCTGCCTGACCGCGGTGTTCGGCTCGGTCCTGCTCACCATCGTCGATTACCTTTTGAATCGGCTTGCCGGGCTGTAAGGGAGCGAAGATCACCGGGGAAGCGTGCGCAGGAACTCGCAGATGGCGGAAAGGGTAGCCGGTCCGCGGTCGCGGTGAGGCGCGTGTTTGCAGTGGTCGAGCACCACGGCCGAAGCCGCAGGGATCCGGCGTTGTATGGCTTGGATCTGCGCGGCAGTTCCGTATTCGTCCTGACGGCCCTGAATGATCTGGACCGGACAGCGAATGGAATCCAGAAACGATTCGATGTTCCAGTCGCGGAAGCGCGGATCGAGCCAGATGTCGTTCCAGCCCCAGAACAGGGAATCGGCGTTTTGGTGATAGCGCCCTAAGCGGCGGGACAGATCTGTTTCCTGATAGAGGGTGCGGGCTTGCGCGATGCTCGAGACGGTAATCTCTTCGACGAAGACATGCGGGGCTTCAAGAATCAGCGCGGCGGCAGAATCGGGGTACGCGCCGGCGTAGATGATGGCGATCGAGGCGCCGTCACTGTGTCCCAGGAGCACGGGCCGTTCGATGCCTTCCTGTCGCAGGATTTCGGGAAGCACCACCTGCGCTTCATGGTGCATATAGGAAACCTCTCGGGGCTCCTGCAACCCATCGGAGCCGCCGTGGCCGTATCGCGAATACAGAAAGATCGCGGCGCCGGTTGCTTCGGCCAGCAGGCATGGAAAATCCTTCCAATGCGCGACCGAGCCGAGTCCTTCGTGCAGCAGCACGATGGCAGGAAGACCGGGGTGGCGGGCCGGAATGCCGGCGGCCTCGAGCCAATGGCCGTCGATCCGATAGCGTTTCGGGGCGGGTCGAGGGCTCAACGCAGAACGACCGCCGGCGCCAGTGAGTCCCGAACCGGAGTATCCCGCAATGTTTGAATCAGCGCTTCGACGCTTTGTTCGAAGGTGCGTCCCGCGGTGTCAATCTGAACGTCGGCTTTGCTATACAGCACCTCGCGTTCGGCGAGGATTCGCTCGAGGTCGGACATAGCATCGCGATTGCCGGCCATGGGACGCATATCGCCCTGCGCGATGACTCGCCGCATGTGTTCTTCGGGAGACGCCCGGACCCATACGGTGAAGCAACTCGACAACAGGCGCTCGAAAGTGCCCGGCTCGGAGACCAGGCTGCCGCCGGTGGCGAGGACAAAACAGGGGTGCCGCTGCAGCACGTCGTCGAGACACTGGCGCTCCAATTCGCGAAAGCCGGCCTGTCCGCGAAATTCGAAGATCAGATTGAGAGTGAGTCCGCTTGCCTGCTCGATGAGGCGATCGAGTTCGAGGAACGGCATCTCCAGGCGCTCCGCGAGGGCGGCTCCCAGGGTCGACTTGCCCGCGCCGCGCAGGCCGATCAAGGCAATTCGCCGATGGCGGGCCGCCGGGGGGGCGCCACCAAACTGGTGGAGCAAGACCTGGTGGGCCAATTTCAAATCGTCGAGCGGAAGGCGGCGGAGGAACTCCACCGTGTGCGCAAATTCCACCGGCGGTTCGGGGCCTTCAAAGAGCAAAAGGTCGACAGCCATGTTGAGCGCCTTGGCGAGTTGGCGCAAAACGAGGACAGAAATGTTTCCATGCCCGCCCTCGATCTGGGCCAGATAGCGCTCCGAGACGCCGGAGTCGAGGGCGAGTTGCTTGCGCGTCATGCCGCGGCGCGCCCGCGCCTGGCGGACGCGATCGGCAAGCACCTGGAGCGGGTTGAGCGCCGCGCCCCGCGCGCGGGGCCGGCGCGGACCGGCACGCTTCCGGCGGCCGGACATTTCGCTAGAACCCCGTGCTGCACGCAAAATTGGCAGCATCGCCGGTGCTCCCAGTTCCCTTGTACCGGGCCACGAGCGGAAACGGGCAGAGCGGGCGGGAGCGCGTGATGGCGCCGGACAGGTCGCGGCGGGCCGCGGTCAACGTCTCGGGCGCCTTTCCCTCTTCGACCCAGGCACGCAGCGTATCCAACTGGCCGTAAGGCGCCGGCCCGGCGCCACCGGCACAATGGCCGACGCCGGGAGCGAGGAACAACCGCGCGAATTCGGCGGTCTTCTTCGCGCCTCCCATCTGTTGCTGGACGCGCTTGTAATAATCGATCGTCCCTTCCGGCGTGATCAGCTGATCGGCCCAGCCGTGCCAGAGAATTGCTTTGCCGCCGTGAGCGCGAAATGCCGTCAGATCCGGGTTGCCGGTTCCGATCACGGCGCTGAACTGCTCGACCGATTGATCCCAGAAGTTCTCATACGCAGCAGGGGTGATGCCGGTCCAGTCCAACTGCGGATTTTGCGCCAGGAAGTATCGAAACCAGTCCAGGGAGATGCCGAACGCCTGCGGCTTCAGAGGCGTGCCCCGGCTGCCGTACAGCGCATTCAGGTCGGCTCCGCGGGCCATGCCGTACCACAGAAAGCTTCCATCGCCGCGGCGCGGACCTTCCCAAAATTTTCGGATCAGGTCGACATCGGCGTCGCTGAAGACGCCGCAGTCCCCGGCCGAAGCACCGATGAGGGCTTTGGGATCGTAGTGACAGCGTTGCGGATCTTCGATGACGCCGTCCTGGACGCCGTCGATCGCGTCGCAGGCAGCGATCGCGGCCGCGGTGGCTGCCGCCAGTTTACACGCCGGCAGCGGATTTCCCGCGGCGTTCATCAGCACGGCGCCCCACAGTTCCTGCGGTATGAACCGGGTCCAGTTGATAGCCGGGGCGCCGGATACGATTCCGTTGTAATCCTCCGGATAGCGCTGCGCTTCCATCAACCCCTGGCGTCCCCCCGTGGAGCACCCGTTGAAGTAGGAATACTGGGGGGCGACACCGTACATCGCCTGGACGAGCGCCTTGCCGGTGACGGTCATTTCGTGGATGCCGACGTGGGCGTTGTCGCGGATAAGCTGCCAGTTCAGCCGGCCGTTCGCGTCGAGAGCAAAACTTCCGCTGCCCCCTTCGTGACCGGTATCGGTCGAGCCGGAAGCATAACCAAGAGCGAGCGGCGGATTGATGCCGGCCGCGCTGCCTCCGGCGAATCCACCGCCTCCGATGCCGAGAAACCGCCCGTTCCAGTTGGCTGCCGGTATGCCGATCCAGATTCGCACCTTGTCTCCGGCCGGCGGATGGGTGGTAATGGCGGTGACGCGGCAGATGCCGGGATCGGCCGGATCCACAGCCGCCGATTCCACCGTGGTATTCGGCAGCGCGAGCGCGGCGAGGCTCTCGCACGATCGCACCGGCCTGGCGTTGAGGACGGCCGGTTTCGGAATCACTCCCAGCGGCGGCTGCACGGGTGCGGCTCCGCGGCCTGCATTTGGAGCCGCAGGTTGTCCCAGCGCCAATACAGCGAGTAACGGCAGAAGAATTCTTGGGTTCATGATTCTACTCCCGGCGGGTTCCCGTGGGTAGCAGTATACTGCATGAATCCGGAACGGATCAAGCGCGGGCGATAGCATTCATGCAATATATTTCATCACGGGCGTTGACTTTCCCAAACGGCCCGCATTATTGTTTAGGCAGTGAATCCGGCGGTTTCCGACTTCATCGATTTCCAAAGCGCGCCCGAGCGCTACCGGCATTGGAAACTCTCCATCGAAGGGCGTATCGCCACGCTGGCGCTCGACGTTCAAGAGGACGGAGGGATCCGTCCGGGCTACAAGCTCAAATTGAATTCGTACGATCTCGGTGTGGACATCGAGCTGCACGATGCGCTGCAGCGGATTCGGTTCGAGCATCCCGAGGTGGCCTGCGTTGTGCTGACGAGCGCCAAGGCGCGAGTCTTCTGCTCGGGCGCCAACATCTACATGCTGGGTCTATCGAGCCACGCGTGGAAGGTGAACTTCTGCAAGTTCACAAACGAGACCCGCAATGGGATGGAGGACTCGAGCGCGCATTCGGGACTGAAGTTCATTGCTGCCTGTAACGGATCCACCGCGGGCGGCGGGTACGAGCTGGCGTTAGCTTGCGATGAAATCGTGCTGGTGGACGATCGTTCTTCGGCGGTCAGCCTTCCGGAGTTGCCTTTGCTGGCGGTGCTGCCGGGCACCGGAGGGCTGACGCGTCTCACCGATAAGAGGCGCGTGCGGCGCGACTTGGCGGATGTATTCTGCACGACGACCGAAGGAGTGCAAGGCCCGCGGGCGAAAGAATGGGGACTGGTGGATGCCGTCGTCAAGCCGCAGGAATTCGACGCATACGTCAAGAACCGCGCACTCGCGCTGGCGGAGGGAAGCGACCGGCCCAAGGATGCTGGGGGAGTCGCACTGCCACCGCTCGCTCGAACGATTGACGACCGGGGTTATCATTACGGATTCGTCAACGTGGAAATGGACCCGGGCCGCCGCACGGCAACACTAACGGTGCGGGCGCCTGAGTCCGCGGGGCCCGCTTCGATCGACGACATCGTGAAAGCCGGCGCCAACTGGTGGCCGCTGCAAGTGGCGCGGGAGCTCGATGACGCGATCCTCTCGCTGCGGAACAACCAGCTCGAGCTAGGGCTCTGGGTGTTCAAGACCGAAGGCGACGCGAAGAGCGTGCTCGCAGCCGAAGCGGCGTTGATTTCCCATCGCGGCCACTGGTTCGTGCGCGAGGTCATTGGCATGATGCGGCGCACGTTTGCCCGGATCGACGTCAGCTCCCGATCGGTATATGCCCTGATCGAACCGGGGTCGTGCTTTGCCGGCAGCTTGCTGGAACTCGCGCTGGCGGCAGATCGGGTGTATATGCTCGATGACCCGCAAGCGGCGCTGGCACTCTCTGAGATGAATTTCGGGGGGCTCCAAGCTGTCCACGGTCTCACGCGTTTGGGAGCCAGATTCTATAGCGACGAATCCCAGATCTGTGAGTTGCGGAAGCGTATCGGGAAATCGCTGGGAGCCGGCGAGGCCGCGGCCCTGGGCCTGGCGACGTTCACGCCCGACGACCTGGATTGGAACGACGAAATCCGCCTGGCGATGGAAAGCCGTCTCGCTCTTTCGCCCGATGCAGTGACCGGCCTGGAGGCGAGTCTGCGGTTTGGCGCGCGGGAAAGCATGGAATCGCGGATCTTCGGACGGCTGTCGGCCTGGCAGAATTGGATCTTCGTCCGTCCCAACGCCGTGGGCCCGGCGGGGGCCCTCAAGGTATATGGCACCGGGACCCGCGCCAAGTTCGATTGGGAGCGAGTATAACCTATGACCGAATTCACAGAAGGCGCTCCGCAACCCATCGATTATTCGCAGCGCATTCCGAACAACGTGGACCTCGCCAACGATCGCACGCTGCAGCGCGCGCTCGAGCGTTGGCAGCCGGCTTTTTTGAACTGGTGGCAGGAGACAGGGCCGGAGAATACCTCCGATTTGCAGGTTTATCTCAGAACCGCAGTCAGTGTAGACCGCGACGGGTGGGCGAATTTTGGATATGTCCGGATGCCGGAGTATCGCTGGGGCATCTTTCTGACACCGCGGGACGAAGGTCGAAAGATCCACTTCGGAGAACACAAGGGAGAGCCTGCGTGGCAGGAGGTTCCCGGAGAATACCGGTCGCCGCTGCGGCGCATCATCGTAACCCAGGGAGATACGGAGCCGGCTTCAGTGGAACAGCAGAGGCTGCTGGGCGCTACCTGTCCTTCCCTCTACGATCTGCGCAATCTGTTCCAGGTCAATGTGGAGGAAGGCCGCCATTTGTGGGCGATGGTATACCTGCTTCATCGATACTTCGGCCGCGACGGCCGGGAGGAAGCCGAGGCTCTGTTGCAGCGGCGGTCGGGTGACCCGAACAATCCGCGCATTCTTACGGCGTTCAATGAAAAGACCAGCCACTGGCTGGCGTTCTTCCTGTTCACGTTCTTCACCGATCGCGACGGCAAATTCCAGCTGGCCGCCTTGGCCGAATCGGCTTTCGATCCTCTGGCGCGCACAACGAAGTTCATGCTAACCGAAGAGGCGCACCACATGTTCGTCGGCGAATCGGGCATGGCCCGGGTCCTGCAGCGCACGTGCGAAGTGATGCGTGCGCACGATCTGACGGAGGCGACCCAAGTCCGGGCGCAGGGGGTGATCGACCTCGAAACCTTGCAACGGTTTGTGAATTTTCACTACAGCGTCACGCTGGACTTGTTTGGGTCGGAAGTCTCTTCCAACGCGGCCAGCTACTACACGAGCGCGTTAAAGGGACGTTACGCGGAGGGGAATATCGGAGACGATCATTCGCTCGCGCAGGATTCGTACGCTGTCCAGGAAGTCGCGGAAGGGGAGGTCAGAGACCGTCAGGCGCCTGCTCTTACGGCGCTCAATGCGCGGTTGCGCGACGACTACACACGCGAGATTCAAGCTGGTCTCGACCGGTGGAATCGGATTCCGGAACGCCTCGGGATACCGTTCCGGATGAAGCTGCCGCACCTGGGATTTCACCGGAAGATCGGAAACTATGCCGGGCACCACATCAGTCCAGACGGCCAGGTGCTTTCCAAAGAAAATTGGGAGCGCCAATCGGCCGGCTGGCTACCGTCCGAAGACGACCACGCGTTCGTCGGATCGCTGATGGGGCGCGTGGCCGAACCGGGGAAATTCGCGAGCTGGATCGCTCCTCCCGCGCGCGGAATCAACAACCTGCCTTTGGAATTCAAATACGTCCGTTTTAACTAGAGCCTGGCTGCCGTGAATCCTGCTGCTTCTTTTGTGACTGACCGGCTACAGACGGTCTCCGCGCCCGCCCGCAAGCTGTTTGCGCTGATCGTGCGCCAGGCGTACCAGGGTCCGCTTCGCCCGAAGTCCAAGGGCACGGCAACACCGCCCGAAATCCTGGAGGCCTGCGGTCTCGATGTCGGAGAGTTTTATGCGTTGCTGGATGCGTTGCAGGAGGCAGCTTTGATCCGCGTATCGAATGCTTACCCGTTTGAAGAGATCGAGCTCTCTGCGGAGGCGGCCGCGGCGCTACGCCATTCCGATCTTTTGAGCGAGGCGCCGCGTGACGCTCAGTAGCTTCTCCGCGCCGGCTGACCAGCGCTTCCTCGAGGATTACGAAACCGGGAAAGTCTACGAGTTCGGAAGTATCACGGTGAGCGAAGCGGCGATTCTCGAGTTCGCGACTCGATACGATCCGCAGTACTTTCATACGGACCGGGTCAAGGCCGCGGCGAGCGAATTCGGCGGAATCATCGCTTCGGGATTCCACACCGTCAGCCTGGCGATGCGGCTCTTTGTCGATCATTACCTGTCGCACGTGGCGAGCCTGGCTTCGCCGGGCGTAGACGAGATCCGGTGGCCGAAGCCATTGCGGCCAGGCGACACGATCCGGATCCGCGTCTCGATTCTGGAAGCGCGTCCTTCGCGGTCCAAAGCCGATCGAGGCATAGTGCGCTCGCGAGTCGAGGCGATCAATCAGAACCAGGAGCTGGTTCTCAGCATGACGACCGTGAGCATTCTGGGCCGCCGGCCGGAGGAGGCGGGGAAGACTTAGGCGCAGCGGCTCAACGGGCGCGGCTCCTCTCGCGGAGTTGATAGCGCAGCACCTTTCCCGCTGCTGTCTTGGGTAACTCACTGAGGAATTCGACGTGGCGCGGGTACTTATGGGGCGCGATGCGACGCTTCACGAAATCCTGAAGTTCGTTGACCAGTTCCGGGCTGGGGGCATAGCCGTTCCTTAGAACGACGAACGCCATCGGGGTGTGGAGCCCCGTCCGCTCTTCAAAAGCAATCACAGCGGTCTCGAGCACGCAGGGATGCTCAATGAGCGTGCCTTCGACTTCAATCGGCGAAACCCATTGACCGGAGACCCGAAACAGATCGTCGGACCGGCCCGCGTACCAATAGTAGCCGTCCTGGTCGACGGTGTATTTGTCGCCCGTGAAGAACCAGCGCCCGCGCATCCGATCGCGCGTGAGATCGTGGCGGTTCCAGTAGCACGGCGCGGTGCTCGCGCCGGCCACCATCAAATCGCCGATTGTGCCCGGCGGCGCCGGTTGGCCGGCATGGTCGATCAACGCAAGCTCGTATCCGGGCACCGCCTGACCCGTGCTGCCGGCGCGGACCTGTCCGGCTCGGGCGGAGAGATAGATATGCAAGACTTCCGTGGATCCAATGCCGTCGAGAATTTCGATTCCGAAGCGCTCGTGCCAGCGGCGGAAAATTTCCGCGGGCAGGGGCTCGGCGGCCGAAGCGGCGAGACGAATGGAGGACAGATCGTAACCTGTATTGCGCTCTGCCTCCTGGAGCATGGCCGCATAGAGGGTGGGCACGGAAAAGAAGAGGGTGGGCCGATTGGCCTGCGCGACTTCGAGAATCGTTTTGGCCTGGGACCTGCCGGAGTACAGGATCGTGGTGGCGCCGGCATGAAACGGAAACATCAGCCCGTTGCCCAGGCCGTACGCATGAAAGAGCTTGGACGAGGAAAACGTGACATCTTCCGGTCCGATATCCAGGACACCACGCGCGTAAGACTCACAACAATAGACCCAGTCCTGATGCCGGTGAACGGCGGCTTTCGGCCGTCCGGTGCTGCCCGAGGTCCACAACCAAAAGGCGGCGTCGTCTCTGCTGGTTGGCGCCGGCTCCCGATCGGGCGCGCTGCTGTTCAGAAGTTGTTCCCAGTGCAGACAGCCATCCACCGGATCGCCGCACACAATGACATTCCGGCAGTAGCGCTGCCCCGCGAGGGCCGGCCCGAACTCCTGGAAGACTGTCGAATGAACGATTGCCATTCGGGCCCGGCTCTCTTCCAGGAAGTACGCGTAATCGGCGGTCCGCAACGCCGTGTTGGTCGGTACTGCGACGGCTCCCATTCGCATGACGCCAAAATAGGCTGCCACGAATTCCGGCACGTCCGGCAGCACCAGCAGCACCCTCTGTTCCTCCTGCAATCCCAGATTGAGCAGCGCATTGCCGGCACGGCGCGCCTGGTCCGCGATCTCCCGGTAGGTCAGACGCCGGGGACCGCTGACAATCGCGGCTTTTTCGCCGCGGCCTTCCCGGAGATGGCGGTCTACAAAGTGATCGAAGAGATTGTAGCGATCCGGAATTTCGAGCCGCGCGAAGGAATGCATCGGAGCAGAGATGCATTATACTGCGTATCCCGGCGGCCGCCCCAAGTCGCAGGTGGACAGAATCTGCCGGCATTCCCGAGTGTGATGCAGCGTACCCACGGAGGTCGGGTCTATGGCGGAGGGCCTCAGCCGCACGCGCTTACCGGGAGTGTCCGGCTTTGGGCGCCGGGAATCCACGCAGGTCCTTTAGAGACTGGAGGCGAATTATGCATGACCCGACCAAAACGAGCGGAGCCGGCACCGCGGCTGCACGCGAACTCGCAATCAATAAGGCTCTCGGAACCGGAGGGCTGGTCGCCCCACGAACCGCGATCGAATATAGTGTGATCGAACGGGTGGTTCCGCCGTTCCTGGGGACGGCCATTCCGGCGGCCGGGGGAGCAGCGAAATTCCACGATGGCGGTGGTCCGGTGCTCTCCAATGCCCGGATCCAACTGGTCTTTTGGGGCGCGGCCTGGGGATCTGCCCCTCCGCCGACACCTTCGGCAGCCCAGATCGCCAATGCCGTAACCAACATTCTCACCAGTCCCTATCTCTCCGCACTGTCGCAATACCGCAACACGATCGGTCCGGCATCGCTGCGCGGCACGACTCTCGATACCGCGAACCCGCCGAATCCGTTCTCCGATCAAAATGTGGTGGACATGCTGACCGGGCTTCTGAACAATGGCACGTTGCCGAACCCGCTGCTCGAGACCGTTCTCTACTGCGTGGTGGTACCGCAGGGGGTGAACAACACGTCATCCGGGTTTATCGGGGAGCACACCTACTTCACGTACAACGCGCGGTTTCCGGGCCTGCCGGCCCCGATCCCGGTGCCCGTCCACTACGCGTGGATCACGAACAACGGCACATTAGACGGCGTCACCACGATCTTCTCCCACGAGCTGGTGGAATCGATCACGGACCCGGAAGGATCGGCGATCACCGGCAACGCTGGTGTGTGCAATCAGGGCGGATGGTGCGAGATCGGCGATGTGTGCGGCTCCACCGGCCGCGAGAACGGCGTCCAGGTGCAGTCGTATTGGTCGGATGCGGACAACGCCTGCATCATTCCGGACGGGATGGTGGCGGGCCCGGTCGCAGGCGATCCCGTACTGATTCAGAGCCGTTTCGGCACGAAAGGCAATTTCGAAGCTGTCGTACCGCGGCCCAGTGCGGGACTGGCGCATTACTGGCGGAACGACGATGATCCATTCCTCGATTGGCACGGGCCGGTGGTTTTCGGGGGCGGCTCCGGCCGGTATGAGGCGGCCACCATGATCCAGAGCAATTTTGGAAGCCCGGGCGACCTGGAGGTGGTAGCGGTACAAGGAAGCAACCTGATTTTCTTCTGGCGGGATTCGGGCCCGGCTTTCAATTGGAACGGACCGTTCCCTATCGGCGGAGGAGTCTCCGGCGTGCCGTGCCTGATTCAGAGCCGCTTCGGGACCAAAGGGAACTTCGAGTTGCTCGCTCCGTCAGCGAATGCCGGCATCGTCTTCCAGTGGCGGAATAACGACGATCCGGCGCTGCCGTGGAGCGGCCAACAAACATTCGGACAAAGTCTCGGCCGCGTCACCGCGGTTACGGTTATCCAGAGCAACTACGGCAATCCCGGAAACCTGGAACTGATGGCGCTCGCCGGAAACGATCTCTATTTCTTCTGGCGGGACTCGGGACCGGCTTTCCAATGGAACGGCCCGTTTCACATCGCCAGTGGCATTAGCGGAAACGCATCACTCATCCAGGGGCGTTTCGGGACGAAGGGGAACTTCGAGATGGTCGCTCCTTTGGTCACGGGGGGCTTGGCGCACTTTTGGCGGAATAACGACAGCCCTGCCATGCCTTGGAGCGCGCCGATTCCCTTTGGCGGTTCGGTGGGCCGAGTTACGGCGTGCAGCCTGATCGAGAGCAATTTCGGGAGCCCGGGCAATCTCGAGGTCCTGGCTACGGTGGGCGGCAGACTGGCGCACTTCTGGCGGGACTCGGGTCCGGCGTTTCACTGGAATGGCCCGATCTGGGTCACCCGGTAAGCGGGCGGCGCCGGCGTTTCCGGGGAATTCGCGGGCGTTGTTGGGGCGGCAAAGCGTGCGGGCGGAGAGCGTGACAAGTTCTCAGGGGCTCCCCGCCCGTTCGGTTGAGGCGGCGGGTCCGCCCTCGTGACCGCCGAAGACGGCGCCGTTTCCGGAATCAGCGGCCTGGCGCTGGAAGGCGCCGGCCGGAGAATCTTCTTCCTGGACGCATGCGGCTCGTCGCGTGGTGGCTGTGCATGCAAAGCGTTGCACCCTTCCTCGAAAAAGATCGGGCCCCGCTCGGATTCTTCGAGGCCACCGAGCTCAGATGATCCACTCTTTTCATTGACTCCGCGAGGCCAAAAGGAGTAGAATCCTCCCAATTCGGATTTGCATGCATTCGGCGCGAGGGCAGATCCGCAGCGAGGGGTCAGAGCTTCAACGTAGCCCGGGATTTCTTTGAAAAAGGAGATCGTCAATGTTGACGAGGTTCTACAGGCTGGCAGCAGCGTTCGTGATGCTAACGGGTGCGATTGCGTTTGCGCAGTCCAACCAAGGGACCATTACCGGAACCATTTCTGATCCGGGCGGCGCGGTGGTGGCGGGCGCTCAGATCGAGGTTCGAAACGTCGAGACGAACGTGGTTTATCGCGGCGGCACGTCGAACACCGGCAACTACGTGATTCCGGTGCCGGCGGGCATATATGAAGTGACGGTGGCGGTGCCAGGCTTCAAGAGATATGTGCAATCGAACGTGCAAGTGGTGGTCGCCACAGACACGCGCCGGGACCTGACGCTCGAGATCGGGCAGGCCACCGAGGCGGTGACGGTGGCGGACACGGCGCCCTTGCTCAAAACCGAGAGCGGCGAAATGAGCCGCCTGGTGGAAGTGAAGGACGTGGTAGAACTGCCGCTGCTGACCATCTCGGGCGGAGGGTATGCCGGCGCCACGACGATGGGCAACATCCGCAACCCGCTGCAAACTTCGTCGATTCTTCCCGGGGTGAATTTTGCCAACGACATGCAAGTGGTGGTGAACGGACTGCCGAGCAACAGCGAAACCATCCGCATCGAAGGGCAGGACTCCACGGGAACTCTCTGGAAGGTCTACCAGCAGCGCAGCCAGACGATGGGCGTGGAAGCGGTCCAGGAGGTCAATGTCCAGACCAGCAATTTTGCCGCGGAATATGGGCAAGCCGGGGGCGGGTACTTCAACTTCACGATGAAATCGGGGACCAATCAGCTGCACGGCAGCGGCTACGACTATCTGGTGAACGAAGCATTCAATGGCGGGCTGCCGTTTACCGACGCCGGCACACTGACTCCTCTCAAGGCAGGCCAGCACATTCGGAATACGCAGCGCCGCAATGATTTCGGCGGTACGATCGGCGGCCCAATCCGCATTCCCAAGATCTACAACGGCGAAAACCGGACCTTCTTCTTTTTCAACTTCGAGCAGTACCGTGAAGCCCGGCAAATCTCCAACGGGGAGATGAGCGTGCCGACGGCGGCGTACCGGAACGGCAATTTCGGCACCTCCGGGTGTTTGAATTTCAACGTTGGCGCGGGCATCTGCAATGGGCCGAACACTCCCCTCACCCAGGGCGGCGCCCAGGCCATGGATTCGGCCGGCCAGGCGCTCGCGTATGGAGAGGTGTTCGATCCCGCGACCACGCGGGTGGTAAGCGGAGCGACTGTGCGCGATCCGTTTCCCAACGGCGTCATTTCGCCAACCCGTTTCGACTCCGTGTCAAAGGCGATCCAAGCGATGCTTCCGATGCCGAACGCGCCCGGGATCATCAACAATTACTTCATCCCGTCGTACACCAACTGGGTGCACACAACGAATTATTCCTGGAAGATCGATCATTCATTAAGCGCGACCAAGAAGCTCTCGTGGTATCTGTCGCGGTATGGCTGGAATTCGCCCAACGCCAACGGAATCACGGCCGATTTCACGGGTTCGGTGCCTACCGGCTACCGCAACCTGACGACGCGCGTGAATTTCGATTACACAATCAAGCCGACCTTGCTGTTCCACATCGGCATCGGGTACCTCCACCAGTTCGAACCCACGATTCCCAGGTCGTTCGACGAGAACTCGCTGGGGCTGCACGGATATTTCGACGAGACGCTGTTCCCCAGCATCTTCAACATGGGCGCCCCGACGACTACCCCGACGGGCGGATGGGCTTGCGTGTCAACCGCAATCCCGTGTGGGACCTCGACCCTGTTTGGCAATATCAATGGCGTGGGAGGGGCGTTTAAGACGCGCCTCTATGAGGAGAAATCCACGGCCAACGCCACCCTGACCTGGGTGAAAGGAAACCATATATTCAAATACGGGGGAGAGACGACGATCGAGGGATATCCGAATATCAGCAGCTGGCGCGCCAACGGCTTCTTCGTATTCTCGAACGCCGAGACGGCCGATCCCTGGCAGAATGGCCAGACGCTGAACATCAACAACGGCACGGGCTTCAACTATGCGAGCTTCATGCTGGGCCTGCCGGACCAATTGCAGCTGAGTCCTCTCAACAGCACCAAGCTGGGCAATCACTCGTTCGGATTTTACGCGCAAGATACCTGGAAGGTGACGCGAAAACTGACGCTCGATCTGGGTCTGCGCTACGATTACCAAACCTACTTGAAAGAGCAATACAACCGCATGCAGGAGATCTCGTGGAGCACACCGAATCCGACGGTGGGAGGACTTCCGGGCACGGGTATCTATGAAGGCTCCGGCCCCGGCGCACACTGCAACTGCCAGTTCTCGCACAATTACCCGTACGCTTTCGGACCGCGAGTGGGGGCCGCCTACCAAATCAACCCGAAGACGGTGCTGCGCGCCGGCGCCGGGGTGATGTATGGAACGACGCAGACCCCGCAAGGCCTTTCCTATGGCGTGGCCGACTACTACACGTTCAACGCGCTCGGCTACGGAATCACGCCGCTCCCCAACGGGCTGCAGGGCGGGAATCCAGCGCCGAATCTGACATTTCCCAACTTCGATCCCGGCAAATACCCGGTCGGAGCCGGGGGCTTGCTGCCGCCGGGAAACCCGAACATCTACTACGCTCCCGAGTCGCGGCCTGCGCGCATTCTGCAGTACAGCTTCGGAGTCCAGCGCGAAATGCAAAAGGACATCGTGCTGGAGGTGACTTACGTGGGGAACCGAGAGGTTTGGGGTGCGGCGCCGTTCCTCGATCAGATCTCTTCGAACAGCTTGACTCCGGCGATCCTGGCGGCTCACGGGCTGAGTTTGTCGAATGCGGCAGACCGTACCCTGCTGACCAGTTTTCTCAATTCTCCGCAAGCCATAGCGCGCGGTTTCGGTCCGGCATACCCGGGTATGCCGCTCACGCAGACGGTGGCGCAAAGTTTGCGCCCGTCGCCCCAGTTTCTGTCGCCGGGCGCCGTGGACCTGGGGCCGCCCATCGGCAAAACGTGGTACGACTCACTGCAGACGAGCGTCAACAAGCGTTTCTCGCACGGCTTGTCGATGCAGGCGTCGTTCGTCTGGGCCAAAGGCCTGGTCAATGGCACGGGCGCGGAGGCAGGCAATATCACGACGCTACAGGGCATCCCGATCTACAACGATATTTACAACTACGGCATCAACAAGCAGCTCAACCAATTGGTCCGGCCGGATGTCGCCGTCATTTCCGGCACGTATGTCACGCCGAAGGTCGCGGGGGAGACCAAAGGAATGAAAGCCCTATCCCAGGCGGTGAGGGATTGGCAGGTGGGGTGGGTGCTCCGCTATCAAAACGGGGCGCTGATCCAGACTCCCTACTCCAGCAACCAACTCAACCTGCAGCTGGCGCGGGCGTCTCCGACATTCTGGAATTACGTGCCCGGCGCGAATCCGCTGAACGTGGATCCGAACTGCAAATGCTTCAACCCGCAGACGACGCTGGTGCTCAACAAGAATGCCTGGACGGATGCGCCGGGCGGAACCTTTGGAGTCTCGGCGCCGTTCTACGACAACGTCCGCTGGCAGCGGCAGCCTGCCGAGTCGATGAGTTTTGGCCGCAATTTTCGCTTGGGCCACGAGGGCAAATACAATTTATTTATTCGTGCCGAAGCCCAAAACATCTTTAACCGGCTGTTCCTCTCGATGCCGGCCACCGGGACGGCCAGTCCGACGCTCAGTGCGAACCCGTTAACGCCAGCCACCGCGGTCGGAGGAGTCTATACCGGCGGCTACGGCTATATTTCGACATTGGGAGGAGCGGGAGCGGTACCGCGCTCCGGCCAAATCGTCGGGCGGTTCACGTTCTAAATCGGGATCGAGAAGGATGCCGGGGAGCCAGCCCGGCATTCTACTCATATTTCAGGGCTACGATCGGGTCGACGCGCGAGGCGCGCCGCGCGGGCACATAGGCGGCAAGCGCCGTGGTGAGGGTCACCACCGTCACGGCGAGCAGCAGGATCATTGGGTCGCGGGTATCCACACCGACCACTACTTGGGATACCGCGCGTGAAGCGGCAAGCACGAGCAGCAGTCCGATGAGAAGGCCGAGGCCCAGGAGCGCGAGAGCCTCACTAAAGACCAGGCGGAAGACGCGCGCCGGGACGGCGCCGAGAGCGATGCGGATGCCGATATCATGGGTGCGGCGCGCGACCGCGTACGAGATGGTGCCGTAGATGCCGAAGCAGGCCAGGCCGAGCGCCAGCCCACCGAAGGCATAGGCGAGCCAGACGATCAACCGGTCGCGGCGCATGTTTCCGTTCACCTGGTCGCGGACCGTTCGGATGGAATCGATGGGCAGATTGGCATCGACTCGTTTCACGGCCTGGCGAATGTCGGGGATGCGCGCGGCGGCGTCGCCCGTCAGGCGAACCTCTACGGCGCCGCCGTGCATGGTTCCCTGCGCCAGCGGGTAGAATGCCATGGGAGGAGCGGGTTCGCGTTCGCTGTTGACGCGGGCGTCGGCCACGACTCCGACGATTTCGACAATTGGTTGGCCGTACCCAAACTTCCGCCCTATGACATTTCCCTCGGGAAAATAGCGCCGCGCGGCAGTCTGATTGACGATCGCGACCAACGGGGCCTTTTCTTTGTCCTGATCGGTGAAATCGCGGCCGGCAAGCAGGCGCATGCCGACGGTGGAAAAGTAATGCGGTCCGACGCGGTTCTCCTGAACCTGCACGTTTTCGCCGGCCGCGGGTTGATATCCGGCGATGGTCACCGACGAAGTCGTCCGACAGCCGCTGGCGAGGCCGCACATTGCATAGACCGCCGATTGGACGCCGGGCAGAGCCTCGAGACTTTGCACCAGGCGCCGGTGCAGAGCGGGCAACTGTTCCTGCGGATAGCCCGCCAAGTCCGGCCGAAGCCAGGCGGTAACGACTTGATCTTCGTCGTATCCCAGATTCAAGCGCGCCAAATAGCGCAGACTGGCTGAAAACCACGCGGCGGCGGCCAGCAGGACAAAGACCAGCGCGATCTGCGCGGCGACGAGCAAGCGTTGTGGATGGCTGCGTGACACGGCGGACAGGCCGCGACCACCGGATTTGGCGGCGCCGGCCAATTCCACTTGGGTCGCTCGAAGCGCCGGCACCAGACCACAAAGCAACTCGGTGAAGACGGACGCGGCCAGCGTGAAGCTCAACACGCGCCAATCCAGGCCGGCATTGATCGGCGAAGAGCCGGGTGAGGCGCCTAATGCGGCCCGCACCAGCAAGCTACTGCCGAGGCTCGCCGCCGTGATCCCGATCGCGGCAGCGAGAGTCACCAGCAAAAGACTCTCCGTGAGCAATTGCCGGACGACTCGGGCCCGGCCGGCGCCGATCGAAAGCCGCACAGCAAATTCGCGCTGCCGCGCAGCGCCGCGTGCGAGGATCAGGTTTGCCGAGTTGGCGCAGGCGATTAACAAAACCAGCGCGACCATTCCGGCCAACGCGTACAACGGCGCCGCGATCTGGCCGCGGAGACTGGAATATCCCTGTATTAGCGGGTCGAGCAGGAGCGTCTGCCGGAGGAAGAGCTGCCGATCGGTCCCAGTGCCAAACTGGCCGACGCGACTTTCCAGCCATTGGTGGAATACTCCCTGGAGGGCCGGAAGGTGGGTCTGGGTACGCACCATTAAGTCCAGCCAGCGGATTCCGTCCTGATTGGGCCAAGGCTTATCTTCGTCGGCGTTGCCAGAACTGAAATTCTGCTGGTAACGCGCCGTTGCCTGCATCATTAGCGGAATCCAGGCGTCCACGGGGGATTCGAGCCAGAGGCCGTTGAAGCCGGCCGGAGCCACGCCAACAATCGTAAACTGCGTGCCGTTCAAGTCGATCGTGCGGCCGACGGCGCGGGCCGAGCCGCCCAGTTTCTGCTGCCAGAACGGATGGCTCACGACGGCGACGGGATGCATTCCGATCTTGAGATTATCCGAGGGCGCCAGGAAACGGCCCTGCGCGGGCGCGAGGCCGAGGAGTTCGAAGAACTCACCGGAAACAAGCTGGACGCGCGTGATATCCTGCTCGCTTCCGCCGGAAAGGCGGCCGTACATGCGGGCGACGCGGCTCATGGCGGCGATTTCGTCGCCTGCGACACTGCGCATACGCTCGAACAGCGGATAGGAGAAGCGCTGCGGCGCGCGAAACCGGGACTCGGTGATGTCGAGAGCGTAGAGTTCCTCCGGATGGGCCACAGGCAACGGCCGCAGCAGCACGGAATTCAACACCGAAAAGATCGCGGAGTTGGCGCCGATGCCGAGTGCCAGAGACAAGACGACGACGAGGGCGAATCCCGGGCCTCGCCGGATGCCTCGGACGGCGTATCGCAGGTCTTGCAAGAGCCGCTCCAGCCAGCGAAATCCCCAGGCAGCGCGCACCTCTTCCTGCACACGTGTGACGTTCCCGAACGACCGCAGTGCCGCTCGGCGAGCATCCTCCGGCGCACGTCTGTCGGGGCTGTGTTCGGCGGCCTCGGCCTCCAGGTGCGATTCGATTTCGCGCTGAAGATCCTGTTCGCGCCCGGCCGAAGACCCGATTCTCCAATGGGGCCATCGCATATCAGTTTTCCTTAGCAGGCCACATGATCCGCGCGACCGCGCCGATCAGCGTCTTCCATTTCGACTCTTCCGCGAGAAGCTGCTTCTTTCCCGCAGCGGTCAATCGATAAAACTTGTACTCGCGTTTCAGGTCTTTCCCAGCCGGCTCCCATTTGGCCGCGAGCCAGCCTTTGCGTTCCAGGCGGTGGAGCGCGGGATAGAGCGATCCGTGCTCCACTTGCAGCAGGGCATCGGTGCTCCGCTGGATGTGTTTGGCGATCTGGTGCCCATGAGCGGGCCCCCACAGCAAGGTGCGAAGGATCAACATGTCCAGCGTTCCTTGCAACAGCTGGATTCGGTCGGAGGCGTTGGGCATAGCTCAGCAGACATTCTACCCAGAATTGGCGCAATTGGGTAGACGCTCGACTGAGAGATTGGTTAGCGTCCTACCGGCCCAGCTTGTGCAGCACGTCGAGCGCTTCGGCGCGAGCGCTGGGATCGGAGCCGTTGGCAGCCAGGGTCAACTGCTCGATGGCACGGCGCGAATCGCCGGTTTGGCCTAACGCCATTCCCAGCTCGAAATGGGCGCGCCACAGGTCCTGCTGCAACCGAACGGCGGCCTCGAACTCGCGAATGGCGCCGCGCCAATCGTTTTGACCGCCGAGCAGGCGGCCGTAGTCGAGCCGGGCTTCGGCGAAATCCGGCCTGAGCCGGATGGCCTGTTGGAACTGAAAGCGCGCGTCGGCTGTCGCGCCGCGCGTCGCCAGCACGCGCGCCAGGTTCAAGCGCCATTCGGCAACTCCGGGCTGGATGCGCAGAGCCTCGCGGTATTGCTGTTCGGCGGCGGCCTGATCGCCCGTGCCCCACTCCACCGAAGCCAAGTTGTTGCGAAGCTCGGGCAGTTCTGGATCCAGCCCGACCGCCTTTTCCAAATCGGTGCGCGCCTCAGCGCCCTTGTCCTGCTGCCACAGCACCCAACCGAGCGTACCCCACGCCATAGCGTAATCGGGAGACACGCCGATGGCGCGCCGCAAGGTCGATTCCGCCTGCGGGAATTGCCGGGCTTCCATCTGCGCGTTGCCGAGCTGGACCAGGCGGAATGCGGTTGGCTCGCGCCGCGCGGCTTCCTCGAAAAGCGGAACGGCCTGCGCAAACTGCAGCGCCGCCGCGTAGCCTTGGCCGAGTTCCGCGTAAAAGCCTGCCTGCGGCGGATGGGCGCGATCGAGCAGACCGGCCAGCTGCGGCAGGCCTTTGTCGAGATTGCGCCGGTTGCGCACCTGCGCTACGGCGACGTAGAGCGCGTTGTCGTGTGTATCCGGCAGGGGCGCCGGATAGTACGGAATGACGTCGCCGCGATACCGGGTGGCCTCCGAATCGACGATCTCCGGTTTCGCGGCCAGAGGATCTCCGGCCGGCTTACGCCGCTGGATCCGATGATCGGTCATCACCACGTGCACCACGTCGTCGGTCCGCCGCTTGGGCATGTGGCATCCGATGCAATCGGCGCCGCGGGCGTGGGGCGCCGCTGCGGCCTTGATGGTGGCCGCGTGGCAGTTCTCGCAGACATTGTTGTAGCGCGCCGGCGCCGCGGCCCCGCGCGGGATGTCGTGCGGATCGTGGCAGGTCGTACAGCGCAGCGTGCCGGCGCTCTTGAGAAAGCATTGCGATTCGCGCAGGCGGTAGGCGGCGTGCGCGATCTCGAAGCGATCGTTCGTATCACCGGGCCGGTCGAACGCGATCAGGAAATCCCCGAGCGGCTGCCCGGGGCGGTACGAGAACGGGCCGCGGTCAAAGCGGCGAATCGAGTGCGGCAGATCGATGGCGGTGGTCTCGAGGTGGCACTGCATGCAGACTTCGAGTTCGCGCTCCGGCGGGAGGCGCTTCGGGTTGACGATGGCGGCGCGGATCTGTCCGGCCGTGCCGCCGCCCGATGCGAGGCTCACGTGGCGCTGGCCGGGCCCGTGGCAGCGCTGGCAGTCGATCCCCTCGGGTAGAGGCGGCGTGAATGTCATTTCCGTGTTGCCGGTGTGTTCGAGCTCCTGCGGAATCTTCGGATACGCGTTGTGGCAGAACATGCACTCGTAGTGGACCGGCCGCACGGAGCCCGGATAGTCAGGCTGATCGTAGCCCGGGCTCATGTCCCAATAGCCGCCGTTCTCCGAATACCAGCTCAGCGGAAGAACCTGCAGAGTGTTCTGGCTGGTGAGGTGGAGGTAGGTGCGCGAGTGGTTTCCCGAGCCGACGACGAAGTCCACCTGCTTTTCGTCGATGTTGGTTTCCTTGCCGTCAAAGCCAATCTGCCAGCGGCGCTGATAGACTTTGCCGCCGCGCGCGAGCATCGCGAATTCGCTATCGGAGGCTTGGTTGTGGACCGTCTTGGCGAAGGCCGGAACATTGTCTGCATTGACGCGGGCGAACGACCGGCCCATGCCCGTCTTGCGGTAGCCCGCCGCTTTGTCCGCGTGGCATTGCGCGCAAACCAGCGCGTCGACATAGGCATTGGCCAGCTCGGCGGAAGAACGCGGCTGCCGCTTGGTGTAGATCCGGATGCCCGCGGCGCCGCCCGCGATCAGCGCCGCTGCGATGGCCAAGCGTATTTTAGAAGACGTCTTCAAGAGGCAGGCTCAGGCGTACTTGGATAGGATGCACCGGGTGCGGCGCTATTGTCCACTCCGGACCCAGTGATATACTCGCGGCTTGTTTCGCTCCCTCGCACTCCTGATCGCACTCCCATTCGGCGTCTGGGCGGCGGACTATGCCGGGAGCCAGGCTTGCGCCGCGTGTCATGCCGAAATTCTCGGGAGTTATATGGGAACTCCCATGGCTCACAGCAGCGGCCGCGTGGGAACGGCCGAGACGGCGGAGCGCTTTGACACCGGCGCGTTTCGCGATTCCCGGAACGGCTATGCGTATACCGTCAGCCGCCAGGGAGCTACGTATTTCTTCGAGTTTCGCCAGCAGGGTGTACGGCAACCGATCGAGGGCCGCCGGCAGCTCGAGTACTTTGTGGGGAGCGGCCACGCGGCGCGCAGCTACCTACTCAACGTCGATGGATTTCTGTATGAAGCCCCGGTGGCGTATTACACGAATTCGAATTCGTGGAATGCCGCTCCGGGCTACGCCTCGTTCAATTACCCTTACCTGAACCGGACGATTTTGCCGGGATGCTTACAGTGCCATGCGAGCCTGGTTCAATGGATGGGCGGAACCCAAAACGCGTACGCCGCGCCGCCGTTTCGTGAGGGCGGGGTTGCGTGCGAGCGCTGTCACGGGCCCGGTAGCGAGCACATCGCCGGAGGCAAGCCGATGATCAATCCAGTGAAGCTGGCGGCCGCCGAGCGGGACAGCGTGTGCGAGCAATGCCACCTTTCCGGAGAGGTGCGCGTTCCGAAGCCCGGCAAAGACGAGCTGACCTTTCAGCCGGGCGGCCGTCTTGCGGACAGCGTGACCGTGTTCGTGCGCGCCGGCTCGGGGGCGCGGAGGAAGGTGACGAGCCACGTCGAGGACCTCGCGCAGAGTGCTTGCAAGAAAGCCAGCGGCGCGGGGCTGTGGTGCGGCACCTGTCACGACCCGCATGCGATGCCGGCAGTCGCGGAGAAGGGGGCGTATTTCCGCGCCAAGTGCCTGACCTGCCATCAAACGTCACAGTGCCGCGCCGCGCCGGCCGCGCGGCAGGCCAATGGCGATGACTGCATCAGCTGCCACATGCCGCGCAACCCGACCACCGACGTCGATCACGTCGTGTTCACCGATCACTCCATTCCGCGCCGGAAAGCAAGCGCTGGAGAGGCCGCGGCGGATGCCGTGTTGACGCCGTTCGCCGGAGGAGCGGCCAGCGCCCGCGACCTCGGCCTCGCGTATGCGATCCTCGGCCAGCGGGAGCAGGTCGCTGTATACCTCGAGCGGGCCTTCGGTCTGCTGCAAGAAGCCGTGGCGCGCGGCGCGGCCGATGCACCGGCCCTGGCATACCTGGCCGAGTTCTACCGCGACCGCAGGGACGACGGCCACGCGGTTCCGCTCTATGAGCAATCGTGGCGCCTGGACCCCACGCAGGCCCCCGTGGCTGCGGCGTTGGGGGCTTACCAGATGCAGAGCGGCCATCTCGAGGAAGCGATCCGTCTGTGGAAGCAGGCGCTCGCCATCAATCCCGCGCTGCTTCTGGTGCGCGCCAATCTCGCGACCGCGCTCGAGCGCACCGGCCACGCCGACCAGGCGCAGGCCGTCATGCGCAAGGCTCTCGAATTCAATCCCGCGTTTCGGGAGGCGCGAGATTTCCTGCAACGAACCCCGCAGTAAGGGTTAACGTTATCCGCAACTTTTGGGGCTGAGGGGGGTACAATCTTTTTTAACCTTCACTCGATGCATCGGACACTCCCCTGGGCTTTGGCAACTTGCCTTTCCGCGGCTTCAACGGGAGGGATTGCATTCGGGCAAACCAACCCCTGCCAGACCACCCAGCCGGTCGCCACTCTCGGATCGGCGCCCGGGGTGCAGGCGGCGATCGTCTATGACCCGAATCAGAACGTGTGCTGGCTGGCCAACGCCAATCTGGCCGGAGATCCGAACATGCGCGCGAGTTTCGGAGTCACCGGCATCAATCCCAACGGAACGATGGACTACGGCACGGCCCTGCGATGGGTCGTCGCGCTGAACGCGTACAACGGGGGCGCGGGATACCTCGGCCACAACAACTGGCAACTGCCGGCTGCTCCGATGGTGGACCATACCTGCGCGGATACCGGCACGTTCGGCGGTTCGTTTGGGCCGCAGTGCACCGGCAGCGCTCTTGGGAATCTCTATTCCGTGGGTCTCAAGCAGACTTTCCCGGCGAGCGTCGCTCCCGGTTTTGGCGCTTCGGTCGCACCCCTGCATAACCTCAAGGAATCGTATTACTGGGCCGCTCAGAATAATGGCGGGACCAGCGGGACCAGCAACGGCGGACAAGAGACGTTTTCTTTTGCCAATGGAATTCAAGGCGGGAACACGATCAACGACACTTATTTTTCGGTGCTGCCGATGGTGGCCGGCGCGATTGGGACGCCGCCATCCTGTCCCGCGAGTGGCGCGGCGGTGGTCCCCTATACCAGTGGGCCCGCGTCTGGATCTGCGGTATTTGACTGCAACACGCGATACACCTGGCTGGCCGACGCCAACCTGGCAGCCTCCAACCCATTCGGCATCACGGGCAACCTGACCGTCAACTCCGGCGCGCACGCCATTACCGCACCGAAGATCAGCGACGGCGCGATGTTGTACGCAACCGCCACACAGTGGATCCAAGCGATGAACAGCAGCCAGTACCTGGGCTCTTCGGCCTGGCAGATCCCGGCAACGTCCAAAGTGCTACAGGATCTGCTCACGGACTTGAACCTGGTATCGGGCGACGCGAAACTCATGGCGACCTTGTCTGTCGGGCCCTTTCAAAATCTGCAGCCTTTCTTCTACTGGGCGTGCCAGCGAGACCAAACGGGAAACAGCCAGTCGCCCTGTACCGAATATGCTCCCGCGGACGGTTCGTCCCAGCTGCAATGGAGTTACAACTTCGACTTCGGATTTCAGCCGACGAGTTCGCTGGTTCAGAAGTTCTTCGTCATGGTGTATTATCCGGTCACCCCGGCCAGCGGGCCGCTGGTCTCGTTGGTGGCCAACGCCGAGGGCGAAGCGCTGACGATCGCGCCCAACATGTGGGTGGAAATCAAAGGCTCCAACCTGGCGCCGGCGAGCGACACGCGAATCTGGCGGGCGTCGGATATTGTGGGAAACCAGATGCCAACGCAGCTCGATGGCGTCAGCGTTACCGTGAACGGAAAGAATGGGTACGTTTACTACATCAGCCCGACGCAGATCAACATTCTCACACCGCCGGATGCGCTGCCGGCTTACCCGCAGATTGTTGTGACGAACAACGGCACGGCGGGCGTGGCAGTGGACGCGCTCGCGCAGCCGCTGGCACCGTCACTTTTTGTATTCAACGATAACCAACATGTGGCCGCGTTTCACGCCGACGGGACACTGGTTGGTCCGGCGAGCTTCTCCGTCCCAGGATATCCCTTTGCGCCGGCGCAGCCGGGCGAAACAATTTCCGTCTACGCCAACGGCTTCGGCCCCACTTCGATTCCGGTGGTGAGCGGGGCGACGACGCAGGGCGGCGAACTCACGCCCCGGCCAGTGATCACGGTAGGCGGTAAGAACGCCATTGTGCCGTGGGCCGGCCTGTCGTTCCCCGGGATGTTCCAGTTCAATTTCACGGTTCCGAGCCCGCTGCCCGATGGCGATCAGACGATTCGCGCGACCTACGGTGGTGCAGTGACGCAGCCCGGCACGCTGCTGAGCGTGCATCAGTAACAGCGAGTCCCTGCTATTGCAGCGCCGCCAGCGATTCCTGAACGCTGGGGCGCTTGCCGGCTTCGACATCGCGACGCCGCAGGGTGTGGAATTTGGTGAGCACGGCATTGGCCTGAGCCAGTGCCGCTACGCGTTGGGCGAACGCCTCCAGCTTCGAGGCGGGAATTGCGTACAATGCCACGTCGGGTGTCAGCGTATCGAGATACGCGCGAGCGCCGCAGCATCCCAGACTCAGGGCCGTCCGGCCGCTATTGAGCGCTTGCGGCACAACGCCGCAGGCGGGCCGCCCGAGCGCCGGCGGCAGGCCGTTCTCCAGTTGCTGTGATGCTTCCGAGAGAATCAGGGTCTGGTCCGCCTGCACAAATAGCAGGACCACGTCCGCGGGCACCGGCATCGCAGCCAGCGGGCCGTATACCACTACTTTCGGATTGCGGTTGAGCACCGGGATGAACGGGATGTCCTCGGGCCGGACATATCCCAGGTCGCCGAATACCTTGAGTGCGTCCTGCAGATCGGTATTCACCTTGCCGACGCTTTCCAGATGATGTGTGTAGATGCCGATGGCGCACAGCTCATGATCTTTGGCGACCGTAGCGAAGACGCGGCTGGCCGCCTCCTGCCAGAAGCGGCAGCCCGCCGGAGCGGTTCCCGCAAACACGGCGACGCCGGCGGGCACCGAATCTGCGAACGCTATTCCCACCGGAGGCTGGCGTAAATGCAAAGATTCAGTCAAGGTTCGAGCGGCGGTTTCCATGAGGTTCATATGATGTTTTGGGATCGGCCCTTCCGCAAGTGTACCGCACTGTTTGGGTAACGTTCCTGATCTGAAGCTTTGCGATGGGCCGGGGTGGTACACCTACCGGTCGGCAGGCAGATTTGGGCCCTGCAATCGGCTCTATTTTCAGGTACAATCTGGAGCGAAGACTTGGCTGTGTCGCCGGCGCGCCGGACTCCGCACTTCGGTACGGGCGCGCACGTTCTTCAGGAGGTAGCAGATGAGGCTCGGATTGATTCGCCGGGTGAGTTCGGTGGGTGTGATGCTAACCCCACTGATTGTTTTGTGCGTGCAGACGGCCGTAGCGGCCCCCACCAACGCCGCCGCTCACGACCAGGTGACGTTCTCCAAGGACATCGCCCCCATCTTCCAGGCCAAGTGCCAGGAGTGCCATCAGCCGAATTCGATCGCGCCGATGTCTCTGATCACTTATAAGGAAGCGCGTCCGTGGGCGAAGTCGATCAAGGAGCGCGTGGCCACGCGCCAGATGCCGCCCTGGCACATCGATCCCAGCGTAGGCGTGCAGAAGTTCAAGAACGACATGTCGCTGAGTGACGTGCAGATCGCCACGGTCGTGCGCTGGGTGGATGAAGGCGCGCCCGAGGGCAATCCGAAAGATATGCCGGCGCCCAAGCCGCTCATCACCGACAACGAGTGGAAAGGCGTGCGCGATGGTTTCGGCGAGCCCGACCTCGTCATCAAGTCGCCCGAGTTCACCATGCCCGCGCGGCACCAGGATGTCTGGTTCCGTCCCATGTCCGATATTCCGATTACGGAGCCGCGCTGGGTCAAGATGGTCGAGATCCGTCCGACCAATCTGCAAGGCCGCCGGATCCTGCATCACTCGATCGCGTATCTGGTGTTGAACAACGATCCCGACGCCGTGAGCAAGGGCACCGCGAATGGTCCCAACCGCCGCGGCGACAATCCCGACGATCTGGTGAACCGCCGCCCGCAACTCATGGAGTGGGCCATCGGTAAAGGCTACGACTTGTACCGCCCCGGCACCGGCAAGCTCCTGCTGCCTGGCGAAAAGATTTCCTGGGACCAGCACATCCACGCCGTCGGCGAAGACATTACCGCCGGCTCCGAAGTCGGAGTCTGGTTCTACCCGAAAGGCCAGGAGCCCAAGAAGCGCAGTTATCTGATCGGCTTCACCGGTCTCCGCAGCGGCCAGTCGCTCGATATTCCGCCGAACTCCTACGCGCAGACCGAAGGCTTTACGGTTCTCAAGGAAAACACGCTCATCGAGAACTTCCAGCCGCATTTCCATCTGCGTGGAAAATCGATGCAGGTGGAAGCCATCCTGCCCGATGGCGGCAACCAGATTGTCAGCTATGTCGGCAACTTCAACTTCAATTGGATGACCAACTACATTTACGCCGATGATGCCGCGCCCGTATTCCCCAAGGGCACCATCATTCACGTCACGGCATGGTATGACAACACCAAGAACAACAAGAACAACCCCGATCCCGACCAGTGGGTGGGCTACGGCGACCGCACGGTCGACGAGATGGCCCACGCCTGGATGAACGTGGTCTACCTGAACGACGACGAGTACAAGACCTTGCTCGCAGAACGCAATAAGGGCAAGGCGAAGCCGGTAGCCGCCGCCGAACCGAACGTGCAATGATCCGGGTCCCGTTTCTCTGCGCCGCCGGTGTGTTAATCGCCGGCGGCGTACTCCTGTCCGCTCAGCCGGAGCAAACCGCAATCCCCCAGCCGCGCCGCCAGTTCGGCGCCAGTGTCACCGGCGCCTTCGAAGGCTGGTTCCCGAGTGAGAAAGACCAAACCGTCCGCACCTTCTTGATCGGCTATTTCAATCGCAATACCCAGGAAGATCTCGATATCCCGATCGGCCCGAACAACCGCATCGAGCCGGGCGGCCCCGATATGGGCCAGCCCACGCACTTCCTCCCCGGCCGCAAGTTCGGCATGTTCGCCATCTCCGTACCTAAGGATTTCACCACGCAGGACAAATACACCTGGACGCTTTTCGTGAATGGCCAGTACACCACCATCCCGCTGCGCGTCTATCCGGATTACGTGATCAGCCCGTTCAGCGAAATCTCAGTGGGCAACACGCCGCCGGTGATCCGCTTCGAAGAGAATGGCGCTGCTTCGCAAGGCCCCATCGCCATGCTGTCCAAAGCCCCCGCACGCAAGGCGAGCCTCTCGACGCCGCTTCCGCTCACGCTATGGATCACTGACGATATGAAGTTCACCAGCGGCACCGGGGCGCCGCGCGCCGCCAACCGTCCGCCGGTGACGCTCCTATGGTCCAAGTATCGCGGACCCGGTACCGTGAAATTCGACAAGGCCAACCCGCCGGCCGAAGGCGCCGCCAACGAAAGCCAGGGCTTCAACGGGAAAGCCACCACGAACGTGACATTCAGCGAACCCGGCGACTACGTCCTGCACGTACAGGTGAACGATTTCTCCGGCGATGGCGGCGGCGGCTTTCAATGCTGCTGGACGACAGGCCTCGTCAAAGTGTCCGTGAGTCAATAACCGGGCCTATTCCGCTTTCCACCCTGTAACTTCGCTCTTCGCGTTGAAGTCCGCTGAGATCTTCCAGACCCGCGTCCGCACCCGTGTCCAGGGATACGCCGTGTAGGTAACCGTCAGTTTGTATTCCGCGGTCTTGAGCGGCGCGGTGATCAGATACCCCGTCTGGCACCGGCCCGCCGCCGCGCTTCGTCCCCCAATCCTCCGCATGTTGCCGCGGTTCAGCACATTGGCATCTGTTACCGGCGTGCCGTTGGCCAGCGTGAACCGCGCCACCTCGCAGTTGTACGTGACGCCGGTGACCGGCGTCGGGTTCTGGTTGGAGATCTGGAACATCATCGACGACGCGCTGGCGAACTGCGTCTTCGCCGGCACATCGACGCGGATCGCGAACATCAGCGGGAAGAGAAAGAAGACAACCGCGGCCACCGCGCCCAGTGTGACCACGATCCGGATCGCGGTTCGTCCCATTGCAGGAATCTCAACTCTACCAGACGTCCGGCCCCCAGCCCCCTTGCTCCGGTCTCCCCACTCGCATACGATATTTACATACCTGGGTGAACTCCCATCGGAGGCCTCGATGACCCTCTTACGCCTTTCACTTCTCGTTTCCGTCGCCCTGTTAACGTTTGCAGCAGACGAATTGCCGCAGGTCTCCGGCCCGGTCACCTTTTCCAAGGACATTGCCCCCATCCTGCAGCGGAGCTGTCAGAACTGCCACCAGCCGAACTCGGTGGCCCCGATGTCGCTCATCACCTACCAGCAGGTCCGCCCCTGGGCCAAGGCTATCAAGGAGCGCACGCTGATCCGCGACCGCCGCGGCGCCATGCCTCCCTGGTACGTCGAGAAGAGCATCGGCATCCAGCACTACAAGAACGATCCGTCGCTCTCCGACCTGGAGCTCGCGAAGATCGCGAGGTGGGCCGATTCGGGCGCGGCCGAAGGCGATCCGCGCGATCTGCCGCCGCCCAAGCCCGTCGTCGATACCGACCGCTGGACCCTCGGCGAGCCCGACCTGATCGTCTCCACACCCGAGATCACCGTGAAAAAAGGTTCGCCCGACTGGTGGGGTGAGCTCGAATCCGCCGCCACCAACCTCACCGAAGACCGGTGGGTCAAGTCTGTCGAGATGCGCGAGGTCAACGACATTCCCGCCCAGAGCGATGGCGGCCGCGCCACGGTCGGCGCGCGCTACGTCTTTCACCACATGATCTGGACCACCACCGTGCCCGGCCAGCAGGCCGCGCTTGGGGAAGACGTCGGCGAAGGCAGCGGCACCTGGCCCATCCACGAAGTCGGCCGCAACGCCGACATCTTCCCCGACGACGCCGGCAAGCTCCTTAAGGCCAATTCCAACCTGGTGTTCGCGTCCACTCACATTCATTCCAACGGCCGCGACACCAAGGCGCGCCTCATGTTCGGCTTCAAATTTTTCCCCAAGGGCTACAAGCCGACCGTGCGCTATGCGCGCCGCAGCCTCGGCAACGGCGTCGACATCGATATCCGCCCTAATGAAGCCAATCAGCGCCTCGACGCCTACACGGTGCTGGCCGAGAATACCAAGATCACCTCGTACGAGCCGCACCTCCACGCCCCCGGCGTGCGCATGTGCCTGGAAGCCATCTGGGGCATTAACATTCAGACGCTCACCTGCGCCGGCTACGACCACAACTGGGTCCGCGTCTACGACTACGAAGACGACTACGCGCCGCTGCTCCCGAAAGGCACGATCCTCCACATCGTCGGCTACATGGATACCTCGCCGGCCAATAAAAACGTGCCCGACCCGCGCAACTGGTCCGGCGCCGGCAACCGCAGCATCTCCAATATGTTCATCGATCTGGGCCAGGGCATCGCGCTCAGCGACGAGCAATTCTACGCCGAGATGGCGGCCCGCCGCGAAAAGCTCCACCTGACCGCGAATGACGTGGTGATCGGTTGCCCGCTTTGCAACGGCGACTTAATTCCACCACCCGCGCGCCGGCGTCCAGCCACATCGGGCGGCGGAGGCCAATAGTCCGCATG
Source organism: uncultured Solibacteraceae bacterium (assembly GCA_964438005.1). Classification (GTDB taxonomy): domain Bacteria; phylum Acidobacteriota; class Terriglobia; order Bryobacterales; family Bryobacteraceae; genus PSRJ01. The sequence goes on along the minus strand of CAYTJD010000151.1, from coordinate 20,341 downwards.
CGTGCTGCCGCTGGATTGGCGCTCGCGGCCGGTGTCGCCGCGCTGCTGCTTACGCGCGCGCCGCTCTCCGCCGACTCCTTCAATAAAGGCCAAGTCGTCTACCCCGCCTACGAAGGCTGGGAGCAGAATGCAGACGGCTCGTTCAACATGTTGTTCGGCTACATGAACGGCAACTGGGAAGAGGAGCCCGACGTCCCCGTCGGCCCCGACAACAACATCGAGCCCGGCGGCCCCGACCAGGGCCAGCCCACGCATTTCTTCCCACGCCGCAACCGGTTCGTCTTCCGCGTGCGGGTCCCCAAGGATTTCGGCACGCAGGACCTGGTCTGGACCCTGAGCACGCACGGCAAGACCCTGAAAGCCTACGGCAGTCTGCGCCAGGATTATTTCGTCGACAACATGATCTTCACCTCGGAGACGGGCGCGATCGGCGCCGGCATCAGCAACCCCGAGATTCGCGCCAACAAGCCCCCGGTCTTAGAAGCCGCCGGCGACCGCATGCGTACCGTGAAAGCCGGCGAGTCGCTCGTGCTCTCGGCGCACGTAACTGACGACGGCGTCCCCAAACCGAGAACCCGTGGCGCGTTCCTGGACCGCGCCGGCTTCAACGACGTGAAAGACCTCCGCCTGGTCCCCCCAAGACAGGTGACGGTAGGCAGCGCGACCGGCCTCTGGGTAGCGTGTTACGTCTACCGCGGAGCAGGGCGCGTGCACATCAGTCCCGACCAGCCCAAGAGCTGGGAAGACACGAGAGCCGGCGCGAACAGCCAATGGTCCCCGCTGTGGCTAGCGCCGCCCCCGCCGCCGGATGGCAACTGGAAAGTGACGGTGACCTTCGACGACCCCGGCACCTATATTTTGCGTTGGCACGCCAGCGACGGCGCCTTGTGGGCGGACGAAGCGATCACGGTGACGGTAACCAGTCGCTGACAGCCGAACTGGATCGATCCTGGCGTTCTCGTGTCCGCTACCGGGCATCCTTCTTCGCTGCAAAAGTGTCGCGAGGATGGGAGCGTGCGTTCACCAACAAATCGACGATACTGCATACTTCAATTCGAGTCTAGCGAGTACGCAAGCCTAATGCCCGTTCATCCGCCTTGGTTTCCTGCTCTGGCGGGCCCTCCCGCCATCCACCTTCGCATTCATTTCCCTCCGCGCCTGCCACGCGGCGCGCAGGGCTCCCCGCAGCACATCCTCGCTCGCCTTGGCCAGCCGGATGTGCGTATGACCCATCTTGCCAAAGCCGCCGGGAATCGGCAGGAAAATCTCGGGCGCCTCCGCCACGAACGCGGCCTGCTGCTCGGGCGTCAACTGCAGGTTGCCGTAGCCCTGCGCTTGCGACGCCAAGCCCGCAAAGCGCCGGCCGCCGACCCGAAACGTCGGCAAGCCGGCGTGCGTGTCTTCTTCCACGCCCTCCAGGCTCAGCGCAATCCTTCGAAAATCCGCCGGCGTCATCGTGCGTCTCCTACCTTATCTCACCTGTTGGGGTCGATCGGGTATACAATCGCAAGAAAGTTCTGAGCTTCGGCTCTGAGGAGGTCCCCCGCATGACGAAATCGGCTGCTGCCTTAGCCTTCGCACTGTGGACCACTTCGGCCGGCGCGCCGCTCGCGGCGCAATGGCTCGATCAGCCCACCCGCGGTCTTCCGCGCACGGCCGAGGGCAAACCCAACCTTGCCGCCCCCGCGCCGCGGGCGGCCGATGGCCACCCCGATCTGTCGGGCATCTGGAACAAGATCTCGCCTAAGTACAAAAGCAACATCGTGGCCGATCTCAAGCCCTCGGATATCCAGCCCTGGGCCCAGAAGCTGGTCGCGGAGCGCGCCGAAAATCTGCAGCAGGATTACATGCATGACCTGTGCCTGCCCCTGGGCCCCGGCTACGCCACCGGCGCCGACAGCACCGGCGCCGAAATGATCAAGATCGTACAGACGCCTTCCTTGATCGTGATCCTCAATCCCGATTTGACCTACCGGCAGATCTTCCTCGACGGGCGCCAGTTGGAAAAATCTCCCAATCCCGATTGGATGGGCTATTCCGTCGGCCGTTGGGACGGCAACACCCTCGTGGTCGAGAGCAACGGTTTCAACGACAAGACCTGGCTCGATCATGACGGCCATCCGCACACCGAGGCGCTGCGCATGACCGAGCGCTACACCCGGCGCAACCTCGGCAACCTCGATGTCGAAATCACGCTCTCCGATCCCGCCGTCTATGCCCGCCCCTGGACCATCAAGGTTCGGGCCGAATTGGCTCCCGACACCGAGATGATCGAGTTCGTGTGCAATGAGGCCAACAAGCGCGAGCACTGGGTCGGCAAAGCGTCGGATGAAACAAAAAACGCGGTCAAAGTCGACGCCGCAATTCTCGCCACGTATGCCGGCAAGTACCTCGAGCAGCCGCGATATTGGAGCCCCACGGGCGTGCCACGCGTTGTCACCATCACCGTTTCGGGCGGCACGCTCTATGGCGACATGGATGGCCGCGGCAACACCCCGCTGACCGCGAAATCCGAAACCGAATTCACCGGCCTGTATGGCCTAGGCGTCGAATTCCCGAGCAACGGCACGCTGTTCGTCAAGCACGTCTCCGGCAACTACCGCTTCACCCGCCAAAAGTAATTGGCGTAGGCCTCCGGCTCGCCGTTGGCGCCCCTATTCCATCGTCCTTTCGTGCCAGCGCATCACACGCAGCGCGCGCAGCGTGTTCCAGCGGCTTCGGCTGCCAACACCAGTCTCCATCTCTAGAGGAACAAATTCCGGGTGCAGCAGGTTGAGCGGCCAGAGGCCGTTCTGATGCCGGCGCTTCGCGACGATTTGAATGGCTTCACCGACGCGGCGATCGGCTTTCCCGCCGGCGCTGCGCAGATAGTCCAGTCCGCGCAAGACATCATAGTGCCAGAACGTCGGGAACGAAAAGCGGAGCCAGCGTTTGTCGACCACTTTGCCCGTTCGTAGCGAGCGGAACATACGCCGCTCGAGCAAATAGGCTTCGCCCCTCTTGCGGGCCTTCCTTACAGCCGCCGACTTACCGCCGGCCCGTTCGTAGTCGAGCAGTCCTTCGAGCACGCAGATGGTCGTGTGGAATGAAGAGCGGCGGCTTCGCGGCGCCTCGCAGTTCCAGCCCCCATCTTCGAGTTGCTCGCCCGCCAGCCGCTTGGCCAATGCGTCGTTCGGTTCTTGGAAATAGGAGCCGAGACCGAGAATTCTGCCGTTAATGCAGGGTTCCGTTTCCCCCTGAAAGAACGGCCGCTTGTGAAGCCTCTCAAAAACCACCCGCCGGTCGACCCGATGGATCATTTGGCGCGCCTGCTTGCTGGCGGGGTCGAGGCCGAGGTCCTTCAAGACGACGAGAGCGTACAAGGTAATCAGCAGGTCTCGGAATTCCTTTGGCAAATCGCTTCTCCACCCGCGCGGGCTGCCGCCCCATGTGCCGGCAGCAGATTGGGCGGCGAGCAGTTGGGCTCCCCAACCCTCGGTCGCGACGCGCGCCCGCTCGGCGGCAATCGCATGGGGAGCTTCGCCGGTGAGGTCCCGCATCACCTGCCACCGGATGGCCGGATCGGAATCGAGTAGCCATTTGCAGTGCGCGGCCCGCGGCATATGATCCTGTCGCCGCATTCTTTTACCACCCCCTGTGCCGCGCCAGCGCCGCCTGCGCCCGTTTCCGCATCGTCGATTCGAAGGAAACCCGCGCTACGTCGATGAGCTTGCGTATCCCGCTGCTGCGCAGCAGCCGTTGCGCGCCGGCTGGCATCCGCTCGGCTGCGCGGTCGAACGCGCCTGCCGCGGCGCCGCGCATTCCGGCGATCGCACGGTAGTATCCCTGTTGCCCTTCCACCTTCTGGCAGCCCGTCACCAGCGCCGCCAGCACCTCGTGGCTGTCTTCCAGCCCCGCCACTACGGCTCCCCACTCATCCAAAAACGGGCTCAGCGGCAGCAGCGTCGCCGCCGAGCGCCGCAGCGCCTTCACCCGCCGCAGCGGATAGTGCCGGTGTCCTTCGGCCGACATCCCCGTGTCTTCATAGATTCGTACCGCCGCCGCAAAGCGCCCGCGCGCCGAGAGATGTTCTAGCACCGCCAACGTGCGTGGCGTCTTCCTCCAGAAACTCATCCCCTGTGTGAGATCACCGCGGTTGTGCGCCAGCGTCATCGAGAGGCGCAGCAGATCGAGTTCGGCGTGCCGTTCCCCGGCCACCGCCTCAAACACGCCCCGTTCGCGATCGATTTCTTCTTCAATCGCGGCTTGGGCTTCTTCCGCCGCCGCGGTGTCGCCCAGTTCCAGCAAGCGCCCCAGTCCGCCCGCGAGGACGCTCCAGTGTTCCCCGTTGTGGCCGCTCACGCCGCGGACCGCGCGCACAGAGATCCCGTCTTCGCTCCAGAACCGCGCCGCCAGTGCCACTCGCAGCATGCCCCGCAGCACGTCCCGGTCGCGCGACGCCTGCCACAAGATCCCTCGGATCTTGGTGTCGACGTCGGTGGGGATGAACGTCGCCACCGTCGCGTGATGGCACGCCAGGCACAGCGCGAAATAATCCTGGAGTTGTTCGCCCGGTGTCAGCTCTGCGGCGACAAGGTTTTTCCAATTTGCGAGAATGCGCAGGAACCCGTCGCTCAAGCCGCCGGAGGACGCGCCCAGTTCGACGAGCCGCCCCGATTCGGCCGCCGGCAGCCGCGCCTTCAGAAACGGCGCGGCGTTCCACACCTGCGCCGTCAAAGTTTCCGGCGAAATCCACTGGCTCCAGGCTCCCCGCGATTGTTGTACGCCAACTTCGAGCAAATCACAGTATGACGCAAAGGCGCTTTCTCACGCCTGCACGATCCGAAATCCCTGCCCCCCGTCCACCGAGGACCACCCGAACCCCCGCAGGCGCACGCCGCTGCAGTCGCAAAATTGCCGTGCGTATTCGATTTTGAAATTGTCCGGGTCTTCTCCGGACCGAATCAGGTCCAGGCCCGCCAGGTCCAGGTCCTGGTAGCTCGGCCGCGCGCGCAAGCTGGTGGGAATCGGCGCCAACCGCAGGCTCCCTCCGTAATAAAGATTCGGGTTCCGGTTATTCCGCAACTCCGCAATCTCCGCCAGGTTCATCTCTCCTTCGCGCGGAGCCTCGGGGGAATGACCGATTCGGGGCAGGCCATTCACACCGAGGTATCCCGTAAATCGCGTTGGTTGCGCGGGGAACGGCTTGTCAAAATTCACTCCCGGATTGAAATGATCGTGGAAGGAACCGTCTTCGGGCTTGCGGAAAAGCTGCGAGTTCTCCAGCCATTTGCCGAATAGCGTAACCGCCGCCGGCGCCAGCACGTTCTTACCCAGCCACATCGCTCCATCGATCAAGAGCTGGGCCATCTGGGCATCGGCCGGTACCGCCAGAGTGTTGACCAGGCTGAATCCGCAGGCTGCACCCGCCGTCTGCGCCAAAAAGCTCCGTCGTGTCGTGATCTGCATATACCACCTCGCAGGACCGATCCAAGTCGCACTTCCCACGCCATTCGCGTCACGGCGCATTGAATTTTGGATTTGTTGGAAATAATGATCGTTGGAATGCCGGGTTTTCTATTCAGTAACCGGACGGTTAAGAATCATGTGCAAAGCGGTTCATGAGCTCCTCGCTGCTGGTCGCCCACGACAAACACAATCTACCCGCCCCATGATAAGATGATCGGCGATTTTCCGCGAAGGAAAATGGAGGTGCCCATGAGCAATCAGTCTTCGTCCGCGCCCGAGCGGCGTTCGTTTCTCACTTCCTGGAATGCCGGTGTAGCGGCGCTGGCCGCCATCGCCTTCGGCCGCCAGGCGCGCGCGCAGGCCAAGCCCGCTGCGGCCACTCGTTGGGAGCCGGCCCGCCATGACAAAGACGACTGGTTTGATCAGCTGCCCGGCAAGCATCGCCTCGTGTTTGACACCACCTCGCTCGAGCATGTGGCCAGCTCGCTCCTCTTCGCCAACAATTTCATTCGCGTCAACCAGGCCGACTACGGCCTGCAACCCAGCGAATTGGCCGTCGTCATCATCGTGCGTCACCGCTCCACGCCCTTCGGCTACACCGACGCCATGTGGGCCAAATACGGCGCCCCCATCGCCGCGCGCTCCCAGGTGGAAGATCCCAAAACCAAGCAGCCGCCGAAGGTCAACATGTTTACTTCCGCCAATTACTCGGAGTTCGACAATCGGGGCATGACCCTGGACTCCGTCTTCAAGCAGGGCGTGCAGTTGGCCGTCTGCGCCACCTCCACCCGCGGCTATGCCGCCGCCATCGCGCAAGCCACCGGCGGCCAGGCTAACGCTATCTTCGAGGAATTGGCCGCCAATCTCGTCCCGAACAGCCGCCTGGTGCCCGCCGGAATCGTCGCCGTCAATCGCGCCCAGGAGCGCGGCTATTCGCTCGTCAGCATCTAGCCGCCCATGGCACGAAGGAGGAGTCGGATGAAAATCGCGCTTGCTTCCTGGTTTATCCCCGCGGCGGCGGCCGGCGCCTTAGCCGCCTTCGCCCAGACCGAAACACCGGACCAGGCCAAGCCCCACATCCGCAGCCTCTCCCACGCCATCCACGCGGTGGACGATCTGGATACGACGCTGGCGTTTTACCGCGAAGTCTTCGGCCTCAATGGCACGCCTAACGACTTCCCCAACCCGGCTGTTCCGCTGCTTACCAACGCGCCCGGCGTCACTTTGCGACTTTCCATGATGCCGCTTCCCGGCAACATGCGATTCGAGCTCACCCACTTCAAGGGTCTCGAACGAAAGCCCGCGCGCGCCGCCTACACCGACCCGGGCGCTGCCAGCATCGTCCTCTATGTCCGCGACCTCGATTTGGCCCTGGCTAACGCGAAGAAAGCGAACGCGCCCATCGTCACCACCGGCGGCGCGCCCGTCGAGATCACGACGGCCAAAGGCAAAGCCCGCTCCATCATCCTCCGAGATCCGGACGGCTTTTTCGTGCAGGTAATCCAGGAAGCGCCCGAGCCGGGCGCGCCCGGAGGCAATGTGCATCGCGTCTCGCTCGCCTACACCATGGAAAGCGCCGAGGCGACCGCCCGCTTCTACAGCGGCATGTTGGGCGTCGACCTCACCGGCCCCTCGCCGTTCTCCAAAGATCCGGCGATGCTCAAGCTGGTGGGCGCGCCGGCGGGAACCGAGTTTCGTAAACTCACCGGCCTGCTGCCCGGCCCGCCCGCCTCCGTCGAGTTCACCGAGTTTCGCGGCCTGCCCCGCACCAAGTTCCACCTCCGCGTCCGCGACCCCGGCGCGCCGGCCATGGCCGTCCAAGTGAACAACGAAAACGGGATGATCGGGCAGATGAAGGCTGCGGGCGTGCCCATCATCTCTGCTAACGGGGAGATTGTCGACTTCGGCGGCGGCACGCACACGATCTTCGTCGAAGACCCGAACGGCATGAACATTGAAGTCTTCGAGCGCACTGGCCCGCCATCGGGCAGGGGCCAGGCGAAATAGGGGCTGGGCGCTCATTCCGGAATGGAGCGGCGCGGCATCGATCTCGGCGCCGCCCACAACGATACCGCGGAAATGTACCTCTCCGGCGTTGCCGAGGAGTGGATCGCGCAGGCCATCCACGGGCGCCGCGACGAGGTCTTCCTGGTTTCCAAAGTTCTCCCGTCCGACGCCTCACGCCGCGGGACAGTAGCGGCATGCGAGCGCTCTCTGACGCGCCTTGGTACGGACCGGCTCGATTCCCTTCGGCCATGGAGCACGACCAGGCCTTCCCGATCGGCCCGCCGCCCCGCGCGCTGCCGATGCTCTGAACCCGAGCCCCAGCTCCTTTAGAATTCGTACACCAGCCCCACGCGCACGATCCGGGGCGTGTCGGTCGAATTGTAATAGTTGAAGCGCGGCCCTGACGTGTACGTGATGGTCCACGGCGCCGCCGAGTTCAGCGCGTTCAGCAGTTCCACGTTCGGGCGGAACAGGCCCCACCGCTCCGTGCGGAAGTTGCGCGCGAACCGCAGGTTCAGCAGCGCGCGGATCGGCCCCTCCTCCGCCCCGTAGCGTTCCACTGGAACCACGATCGAGCCCGCGTTCGGCAGCACGTATGACTCCGTCCGCTGCCCATACAGCCCGTTGTACAGGTTGTACGTCGCCGAAATGTCGAATCGCCACGGCAGCCGGTAATTGCCCGTCAGCCGCCCCTGCCAAGCCCACGTCTTGTCGAGAGGAAACAGCAGTTGGTTGGGGTTCGTCCAGATCGGCGCCGCCCCGTTGTTCCCGTTCGCCGTGTTGATGTACGAATGATCGCGCGTCGCCGTGTAACTTGCCAGCACCGTCCAGCGGCCTGACCCCGGCCGCTTCATCACGGTGGCTTCGATGGTCCCGAAATGGTCGCCGTTCCCGGTCTTGTTCACATATTGAGTCGTGCTGAACGCCGCTCCTTTGTAGGCCGCGGCCATGTCATACACCGGGAACGCCGGCCCGTTCGTGTTGCACGTCACCGTCGCAGTGGGCAGGCACGACGGCACCGTCGGCCCTGCGTCATACACCGTGTAGGCAGTGGTCCACGCGCCGAACGGGATCGCCGACGGAATCTGCACCCACGTGTTCCGGTTGTCCACGTACGTGTATCCCACGCGCGCCGACAGCCCCGGGCCCAGCTCGCGCTCCACAAACGCCTGGAAGACATTCGAGTATTCCTCCCGCAGCTGCGGGTTAATCACCGCGTTCGACAGTTTCACCACCGCGCCGTTGCTCCCGCCCAGCACCGATTGAAAATCCGGCCCGTTCGGATTCAGGTTCACCGACCCCGGCACATAGTCGCATCTCCCCTGCAACGCTACTGCTTCGGTGCAAGTCGTCATCGTCGAATTCCAGCGGTACGTCGAAACCGCGGTCGTATTCAAGTTCAGCGGCGACGCGAAATCGTCGCCGGGCGTCCAGTTGTACCGCCCGAACGCCGCCTTCAGCACCGTCTTGCCGTGCCCCGAAATGTCCCACGCCACGCCGACCCGCGGCGCCACGTTCCGCCATGTCCCTGTGCTGATGCGCGTGAAACCTTGCGCGCCGCCGGTATAGATGTTGGGATCGCCGCTCGCCGGCGCCACCCATGGCGGTCCAAAAGCCCCGGCCGGCTTGTTCTGCGGCGGGATGAACGTCGCGAAATCGTCGAACCGCAGCCCCACGTTGATGGTCACATGCTTGGCCACGCGCCAGTTGTCCTGCACGAAGAAGCCGCCTTCGTGCAAATCTTCCCGGTTCTCCGGAATCGGGTAGTTGAAGAACCGCATCTGCACCGGCGTGCCCGCCACTCCGCCCACCGTCTGGAACAGCAGTTGGTAGTTGCCGTGTATGCCGTTCGGTTCATCGGTGCCGGTCCACATGAACATCCACGTCGACCCGAATTTGAACTCATGCTTTCCCAGAAACGATCCGGCCGGAAAATACGAGAGCGATCCGGTAACCTGCGTCTGCCGGCGCGCTCGATGATCCTGGCCCAGGTTCGGCCCGTTCGCGATCCCCGTGGTGAGGTCGGTCATGCTCGGAATGTTCTGCGGGTCGGCCTGCCCCACGTAGTCGGCCTGGTATAAATGATGTCCGGCGAAGAAGTCGAACACCAGCGAGTGGCTGAGGGTCGCCTGGAATTCGCCCTTGTATTCTTCCACCGGCTCGGTGAAGTCGCGCGTATTCAAGAACGGCACCGTCGGGCTCCCGAAATGCGCCGGAAAATATTCGCCTTCGCGCGTGTAAAACCCGATCAGCCTGTATTTCGGGTTGATCTGGTACGTGCTCTTGCCGGTCCAGTTCGTCAGCCGTCCGTACGCCTCCCCCGGCTTGCCGTTCACGATGTACCCGAGCGCCGTCCGGTGGCTGTTGTTCACATGCGCGCCGCCGAAAAACCACCAGCGGTCGCGCATGATCGGCCCGCCCACGCTCAGGCTCGCATCGGTCGCGTCCAGAATCAAATTCGGCGCGGTGTTTCCCTGCGAGCGTAGCAGCGGCGTCAGGTTGTTGCTCTCCAGCGCCTGGTTCTCGTAATTGACCTCGCCGCGCCCGTGGAACGAGTTGCCGCCCGATTTCACGATCGCGTTTAGAAAGACTCCGGGCTCGGTCGTCTGCGCATCGCCGCCGGTCGGCACGATCTGCATCTCTTCCAGGGTCGTGTAGTCGTAGTCGCCTTCGGCGTTATTGTTGCTCTTCCGCGTGTTGATCCCTTCGATCAGCGCCGTCGATTGCCCGGTGATTCCGTACGCCGAGAGCACGAAGCTGGCGATCACGCCGCCGCCCAGGTCCGGCGCCGATGTCGGCATTACGCCCGGCGCGATCGAAACCATCTCTTGCATCGTGCGCGTTGCCGGAATTTCGTCCGCCACCGTCCGTGCATTTGCGCTCGCCGAAACGGTAGTCGACGTTGTGTCCAGCACCGGGCTCTCCGCCGTCACCGTGACGGTCTCGTTCTGCGCGCCCACTATCATTTGTACGTTGACTTCCGCGGAAAATCCCGCTGAAATCTGGATGCTGTCGCGCACGTATTGTTGAAACCCCGGCTGCGCCGCGACAATTCTATACGCGCCCACAGGCAATTGCTCGAACCGGTAGTTGCCGCCCGAATCGGTCGCGGCCGCTTGCGCCGCCAGTAGTGCCGGGCTGCTCACCGTCACCTGGGCCGCCGGAATTGGCGCGCCGGAGGAATCCGTGACCATCCCATGGATGTTGCCGAATTGATTGTTCTGCGTGAAAGCGGTGGAAACACCCAGTCCCAGCAGCATCGCGCTTATCTGTGCGATGAGTCTGGCTGGCGAAAGAGACCCCGAGCCCCTGGTAAGTGACAATCGAGTGCCCTCCAGTGGGATGTATAGCTATCACCCCCGATTCTGGGAGTCAAGCCCTTGGGGGTTCGTGGGGGTTCGTGGGGCTACGGCTCGCCTTCCAGCTTCCGCTGTCGCACCTCGACCCCGCTGCCCTTCAGCCCGTCGGCGAACTCTTGAGTGTTTTGCCCGCGGTAGTGATACGGATACGCAATCTTCGGATGGAAGTCCTTCACGCAAGCGGCCGCCTCAGATGGCGGCATGGTCCGCGGCGGATTCATCGCCATGAACGCCACCGTGATATTCCGGAGGGCCTGCATCTCCGGCACACACTCGGTGTCGCCGGAAAAATACACGCGCGTGTCGCCAAACCGCAGCACATACCCGTTCCCGATGCCTTTATGGTGGAACGGCTTCCCCGGCGCCGGCCCCAGCTTCAGGTTGTACATCGGCACCGCCTCGATCTCGATCCCCAGGAACGTTCCCCGCTCGCCGTTGCTCAGCGTCTCGATCACCCCAGCCGCCCCGTTCAAGGTATCCGCCACCGCCGGCGGTGTCACGATCACGGTCGTGTCTTTCTTCAATGCCTTGATCTGCGCCGCGTCCATGTGGTCGGCGTGCGTGTGCGTGATCACGAGCAGGTCCGCCGGCGGCAGCCCCGTGTAGTCCGCCTGGCTCCACGGATCCACGTGGATCACCTTTCCGCCGAACTCCAGCATCACGCTCCCGTGATAGAGCGGCGTCAGTTTCAGCGCCCCCGCCGATGTCTCGATTGTGTCGCTCTGCCGGTTCGGCGCCGCTGCCCCAAACGCCGCCGCCATCCCGCTCACCACCAGTCCGCACACCATCCGAGTCGCGCTGCCTCTCATCACGCACAACCTCCGCTGGAATTATACGCCGCGCGGAGACCGGCCCGCCCGGCGCTCTTCATTCGTACCTGTACGATTCCCGGTCTGTACCGGTACCTTGCCGTTTGCACCACTATCCGGTGAGGGTCATAATAAGACTTAGAGATCCGAAATTCAAACGAGGCGTTCAACATGCGAGGGAGCCGAACTCCAGGATCGCGCGACCGAAGATCGTGGCGCCGCTACGCCGTCGCACTTGCCGTCCGCTGGAGGCTGTTGCTGGGCAAGAATGTGGTGGAGTCAGGGGCGGGAATGACCGTGGACCTCAGCAGCCACGGGATGCTCTTCGAAGCCGATCGCGAGTTGCGCCGAGGCGCCGGCATTCAGGCATCCATCGCCTGGCCGGTTCTGCTGCCCAATGCGGCCCGGCTCCAGCTGGTGATCGGAGGCGAAGTGGTGTGGACCGCCGGCGTCCGCGCGGCTGTCCTCATTCGCCATCACGAATTTCGCACCGTGGCAGGCGGTCGCGCGGCAGGTGCTGCGGGCGGTCCCTCCGGGTCCTCTCCTCACAACCGGCGCCGGCCGCTCGCAGCAAGACCGGCCCCGCAATAGATTTCGGTTTCGCCTAGGGCTTGCCGAGCTTCGCCGGGTCGATAGAGACGTTCACCTTCACGTCGTTGATGTTGGCCGTGAACCGGCCGTCCAGCCAAAGGAATGAATATTGAAACGGAAATTCGATGCCGTTCACGTCCCGGTAATCGTCGTAGTCCTGCTGAATCGTGATCCGGCCCACCGGCGATGGCGTCTGACGCACGTACCGTACCAGCAGGTGGCTCTTCTTGTCGAAGTAGAGCGTACCCAGCACGCCGCCGGCTGCGCTGCCCTGGACCACGTAGACGTCTTTCCCTTGAACCGTATCCTCCGGGCCGACCTTCCAGTTCGAAAGCGCCGTCTTGATGTTTGCCGGAAACGAGAGGACGGCGTCGAGCTTCGCTCCCGCCAGGTCGTTTCCGGTCAACTCGTAAGTCCCGAGGTATCCGCGCGGCGCTCCGATCCACCCGGTCTTTCCGTCGTAGGTCCAGGCGCTGATACCTCGATCGGGATGCTCAGGGAAGTGGATCCACATCCCGCGCCGGTCCGGCGCTTGCGCGTAGATCTCGAATGCCGCGTTGCCGCCCAGGCTCTCGTAGCCTTTGCTGATCCCGGTGGCGATGAAGCTCTTTACGCCGGCCAGTTTCTGCGCGCCGCCCAGCGCCCGGACGTACTCATCCAGAATCTGCAAGGCCGGCGGCTCGCCCAGTACCGGCTCCAGGACGTCCCGCTTCTCGTCGATCGGCTCGCTATACAATCTATCGAGCGAAATCGAGGTTGTCGGCAGATCCAGGCCGTGGTGGCACGTCCAGCAGGTCACCATTTGCGCGCCGGCGAAATTTTGCTTGTTGATGGTGGCTACCATTTCTACCATCTTGCGCGCGGTCCGCTTTTTCGAATTGGTGTCGGTCACCCAATCCATGGCATCGGTGCCGGCGCCGGGGTGGCAGTTCGAGCAGTCGTAACCCAACGCGGCGGTCATGACGCCCATCGCTCCCAGGAAATCGCTGGGCGTGAGTCCCTTCAGCGTGCTGGTCGAGACGTTCTTGAAAAACTCGCCGGCCGTCTGGCCCTTCGGGTTGGTCGCCGGTGTTTGCGCTGCCGCGACCACCACCCACGCGCCGGCTGCTGCCAGCAGGCCCCTCACTTGCAGTCTCATCTTTCTCTTCTCCCTTTAGCACGCGCTCGAGTCCCCGCCAGCTGGCACGTCACCGTCCAAACTGGCGGCGGTGGATTTGCTGGAAGAAATCGGCGATCGCCGCCTCGAGCGCTGGGGACTTTGGCCCAGACGTGGGCGACTACACCCGACGTGAGCCGCTGAGAAGCCGAAAGCCCCCTCGATTCCGAATTAGCTGTTGTTGGCAACCGAGTTGCAAGTTGCAGCCGGACGGATTATGGCTAGAATTCTGGGAGCGGTCGCGACTTCCCACTCGCCCACCATCGGGTTTGCCTTGGACAAACAAAAGCAGAACGATCCGGTATGGGCTCCCATCTTCGAGGCGTATGCGCCCGTCCGCCGCTGGCTGGCCGAGAAGAAGCCCGACGTCCTGTTTCTGACCTACAACGACCATGTGACGTCGTTCTTCTTCGATCACTATTCGCAATTCACGCTCGGCATCGGTGACTCCTACCAGGTGGCGGACGAAGGCGGAGGTCCCCGCGCCCTGCCGCCCATCAAAGGCCACGCTCCTCTGGCGCATCACATCGCCGCGGGCCTGGTGGCGGATGAGTTCGATATGGCGTACTTCCAGCACAAGGCGCTGGATCACGGCTGTTTTTCGCCGCTTTCGATGTTGTGGCCCCACGAACCTGGCTGGCCGGGCGCGATCATCCCGCTGCAAGTGGGCGTCCTGCTGTTCCCGATTCCTTCGGCCCGGCGCTGCTACAAGCTGGGTGTCTCGCTGCGCAAAGCCATCGAAAGTTATCCCGAGGATCTCAAGGTGGTGCTCGTGGCCACCGGCGGTTTATCGCATCAGGTGCATGGGGAACGTGCCGGGTTCAACAATCCCGCCTGGGATGAGCAGTTCCTCAGCCTGATCGAGCGCGATCCCGTCAAGCTCACCGAACTCACTCATGCCGACTACGCACGCTTAGGCGGGCTGGAAGGCGCGGAAGTGATCACGTGGCTGATCATGCGCGGCGCGCTATCGGCCAACATCAAGAAGATTCACCAGACTTACTACCTGCCCACCATGACCGGCCTGGCGACCGCCGTCTATGAGAACCAGGATGTCGCGCCGATGGCGAATGAAACCGAGGCTTACCTGAAACACGTGCATCACCAGCTCGCGGGTATCGATCAGCTGGAAGGCACGTACCCGTTCGACCTGAAGACCAGCGTTCGCGCGTATCGCTTAAATCAATTCCTGCACAGCCTGACGGAGCCCGCGCGCCGCCAGCGGTTCCTGGCAGACCCCGAGGCGGCGTTTGCCGAAAGCCAGCTAACCGAAGAGGAACGGGACATGGTGAGACGCCGGGACTGGCGGGCATTGATTCATTACGGCGTCATTTTCTTCATGCTGGAGAAGCTGGGCGCGGTGGTCGGAGTATCCAATCTGCACATCTACGCCGCCATGCGCGGGCAGACTTTGGAAGAGTTCCAAAAAACGCGCAACGCCCCGGGAGCGTTGTACTCGGTGGCCGGCAACGAAGGTAAGGCGTTGGGGTGGGATAAATCCGCCAAGTGAGCGTATGTGCCCGATCTCGAGACTAAGACCGTGACCATTTCGGTGGGAACACCTCTGCGCGAAGCGGAAAAGGTCATCATCGAAGCCACTCTCCGCGCCACCGGCGGCAATATCTCCGTCGCCGCCAAGATACTGGGCATTGACCGCAGCACGCTCTACAGCAAGATCGGCAAGCACAAACTACCGCGATAAAAGCGAACGCAATCAGCGGCCGGACTGATCGGAAAGCGGGAGTTGCAGCGTCACCCGATCTTCTGTGCCGGTGACTCGGGTGATGTGTCCCTTACCGGTAGTATCCTCCACCAGGTCGATATGTCCGGGTCCCACCGCAAACTTCTTTCCCCCGGCGACTTCGATTTCCCCCTGGCCGCTCAGCGTAATCACGTATTGCCGGCGGGGCGCGGTATGCCAGTCAATGACCGTGCCCGGCGCCGCGCGATGCAACTCCGCTCCCGCAGTCGCCAGCAGTTTGAGAACTTCGTTGTTGTTCCCTGCTATGAATTTGGCTTCCGTCTCCTCCGCGTGGGTCTGGCCATCCGGCCCCGTGTAGAGCCGGGTCATCATGAGGGGTTTGTGTTTCTGGCCACCACTGCGCCCGGTCTGCGCAACCGACACCAGCGCAAGAGCTGCGCCCAAACCCGCCGCCACTAGAATGCTTGTCTTCGAAGTCATGGAATACCTCCCAAACTCGGTTTATTGGCCGGCCGCTCGAATCTTCGCGGCTTCTGTGCAATTCTGGACCACGCTGAAGTAGCGCGCAACCCCGTCCGCGCCGACTTCGAACGGATTGGCTTCGCCCGGTTGACGGTTTGCGGCGCTATGGGCTTTGAAAAAGGCGTCGTCGAACTCGGAGTGGTTCGACAGCAGCGCCGTTGCTCCGTAATCGGCAGCGGCCTTCGCCACCTTCTTCGAGGAAGCCAGGTAGCGGTCATAGTAGGCGGCGTTCGCGTTGAAGGGGAATGCGGTTCCCCCGACGTACGCGACGCGCAGCGGCTTGCCGCGATCCTTCACTTCAAAAAGATAAGAAAGCGTTCCGGGAGTGTGGCCGGGCATCGTGACGATCTGCACGGAAGCATCCCCGACAGAGACCCGCATGCCGTCATCGCCGGTTACGTCATGCTTGGGCTTGCCGCCGGCGTGATTCGTCGATTTGTCGATCGCGTCCCAATCCTCCGCACCGTAGATGAGGTGCGCGCCCGGCAGCTGGTCCTGGAGCAGTTTGGCGCCGCCGTCATGGTCGGCATGCGCGTGCGAAAGAATCACGTATTTGACCTTGCTCTTGTCCAAAGCAAGTTTCTTCAGCCCCTCTAAAATCTCATCGTTCGCGGCATAGTCGAACAGCGCCTCGATGATAATGATGCCCTGGCTGCCCACGATGGCCCACGAACTATGGATCTTGGTGCCGAGGAAATACAGGTTATCGGCGACCTTGGCCGGCTCGGCGTACCACGTTTCCTTGGCCGGGGGACGGCGCGGTCCTCCGCGCGCGGCGGCGCCCGCGGCTGGAGGCGCGGCAGGAGGCGGAACGCACAGACGGAGGAAGGTTCCTGCCCACTCGGTGCCGGCGGCCATTTTAGCGGCAGCGAGGTATTCGTCGACCTTAGCCGAAGGCGTCTGCGGCGATGCGATCCCGACCGCAGCGACCCAGGCGGCGGCCGCCAGGATGCGGCTTGTGAGTGAGGTCATTCCATCAACTCCTTTCGTATTTTGGGTTTCATGAATCATGCCGGGCATTCACCAGGACGTGGTACGTGACCGCATCCCAGGCGTTATGGATGCCAGAGAAAAGCAGTAAGAGCGCGGCGGCTCCGACTCCAAAGAGGGTCTCGCGCAAACGGAGGCGGGCAATATATGCGGACCCGGCCAGAATCAGGTAGGCCGCGAACGGCAACAGAATGTGAAATAACCAGTCCTCGAACTCGGGCCGGTAGGCCGTCTGCGCGCGGATGCGGTGAAACGTAATGACGACATACCCGATGCCGGCAACTCCCACCAGACCCCAGAGAGAGGAGGCGACTTGGGCCCCATCCCAGGGAGCGCAGAGGATTCCGGAGAGTCCGAGCACGGCCGCAAAATGGACGATAGCCGGCGTGGCAAACGCGCCCGCACCCTGAGGGTTCAGGCGCGCGCCTCGGATGCCCGTAATGAAACTCAACACCACGAACTGGAGACCAATCAGGGCGCCTGCAGACGACCCCATGATCACATAGAAATTCTGCCATGCCACGAATGGTGTCATACCCGAAAGGCGGTCCGGCTGGGGGCCGGCATCCATCATCGCAGAAAAAGAGGCGTTGAGCCGGGAGCCCGCTAATGCAATGTGGAATTGTGCCGATGAGAGTATCAGGCGGCACGCGGCCCCGGAGCATCAAGATGAAGGATTTCGACAAAGCCCTGTATGAGGGCACTCTGGTTGCTTTCGGCAAAATCCTCTCCAAGTACAACATATTCGCCCAAGGCTCGATCCTGAAAGACACCGGCAAAGATCTGCTTACCTACCTCCGCCACCACGGCTTCGAGTTTGAAGAAACCGGTGATTTGTCGGACCTTGGCAGAGTTGTGGATCTGTTCCTGAAAAACGGCTTTGCGCGGGATTTGGTCGTGACGCCTGCCGACCAGGGGGACAACTATACCTGGAGCGACCTGTACCTTCTGGATGCCTACAAGGAGCTTCAGGACTGCACCGACAATCCGTTCCTTTCGTGCCCCCTGAACCTCTGCCTGTACTATCTCGCCGACCGGCACAACAAGTTGATGAAGCTCCATGATAAAACCTTCGACATGGAGAAGCGGGTGACGATCTCCAGGTGGGAGTTGATTGACAAGGATCCGGTGGCTGAGAGCGGTTTCGACCCGCTGGTAATCGAGAACGCGCGTCTGGTGGAACTGGCCGAAGAGCGCGCCAGGCGCCTCGAAGAGGCGCAGCGTGAATTGGAGCGGTACGCGGCCCAGCTAAAAGTTGCCAAAGAACACGCGGAACGCCAGACACAAACTCTCGAGGAGCAGGCCGTGCGTCTGGTGGAGGCACGCGAGGCGGCGCTCCAGGCAGCGAAGGCGAAATCGGAGTTTCTGGCCGGTATGAGCCATGAAATTCGGACGCCGATGAACGGCGTGATCGGCATGGCTTCCCTGCTGTTGAACACACCGCTTTCCGAGGAGCAGCGAGCTTACGTCGAGACCATTATCACCAGTGGCGAGGCGCTGCTGAGGATAGTCAACGATGTACTCGACCTTTCCAAAGTCGAGGCGGGCAAAATGGGCCTGCACGTGGTCGGCTTCGACCTCGAGGAACTCATCGAAGACACCATCGACGTGCTTGCCCCGACAGCAAGCCAGAAAGGGTTGGAGCTCGCGGCGGTAATCGATCCTGCCGTCAAACGCGATCTCCTTGGCGATCCCGGCCGCTTGCGCCAGGTGCTCCTCAACCTGCTCGGAAACGCTTTGAAGTTCACCAACGAAGGCGAAGTTCTGCTCAGAGCGAAGGTGGTGGGCGGCGATTGCGATACGGAAAAGATCTGTTTCTCGGTGAGCGACACGGGTATCGGCATCGCCGCCGAGGACCAGGGAAAGCTATTCCAGCCCTTCTCCCAACTCGATGCCAAACCACAGACCGCGGGCACTGGACTCGGCTTGACCATCTCGAAGCACCTGGTCGGCTTGATGGGTGGCGAGATCTGGGTAGAGAGCCGGAAAGGCGCCGGCAGCATTTTCTCGTTTACGGCTGGTTTCGGCAAAGCTGTCGCCCAGCGGGCACGCGCACGGCACTCGTTCCATGGCGCAAAGGCTCTGGTGATCGTTGAGAATCCGGCCATTCGCAACGTCATCAAAGAGCAGCTGGAAGGCTGCGGCTTGTGCAGCACAACGGCCGGTTTTCTCCAAGGGCCGGCACTCATCAGAACGGCCATGACAACGGGCGACCGGTTCTCGATCATTGTTCTCGATTCCGACCCTGGCGCCGCAAGCAGTGTTCGACAAGCGATCGCCGATTCCGGGCGGCCGGCACCGCCGCTCGTCGTGCTGACTCCGCTGAGCTATGAATGCTCCGCAGACCTGACCGGCGCGCACCAGATCAGAAAGCCGGTGCACCAGTCCGATCTGGAGCGTCTGCTGATGAATCTCTCGGCAGAACTGTCGGGGCGAGCGCCCGCTCCTGCCGGGAACGCGTCCGGGTCCTCAGTGCCGCTTCAGGACCGCAGACAGATCCAATGCGCAGGCGATGCGCCGCGGATTCTCGTTGCCGAAGACCACGTTGTCAATCAGCGTGTCGCACTGAAAATCCTGGAGACGCTCGGCCATCGCGCCGATCTTGCGGTCAACGGCCGTGAGGCCGTGGAGGCCCACCTCAGGGACCCCTACGACATCATCTTCATGGATTGCTGCATGCCCGAGATGGACGGGTTCGAGGCATCCGCGGAGATCCGGCGTCGTGAACCCGAAGGCCGGCCCACCAGCATTGTGGCCATGACCGCAAACGCGCTGGAAGGCGACCGAGCGCGATGCCTCGCGGCGGGAATGAACGATTACCTCAGTAAACCAATCAAGCCGGCCGATGTTCTGGCCTGTCTTCGCGCCTGGCAGAACAGCCGCCAGCAAGTCTGCCGGTAAGACAGCGGGCGGCGCAGGCAGTTTTTCGCGGCGGCGCGGCAAGTGGTAATTTTACTGAATGCGTGCATCGATCCTTTTCCTTCTGGCGGGGGCTGCCCCGTGGGCAGCCGCAGCAGACGTTTCCTGGCCGGCTTATTTGGGCAGCCCGGGTTCCGAGCAGTATTCCCCGCTCACGCAAATCAACAAGAATAATGTGAAGCAACTGGAGGTCGTGTGGACCTATCCCACCGGCGCAACGGGCAACTACCTCTTTAACCCAATCGTAGTCGACGGCGCCATGTACGTGCTGGCGAGGAACAACTCCATCGTGGCGCTCGACGCCATCACGGGGAAAGAGCGTTGGGTTCATCCAAACACCGGCGCGGTCACACAGAGAGGGATCAATTATTGGGAGAGCAAGGACCGCTCCGACCGCCGCCTCTTGTACCTGAACGCCGGCTACCTGACAGCCATCGACGCGCGGACGGGCAACACCATTCAGAGCTTCGGCGATAACGGGCGGGTCGATATCCGGGTCGGACTGGACCGCGACATCGAGAAGTTCCCGCCGCTGCAGACCAACAATCCCGGACGCATTTTCGAAAACCTGTTTATTATTCCGCTGCCGGCGCGGGGCGATAACTATGAGGCGGTGCCGGCCGATGTCCACGCTTACGATACACGCACGGGAAAGCTGGCGTGGATGTTTCATTCGGTTCCGCATCCGGGCGAGGCGGGTTATGAGACATGGCCCCAGGATTTCTGGAAGACCGGCGGCGGCGTGCACAACTGGAACGAGCTGAGCGTGGATGAAAAGCGCGGGATCGTTTACATTCCGTTCGGCACAGCGCGATTCGATTTCTACGGGGCGAACCGC
>CAYTJD010000150.1:0-117174 GCA_964438005.1 uncultured Solibacteraceae bacterium | reverse complement strand
CCATCAGCACGCGCGGCAGGCGCAGCCGGAAGAACAGTGTCCGCGTCAGCGGGTCCGAGCGAAGCGCCGTGAGATCGATCGTGCGGCCGCTCGCCCACAACGACAACGCCGTTACGGCCAGCAGCAGCACCGTGAGCAGCGCCAGCGCGCGCCACAAGCGGATTGCTGTGGTCCGAGACTCGGCATGCTGGAGCATCAGTTGGACCAGATCAGCGTGCGCCCTTCGACGCGCCGCGTGCGCACGTGCGGGTCTTCGTACACTTCCGCAAGAACGGGGTCGGTCAGCACTTCTTCCGGACGGCCTTGCGCGAGAAGGGCGCCGCCGCGCAGCGCGAACACATGATCGAAGAGCGGGTCGATCAGGTGCAGGTCGTGCGTGACTACCACTGCGGTCAGCCCCTGCGCGTCGCGCAAGGCGGCTAGCGTTCGCACCAAGGCTGCGCGGTGTTTGAGATCGAGCGCAGCGGACGGTTCGTCGAGCACCAGGCATTGCGGGTCCTGCGCCAGCGCGCGTGCTAACGCAACCATCTGCCGCTCTCCGCCCGATAGCTCGGTGACGGGGCGTTCGGCGAGGTGCGCGGCATCCACAGTTGCGAGCGCCTCCAGAGCCCGCGCGCGGTCGCGCTCGTCTTCGAAGCGGAAGCGCGGCGTGTACGGGCTGCGCCCGGTCAGAACCACCTCCAGCACCGTGAACGGGAACGCCAGGGTGTGCGCCTGTGGTACATACGCAATTCGCTTGGCGGCTTCGCGCCGCGGGATGGAATGCAGAGGAACGCCGTCGAACAGGATTTCTCCATGCGCCGGCGTAAGCAGCCCGGCGAACAACCGGACCAGAGTCGATTTGCCGCAGCCATTCGGTCCGATCACGGCGCTCAGCTTGCCGCGGCTCACCCCCAGCGATACCCCCCGGATGACCGGCAGTCCCGCCGCGTAAGAAAACTCCGCCGCGCGAGCCTCGAGAATCAGACTCAACGAACCTCCCACTCCCGCGCCGGAACGTCGGGATGCAACAAGCGCGCGAATACCACCGCCGTGCGGGCGATCAGTTGGGAATCGTGCGGGACGAATTCCTCGCGAACCCGGTAAACCTTTCCGCGCCGCACCGCGTTCAGCTCCGGCATTTCGCGCCACGGGTCGCTGTCGGCTTGGGACGCGGGCACCAGGTCCAGAATGATGTCGGGATTCGCGATCAACACCATCTCGGTGCTGACTTTGCCATATCCCGCGCCGGCCGCCGAAGGAACTGCTCGGCCGCCGGCAATCTCTGCCAGTTCCGCCAGGAAGCTTCCCGGAAGAGCGCCATACATATCGCGAAGCGTGCCGGGTGTGCGGTCCACAATGATTAGAACGCTGGGCCGCGTCAAACTCGCCGCCCGCTGGCGCACCGCGGCCAACGCGGCCCTGGTTCGCGCGGCTAGGTCGGCCGCCTGCCGCTGGTGGCCGGTAGCCTCGCCGATCGCTGCGATCGCCTTGAACGCATCCTGCACCGTCTGGCTCGGCGCCAGCACCGTGCGAATGCCCAGTTGCTTCAGCTGATTTTCCAGGAACGGCGCCTGCGCCTCCGAAAACGCGACCAGGTCGGGATGAAAGCCGGCTACCTTCTCCACGCTTGGCGTGGCCCAGCCACCGACTTTCGGCAGCGTTTTGGCTTCGGGCGGGTACACGCAATACTCGGTCACCGCCACGACTTTATCGAACGCGCCGACGCCGTACAGAATCTCGGTCTCGACCGGAGAGACCGAGACGATACGCTGCGGCGGCGCCCCGAGAGCCGCGAGCGCCGTCAAGCCCAGCGCCCATCGACTTGCCGCTCTAAAACTCAAATTGCAGACCTCCTCTGCCGGTCGCCCCAGGCGTGCGATAGCCGCTTTCAAAATAGCTCTGATTGAAAACGTTGGAAGCCTTGGCAAAAAGCCGCAGAGCGCGGTTTTCACCGAGCGGCACGCGATACTCCCCGCCCAATTCGGCCAGTCGCGTGCCGCCGAACCGGTACGGCCGGTTAGCGAACGTGGAGTTGTCGAAAAGAGGCGCCAGGTAGTCGCCGGTCACCTGCAGATTGAAAATCGCAGTGAAGCGCGGGCCCACTCGCTGGGTGGCGGAGACCGCAACCTGCTGCGGCGGGGTTATCAGCGTTTGCAAGACATTTTCGACCAGCGGCACTCGTTCGCGCGCGTTGGTGTATGTGTAAGCGAGCAGCAGTTTCGTCGTACTGGTGGGCGCGAGGGCGGTGCTCAGTTCCACGCCGCGCGCCAAGCCGCCACGCGTATTCAGGTATCCCGTGAAGCGCCCGAACGGGTCCGCGGTGAGAGACGCATAAGCGATGATCGTCTGCAGTTGGGTGTAGAAGTAGGTCGCCGAGATGCGGGCGCGCCCGTTCCAGGCGGTCTGGTCGATCCCTCCATCTACGCTGATCGAGTGCTCCGGCTGCAACCGCGGATCGCCCACCGCGCCGTATCCGAACACGCTGCTGTAGTATGTTCCGAAACGCTCATAGAGCGATGGCGCCCGGTAGCCGCGGCCGGCGTGAGCACGCACCTTGGTTCCGGTCCGGCGGAAAAAATATGCGGCCGAGCCGTCGCCCGTCTGCGCCGTGGGTGGGGAAGCCACGGACAGACCCGTGTAGGGAGATTGTGCCGCGGGAGTGAGTGCCGGCTGTCCGATGGAGAAGAACTGAGCGCGGTACGAACCGGCCAGTTGCAGCCGGTCTCCCAACAGCGATATCTGGTCTTGCGCGAAAAGAGCGTGACTGCTCTGGTTGATGTCCACTGTGGAATTGTCGGCCAGGTTCGGCATCACGTTCCGATTCCCATACTTCTCATATTCAAACTCGTACCCGGCGTCGATCAACTGGTGGCGCCCCAACCGCCAATCCACGCGTCCATCGACAGTGTGAACGTCGCCATTATAAAAGAACGATTCGCTCCCCACAGGCTGAAAGCCCGAGCCGGCCGGCCCGTTGCCGAGCCGGCGGCGCGTTGTAAGACCTTGATAGCCCGCCGAAAAAGTAACTGCGTCACTCGGGTGTTCGCTGAACCGCACGGCGCCGGAGAAGATCCGGGCCGCGCGGGTGGAATCGGAATCGTCCCTATCCGGCAAGAACGTGGCGAACGGGATCGCGTTGATGATTCCGCTCAGTGGAAGGGTGCCCGTAGGCTGCGGATCGGAGACACCCTTGGAGAACGAATCGGCGGCGAAGATCCGGCCGAAAATGCGAGCCGTCGACGAAAGGCTGGCATCGAGGCGGCCCTGGGCGCTGCTGGTCCGGTCGGGCAAGCCGCCGTCAATGCCGGAAAGGACATCGAAGTGACTGATCCCCGCGCTGTACTGCAGACCGTCATTACGAAACGACCCGGCGAGACCGGCGGCGCCGCGAAACATGTCGAGCGAACCCCCTTCGGCCAGCACCGATCCGCGCGTGCGTCCGCCGCCCGCCTTCGTGAGCATGTTGACCACGCCGCCGGTCGCATTCGTGCCATAGATAGAAGAGCCGGCGCCGCGCATGACTTCGATACCGTCGAGATCGGTGACCAGCAGATCCTGCAGCAGCCCGGTCGCGTCTCCCTGTGGCGCAGCCGCATCGCGTACGCGGAATCCGTCGATCAGTACAGCGGTGTCTTGATTTCGCAGCCCGCGCGTCTTGAAGGAGACCAGCCCACCGGGCCCGCCTTGCTGCTCGACGCGCAGCCCGGGAAGGTACCTCAGGGCATCGCTTACAGACACTTCATCGCCCAGACTAATGAAGGAAGCGTCCACCGTGGAAATCGACTTGGCGAGTTCGTCGGCGGTCTGAGCCGTTCCGGACGCTGTTACCACCACAGCTGTTTGCATCGCGGCGATCGCGAGCTGAAAATCGACCGGTTCATTGGTACCGTTGATCAAGACCGGGCGTCCGCCGGAGGCTGTGAATCCCGCCGCGCGTGCCTCCAGCAAGTAGGCGCCTGGAGCAATGCGGTCGAACCGGTATTGGCCCGAACGGTCACTCACGACGTCAGCGCGGCCGGTATTGTCTCGCGCCACCAGACTCACGACAGCGCCTGGAATACCGGCGCCCTGGCTGTCGCGAATAATGCCAGAAATGGTTTGCCCGAACCCATAGGGAACGGCCAGTAAAAGAAGGGAACAGATGCGGCTGCGCATAACGGCTCTTTCCTCGCATGCCGCTTCGGTTTCGGAAGAGATGATGAGGAGACCCGAGTTTCGGGAATCGTTCTCGAGCGTTCACCCTCCGCCTTCACGCGAAGCGGGGCCTTGAATTCGCCCGAGGCAGGTCTCCTGACTTGGTAGATCGTCGCCGGCCGGCGGCCTTCCCATCCCTGCGGACAGTGGCAAATCGCCGGGAGCTCCCTACATACAGTGGCGGGACCGTGCGGGATTCTCACCCGCTTCCCTTTTCACTCGCCCTTCACGGCGAGCACCTCAAGCCACTGGAGAACGTAACATACACGCGCACTGAGGTCAATAGAAAACAAAAACCCGCCCTCCGCGCCAGCCAGCGCGGGGAGCGGGCGTTTGAAAATCGAAATCCGGCGTCTATTGAGCGGCGGCTGGAGGAGTCATCACCGGCATTTCGGCGCCGCGATGGCACGTGAAGCAGCTCACATGCTGCTTTCCGTCGCCGAAGGCCATGTTGATCTGACCTACCATCCTCATCATCATCCGCGCGACGTCCTTTTTCGGATTTTCGTCGCTGTCGAACTGCCCTTGCACATGGCAATAGGTGCACTGCACGCCGAGACCGGCGGTGAAGTTTCGCATCACTCCCACAACGGCGGCGCGATCCATAGTGGAAGGCAGAACCTTCAGGTTTTTGGGAGGTCCGCCACCGCCCTTTTTACCTTCCGGGGCTTGGCCGCTGAGTGCGATCACGGTAAACGCTGCAAGCGCTGAAACTAGTATTAGACGCATGTGTGACATGATACACGGCCGTTGTCCCGGGGTAAAGTGGCGACGCAACTATTTTTTGGAGGACGAAACCAGCTGTCGAGCGTCTCAACCGAGACGCTCGACCCTCAGCAGCAACGCGGGTGCCTTCGGCATGTGGAGGTGCTATACTCTGTGGCGCGGCGCGGCCAGGTCTGCCGCGGGTTGCCTACCCGATATGAAAGGTTCTTCTAATCCAGTACTCGCCCTGAGGGGGTGCTCACGTGCTCGATCTCTTCATCGTTCGCGCGGTTTTTATTCTGGTTCTTGCTGTTGCGGCGTACACACTGCATCCGTTTCAGGTTTCTCCCTGGACCGCGGCCGGGGGGGGCCTCATCCTGGGCGTATGCATCATCTTTTTTGAAATCCGCCTGGAACGCGTCAGCCTGAAACGGCTGATCGGCGCTGCGTGCGGAAGCGTACTCGGCATCTTCGGCGCGTTCTTGATGTCGCTGGTCCTAGGCAAAGCGACCTCCGAGCCGTTTCTGGAAGTCGCCCTGCTGCTCTGGATGACCTACGTCGGTCTGATTGTCGGCGCCAAGAAGGGCGACATGCTCAACCTGGCGGCGCTCGGTGGCATCTTCGGCGGCGAAAAGTCTTCGAAAAAGACCTTCAAAATCCTCGACACCAGCGTCATCATCGACGGCCGCATCGCCGACATCGCCGAGACCGGCTTTCTGGATGGCGTCATCGTCATCCCGCAGTTCGTCCTGCGCGAATTGCAACTGGTGGCCGATTCGGCCGATTCGATGAAACGCAATCGGGGTCGCCGCGGCCTCGACATTCTCCAGCGCATCCAGAAGATGGCGCACCTCCATGTGCAGATCGTGGAGGAAGACTTCCCGCAGGTCCGCGAAGTCGATATGAAGCTGATCGAGCTAGCGAAGATTTACGACTGTAAAGTCATCACCAACGATTTCAATCTCAACAAAGTGGCGCAACTGCACGGCGTCGAGGTGCTGAACATCAATGAGCTCGCCAATTCTCTGAAACCGATCGTGCTTCCCGGCGAGACGATGCGCGTGTTCATCCTCAAGGAAGGCAAGGAATACAACCAAGGCGTGGCGTACTTGGATGATGGCACCATGGTGGTTGTCGACAATGCCAAGAGGATGATCTCCAAGACGATTGATATCTCGGTCACCAGCGTGCTGCAGACTACGGCCGGCAAGATGATCTTCGGCAAGTTTGACGAACGCGTGCATGCCGCCGCCGCTGGCGCCGAGCGCGCTGGAGAGCGGCACGACCGCGCGACGCGCAAGCCGGAAGCGCAGCCGGTCACTAATCTCGGTACCGAGAAAACCACGATAGAATCATAGTTCGCATGAAAATCGCCGTGATCGTGCCGGCCGCGGGTCTCGGCACACGCATGGGCAAGGCCTCCGCCGAGAAGACCGGAACCAGCCGCAAGCAGTTCATGTTGCTGGACGGGTCGCCTATCCTGCTGCACACCGTCCGCAAGTTCGCAGCGTCCAGCCGGGTCAGCGAGATTGTTGTCGCCGTGCGCGGCGAGGACCTCGATTGGGTTCGGGACACGTTGAAGCGCGAGTTCCCGGGCCGGCGCGTGCGCGTCGTCGAGGGTGGCAATAGCCGCCAGGAGTCGGTCCAAAACGCTCTGGGCGCTCTCGACCGCGATACGGACCTGGTGGCTGTACACGACGCGGTACGTCCCTTCATCGATCTGGAAATCATCGACAAAGTTCTCGATGCCGCCGCCACCACCGGCGCGGCGATCGTGGGCGTGGCGCCGGTGGACACGGTCAAGCAGGTGAATCGCGGCACCGGCCAGGTACGGGTTCGCGCCACCCTGCCGCGCGACCGCCTGGTGCTGGCGCAGACGCCGCAGGTCTTCCGCTACGACCTTCTCAATCGCGCGTTCCAGTCGGCGCGCGAGGACGGTTTCATCGGCACCGATGAGGCCAGCCTCGTGGAACGCCTCGACGTCGAAGTGAGCGTAGTACTCGGCAGCGATCGCAACATCAAGATCACCAAGCCCGCCGACATGGATCTGGCGCGGCTGTTCCTGCAGGAACAGACTGCCGGGGACCTGCGCTCTTGAGCGAAATCCGTACCGGCCTTGGTTGGGACGTCCACCGTCTCGTCCCCGGCCGGCCGCTGATCCTCGGTGGCGTGACGATCCCTTCCGATCTCGGCCTGGAAGGCCACTCCGACGCCGACATTCTTGCGCACGCCGTCACGGACGCAATTCTTGGCGCGCTCGCTCTAGGAGACATCGGGATGCATTTCCCGGATACGGATCCGCGCTGGAAAGGTTGCGACAGCCTGGTATTCCTCCGCCACGCGAACGAACTGGCGGACGCGCGCGGCTATCGCGTCGTGAATGTGGATTCCACGATTATTCTGGAGCGGCCGAAATTGAAGGACTTTCGGGATGCGATCCGCGCGAAACTTGCGGCGACGCTCGGCCTCGAGCCCGAGCGGGTGTCCGTTAAATTCAAGACCGCGGAAACGCTCGGCCCGGTCGGCGAGCGGAAATCCGCCGAATCCCAAGCCGTCGTTACACTTTCTCGGCGGACAGACGGAACGTAACCTGATCGCAGCCCGTTGTTCCAGACTAGCTGGCTTTGAGGAGGCACATACGCCGTGCCGCGCGCCGTGCCTTCAGCCGTTCATTCGCCTTCTTCTGCTTTTCGGCGGACACAATGGCCTGACAAGCATCGCAGCGCTTCCGAATGCGGGAACGGGTGACGAATTCCGCGCCGCAGCGCCGGCACTGTTTCGTCATCGTTTCCTCGAGGGGAAGAATTCCTGGCTTTTTCGGCAACAAGTGAGAGTAGTGAAAATCGCAATGATTCATGTCAGGCACCTCGTTACGACATCTATGGGTTTAAGATCAAGATAACTCAAATTGGGTGCTGTGGCGCAACCCCGGCCACTTTTCCTCAGGCCGATCGGGGCACCCGGCGCGTGTTCCATTTTCGGACTGTAAGACACTGAAATTGCAGCAGGTTTGGGCCGCAAATACGGTTTGCCCCAAGCGCAAATCCCGGACTTCTCGGGCAAAATTGTCATGGTCCGCACATTTTTATAGCACGCGGCTGGCCGAACTCACGCTGCGCTAGGAGAAACGGGCCGGAAAAGGTCGGCCGCGCCCAGCAGCTCCCACCGTAAGTGGTTGATATAAAAGATCAAAAGTGTCTCGGAAAAAGCGGTCCGAAACGCGTCAATGACGCGCGCCTCCCATCCATCCGTGAAATATTTCTTGGCATCGAGATCTTTCGCGAAAAACCCGCTCTCGTGCGGCACGCCTAACGAATCGAGCACCGCTGTGATCATATCCAGATGCGATACCAGCACCGCTTGCGCCAGGTCACGGGCGAAGTCCTCGTCGTGCTCGCCGATTCTCGCCCAGAACCGAGGCACCGCCTTCCGCAGAATTTCGGTATTCACCTTGTGCAGATGCGCGCGCACCTTAAAGCCCTCGTAGATCTGATAGGTTTTGAGCTTTCCGATCGAGATGCTGCGCACCAATTGCCCGAAGGCATCCAGGCCAAGGCCCAGGTAGACTTCCGAAAGCTGCATAGTTTGCGGTAAACGTCCAGGGTAACACGTGCGCCGTGTTTGTAAACGGCGAAAGCCGAGTTTTGACTACGGTACAATAGATCGGCTTGGCCAAAATGCGGAATGTCATTGTCCTTGGCGCTCAGTGGGGCGACGAAGGAAAGGGGAAGATGGTCGACCTCTTCTCCGAAAAATTCGATCTGGTCGTGCGCTACCAAGGCGGCCATAATGCCGGCCACACAGTTTACATCGGCGAGAAGAAATTCGTTCTGAAACTGATCCCCGGGGGCATTCTGCGGCCGGGCAAGCGCGCCGTCATCGGCAACGGCCTGGTGATCGATCCGGCGGCGCTATTGTCCGAAATTGATACGCTGGAGGCGGCGGGAATCCACGTGGAGCGCGCGCTCTCAATCAGCAATCGCGCGCACGTGCTGCTGCCGGCTCACCGCATGATGGAGAAAATGTCGGAGGCGCGGCCGGGGCGCGTTTCCATCGGTACCACATCGCGCGGCATCGGTCCATGTTACGAAGATAAGATCGCACGGCGCGGTATCCGCATCGCAGACCTGGTCGATCGCGACAGGTTTCGGGCCCAGTTCGTCACGCTGATGGAAGAGAAAGTCGCCATCGCCAAGGCGCTGGGCATTTTTGAAGAGCTCGATCTGGATCGGACGCGTGAAGAATACGAACGCTTTGCCGAGCGGATCCGCCCCATGGTATGCGACACGGCAATGCTGCTGGACTCGGCGATCCGCGATGGAAGAACCGTGCTGTTCGAAGGCGCGCAAGGCACGATGCTCGACATCGACCACGGCACCTATCCGTTTGTGACTTCCTCCAGTGCCAGCGCCGGCGGCGCCTGTACCGGAACCGGGGTAGCGCCGACGCGCATCACCGGTGTGATCGGTGTTTCTAAGGCGTACATCACGCGCGTTGGCGGCGGCCCGTTTCCCACCGAATCGCTCGACGGTGCGGGCGAGCAGATCCGCCAGCGCGGCAAGGAGTTCGGCGCGGTCACCGGCCGGCCGCGGCGTTGCGGCTGGTTCGATGTTCCGCTGCTGCGTTACTCCGCTGTGATTAACGGCTTCGACAGCCTGGTGATTACCAAGCTGGATGTGCTCGATGAATTCGATAATATTCCCGTCTGCGTGCGCTACAAGTCAGGCGGCCGCGAGGTCTGCGAAATTCCGTCCGCGGCGGACGAGATTGCGAAACTCGAGCCGGTTTACGAATGCCTTCCCGGCTGGCGCCAGTCCACGTTTGGTATGACTGCATACGACCAACTGCCGGCCAACGCCAAGCTGTATCTGGCGTTTCTGGAAAAACAAACGGGCGTGGAGGCGGGCTGCATTTCGACCGGTCCGGAGCGGAACCAAACGATCGTGAAACCGGGATCGCGTTTCCAGAATCTCATGTCATGATGCGGTGGGCGGTCACGGGCGTCTGGCTGGCAGCAGTTGCGGCCTGCTTGCAAGCCCAAGACGCGCGGGAGATCATCCGGCGCGCCGTCGAAAACGACCAGCACGATTTTCAAGGCTCGCGCAATTACACATACCTCCAGCGCCAGGAGACGCGCGAACTGGACCACTCCGGACAGGTCAAGAACCGCAAGATCGAGACTTGGGACATCACATTGCTCGAGGGTTCGCCCTACCGCCGGCTGGTCGGGCGCAATGATCAAGCGCTTTCGGCGGAGGAGCAGAAGGCCGAGGAGGAGCGGCTGCGCTGGAACGACGCCCAGCGCCGGATGGAAACCCATGAGCAGCGCGCCCAGAGGCTGGCCGAGTGGCAACGCCGCCTCGACCGGCAGCGCGAACCGGTGGAGGAAGTTCCCGGCGCCTTTACTTTCACATTGCTTGGCGAGGAGCAACTCGGCGGCCGCGGCGTCTACCGGATCGAAGCCGCTCCCAAACCGGGATTCCAGCCCAAATCACGGACTGCCGCCATCTTTCCGCACGTGAAACTACATCTTTGGATCGATAAAGCCGACTACCAGGGCGCTCGCATCGAAATGGAGGTGCTGGATTCGATCTCGTTCGGCGGCTTCGTCGTAAAGCTGACCAAGGGCACGCGCCTGCTGATCGAGCAGGCCCGCGTGGATGACGGCGTCTGGCTGCCCAAACAATTCTCCCTCACCGCAGCCGCGCGGATTTTGTTCGTCAAAGGATTGAACCGCGAACTCGATTTCACCTTCAGCGGCTACAAGAAATATCAGGTGGATTCGAAGGTGGTGGCGTTCGCGGAGAAACCCTAAACCGAACCCATCCGTATGTTCACCTAAGACAGACTTCTTTTCTGGCGGCGACTGCCGATATTATACGTGTAGCCTTCTGGGCAATTTCAGGTGTCATTCATGGGTCCGTCAAGTTGGACAAAGTTTTTCCCGCTGCTGCTGCTGGTCTGCAATGCCAGCTCAGCCGTCTGCTATGCCGTAGCCGGTGATTTCCGGCGTTCCCTGTATTGGGCCGCCTCTACGATTTGCGTGGGCGTTGTCACGTTCTGACCGAGACCTCCACGGCCACAGCCCACAGGGGGTTGTCTCCCCTATTTCGCCTTTCGTTCGCCCTGCGATACACTGAACGAAATGCAGTTGATCACCGGACCGGCGGGCTCCGGGAAAAGCACGCTCGTGGTGGATCGATTTATCGAATCGCTACGGGTGAAGAACCATGCGGTTCGTCTGCTGGTTCCCACCGCCACGCTCGCTCAGCATCTGCAAAATCGCATCGCCCGGGAAGGATTCGTTTTCAGGCGGAATCTGATTCAGACTCTGTCCAGCTTCATTGACGGATGGGCGACGGACCGGCGGGAGGTTTCCAACGCGGCGCTGTACCTGCTTGTCGAGCAGGCAGTGGCGCGCGTGAACCGGCCGGAGTTCCGCCGCGTGGCGCAGTTGCCGGGATTCGGCGCTGCGGTGGCGCGCACCATTGCCGAGTTCTCTTCAGCCGGCTGCGATAGCGAACGGCTGGCCGCGCATCTTCCCGATGCGCCGCTCGGGGCGGCGTTTCTAGCCGTCTACCGCGAGGTAGACCGGCTTCTCGAACGCCGCAAGCTTGCCTTGCGCGCGCAACGGCTGGAAAGGGCGGCGGCGCGCATCCGCGCGGAGGGGCTTGGAGGGATTCGAACCATCTGGCTCGACGGTTTTCATGTCTTGCCGGATCCGGAGCTCGCCGTCATCGATGCCCTGGGCCAACACGCCGAGATCGTTGTCACTTTGAGCGATACCGACGGCGGGGAGGGATTGCGGTCGCGGCTCTGGGCCTTGGGTTTCGAGGAAGAACGGGCCTCGGGCACGGCGTTGGGGCCGGAGCGCCGGTTGGTGCGCGCGCCGGGCATCGAACGGGAAGCCGACGAGATCGCGCGCCGCATTGCGGATCTTGCTGCTGGCGGCCGTCCTTTTCGCGAAATCGGAATCATCGTCCGCGCCGCCGACACGTACGTCCCAGTGCTGCGAGCGGCTCTGGAGCGCTTCGCCATTCCGGCGCGCTTCTATTTCGAGACCGAGTTGGAGCAACACCCCGCAGTGCGTTTCTTGGTCGGCGCCGTCGATGCCATGCTCGGAGGATGGGACCATGCGGCCACGCTGGCGGCGCTGCGCCTGGCACCGCGCTTTGCCGATTCGCCCGCCATGGATCGGTTCGACTTCGCCGTTCGGGAACAGCTGCCGGACAGCGGCCTGGGCGGGCTGAAGGCGGCAGCCGGCGATCTGGAGAGCCCCCTGACGCGGCTGATCGATTCGCTGGCTGCGCTGGAAGAGTGGCGCTCCTTCGAAATGCTGTCGGCCGATTGGGCCGCTCGGTTTCGAACGCTCCGCAATTGGTTTCGCTCCGCGCGCCCGCCGGCCGGCATGGATCACGAGTCCGCCCTGCTCGCGCGCGGCCACGCCGCCGCCCTGGAGGCCTTCGATCAAGCGGTGGGAGACGCCGCGCTGGCGCTGGACCCGGAACGCGCAATCGGCCTCGGCGAATTCTGGCGCGCGGTGAAATCGGCGGTTCGCCTGACAGCCCTCCGTTTGGATGACGGCCGCCGCAACGTGGTCCAGGTGCTCAGCGCCCCGGAAGCGCGGCAATGGGTCCTGCCGGTCGTCTTTGTCTGTGGACTGGTGGAGAAGCAGTTCCCGAAGCTTCATCCCCAGGATCCGTTTTTTCCGGACGCGGCGCGTCTCAGCCTCGAAGCCGCCGGCATTCGCGTGCGCACGGCGGCGGAACTCGAGCGCGAAGAGCGCGCGCTGTTCGACTCGGCAATTACTCGAGCCAACAGCGAAGTCACGCTTTCGTATCCGGAAACCGATGCGCGCGGCGAGCGCAATCTGCGCTCCTTGTATTTGGAAGAGCTGCACCTGGAGGAAGAAGCGGCCCGCAGTGTTCGGCCGCAACCGCGCGAGGTTCCTTCCCAGCCCGCCGCGGCCGTCATTAGGGCGCCGGGGTTATTGACGGTTCTGCGCGAAAGAACCGCGCGCGTTTCGCCGAGCGGCCTGGAATCTTATGCGCAGTGCCCATTTCAGTACTTTGGAAGCCGCATCCTGCATTTGAGATCGCGGCCGCTGCGTCCCGACGGACGCCTCGACTTTTCCAAGCAAGGCGAGCTGGTGCATACCGTCCTGGCCGAGTGGCGCACGCAACCCCAGGAGATCGGCCCGCTGTTCGACCGGCACTTCGGCGCTTTCTGCGAGGAAGAGCATATTGTGAACGGATATCACACCGAGCGGCTGCGCCAGGCGATGCGGCGGGATCTGGAGGATCTCGCCGTAGATACCACATGGCCGCTTCACGATTTCCGCTCAGTCACTGAGCACGAATTTGAGTTCCGTCTTGATGAGTCCCTGACGCTCGCCGGGCGCATCGACCGCATCGACACCGATGCGCGCGGCCGCAGTTACGTGATCGATTACAAGTACAGCATTGCCCAACGTGTGAAAGACAAGCTGAAAAACGGCGATTCGTTTCAAGGCCCGCTTTATTGCCTGGCGGCCGAGAAAACAACGGGCGTCCAGCCTACCGGCATGTTCTATATCAGCCTGAAAGGCGGCGTGGAATACACAGGCTGGAGTGCGGAGCCCGTAGTACACAGCGCTGTGACGATACCGCAAAACTGGTTAAGGGACGCGACCGCTCGCGCGTTGGGTCTGGCGGGCCAGATGCGGCAGGGCCGCATCGCCCCCGAGCCGGCCGACCGGGATCGCTGCCGCTTCTGCGATTCGCGCGACGTCTGCCGCATCGAAGTCCGTAGTGTTACGGCGGTCGCGGAGAGAGCATGACCCCCGTTTCCTTTACGGACCACCAGAACGACGCCATCGACGTGTCGCAGCGCGAGGCGAACGCCTGCGTGGTGGCCGGCCCGGGGTCGGGCAAGACCACGGTGTTGGTGGAGTATTTCTCCCGCCTGGTCGCCGCCGGCGTCGATCCGGGGCGCATTCTCGCCATCACTTTCACCGAAAAGGCCGCCGGCAACGTGCGCGAGAAACTGGCCGGCGCGTTTGAGAGCGATCGCGATCTCCGCGCCAAGCTGGAACGCGCCTGGGTTTCCACCGTGCACGGCTTCTGCGCCCGGTTGCTGAAAGAGAACGCGGTCTTCGCGGGCATCGATCCGGATTTCACCGTGGCCGATGAGCGCGAATCCTGGCGGATGCAGCAGGAGTCCATCACTGCCGCGGTCACGGCGCTCTTCACCGAACGGCACGGCGCGGTGCAGGAACTGATCCGCGGCCTGTCATCGTACAACTTCGAGGAAGCCGTGCTCTCCGCCTATGACGCCATGCGCGGCGCGGGCATGACCGTCGAGGACGTTGCTGCTATTCCGGCGCCGCCGGGCGTGTCGCGCGATGATCTGGAAGCGGCCATTCGCGAACTGGCACAGGACCCGCTCGACCGCTGGAAGCCGGAGCAGAAGATTTATTCCAAGATGATCATGGAGCAGGTTACACGCATTCTCAAGGCGAGCGATGCGGGTGACGCGCTCAAGGCGATCACGAATTGTTCCATTAACCTGACGAAGTGCAAGAAGGGCACGCCCGCATATGAACTGGTGCGGCGCCTGCGCGACCAGCTGATCGACAACCTTGAATATTCGCTGATCAGCGAGTTGTACGTCCACGAACGGGAACTGCTGCTCGAGATTCTGCGCCGCTTCGATCGCATCTACCGCGACCGCAAGCGGCAGGCTGGCGCTTTGGACTTCGCCGATCTGGAGGAGTTCGCGGTACGCCTGCTGCGAGAGCATCCGGAAACGCGCGCCCGCATACAGGCCCAGTTCGACCACATCCTGATGGACGAGTTCCAGGATACCAACGGCCAGCAAGCGCGCCTGCTCGAATCGGTACGGCGATCCGGGCGCTTTTATGCCGTCGGAGACATCAACCAGTCGATCTTCGGCTTTCGCCATGCGGAGCCCCAGGTCTTCCGGGATTACCGCGATCAGGTCTCGCGCCGCATCGAACTGGACGACAACTTCCGCAGCCGGCCTGAGATTCTCCGTGCCGTTGAGACCATCCTTCACGGCGCTCCCGGCATCGAACCCCGGCCGTTGGTTGCCACGCGCGTGTTCGACCAACCTCGCGAAGTTTGCGTAGAAGCGATCGCGGCCTTCGCTTCCCAGATCGACGACGCGCTGCACCTCGAGGCCCGCTGGGTGGCGCACCGGATCCTGGAATTCGCGCAGGAAACCGCGCCTCCCTTCGCGTTTCGCGACGTCGCCGTGCTCGTACGCAATACCGAGGTGCTGACCGAGTTCACCGATGCTTTCGACGCGGCGGGTATTCCCTATGTGGTCAACCGTGGCCGCGGGTTCTATGACTCTCGGGAAGTCAACGATCTCACGCAGTTGTTGCGAGTCATCGCGAACCCTCGCGACGAGATCGGCCTTGCCGCGGTTCTGCGCTCGCCGCTCGTTCAAGTTTCCGATGAGGCCCTGCTCCGCCTCCGCACCCTGGGAGACAATATTGGAGTTTCTTTGCTGCACCTGGGCACCGGCGCAGAAGGGGATTTCGACGCCGAGGATTTTCGGAAACTGACCCGCTTCCGCGACCGGTTGCGGGGCTGGCGTCTTAATCGTGAACAGGTCTCGTTTGACCGCTTGTTGCTGGCGGCCATTGATGACTGCGGGTATCCGGCCGAGCCAGGCACGCGCGCCTGGGCCAATATCGAAAAGTTCCTCGGGCAGATCCGCCGGGCGGCTGCGCGTCAATCGCTTGATGAACTGGTCGAGGAACTCGCTTTGATCCGCGAGTCCAACCCGCGCGAGCCCGATGCCCCGCCGGACGATTCCGCCAACGCCGTGAATGTCATGACCGTGCATTCGGCTAAAGGCTTGGAATTTCCAATTGTGTTCGTTTCGGCGCTGCACAAGGGCGTGGAAACCAGTCCGCCGGTGGTCGCGTTCTCCAAGCAGTTTGGAATCGGGGCGCGCTGGCGCCATCCGGGAACCGGCGAAGAGAAGGACGACCTGGTCCAGCATGCGATTCGCGAAGAGCGCAACCGCCGCGAAGAAGAAGAGAGCAATCGTCTGCTCTATGTCGCCATGACGCGCGCCGAACAGCACCTCGTGTTGACGCTTTCGGTCGCCGGTAGGAAGAGAGAGAACTGGGTCAAACAGCTTCTGGCAAACCTTCCGCTCGGCTTCGACCAGGCGCGTGACGAAGTCATCCCGTGTAGTGCGCCTGACGGCAAAGCATGGAAGCTCGGCCTGCGCGTGGTGGATCAGCCTCCCGAGGCGCTGCCTCGTCCGCAGTTGGCGGAAAAGCCTGCGGCCGTGGAACACATCGCGCCTCCGACAGTCGCCGGCCAGCAGGACGCGAACGCCACCGTCACCGCGATCGCTTCGTTCGCCAAATGCCCGCACGAGTACTTTCTCGGGTACTACCTCGGGTACGAAGGCAAGCCGCGGCGTCTCGAAGACAGCGGAGAACTTCCTGCCGCCGAACTGGGCACGCAGGTCCATGCACTGCTGGCGGGCGCGCCAGTTGCCGATCCCGATCCAGAGGCGCTGCGCTTGGCCGAAGTTTTTCGCCTAAGCCCGCTCGGCCGCCGCGCTGCGCGAGCCTCCCGAGTGGAGCGTGAGTTCGATTTCCTGATGGCGCTCGACGACCTAGTCTTGCGAGGCCAAGTTGACCTCTGGTTCGAAGAGGACGGCGAACTGACCATCGTCGATTACAAGACCGATTCCGTTACAGCCGTCGAAGCGCACGACCGCGCGCTCGACTACGCGATGCAGTTGCGTCTCTATGCGATGGCCGTGGAGCGCATCACGGGCCAAGCTCCCCGTCAGGCCTGGCTCCATTTTCTGCGACCCAACACCGCGATCGAAGTAGACCTCACGCCATCGCTGCTGGATTCGCCGGAGCAGATGGTGCGCGATTTTCAGGAAGCCCAATCCCGCCTGGAATTCCCGATGGCTGAGGCCGATCACTGCCGCCGGTGCCAGTTCTTCCGGGACCTCTGTCCCTCGACCTACCGTCTGGAGAAGCGCCCCGGTCCAATAGGACCCACCGAGCCACTATCTTCTATCGGTACTAGGACGAAATAGAACTAGGTAATTTGTACAACCGAGTTTGGGCGTGAGTGCACAAAAGAGCGCATTCCTATTTCAGCAGTTTCAACGAGATCCACTTTGGTTGTTGGCTTGCCCCTTCAAGGAATACAACTAATGACAGGCGGAACTATTTTCCTGGTCGTCGTGCTTCTTGTGTTGCCAGGTTGTGCCCGGCACAAACGACAGCCGAGTTCGTCGAGTGCCGGCGAACAGAGGCCGGCGGTCAATCAGCCAATCAGTTCAGTGGCGGCCGCAATCGCCCCGGCGGCTGCGAACTTTCAGACCGCGGAGACTGTGGCGGTTTCCCGCCCTTCTCCGTTCTCTGACTTGCACGAGGCAGACCGACAACAGGTCCGCTCGGTCATCATCACCCAGCCGACACCGCCGGTGCACGCAGCGTCCGCCACTGCAGATACCGTACGCAAACCTCTGAAACCGTTCATTCCGAAACCCGCCGACCGGCTCTCTGCCCAAAACAGCCGGGACCGCGCGCTACCGCTGCCCGCGCCACCATCTCTGGCAACGAACATCAGTCCGGCGTCGGCGCCCGCCCTGAGTCGCAAGCCACCTTGTTGCCTGGGTACAGCCTATCTCGAGCCAGCCAAACCGACAGGCTTCCACCGCGTCCTCCGAAGAGTCCCTGGGCTTCGCCGGATTGGACAACATCCCGAAGGCGAGGAAGGCTTTGTGGGAGCCAAACCCAAACGCGACATCACTCTCATGTTGCCGCCGGAGTCACGCGCGATACTGCGGGATGGAAGGATGGACGTGAAGGCCTCGGTGGATGAATCCGGCCGCGTGACGCGAGTCGAGTTACTGGCGCCCAAAGACGAGGAACTCGTCCGTCTCGCGTCATACGCCGCGAGCGACTGGTCCTTCACGCCGGCGCGAGTCAACGAGAAAATGGTGCCCAGCGAAGTGATCATGCACTTCAACTTCGGCAACTAACCGCGCCTACTTCACCTGCAGTTGCGCCCGCACAGGCGCTTCCGGTTTTTCGCCCTCGTAGTAGCCGATCAGCCGCCCGAGGCTCAGCACACTCAACCAGATCACCAGCGAGAAAACCGCCGCCGCCTTGGCGCGACCGGGAATTGCGGGTGCGCGATCGATCTCTTGGGTCCGGTTGTAGACGTTGGGGCGGAAAATCAGCGCGTGCACGCCTACCATCAGCAGCATCGCCATCTTCATCCAGAAGTACGGATTGTGATAATACTTTTCGGCTTCCGAGCCGGCCAGCAGTACGCCCATCGCGATCATGATGCAAAATCCCACCCGCTTCCACGGGCGTAGTGCGCTGACCACTTCGGTGACCGTATACTTATTAAGCGCAAGGCCCAAAAGACGCATATCGGTCATCAGGATCATGCCGCCAAACAGAGCGATGCAGGAAAGGTGCGTGGTCATGATGACTGGGTACACGAGGGCGGACTCGCGAATGTCGCTAAGAAAGCCGATGCTCTGAAGCCACTGGCAAAACGATAGAAGAGACATCCGGATTCTCCCTAAAAGAACGCGATAAACAGGCCGCCCGCCACGACCGAAACCCACAAGCCCAGCGAGAGGACCGCGACGATTTTGCCGGCCGCGGGCGCCGGGTCGCGATAGACCGCCCAGCGATGCAGCGTGTAGTTGTAAATGATGGCCAGGAGCAGCGCAACCATCTTGAAGCGGAACGAGATATTGCGCAGGTACATATTCGGGTCCGAGGAAAAAATCAAAGGGCCCGAGATGAGCATGATGGCGAGACCCACCAGCGTCCACGGCGCGAGCGTCTTCGCCAGAACCGCCGAAGGCTGGCTGCGCATGGCGAGGCCGAGCATGCGCAAATCGACCAGCGCAATGGTTCCGATCGAAAGCGCAAAACCCG
This sequence comes from uncultured Solibacteraceae bacterium, assembly GCA_964438005.1. Lineage (GTDB taxonomy): Bacteria > Acidobacteriota > Terriglobia > Bryobacterales > Bryobacteraceae > PSRJ01. The sequence continues at coordinate 98,339 of CAYTJD010000150.1, read as the reverse complement.
CGATGTGAATACACTCCAGCAGCGGAAACGACCACTCATTGTTGTTCAACGGATTAGTGGCCGGATCATAGGCAAACTGAATCATTCGAAGCTCCCCTTGTTGAATGTGAGCGGCGCGGCAGAGGGTGCGCCCGCGCGCGCATGTAATTTGTCGAGCGGCGGCTCGATGTAACCGATGCCGCGGCCGCACGTCGCCACGGCGATCCACAGGATGAGCGAGAAAACAGCCGCCAGCTTCGCTTTCCCCGGAATGCGGCCGGCCCGATCCATCTCCGCGGCCTTGTTGTAGACGTCACGGCGGAAGTAAAGGCCGTGCACACCGATCAGCAACAACAGAGACATCTTCGCCCAGAAAAATGCGTTGTAATAATACTCTTCCGCCTTGGAACTCGCCAGCAGAAGGCCGCACGTGGCGACGGCCAGGAAGCCGATGCGCTTCGGCCAGCGCAGTGCATTCACGACGTCGGCCACCGGGCGCTTCCGCATCACGACGCCGAGCAGGCGCAGATCGGTCATCAGAACCATTCCGGCAAACAGGGCGATAAAGCTGAGATGGAGAGACAGGATGACCGGGTATGGCAGATACAGTTCCCGGACGGCCGTGGCCACTCTCGTGAATTGTATCCACTGCGCGAAGCTCAACACGGACATTTCTCCCGGCCTTACATTGTAAACGCGATGAAGATCCCGCCGAAAATCACGCTGATCCACAGCAGAAGCGAAATCGCCGCCACCACTTTCCCGATCGCTCCCAATCCGCCGCGCCGCGCCACCTTGCGGCGAATCGTGTAATTGAACAGAAGCGCCAGCGCAAAGCAGACCATCTTAACCTGGAACGCCGGGTTGAGGTAGTACATGTCGGGGTCGGAAGAAAACATCAGGGGCCCCGAGAGCAGGATCAACGCCAGCCCCACCAGCGTCCAGGGAGCGACGTCCTGCGCCACCTCGGCGGCGCTTTGGCGGTTCATGACGACGCCGAGCAGCCGGAAATCCACCAGCGCAATCGTCCCTACGCACATCGCAAAGCCGGTGATGTGAAAGACCTCGAGAGTCGGAAAGATCAACTCCGATGCGTTGAGCGGATTGGCCTCGGCAAGAATCATAGTCAGATACTTTTATCAAAAGGTAAACTTCAGCGCCACTTGCACCAGGCGCGGCGGCGCGGCTTTCACCACCTGTCCGAACAACTTGCTGTCAATGTCGCCGTCGACCGCGACGGGCCCGAAAAATTGGGCGTGGTTGAACGTGTTGAAAGTCTCCACGCGGAACTGAAGCTGCCGGGCTTCAGAGAACGCCACGTTCTTCAAGAGCGCGAGATCGAAGTTTACCATTCCGGGACCGTGGAACGAGCGCCGTGAGGCCGTTCCCGGAGTACCGAGCGCGTTTGGGCTGAATAAGGCCGTATTGAAATACTCCTGCCCGCTACGCGGGTTCGAGTTCAAATTCATAGGCCCCGGAGTAAAATCCGGCAAATCCAGGCTGTGGTTGTTGACGCCATTCGGCAGACTGCCCATCAGAGAGTTGTCGCCATCGGAGTGTATGGTGACCGGAAATCCGGTGCCGAGGCGCGTGATGCCAGAGATGGCCCAACCCTGAGTCAGGGCCTTAGCCCGGCGCGTCAGCCGCTCCAGCGGGAGCTGGTATTCGTAGGTCGCCACCACGTTATGCGTCAAGTCCCAGGCCGAAAGTGCGCGGGTCAGCCGGTAATTGAAAGGGTTCACAGGGTCCGAGATACTCGATGCCTGATCCAAGGATTTGCTGAACGTGTACGCCAGCATCAGATCGAGCCCTTTGCCGGAATGCCGCAGGCTTGCCTGAAACGAATTGTAGCTGGAGTTTCCGAAGCTGCCCTGGTAATCATTGTTGCTAAAGCTTGGGCCGAAGGGCCCGCGAGTTCCGTGAATCACCTGGCCGGAAGCAGTTTCGTACGTCGTGTCTTCGCCGTTCGGGCCGCAGGTGGGAGACCCGGGCGCCACCGCGCTTGGACGGCTCAACGCCAGACACAAGGCCGGGTTGCCTGGATTCGTGGAATAAACCAGCAGCAGGTGATGCGCCTGCGAGCCTACGTAGCTCAGGCTCAGCACGCTGTTGCCTGCGACCTGCCGCTCCATGGAGAGAAAGTAGTTCTCGTTATATGGATAGGTGTTGCGGGGATATGGCGTGGTCATTCCGGCCTGCGGAACAAAGGGAGAGAAATCGATATTCGGGTTTGGGTGGCTCACCGACGCATTGAGCGGCGGGAAATTGAGCGGGAACGGCTGCACGTGGGTTGTGCCATCCAGCGCATTGACGAACGGCTTGTCAAACAGAACCCCCGGGCCCGTGTAGCTGAGTCCGTACGGCGGCTGCGGTTCGTCGATGGCGATTGTGTTTCCCTGAATCACCGAATAGAAAATGCCGTACCCGGCGCGGATACTGGTCTTGCCCGGCCCGCCCAGGACCTTGCCCAGCCACCCGCTCTTCACCGCCGGTGAGTATGCCACCCCCAGCCGCGGTGCGAAACGGTTTTTTTCAGGCACCAGCGTCGGAGGAATGTCCGCATCGGTCGGATACACCAGCCCGGTTGGCGCCGTAGGATAAACCTTCGATTGCTGGCCGAGGCTGAACGTAGGGATCTGGTTGTATTTTTCTGACCAATACTGCATCAGATCCCAGCGCACTCCGAAATTCAGCGTCAGACTCGGCTGGATCCGCCAGCTATCCTGCGCAAAACCCGCCGCATATTTGTGGCGTCCGTAGTAGGTTTGCGAATCGGCCTGGTTGTAATTCGTAGAGACCCCGATCAGGAAATCGGCGAAGTCCGACCCCGTCTCCGTACCGTAAAAAGTGAAGGCCCCGTTAAACGTGGGGTTTGGATTCACATTGACTTGTTCGAAACTGAGCTGCAGGCCGGCCTTGAGAGTGTGATTTCCAGCTACCTTTGTGACGTTGTCGATGGCCGCATAGGTGTTGTTCGCTTGAGTCAGATTGGTGATTGGCAGGCCGATCGTGTACGAATTAAAGGCGACATTCTCGATGCCTTCGATTTTCGGGGCGAGTGGGACAATTCCTCCCGCTGCTCCATTCGCAAATCCCTGCGAGGCCAGACTCGGCCCAACTCCGCTCACAGGTTGGCCGACGTTGTTGGCGCTCCGCACGAAACTCAGGCGCAGCTCGTTCACGGTCGAGGCGCCGAACGTTTTAGTCTGTCCGAAGCTGAACAGTTGCGAACGACCGAGATTCAGTGCCGCAAACCCTGGTACGTTGGCGCCACCTTGCCCCGTAGGATACGGGTTATTCAGGGTGTAATCATCGACGAAGTAATAGCCAGAGAGCAGACCGAGCCTCGTGCTGGTACCGTCCACGCGAAAACTGCCCTTATTGTCGTGCAGGACTTTGCCTTCGGCCCCGGTTGAAAACGCAGTATTTCCCACGTTCGGCGCCGGAATATATGCGAGCAGATGTTTCGCTGGTTCCGACCAGGCCCGCTGCGGAATGACTGCATTCGGAAATACGCAATCCGCGGTCAGCGTGCAACCCGGCCGGTAGTATGGCTCGTTCGGCGATACGCCATAACCGAGCCGGTCGCTCAGTAGTTTGGCTAAGTAAGGGCCTCCGACGTCCCCGGTAAGCGTGTCGGCCTCGTCGGCCAGATTTCCCGCACGCGCCGTCAGACTCGGTACCGGGATCAAGCCAGTATCAATGCCCTGACTCTGCCGCGTCCCCTGAAAGTCGCCAAAGTAGAAAACCTGGTCCTTCCTGACCGGCCCGCCGACGGTTCCGCCAAATTGGTTCTGCCGGTAGAAGCTGCGCTCCGGTGAAAAGAAATTGCGGGAGTCCAGATTTGTGTTGCGGAGAAATTCGAATCCGCTACCGTGAAGGCCGTTGGTGCCGGACTTGGTGACGACATTCACGACGCCGCCACTGAAGTTACCGTACTCGGCATCGTAATTATTGGTAAGAATTCGGAATTCGGCAATCGAGTCGAGATCCGGCACGATGGCCGTGCCGCCGTTCATGAGTTCCTTGACGTCGCCGCCGTTCACAATGAAGCCATTGGCATCTTCGCGCTGGCCGCTGATCGATTGGTTGCCGGGGTTCAGCAAACCCGAGGGCGCGATCGCCACCGAGGCGCCGGCCATCACAATCGAATCGGGCTGCTGGGTGGTCATCGGCACAATTCCGGGTTGGAGGGCGAGCAGATCCGTGAAACTGCGGCCGTTCAGGGCGACAGCCGTCATGGCCTTGCTGTTCACCACTTCTCCGACCTGCGTGCTGGCGGTTTCAACGTGGATCTCGTTGGCCAGCACCGTGACCTCCTCAATCTTCTCGATCATGGAGACGGTCATGTCGACCTGCAATGCCGTATCGGCGTCGATCACCAGTCCCGTACGCCGCTCCGGAGTGAATCCGGCCATCTCAATCCGGAGATCGTATTTTCCCACCGGCAGCGTCGGGAAGGAATAGAATCCCTTCTCGTTGCTGGTGGCCCGGTACAGCATGCCGTTGGCGGTGTTGGTCGCGACAAGCGTCGCGCCGGGGATCACCGCGCCGCTTGGGTCCATCGCCGTGCCGGAGATACTGCCGGTCGTGGCGCACCACACCAAGCCGCACAGAATCAGGAGGCAGACGGGGACACGGCGGACACAGCGAGACAGAAGCATTCCAGTATGCCCGAGTCTAACAGGGATTCACGCGCTTTCGCCCGTACCGATGGTCATATGGTGGTCACTGACCGGCATGTGACTCCGTGTTTTCAGCAGTTTGAGTTCTTGACGAAGGCCACAACGGTCAGCGGGCCGCCAAGGTCACTTTTTTGGCGTTGGCAATGTACGCGCCGTTACGGGCGCGATAACCGTCCACGGTGACTTCGTCGCCCGCGCGGATCGAGCTCACGGTCCACCCCTGGCTGAGCAGCAGATTGGGACTCCCCATTTCGACTTCCCAGCTGGTCACCTTGCCCTCGGTGCTCTTCACATCCAACACGAAGGTAACGTGCGGATTCTTCCAAACAACCTTCGACACTTTACCTCTCAGCGTAACCGGATGGTCGGTGTCGTACTCTGCGCTGAAGGAATGATGGGCAAGGGCCGTCGTTGCCGCCAAGAGCAACCCGGCACCCGCCAGCAAAACCGCCCGTACGGTTCGCATGGTGTACCTCCCCAGCTCTCAAGGAATTATAGCAGTTTCCGCCGCAATAACTGCCACGTGAGAATAACCGCAGTTATGGATAGCGCCCCGCCCCCGGTGAGCAGTGCAAGCACCACCAGATCCCACGCCGGCCGGTAGTTGTACAGCCAGGGAAAGTTGATCGAATGGAGACCGTGATAGAGCCATCGCGACATCCAGGAGCCCGAAGTGTACCCGCCGACGATTCGTGCGGTGCGCGGATCGATGTAATACCGGGAGTCTCCGCCGTCGCGGATTCGCACAAGCAGGACCGGCAGTGGGCTCCGGCGGCGGCGATCGAGATAATACGCGTCGTATTGAGAAAGCAGACGTACTTCCGACACCGGGGCAGCCTCTCGAATCAGCCCCGCTATCCGGTTCCAGTCGAACGCCGTGGTGGGCGCGCCTCGGACGGGAATAATTCGCGACTGTCCCGGAGCCTTGGTGGCCAGATACACGGGCTCCCCGGCGAAAGATGTAAAGTCGAGTTGCTTTGCCGGAAGGCCCGCCAGGGCTCGCTGCGGAGGAAGAGATGCGAATGCTTCCAACGGTGGCTTTGCGCCGCGCAACGCGCCCGTGATTTCAGGCGCGTAGGGCGCGTCGTCCGCTTCAATCGGAAACGGCTCCATGGAGAGCATGCCGCTGAACGCCCACGTGCACGCGATGATTCCGAAAAACAGGCCGAGGATCATATGCAGGCGCTTTTGCCCTCGATACAGAACACCGCGCACGGGCGCGTACATCCAGATCCCAAGCACTAACCCGAACAGTGCCGTAATCGTGGCGAGCGCCGAGGCCGTGGTCACGACGCGGCTCCACAGCAGCCCATTCTTCCGCAGCGGCGTGAAGTAAAGCCAGTGTGGGATGGCGCCGAAGTACGCGCCCAGACGCGAAGCGCGCGTGGTGTACTGCACCACCTGGCCGGTGGCTTCGGAAACATATACCTCTTCACCTCCCGGCCAGGAATACTTCCACAACGGCCGCAGCGCACGAAAGGCTCCCGATACCGTCCACTGGTCTTCGGCCGTGATCATCCCCTCGGAGCGCGCGTCCCGCGCCGGTTTGCCGGTCCAGGAGGATGCCACACGCAGCAGCAGATCGCGTGGGAATTCGGTGATCTCCGTTCCATCGTCGGCGTGAACCAGCCGCTCGTCTCCGCCGAAGCCAAATCGATAAACCGGCCGCCCGTCGAACATCGTCAACCGGACCGTGCCGGCCGGCCGTGCCGCATCGAGCCGCGCAAGCGCTTGCTGGGGCGAAACTCGGATCCGGGAGCCATCGATCGGCTGCGCACGGGCCAGCCGATCGGATTCGCTCACCTCCGGATAGTCCCAATACATCATGAAGATTCCGGTCACGAACCACCACGCGAAGAGCAGACAGAACACGACGCCCATCCAGCGGTGCACAAAGATCGCGGAGCGCTTCATCCGGATGTCGAGGGCAGGCACGAAATCGAGCTTACTTCTTCTCTTTGGGCCTCAGGGCTTCGGGCCGCCATCGGCCGCAGAACCGGCGAACACCGTACGGCCGTCGGCGAGAACCACTCGGCGCGCAGATCCAATTCGCGCCCCGTCCCACGCCGGATAGGCTACTACCGTGACCCGATCGCCAACCTTGAGCGAATCGCGCTTCCAACCCAGGCGCGCGAGCAGATTCGGGCCCGCCGTCTCGAAGGCCCAGTTTACGGTGTGGCTGCCATCCCTGACATCCACGTAAAAAAAAGTGTGGGGATTGGTCCACTCGACCTTGGTCACCACACCCCGAAAGCTGAGACGCCGCGTGCCATCGAACTCCGCGGCGAACGAATGATGGGCGGCCGCCGGGGCCGCCCACAGAATCAACCCAAAGCCCGCGCAGACCCAACCCGGGAGCGTCATAGTCACCGCCTGGCGATGCTCGTGGTGTGGGCGCGCGACAAATCGCGATGAAACATGTATGCGATATCCACCGGCATATCGTCCATCGACTTCACTTTCAAAACGACCTGATAATAGCGCGGCACCGAACCATTGGTAGCCTTCATTTTCGAGACCAGCGTCCGCGCCAGTGCGGGATCGGTCAGCGCCTGCACGGCGGCCATCACGCTGGAGATCTGGTTGCCGGAGAGTGAAAGAATTTCGCCGTTGCCATAGAGGCCTGGAATATGGCTGATCAGAGCGTGGCTTTCCTCAATGTCCTGCGAACCGCGCGAGACGTGGTCGGGCAGGAAGGATGGCTCTCCGGGCCGCGGATGCAGGTTACGGATCCCGTCCCGGTCGAGGGCGATTTGCTGGTCGGCGGGAACTGCTTCCAGTTGGCGGTTGCCGGTCGAGGGACCGATGAAGACAACGTTGTCCATCATGATTTCCGGCATCGAAAGAAGGTCGCCACGCGTCAACAGCACGTGCTGCTTGCGCGGCGCCAGAAACTGTCCGAGGAGAAACGCGCCGCTGGCGGTGCCGGCGCCGGAGGATCCGGCAGTGGGAGTCGCAATACAGACAACCAGTGGACGGTTCGAATTGAGGATCGGCGTCCAGAGCTGCTGCAACTCGGCCGTCCAGGCGGCGCCGTCCGGGCTGGTTTTCTCGGCCCGCACGGGGCGCGTCGTAAGCCAAACAATGCTCGCGATTGCCAGTACCAGTGACGCTGCCAGCGCAGTTTCCCGCACGCGCCACCGTCTTGCCGGCACCTCGGTTGGCGGTAGATCGATCGGGACCGGCCGGGGCTCAAATGTGACTTTGAACCCGCCTTTCGGCAGGTCCACGAGAACAGGATCGGTCACGCCCTCGGTGCGATAGTAGTCCGCCAACTTTTGCCGCAAGCGCGCCACATGCATGCGAACTACGGATTCCTGGCGCGGATCATAAGACGGTGGCTTGCTGAACGCATCCACTCCGATCGCGTATTCCTTCAGGTCATCAGCTTCACCGGCGAGCGATTTGTCGGCGAGGTATGACAGGAGACGGCGCTGCCCTTCCGATAGCCGCAGGCTCTTGCTTTGCAGGATCCGATCGACTTGCGCCCGAATAGAAGCCGCCTCAAGTGCCACTGTGCTGAATCATAACACAGGGGTTACAGGGCCTGACCTAGCGCCGCATGTACGCGAGAGCCGCGTCCATCTCGGTGAAAACCTCCGAAGACACGGAGATGGGCCAGACCAATCATAGGCTTGGTTTCCTGGCTCGAACCCGAGCGGATGGGTTCGTGGTAAGAGTCCTGACAGTCGTGTATCCCGAGTCAGAACGGAACGTCGTCGTCGGTTATGCCCTGGTTGAAATCCTCGGCCGTCGGAGCGGCGGCTTGCGCTCGCGGCGCCGCTGCGGTACGCGGCATGGATGCCGGCGCGAACTCGCCGGTGCTGTCGCCGCGGCCCCCGAGCAGAATCAGATCGTCGCACACGATTTCGGTCGTGTAGCGCTTCTGGCCTTCCTTATCTTCCCAGCTCCGTGTCTGCAGCCGCCCTTCCACGTACACTTGCTTGCCTTTGAGCAAATAGTTGGAGACATTCTCGGAGCGCCACATCACCACCCGGTGCCACTCGGTCTCCTCTTTCCATTCGCCGGATTGCTGATCCTTCCAGCGCCGGGAAGTTGCCAGTGTAAAGTTGGTGACGGCTACGCCACTCGGCGTGAATTTCGTCTCGGCATCCTTGCCGAGATGGCCCAGCAGAATTACTTTGTTGATGCTTCGGGATGCCATACTACACTGCACTCTATCATATGGCGCCCGCGGATACGGCGGAGCCAGTGAGAGGGCATGTAGCGGCCAGGGTGCGCGCCTCGCTCTTCGGAAAATAGGGAGAAACTTCGGCCAGCGACTGCTCCAGAGGTGCGCGGGACGACGTACAGCCGCCTTCGGCCACCGTCGCCATATACCGCCAGGCGATGGCATCGGGCCGCATACTGGCGGGAATATCGAAATTCAAAGCGCTGGCGAATTCGTTTTCGGCGTGCTCAAAATCTTTCCGGCGGTACAAAAGAATGCCGCGGTAGAGATGGGCCTCTCCGGATGCCAGATCCTCTGCATGCGCGAGCGCAGTGCGGCTGGCAAGACTATAATCGGCGAGCGCCGGCTCCTGGCGGCCGGCTAGTTCCTCGGCCCGGGCGCGCAAGAACAACGGGCGGGCCGGATTGGCAGAAGCTTTCACCGCTGCGTCCAGGGTGGAAACCGCGGCGGCCGTGTTGCCGCTTAGAAGTTGCGCGCCACCCCAATCCGTCAGAGCCTGGGCGCGGTCGGGACTCGGTGCCAGCAGCACCGCCAGCGGGGACGTGGGAGCCACCGGGCGGTTCCAGATCTCGACAGCCTGGCCGTATTGCATCGCGGCCTCAGCATACTGACGATCGTGAAACGCGCGTCTGCCCGCCGTCCATTGCGGCCAGCCGAACTCGGTCAAACCCGAAAATTCGCGGGCGGCGCGATCCAAATCATCTTCATGAAGCGCCATCCAGCCCAGCCAGAGACGCCCGGTGTTCAGCAGTGCGTCGCAGGCCGCGACCGGAAGCACCGCTGCGGAACAAGCCGGCCGGTCGCGCGCCGCCGAGATTTCCCCGCGGGCGCGATCCAGTTCGGCGGCATCCGCCGCTGCGCCACCGGGAGCCAACGATGCGGCCTGAAGCCTCGCGATCGGCGCCAGCAGGCGAAGACTCACCGGGGTGGGCTCCGGAACGCGGTTTTTGCCAGGCTTCACTGTATGCTCGGGCCACGCCTTCACGGCTTGTTCAAATTCGTCCGCAGCCTTCCGGAAATCGTCGGATCGATGCGTGATCACCGCCATTGCCAGCGCGCAGTAGCCTTTTCGGAAATGCGCCAATGACAAATCGGCCGGCGGAGCGACGGTCAGCCAAGCGGCTTCCGATTGTTCGCATCGCGTCGCATCCGGAAGCGCCAGGCCGGATGTCTGCTGCACGCGTTCGAAATCCGTCTGAGCCCGCAGCGCCAGCGCCAGCTGCTGCTCGTCGGCCGCGCGCAGCGTGCATAGCCCACCGAAAATCACTACGACTCTGTAAATCTTAGTTAATATAAATCGACGGTTCCGCACCACGGCAAGTATTTCATTGCAGGTAGTTTGCCAAACGAAAAGCTTAGATTTATCTTGAGTTACCCAGTCGATAAAACCTGTATCCACGCTATTTTCTTGACATTTTATGATACCGAATTTGGCCACGCCGTCCTGGAACCGGGAAAAAGTGCGTTCGCACGGTGGTCATTTTTACCGCCGCCGCTCGGGTTTCTACCGCGTGGCCGGCACTCGTTCACAGCATTTTTGATCTGTGTTTCCTTGAAGTTACGTTTGGCGCCCGGATCGAGCTTGCTAGTGTTAGGGCAAGAAAGGAATTTCCGATGAACTGGAAACTGTGGTTGAAAGGATTGGCGGCCGCCGCGATCGGAGGCGCCGCAAGTGGAGCGACGCAAGCGCTGTCGAGCAACGCGACGATCAATGCCGGGACAGGCATGACGGCAGCGGCGGGCGCGCTGGTTACCATGCTGGCCTATCTGGCAAAGTCCCCGTTGGCCGGGCAGCCAGCGCCTCCGGCCCAACAATAGATCAAGCGCCGCGCAGCTCCGGCTGGCCGATCTTCGAGACCAGGAAGTCGCGGTTCATTCGCGCAATGACTTCCAGCTTAATCTCCTTCGGGCACACGGCCTCGCATTCGCCGACACTCGTACAACTGCCGAATCGCTCCTGCTGCGCTTGAGCAACCATCGCCACCACGCGCTCGGCGCGCTCGGGCTGCCCCTGGGGAAGCAAGCCAAGATGCGAGATCTTGGCGCCCAGGAACAGCGACGCCGACGCATTGGGACACATGGCGACGCAAGCGCCGCAGCCAATGCACGCGGCCGCGTCCATCGAGCGATCGGCATCCTCCTTCGGAACCAGCATGGCGTTGCCGTCGGGAGCGCTGCCCGTGGAGATGGAAACAAAACCGCCGGCGGCGATCAGCCGATCGAACGCGCTGCGGTCAACCACCAGGTCGCGGATCACCGGAAAGGCCCGCGCCCGCCACGGCTCCAGGTACAGCTCCTGGCCCTCGCGAAAGTGGCGCATGTGCAGCTGGCAGATCGTGGTCCCCGGCAACGGCCCGTGCGCCACGCCGTTAATCATGAATCCGCACATGCCGCAGATGCCTTCGCGGCAATCGTGATCGAAAGCTACAGGAAGCTCTCCCTTCGCGACCAGGCTTTCGTTCAAAACGTCCAGCACCTCCAGAAACGACATATCGGGGTTGACGTCCGGCACCTCGTACTTCACCATCCTGCCTTTTTCGGCGGCGTTCCGCTGGCGCCAGATGTTCAGTATGAGGCGCATTTACTTGTAGCTCCGCTGCGCCGGATGCACGTATTCGAAGATCAACGGCTCTTTGTGCAGAATCGGGGTCAAACCCGGACCGCAAAACTGCCAGGCAGCCACATAGGAGTACCGCTCATCGTTGCGCGCAGCCTCGCCTTCTTCGGTCTGGTACTCCTCGCGAAAATGCCCGCCACAAGATTCGTTGCGGTGGAGCGCGTCGATGCAAATCAACTCCGCCAGCTCAAAGAAGTCGGCGACGCGGCCGGCCTTTTCCAACGACTGGTTGAGCTCTTCGCCGCTGCCGGGGATGCTCACGTCGGACCAGAATTGGTCGCGCATCTCCGGAATCTTCCCCAGCGCCTGTTTCAGGCTGCCGGCGGTCCGTGACATGCCGCAGTAATCCCACATCAGTTTGCCGAGCTCGCGATGGTACGAGTCGACTGAACGGGTTCCCTTCGTTTCCAGCAGGCGGCGAATCGTCGCGCCTACCTGCGCTTCGGCATCGCGCGCCGCTGCGTGGCTGGCATCGATCGGCTCGAATTGGTGCGCCGCCAGATAATCGTTGATCGTATTCGGCAGGACGAAGTAGCCGTCGGCCAGCCCCTGCATGAGCGCGCTCGCCCCCAGCCGGTTGGCGCCGTGATCGGAAAAATTCGCTTCTCCGATTACGTACAGGCCGGGAATCGTCGACATCAGATTGTAATCCACCCATAGCCCGCCCATGGTGTAATGAATCGCAGGGTAGATCCGCATCGGAACCTGGTACGGGTCTTCGCCTGTGATCCGCTCGTACATGTCGAAGAGGTTGCCGTACCGCTCCTTGATGACGTGCGCGCCCAACCGGCTGATGGCATCGCGGAAATCCAGATACACCGCCAGGCTCGTCTCGCCTACGCCGTGCCCTTCGTCGCAAACCTCCTTGGCGTTACGCGACGCCACGTCGCGCGGCACCAGGTTACCGAAGCTCGGATATTTGCGCTCGAGGTAATAATCGCGCTCCGCTTCCGGAATGGTGCTCGGCTGCCGGTGGTCTCCCTTCTTAACCGGAACCCACACGCGCCCGTCGTTGCGCAGCGATTCGCTCATGAGCGTCAGCTTCGATTGGTACTGGCCGGAAACCGGAATGCAGGTGGGATGGATCTGGGTATAGCATGGATTGGCGAAATACGCGCCGCGCTTGTGCGCCCGCCAGATCGCCGTCGCGTTCGTTCCCTTGGCATTCGTTGAGAGGTAGTACACGTTTCCGTAACCGCCCGTACCTAACACCACGGCGTCCCCGAAATGCGATTCGATTTTCCCGGTAACCAGGTTGCGGGTCACGATGCCGCGCGCTCGGCCGTCGATCACAATCAGGTCGAGCATCTCGGTTCGCGGAAACATGGCCACGCGGCCGGCGCCCACCTGCCGCTCCAGAGCCTGGTACGCGCCCAGCAGCAACTGCTGTCCGGTCTGCCCGCGCGCGTAGAACGTGCGCGAGACTTGCGCGCCGCCAAATGACCGGTTATCCAGATAGCCGGAGTACTCGCGGGCGAACGGAACGCCCTGCGCGACGCACTGGTCGATGATGTTGACGCTGATCTGCGCCAGGCGGTAGACGTTCGATTCGCGCGAGCGAAAATCTCCGCCCTTGACCGTGTCGTAGAACAGCCGGTACACGCTGTCACCGTCGTTGTGGTAGTTCTTGGCGGCGTTGATGCCGCCCTGCGCGGCGATGCTGTGCGCGCGGCGCGGCGAATCCTGGAAGCAGAAGCATTTCACGTTATACCCAAGCTCGGCCAGCGTGGCAGCCGCCGAACCGCCCGCCAGCCCGGATCCCACCACAAGGATGGTGTGCTTCCGCTTGTTGGCCGGGTTCACCAGCTTGAGACCGAAGCGGTGCCGTTCCCACCGCGTCTCGATAGGACCGGCCGGCGTTCGTGAATTCAGTTCCATTGTCAGTACGTCAGCAGACCGCTCAGCGCCGCCACCGGAATCGAAATATTGCCGATTGCGATCAGCAGCGCCGCAATTGCGGCCAGCCGTTTCAGCCAAGCGGTATAACGCGGATGGCTCACTCCCACGGATTGAAACATGCTCCACACGCCGTGGAAGAGATGCAGGCACAACAGCAGCATGGCCACGATGTACGCTGCGGCCACGGCCGGTTGCTGAAAGCCGATGATCACGTTGGCACGGACATTCGGCTGGTTGGGTCCCAGCTCTTGGAGCGGCAGCACGCTGCCCACAGTGAGATGGAGAATGTGAAACACGACAAAAGCCGCGATGATCGGCCCGCTCCAGATCATGGTGCGCGCGGCGTACGATGCCGGCACGTCATCTTTCTTGATATAGCGAACCGGCCTTGCGGAGCGGTTGAGTAGCCAGAGCTGCGTAGCCGCCACGATGTGCAGCACCACCGCCGCCAGCAGCACCACGCGCGCGCCCCAGAGCAACGGCGCCATGTTCGGGTCGTGCAACATGCCGGCATAGCGGTTGATCTTATCGTGGTCGGCGGAATAGATTTGCAGATTGCCAAGCAGGTGCGCCACCACGTAGCCGAACAGGATCGCCCCCGTAACGGCCATGACCACTTTTTTGCCTAGGGGAGCCTCGTAGAAACCGACGGACCTCTGAATGGTGGGAGCAGCAGCCGAACTCATCCGAAAACCCTAGTATAACTGCCGGCGCGCAGCCCGGCGGCTGCGCGCCTTACTTCCCCACTAAGTGTGGGCCGCTGCGGTCGTTTTCCTGACAGATGAATTCGATCAGCTCGGTATCGGGCATGATGCGCTGGATGACTTTGACGGTGAAGGGCGCCGTGTACATGGTCGGATCTTCAACCGTGACATCGACATTCAGTGTGCCGTAATTCACGCGGTGAAAGCGCTCGGTGAGCTTGCCTTTGTTGGTCAGGGGCGTGCCGTCGATATCCAGCCAGACATCGTCGCGAAAACCGGTAGTTTCAACCACCATCGTGTCGCCGTCCCAGTGGCCGATCGAGTAACCATACCACCACGGCTGCGCGTCCGCGGGTGGAAGTTTGCGGCCGTCGGTGAAGATCTGGCGGATACCGGCTTGCGCCTCATACAGTATGACTGTGACGTCCGGCGACTGGATGATCTTCCGCGGCTGCGGATGCGTGTGCAGCTGCATGAGGCCCAGAGGGAGACAGTGGGCGTCCGGATTGTCCTTGCTGTTTTCGGCTTTGCGCGCCCTGAGCAGTTCCGTCGCTGCGGGACGCAGCGGCAGGCCGTCTTTGAAACCGGCGCCGATGTTCCGAAACGTGGCCAGCGGAATTCCGTCCGCAGGAAGCGGCGGTGGAGGAGGCGTTCGCGGTGGCACGCCTCGTTGTCCAGCGCGCTGCCCGGCGCCGGGGATCATCGGGCCGCGATATTCCCAGATGCCGGAAAGATCCAGCTTGCCATCGGCCGTCCGCGGCGTGGGAGCATCCAGCTTCGGCTTCCCCTCGGCGCCGTGCGGAGTTTTGCTCGTCGGATAATCCGGCCACTGCGCACAAAGCGGCAGCGCGGCAACGAGGCATGCAGTCGTAAGAAGCTCCTTCCTCATTTGCCCACCAAGTGCGAGCCGGAGCGGTCGTTCTCCGTGCAGATAAACTCGATCAGTTCCGTATCGGGGATGATCTTCTGATTCACGCGAACCGTGAACGCGTTCGTGTAGGCTTTCGGATCCTCGATGGTCACGTCGATCTGCAAAGTTCCGTAGTTGGGCCGCCGGAACCGCTCCGTCATCTTCCCGTTGTTCGTCTGCGGGCTGCCGAACACATCGAGCCACACATCATCGCGAAAGCCTGTGGTCTCGACCACCAGCGTGTTCCCTTCCCAATGTCCGGTCGAATAACCGTACCACCAGGGCTGCACGTCGGCGGGTGGACGTTTGCGGCCGTCGGTGAAAATCTGGCGGATGCCGGCCTGCGCTTCGTACAGAATGACAGTCATGTCCGGGGTTTGAATCATCTTGCGGGGCTGCGGATGCGTGTGCAGCTGCATGAGCCCCAGGGGCAGGCAGTGAGCGTCCGGGTTGTCTTTGCTGTTCTCCGCTTTGCGCTCTTTCAGAACATTCGCGGCCCACGGCGTCAACGGCAGACCCCCTGGAATGCCGGAGCCGACATCAAAAAAGGTGGCCTCGGGGGGCCCCTCAGTGACCTTAGGCGGGGGCGGCTCGTTCGGAACGCCGGGAATAAAATTGCGCGGCAACCCGATGCGCCCGGCATAATCCCAGACGCCGGAAAGGTCCGGCTTACCGTCGGCCGTGCGCGGTGTCGGACCGTCGAGTTTCGGTTTGCCGTCCGCCGTGCGCGGTATCTTCGAAGACCGGTGTTCCGGCCACTGCGCGGACAAAACGGCCGGCATCGCTGCAAGTACGAGTGCGGCCGCAATCCGGCAGGCCGAAAACTTCATCTAAGGAATCCTATCAAAAAGCGGACAGCCCCCGGCGAGCTACGGCTGTTACGGTTCCACCTGAAACATGCCGCAGTCACGCGGCTCGGCTTCCTGCTCTTCCACGCCGCGTACATCGGCCCATCGTGGGCCCTGATGCAGGCGGCCGGCCATCTCGGCGAGCTTCGCTTCGGGTCCCACCGCGTACACTTCCACCCGGCCGTCGTCGAGATTGCGCGCATAGCCGGCAAGACCGAGCTGTTCGGCCGCGCGTTGCGCGAAATACCGGAAGCCGACGCCCTGCACCCGGCCCCGAATGTACCAGCGGCGCGCGGCTTGGGAACGGGAGGGCATTCGCAGGAGAGGATAGCAGACCGCGCGGCGCGCGGTTACGCGGCGGCGACTGTCGTGTTCAGGATCTCTTGAATCAGCACATCGTATTGCATACCCGCCATGCAGGCCGATTGCGCGAAGTCTTCATCCGCGGCCAAACAGGGGTTCGGATTCGCTTCAATTACGTACACTTCGCCCTTCGGCGTGAGCCGCACATCGATACGCCCGAAGCCGCGAATCTTTAGCAGGCGGTACACCTTGCGCGCGAGGTCCGTCAGATCCTCCTTCATCTCGTCCGGCAGCGGGCCGGCCGGACCGTTGCGGATGCCCCATTTCTCTCGGTAAGAGTCGTTCCACTTCGCGTGAAAGGTGGCGAATTTCGGAACGTCTTCCGGAACCTGCTGGAAGAAAATCTCGCGCGGCGGAAATACAGTCAGCCGGTGATTGCCCAGCACGCTCAAGTACAGTTCGCGGCCGTCAATGTATTCCTCGATCAACGCGTCGCAATTGAATTTCTGATGAATAAAACGTGCGCGCTCGATGGTCTCTTTCTCGTCTTTGGTGAACGACGCGCGGCAGATGCCGTCGGACGCGTCTTCGCACACGGGCTTCACAAACGCGGGATATGTGAAGCGACGCAGTCGCCGCAGCGGATGCGCCCGGTGGGAGACTACGAAATGCGGCAGCCGCACCCGGTGATACGCCAGCACCTTCTTGGCGAGCGCCTTGTCTTTGCACAGCAGCATGGCTTCGGATCCGGAGCCGGTGTACCGCACCTTCAATAGATCGAGCAGCGCGGTAATGTTCGGCTCGTGCGCGCGGTCGTGATAAAACGATTCGGACAGGTTGAAGACGATGTCCGGCGCGAACGATTGCAGCTTTTCGATGATGGCCGTCACGTTGTCGAACACGGCCAGCGTCTCCACTTCGTGTCCCAGCCGCTGCAAAGCCGCCATCACATCGGACTCGGTGGGCTTATCGGCGTCCTTCAAAGTCTCCGGTGAAAATATTTCCTTCGGGCCTGCCGCATGTGCGAGATCGAACAGAACCAGAACCTTCATAGGTTAGACGGACCTCTTGAACCGGCCGGTGTACATGTGGTTCGTCACCAGCGCCGCCAGGTACGCGGCAAGTTCGAAATACAACCGCGCCGGGTCCTTCGGCGCAGCCAGCTTCAACGCCTGGCAGCGTAGGATGAGTTTGCGAACCAGCATGCTGACCGTGTATTTGCGCTGCCCCGTCCATTGCACGATTGATTCCACAAGCGCCGCGCGGTGGCGGCGCATCACTTTGGCGGCCGACTCGGCGCCGGGATCGCCGTCGCGGAAGATCGCGCGAAGATCGGCGTCGTAAAAGTCCGGAAAATCTTCGGCATACAGCTTCCGCCGTTGCGCGTAATAACGATCGAGCGTCTTCTTCAGTTTGCGGGCTTCGGAGATCCGCCGCCCCCGTTTCACAGCCGGTGGTTGGCTGGCCGTCTCCTGCATCAGGCCATGCACGAATTCGAGCTTCTCGACCGCCTTCCAACCGCGATAGTGCGCACGCCAGGCCTCCGGGTCCATCGTCAGCCAGACGGCAAATGTCTCGGCGAAGTCTTCATCCGGGTGGGATTGCGCGTACCAGTTCGGCAAATGCTGCACAAAGCTTCGGCTATACGGCCGCGGCCGGTACGTTTCCGGAGTGTATTCGGTTTCCGGACTGCCAAAAACGGCGTGCCAGTCTTTTCGCGCGGAGAACCGGTAGGCGTGATCGACCGCGTGGCCGCATTCATGGCGCAGCAGCATCAGGCACCATTCGGGCGTGCCGCCTTCGGCCTCCATCATCTGGCGGACTTCCAGCGACTTCAGGCGCGGGTGCGCGAGATAAAACGGAATCGCAATCGCCGGTACACCTTCTGGAGAAAACCACTCGTCGCCCAGATAACAATCCGGACGAAGACTCACTCCCCGGGCAGTAAGTTCTCCGAATAACTGTTCCACTCGCGGCTGCAACTCGCTACCCTCGATCGTTACTCCCAGATCGCAGAGCCGAAGCTTGAGTAACTCCTCGTCCCTCAGCGTGTGCCATTGGGGTTCTGGCGCAGCCGCCGTCTCCATAGCTCCATCCTAACGCGACACAGAGAGATAACAAACGTTAACCTCCGAGAATGTTCAACGTGATTTTCGCAGCCATTGTCCTTAAAATCGACTGTTTTAGGCGCGAACTTTACCGCCGAAACTGCGATAGGTGTAAGTGAAGTAGCCGATCGCGAGAGCCATGCCGGGTATGAACCAGATCAGGCCGATGGCGAGTCCGTATGGTGGCGCTGCCGCATTCTGAACGGTCAGCGAGAGAGCGGGATCTGTGTTGGAAGGCAGTACGTAGGGATACACTCCGAAGACCACGCTGGTCAGCATGCCGGTGATGTACAGGCACGATCCCAGAAACGCGCGTAAGGCGTTGCGGGATTTCATCGCAATCAATCCGGCGATGGCGAGCAGTGGAAAGATGAAGCCCCAGGGCCGTTCGCGAAAACTCGCGCTGAGGTGCGGCTGAACAACGAAGCTGACGATCGTGATTCCAATCACCGCGACCACGACCGCCCACCAGAGGCGCGCCGCAGCGCTGCGCGCGCGAATTTCCACAGCGGCTTCGGTTTTGAGCGCGATCCACAGCGCGCCGTGCTCAGCCAGAGTCAGAAAGGCACCGATCCCGATTAGCACCGTATACCAGTCCAGAATCCCGGCGTCGCGCCCGGCCGAAAAATCGGTCCACAGCGGAAGAAAGAAATAACCGGACGAATCGAGCGGCACGCCGCGGACCACGTTCCCCAGTGCGGCACCGAAAAATATGGTGAGCAGGCAACTCGCACCGCAGAACACTACGTCCCAGAACGGCTCCCACACGCCGCTGTGCAAATGATTCCGGAATTCAATGGCGATGCCACGCAGGATCAGCAGCCAGAGCACCATCATGAGCGGAAGGTAAAACCCGCTGAAACCCGCCGCGTAAAGAGCGGGGAAGGCAAAATAGAGCGTCCCGCCGCCGGCCAGCAGCCACACTTCATTGCCATCCCACACCGGGCCGATGGAAGCCAGGACGGCCCGGCGCTCGTCATCGGTTTTGGCAACCGCGAGGTAGAGGATCCCGGCACCCAAATCAAACCCGTCCAGCACGACATATGCCGCAATCATGATCGCGACCAGACAGAACCAGATGGTGGGCATCATGCCTCCGGCCCGTGTTCGATTTCGCGGTGCACGAGGAATAGGAATAGAATCGCCAGCAGCCCGTACATTCCCATGAAACCGATGAGCGTGAACAAACCGCTGCCCGGCGAGACGCGCGCCGAGGTGCCGTCCATTGTGCGGAAGACCCCATAGATGAGCCAAGGCTGGCGTCCGAGTTCGGCGGTCATCCAGCCCGCGGTAGTGGCGATATACGGAAACGGCAGGGCCAGCATCAGCACCCACAACATCGGGCGTGCCCCATAGAGGCGGCCGCGCCACAGCAGAAAGACCGCCACCAGCATCACCGCGATCAGGATAGTTCCCAGTCCCACCATGATGTGATAGCTGTAATACAACAGCGGGATATTGTCGGGCCACCAATCCCGTGAAAACTCGGTCAGCCCTTTCACTTCGGCCTTCCATCGCTGGTATGTGAGAAAGCTCAACGCGTTGGGAACTACCAGCGGGTTATCCAGCCGCTGCTTCTCCATGTCGGGTTGTCCCAGGATCACCAGCGGCGCGCCGGCCTGCGTCTGGAACAGGCCTTCCATCGCCGCGAGTGTCGGCGGCTGCAGATAAGCGACGTTTTTGCCTTGCTGGTCACCGGTGGGAAAGAGCATCAGGCAGCACGAGATCACACCCGCGATCACGCCGGTCCGCAGGAAGGTGCGGCCCTGGGCTTCGTGGCTCCGCACGAGCAGATAGAACGCGCCGATCGAGGCCATCACGAAACTCGCGGTGACCACCGAGCCGGTCATGTTATGGAGATACTGCCAGAACAGCCATCGGTTCGCGAGCAAGCGCCCCAGACTGGTCAGTAAGATCTCACCGTTCGTCCCCAGACGGTAACCGGTCGGATATTGCATCCAGGCGTTGGTTGCGATGATGAAGAAGCCCGAGAGCCACGACCCGAGGAACACCAGCAGCGCCGAAACGTAATGGGCTTTCGGGCCCAAGCGCTTCTCGCCAAACAGAAACGCGCCGAGAAAACTGGACTCGAGGAAAAACGAAAAGACACCTTCCATCGCGAGAGTCTGCCCGATCACGCCGCCAGCGGCTTTCGAGAAGCGCGCCCAATTGGTGCCGAACTGGAATTCCATGGGAATGCCTGTCACAACTCCCATCGCGAAGTTGATGGCGAGCACCTTGCCCCAAAACCGCGCCGCCTGGTTGTAATGCTCGTTGCCCGTGCGCAGCGCGATCGTTTTGAGAACGACGATCAGAAACGCCAGCCCCATCGTCAATTGCGGAAAGAGGTAGTGGAACGTGATGGTGAACGCGAAGTGGAAGCGATGAATGGTCAACGCATCCATAAATCTGACTCCACACTTAGCACCTTTTGGCGCACCGGAGGCGATCCTGGTGTGAACGAATCTATGCTTTGACCCCCAGCTTTCTCAGAAACGTCATCATCGGACACCAGTTGGAGAATGCCGATTGGAACAGGTTCAACCCCACGAACGCGGTAAACAGAAACCAGGCCGGGTGAACCCAGTGCCCCAGCGCCACGCTCAACATCACGAAGAAGCCGGCAATCAGCCGAAGATAACGTTCAACACTCATATCGCCTTCCTTTTTCGATTCACAATGAAGTAAACGATGGGCACGGTCATGCGAGAGAGAGCAAGTGAAGCGACTTCGCCGGCCATCAGCGCGACCGCGAGGCCCTGAAAGATCGGGTCGAAAAGAATGACGGCCGAGCCGACCACCACCGCGGCCGCCGTCAGCAGCATCGGACGAAAACGCACGGCTCCCGCATCGATCACCGCCTGGTCGAGCGGCATGCCTTCGCGTAGCCGGAGTTCGATGAAATCGACCAGGATGATCGAATTCCGTACGACGATACCGGCGCCCGCAATGAAGCCGATCATCGAAGTCGCCGTGAAGAAAGCATGGAGGAGGCCGTGCGCGGGCAAAATCCCGACCAGCGAGAACGGGATCGCCGCCATGATCACCAGAGGAGTCAGAAACGACTGGAACCAGCCGACTACCAAACCGTAGATCAGGATTAACACCGCGCCGAAGGCGATGCCGAGATCGCGGAAAACCTCGTAGGTGATATGCCACTCGCCGTCCCACTTCATGGCGTAGCGGCCGGCGTCGAAGGGCTGCGCGGCCATGTGCTGCTCGATCTCGTAGCCTTGCGGCGCTTTGATCTTCTGCATCTCGGGCCCGAGCTTCAAAATCGCGTACACGGGGCTCTCCATCGCACCGGCCACATCGCCGGTCACATACGTCACCGGCATCAGATTCTTGTGATAGATGCTCTTGTCTTCCAAGGTCGGCTGGTTCCGCACCAACTCGCGCAGTGAGACCAGGTTCCCACTGCGTCCGGCAATCTTGAGATTGATCAGGCTCTCCAGCGACGAGCGCGCCGGCCGGTCGAGCCGCACCACGATCGGGACGTCTTCCTTCGCCGAGTCGACGTGCAGCAGGCCAGCGACATACCCGCCGGAGGCCGCCTGCACGGTGCGCGCCACGTCGTCCTCAGTAATGCCGTTGAGCGCGGCCTTCTCGCGATCGACGGTCAGGCTGCACTTGGGCTGATCGTCCTCCACGTACCAATCGACGTCGACGACACCATCGGTGCGCCTCCACAAATCGCGGATCCGGCGCGCGATGTCGGTGCGTTGCTCCTGCGAAGGGCCGTACACCTCCGCCACCAGCGTTTGCAGCACCGGCGGGCCTGGGGGAACCTCGGCCACCTTGATCCGCGCGCCGAAACGCGCGGCCACCGGCGCCAGACGCGCGCGGACCTGTTTGGCGATGTCGTGGCTCTGCAGGTTGCGTTCGTCTTTAGAAAGCAGGTTTACCTGGAGATCGGCGACGTTGGAGCCGCGGCGCAAGTAATAATGCCGAACCAGGCCGTTGAAGTTGAAGGGCGAGGCCGTGCCGGCGTAAGTCTGAATGTTGACCACTTCGTTTTGGTCCAGAGCGGCGCGGGCTAGCGCGTCGGCCGCGCGCGCGGTCTCCTCGAGCGGGGTGCCGTCGGGCATATCGACAATCACCTGAAATTCGCTCTTGTTGTCGAACGGCAGCATCTTCACTTTGACGAACTGGAAATAGAACAGCGAGACCGAGCCCAGCAGCAGCACCACCACCATCGCGAGAAATCCCCAGCGCATCGGCGCGTGGTGCAGAATGGCGCTCATCACGCGGCGGTAGAGGCGCGTGAGGCGGTCTTCGGTCTCGCTGGGCGCGCCTGCGGTAGGGGCTTTCAAGATCCGCACCGCCGCCCAGGGCGTTACTAGAAACGCCACCATCAGCGAGAAAACAATGGCGGCGCTGGCGCCAATGGGAATCGGCCGCATGTACGGGCCCATCAAGCCGCCGACAAACGCCATTGGCAGGATCGCCGCCACCACAGTGAGCGTGGCGAGGATGGTTGGGTTGCCGACTTCATCGACTGCCTCCACCGCGACTTCAAACGGCGGCCGGCCGTGATTTGCGGGCATCCGCCAGTGCCGCACGATGTTTTCCACCACCACAATCGCATCATCCACCAGGATGCCGATCGAGAAGATTAGCGCGAAGAGCGTGATCCGGTTGAGCGTGTAGCCGTAGAGATAGAAAACGGCGAGCGTCAACGCCAAGGTAACTGGAATGGCTAGAAACACGATGAGGGATTCGCGCAGGCCCAGCGTGATGGCAATCAGCAAGCTTACCGAAATCACGGCGATCAGCATGTGCAGCAGCAGCTCATTCGATTTTTCCGCTGCAGTCGTGCCGTAGTTGCGAGTGATGTCGACGCGGACATCCGACGGAATGACGGAGCCTTTCAGGAGCTCGACGCGGCGGAGAACATTGTCCGCCACGCCGACGGCGTTCGCGCCCTTGCGTTTCGAGATGGATAGCGTGACTGCGGGAAGAAACTGGCGGTCGGCGGCGCGCACCATGCGCACGTATTCGACCGGTTGCTCACCGCCATCGGTCACATCCGCCACGTTGCGCACGTACACGGGTTTGCCGTTAGCTACGCCCACGACGACTCCGGCGACGTCGTCAGCGCTACGCAGAAACTCGCCGGTCTCGAGCACGTATTCGCGGTTCAGTCGCACGAAGCGGCCCGAGTCCAGCCGCCGGTTCTCGACTCCCAGCGCGGCGGCCACCTGTAGCGGCGCCAGGTTGTATGCCGCGAGCTTCGGCGGGTCGAGCGTAACCCGCACCTGACGGCGCTGCCCGCCGATCAGCGCCACAGCGGAGACGTCGGTCACCTGCTTGACCGCGTCATCCGCCTGCGCGGCGATGCGCCGCAATTCGAAGTCGCCGTATCGTTTGCTGGACAGCGTCAGGGCGAGGATCGGCACGTCATCGATCGATCGCGGTTTTACCAGGGGCTGCGAGGCGCCAGGTGGGATCAGGTCAAAATTGGCATACAGCTTCTGATTGAGCCGCACGATGCTCTTTTCTTCGTCCTGTCCCACGTAGAAGCGCACGATCGCCAGCGACTGGCCGGGACTCGACGTGGAATAGATGTATTCGACCCCCGGGATCTCCCACAACAATTTTTCCATGGGCCTGGTAACGCGCTCTTCCACTTCGCGCGCCCCAGCGCCCGGCATCTGAACCATCACGTCGATCATCGGTACGACGATCTGGGGCTCTTCCTCCCGCGGCAGTTTCCAGACGGCGAAGGCGCCGATCAGCAGCGCGGCCGCCACCACCAGCGGGGTCAGCTTGGACGAAATCCAGGCGCGCGCAAACCGGCCCGCCGGACCAAGCCGCTTCACGGGCGCACCTCCACGCAAGCGCCGTCCGCCAGGTCCGCCGGCGGCGCCACCACCACTGTCTCCCCTGCCTGCAATCCCGAGAGCGCTTCTACCAAATCTTGATGATGGCGTCCGGCTGTGATGAGACGGGTGTGCGCTTCCCCGCTGGTCACAACAAAGACCGATTGCAGCTGCCCGTTCTCCTGTAGCGCTTTTGCAGGAATCGCGAGCGCCTGGCGATTCGTCAGGGAAAAGACGGCCTTGCCGAACAATCCCGATCGCATCTGCGGCAGCGCGGGCAAGTCGATTTTGACCGTGTAAGCGCGGGATGCCGCATCGACTGCGGGCACGACTTCGGACACGCGCGCGTCGAACGTGCGCGCCAGCGCGTCGAGGGTCACCTTGACGCTCTGCCCGACGCGGATGGCAGGCAGGTTGGATTCGTCGATTGCGGCTTCCAAGCGATACGCGCCCTCGCGCTCGATAGTCAGAAGCGATGCGCCGGGAGCGGCGAGGTTGCCGGGCTCCACGGACCTCGCGGTCACGATTCCCGAAAACGGAGCGGCAATCGAGGCATAATCACGCGTGATGCGCGCCGCGCGCTGCTCCTGGTCCGCCTGCGCGATCCTCGATTGCAGTTGTTCCCGCCTCGCTTGCACCATTTCATAGGCGGCCTGCGCCGCCTTGAGGCGCGCCGATGCCTCGTCGAACTCCTGGTTCGAAACCGATTTCTTGGCGGCCAGATCTTCGATGCGGCGGAAGGTCGCCTGCGCGAGTTCGTAGTTCGCTTTCGCGCCGGCAATGCTGTTCTCTAACTCCGGCAGTGCGCTGCCAGCCTCGGCGCGGCCAGCCTCCGCGCGCCGCAGGTTGGCCTCGAGATCCCGGGCGTCGAGCGTCACCAGCGGCTGGCCTTCCCGGACGCGGTCTCCCACCTGCACCGAAACCTGCTGCACATAACCCATGACTTTGCTCGCGATCGTAGCCGTTGTGCGGGCACGCACGGTTCCCGTGGCTTCGTAGAGGTCTGGCCAATTTTGCAGAGAAGCGGGCGCCACGCTCACGGGGATCGCAGCCGCCTTCGCCGGCTTCGGGCGCGCTCCCTCCTCGCGTCCGCATGCAACCAGGAGCGCTGCCGGAATCAGCAACAAAATCGTTTTCATCAGTTCAGAACCTCCGAATCGGCCGACAGCCGCCCGGCCGACAGCTCCACCATCACCGCTGCCACGCGCTGGTCGTGGACGGCGGCCAGATACCGCGTATGGCTTTCGAGCACCGCTGTTTCATTGCGCAGCAGATCGGTCACGTTGCTCATGCCGGCCTCGTAGCGGTTTTGCGTGATGCGCAGACTCTCTTCGGCCTCGGCCACCGCCGCCCGCGCGACCTCGATGCGCTGCTCGGCGGCGCGCAGATCCGCGTAGGACCGCCGCGCCTGGAGCCGCACCGCCGAATCGACGCGCTTGGTGTCCGCCTCAGCCCGCTGTAAACGATGGCTGGCTTCGTCAATGCGCGCCTTGTCCGAAAACCCGTTGAACAAGTTCCACCGAATCGATATCGAGGCCAGCCAGTTGCTGCCGGCGCGCGTTACGAACCGCTGCCGGTCGGCCTCCAGCATTGACCGGAAGCTGACTTGCGGCAGGAGTGAAGTCCGTGCGGAGTCGGCTTCTGTCAGCGCGAGGCCCGACGCAAGATGCGCCTGCCGCGCCTCCGGCCGCTCGCGCGCGGCTTCGCGTTCGAGGTCTTCGGCAGCCAGCTCGGGTAAATCGGCTGGCACCAACGCGGTCGTCAGCGTGTGGACTGTATCTAATGGCAGCCCCAACGCATCGTTGAGTGCCGCGCGCGCGACGTCGAGATCGGCCGCCCGCCGAATGCGTTGCTCGGTGACATCGGCAAGATGTACGCGGATCGACAAGACATCCACATCCGTCGATAAACCTGCCGCGCGCACATTCTCCGCCCGCCGCAGATCGGCTGCCGCCGAGCGCAGCGCCTGCTCCGCCGTCTTGAGGCTTTCGCTCGCCAGAACCACGTCGTAATACGCGCGCGCCGTCCCCGCGATGAGTTTCATGCGCACGCTGCGCGCTTCCTCTTCCGACATCTCGCGGTTCAGCCCGGCGGCTTTCACCGCCTGGCGCGTCTGCCCGCCGTCATAGAGTGTCTGGTCGAGCGTCAGCTGCGATTGAAAATTGTTGAGCGCGTCCGGCCCGTTGAGCGGGCCGATGGCGAAATTTGCTTCGCCGAACTGGTGTTGGGTTAACAGGGAACTGAACACAAAGACCGGGTTATCGCTGCGCGTGAACGACTCCGAGTAATTTACTTTCGGGAGCTTTCCGCCGCGCGCCTGATCGACTCGGCTCTGCGCGGACGCGACGGCTTGGGAGGCGGCCACGGCCGCCGGATTTTCACGCAGGGACAGCTGGACGGCATCCCGGACCCTCAGCGGCTCCTGGCCCCAGGCCGCCGCCGTCAAAAGTACAAGTGCCTTCTGCATCGCCAAAAAGGATGCAGAAGTGTGAAAAAGGTGACGGCGTCACCTTTTTCCGGCGCTTGCATCTTCTTAAGCGGATATGGAAATCACGGTTCGACATCTCGGTGATGTTCAATTCGAAGCGGAAGCGCGCGGCCACCGCGTGGTCTGCGACCAGCCCCTGGACAACGGGGGCTACGACGAAGGCATGACTCCACCGGAGTTCCTGCTAATCTCTCTCGGCACCTGCGCCGGCTTCTATGTGGCCCAATACTTAAATGCTCATTCGTTGACTTGCCCGGATCTGGAGATCAAGGTGGCCGCCGAAAAAGCGCAGCAGCCGGCACGGCTGGGCTCGTTCCGTATCGAGGTGATCGCTCCCTCGCTCGAGCCGCAACACGAGGCCGGTGTCCTCCGCGCCGTGCACAAATGTCTGATTCACAACACCTTGCTCAACCCCCCACAGATCGAAACGGTGGTTCACTGCGCGGCGCTACAATCGTAGTTTGGACCGGCAGGATGAAGTCGAGCTGGCCCGGGCGCTGACCGCGGGCGAACCTCAGGCGTTTGAGCGATTCGTCGAGCATTTCCGATCGAAAATCTTCCACTACAGCATGATGATGTGCGGGCAGCCGGACGACGCCGAAGAGGTCGCGCAGGAGACGCTGCTCAAGGTATTCCAGAGTTTCGATCACCTGCGTGAGCCGGAGCACGTCCGCGCCTGGATCTTCCGCATCGCGAAAAACGCCTGCCTGATGCAGCGGCGCAAGAGCGTGTTTGCTCCCGAACATGAACTTTCCGTCGAGGAGCTACCCCCCTCTTCCGAGATCATAGATTCCGCCTGCCTGCCCGAGGACGAGTTGCAACAGGCGGAAGTGCGCGCCGTGCTCCACCAGGTGATCAGCGAGTTGCCGCCGGCGTATCGATGTGTGGTGGTGCTCCGGGATATCGAACAACTGTCCACCGACGAGACCGCGCAAATCCTCGACTTGACGGCGGAGGCCGTTAAGACGCGGCTGCACCGCGCCCGCCTCGCAATGCGGCAGAAGCTCGATTGTTACCTGCGCAACCGTTGCATTGACATCGAGCCCATCGCGAGCCCGGCTCCACTGAGCGAGGACGCGTGGCAGGAGCTGCACACCGCCTGGCGGCAGGGAGAGACGTGCGGGTGCGGCGCCGGCTCTCCGGATGAGATTGCAGACAAGAATATCCTAAAATAGGAATGTGCGAAGCCTGCGATGGATGCCCGAACAGGCGGTCCACGTCCCGGAAATTGACGCGGAACACCAGGAATTATTTCGCGTGGCCGCCGATCTGCGTCAAGCATTGCTGAACAGCGACAGTGGCGGCCGCATTAGCCTGCGGTGCCGCCGCCTGGCCGCCGAGTTGAACACGCACCTTTCCCACGAAGAGCGTCTGATGCGTGATGCGAAGTATCCTGCTTTCACCTGGCACGAACGCCAGCACCGGACGGCGCGCGCGCGAATGGCCGCGCTGGAACGCGATTTCCAGCGAAGCGACCGGCAAGGTATGTTCAAGTCGCTCGAAGCGCTGACCGCCTGGGTGCGCGACCATACTTCTGTCGCTGACCGCATGGCCGGGTCTTATCTCAGGAACTACTGGCGGGCCCGCGAGGACGCGCCTCTATAGCCCTACGGCTTGGGCGCGGAGTTGCTCCGGCTGTCGAGCACCTCGCGCACCTTGCGCGCCAGTACGTCCGGCAAGAACGGCTTTTGCAGAAACGCGCCACCGGACTCCTCAATGCCGTGATGCACCATGGCCTCTTCGGTATAGCCCGAAATGTAAAGCACCCGCATATGCGGTTCCAGCGGCGCGATCTGGCGGATCAGATCGGGGCCGCTGATCTCCGGCATCACGACATCGACCACGGCGAGATCGATCAGCGAAGGGCGGGACCGGCACAGGCGAAGCGCGTCGGCACCTCGGGTCGCTTCCAAAACTTGATAGCCGCGGGCGGTCAGCACGTCGACGATGAGCTTGCGAACCCGCGGCTCATCCTCCACCAGCAGGATGGTTTCGGCCCCCGTTAAGGGCTCCTCCGAACCACCTCGTTCCCCGGCGGGCTCGGTCTTTTCCTCCACCATCGGCAGGTAAATGAGGGCCGTGGTGCCAGCTCCGAGCTCGCTGGAAAAACTGATTGACCCACCGCTCTGGTGAATGATGCCGTAGGCCGTCGCCAGCCCCAGGCCCGTGCCGCGCGCCGCGCTCTTCGTGGTAAAAAACGGTTCGAACAAGTGACTCTTGGTCTCGGCATCCATGCCGGTTCCGGTATCGGTGATCGAAATTGTCACGAACCGTCCGGCCTCGACTCCGAGCTGCTTCGCCAAGATCGCTTCCGGATACCGCGTGTTGCCCGTCTCTATGATGAGCTTGCCGCCGCTGGGCATCGCATCGCGCGCGTTCACGGCGAGGTTCATGAGGACCTGCTCGAGCCGGCCCGGGTCGGCCGACACCATATCGGGCGTCGCCGCCGGGATGGTTACGAGTTCGATGTCTTCACCAATCAGACGGCGCAATAGCCTCTCGATCTGCACAACCAACTCGTTGAGATGCACTATCCGAGTCTGCAAGGGCTGGCGGCGGCTGAACGCCAGCAATTGATTGGTCAGGGCACCGCCGCGCTCCGCCGAACGCCGAATTTCCTGGAGTGCTGTCCGTTGCGCGTCCGGGAGGTCGCGGCCGCTCAGCAGCAGATCGCTGTATCCGGTGATGACGGTGAGCAGGTTGTTGAAGTCGTGCGCCACGCCGCCCGCCAGCCGGCCCACGGCTTCCATCTTCTGCGCCTGACGGAACTGCTCCTCCAGCCGGTTCCGTTCCCGTCGCAGCCGCGCGGCCCGCAGTTCGCGCTCCACAGCGGCGTTCAACCGCATCAGGTTTGTGCGTGTCAGGTGATCGGCAGCCCCCGCTTTGAGCACCGACAACACATCGCTGTCCTTGATCTTTCCGGTTACGGCGATCAGCGGCAGATCCACGCCTTCCTGCTGGATGAGGTTCAGTGCCGCAATGGCGCCGAAACCGCCGATCGCGAAATCCGAGATGGCGACTTCCCAATTGTTGCCAAGTGCATCCAGCAGTTCCTCACCCGTCGCAATGATCTGAGAAACAGGTTCGTAGTCGCCCCGCCGGAGTTCCGTGGACACGGCTTCGGCGGCGTGATCACCGATAAAGAGTACCCGGAGAGGCGTCGCCATCGATTTCTCGGGGAATAACCCCTTAGAGTAAACGATTTGTCACAGAAGGCAAGCGGAATTTGCTCAGGTATGTGTCTTACCAAACAATCGGCCCTACGACGGTTCATTGGCGCGGCAACGGTACACTGAAGGGAGTGGAAGAGGAGGTTCTCGGTAAAGCGTACGATTCGCGGCTGATGCGGCGCTTGTTGGCTTACATGCGCCCCTACTGGCGCCTGGTTTCGCTTTCGCTGGTTTTTCTTCTCGTGCAGTCGGGCATGCAGATTCTGGGCCCTTTGCTCACTAAAATTGCCATCGATAAATACGTTAGCCCCGGCGCCGCTCCCGTCCGAACGATTCTAGATCCCTGGCTTCCCGCCGATCCGTGGAGGGGCCTCTCGGTTGTCGGACTCCTATATCTCGGTGTGATCGCGGGCACTTTCGTCTCCCAGTTTGTGCAGATGTATTACATGCAATACACGGGCCAACTGGCCATGTTCGACCTCCGCCGCCAGTTAATGGAACACTTGCAGCGCCTCGATCTGGCGTTTTACGACCGGAATCCCATGGGCCGGCTCGTCACCCGCGTCACCACCGATGTGGATGTGCTGAACGACCTCTTCTCGTCGGGACTGGTGACCATTCTGGGTGATGTTCTAGTCCTGGCACTGATCGTCGCGGTCATGTTTCAGATGAGCCCCTTGCTCACCGGAGTCATGCTCACCGCGATGCCCTTCGTGGTCCTGGTCACTTGGATCTTCCGGCGGAGCGTGACGCAAAGCTATCGCCGGATTCGAGTGGCCATCGCGCGCATCAACGCTTATCTGCAAGAACACATCACCGGCATTGTCGTCCTGCAGCTGTTCAACCGCGAACGGCGCAGTAACCAGGAATTTGAGGAGATCAATCGCCGGCACATGCTCGCATATAAGGATGCGATTACCGCCTATGGCTGGTTTTACCCGGTAGTGGAATTCCTATCGATGACCGCGCTGGCCGGCATCCTGACTTACGGAGGTTTCCGCATCACCGCAGGGCGCCTGACCCTCGGCGTGGTGGTGGCGTTCCTTCAATATGGGCAGCGGTTCTTTCGGCCCATTCAGGATCTGAGCGAGAAATACAATATTCTGCAAGCCGCCATGGCCTCGGCCGAACGCATCTTCAAGCTGCTCGATACGCCGGCCACCGTGCTGCACCCGGTGACGCCGCAACCGGTGCCCACCCAGATCGCGGCCATCGAGTTCGATCACGTCTGGTTTGCGTACCACGGCGAAGACTGGGTGTTGCGCGATGTCTCGTTGCGCATCGAGCCGGGAGAAACCGTGGCAGTAGTGGGACATACCGGCGCCGGCAAAACCACGCTGATCAGCATTCTGCTTCGCTTCTACGACGTGCAGCGCGGCGCTATCCGCTTCGGTGGCATCGACATCCGCGATCTCGATCCGCTCGCCCTGCGCCGCCAGTTCGGCGTGGTGCTGCAGGATCCCTTTCTGTTCACCGGCAGCCTGGAAGAAAATATCCGACTCGGCACCGAAGCGATCGCGCGCGAACAGGTCGAGACCGCCGCCGAACAAGTCAACTTGCTGGAGTTCATCCGCGGCTTGCCGGAAGGATTCGACCACCCGATCCGCGAACGCGGCAGCGGCCTTTCCACCGGCCAAAAACAGCTGATCAGTTTTGCGCGGGCGCTGGCGCACAATCCGCGCTACCTGATTCTCGATGAAGCGACATCGAGTGTCGACACGGAGACCGAATTTCGAGTGCGCGAGGCGCTCAACCGGATGGTGGAAGGGCGCACTTCGATCATCATCGCGCATCGCCTGTCGACCATCCAGCGCGCCGACCGCATCGTGGTAATGCACAAGAGCCGCCTGCGCGAATCCGGCACGCACCAGGAGTTGTTGGCGCAGCGCGGCATCTATTGGAAGCTCTATCAGCTGCAGTACAAGGACCAGGAGGTCCGCGTCCCGCAAGCCGGAGACTAGTTCGCGCCGCGGTATAATCCGAGAAACCTGGGAGGTCTCATGTTCTTACGATTCGGTCTTGCAGTGTCGCTGGTAGCGTCTGCGCTTCCGCTGGCTGCGCAATGGCCGGAGGCGCCCACCAAAGGCATTCCGCGCAACCAAGACGGCAGCCCGAACCTGACAGCGCCCGCGCCCCGCAAACCGAACGGCACACCCGACCTCGCCGGCATCTGGATGGTTCCCGGCCTGAAATATCTCATCAACATCGCCGCCGATTTGAAGGAGGTGCCGTTCCAACCCTGGGCCGCCGCCGAGTATAAGCGGCGCATGGATGATCGCGGCAAGGACGATCCGAATAACTTCTGCCTCCCTTCCATCATTCCGGAAAAGGTTGCCGTCACCTCCCCGTGGAAGATCGTCGAGACCCCAGGCGTTACTTTGATCCTCTACGAATCGCGCACCATCTTCCGCCAGATTTTTACTGATGGGCGTTCGCTGCCGAAGGATCCCAATCCCACGTGGCAAGGCTACTCCATTGGCAAGTGGGAAGGCGATACGTTTGTGGTGGAATCGAACGGCTTTAATGGCAAGGGCTGGCTCGACACCAACGGCCATCCCGTCACCGATGCGCTCCACGTGACCGAACGTTACCGCCGCAAGGATTTCGGGCACATGGACGTCGAGATCACGATTGACGACCCCAAGGCTTACACCAAGCCCTGGACCATCCGCGAGAATCCGGAACTACAGACTGACACCGAACTCATCGAGTACATCTGCGAAGAGAACAACCGCGACGTCGGACACTTCGTGGGCAAGTAGCTACTTGGCGCGCGCGATTTTTTTGTTCTCCGCGTGCTGGTCGATCCAAGCCAGAATGAGATCGGCCACTTGCAGGTTGTTTTTGTCCTGCATCAGCATGTGGCTGTTGCCCTTGAGCCCGAACGCCGGCAGCGACATCATTTCCGCGTCCCCGCCCGCCGCTTTCACCTGATCGACGAATTTCTTGCAGCCATCAAAGGCGGCACTCCAGATGCCGGGCACGTCGCCGAGATGATCTCCGAAAACCACCAGCGTCGGAATTTTGGCAAGCGTCGCGATCTGTTCCGGTTTCAGCTCCGGGCACGGCATTTCGATCGAGATATTCGCTTTGATGCCGTTCGGATCCTGCAGCGCCGATTGTTCGGGAAAGAAGCCGGATTCGGAGTGTCCCATCAAGACTGCGCCTTTCAGCTGCACGGCGAGCGCGGCCATGTTCTTCCACGTGGGATTCGGGTTGGGCAGCGTGGCGTTGAGATCCGGAATCATCTGCTTGTACAGCTCGTCCGCTGCTTCCACCGGAAATTGCTCGTCGGGAAACGGCTTGTTGAACGTCGGGCCAAAGCGGAAAATCGCCCACGCCGTCTGATGCGTAGCATCGATGATATTTGGCAGCGCGCTTGGCGGCATGGCGCCTGTCTTCACCGCGGTGATGGTCGCGGGGTCGAAGCCCGACCGCGCGCGCGAAACTTGGTCGGCAAGGTAGACGGAGCGGCCTTTGCGCACGAAATATTCGTTCCATCCCATGCGCCCATCCGGTGTGGTTTCCCAGGTCTTGCTGCTCAGGCAGCAGCCGTGCACCATGACAACCGGCAGATGTTGCGACCCACTTGGCGGAGTTTGATACTGCACGTACATCTGGTTGATAGTGACCTCGCCCTGGGTAGACGGCGCGCCCGGGCCGCGCCCGGGAGACGTGATTGTTTTGGCCTCGCCGCCGACGAAGAAGCTGCCTTGGCTGGCGAGCACGAGCGGCGCTTGCCCCTTGTCTTTCGCGGCAACGCATAGCGTAGCCGCCGCGATCATCAGAGTCGCAACGAACTTCATAAACCTTCCTCTCGTAGCGCCGGCGCCACGACCGCCGGCGTTACCGGTTCCGATATTTCTCGTACAGCTGTTTCTGCCGGTTATCGAGATCGACCGGCTTACCCTTGATGAACAGTAACCGTACTTGCGTCTTCGATTCCAGCGGGTCGCCGTCGGTCACGAGCAAGTCGGCCCATTTTCCCTCTTCGATCGTGCCAATCCTGTCCCCAACTCCCCAGATTTCGGCCGCACTCTTCGTGATTGCCTTTAACGCCTCCTCGTGCGGAAGGCCGAACGCCACCGCCTGCGCGGCCTGGTACGGCAGATTCCGCGACGACAAATTCGCAGTGCCCGAAAACGTGCCGATCGCGAAACGGATTCCCGCCTTCTGCAGATCAGCCGGGGTGGTGTATGCGCGATCGTACGGATCATCTTCGTGGAGCGGCAACGCCAAGGTCGGGCCGAGAATCACCGGCACATCGTGCTCCTTGATTTCCTTCGTCACCTTATACGCCTCTGGAGCATCGCACAAAATGATCTTGATTTTCTGCTTGTCGGCGAACGCGAGCGCATCGCGAATCTCGCGCTCGCGAATCGCCGTAACGAGGACGGGCTCCTTTTGCTCGAGAACCGGGATCATCGCTTCCAGTTTCAAATCCACCTGAAAGCCGGGCGCGCGCGCCTCTTTGGCCTGCTGATATCGGCGGGCGGTCTCGAAAAATTCGTTCAACTCCGCCATCTGCTTCTCGAAATTCTGCTTGGCGCCGGTAAACGTGTCCGACGCCGGAGCGCCACTGGCGGGCGGTTCTTCGCGGAGGGCTGGCCCACCGCCAACCCGCACCACCGGCATCCGCAAGTGGAGCGCAGCTTTCGGACTGACGCCCATTTCTTCGGTGGTCCAGCCATCCAGGTGGAGAAGTGAAACCTGGCCGGCGATCAGTTGTCCCTGCGGCAGGCTCGCCACAGTGGTGATGCCGTTGGCGCGCGTCACCGCGATGTGTTCGCTCGACGGGTTCACCGCCGTCAACGCCACCAACTGCGGGTTGAACCTCCCGATCTCGGTAGTGTCGGCGGTTTCGCGAATCGAGTTCACTTCCACCAGCCCCACCTCGGTAGCCGCATCGATCATTCCCGGGTACACATGCAGGCCCTTGCCATCGATGACCTTGGTGTCCTTGGGCGCCGCCAGGTTCTTACCGACGCCGATGATTTTCCCCGCGCGCACCAGCACCGATCCGCTCTCGATTTCGGTCCCCGCCATCGTGTGCACCGTGGCCCCGCGCAACAGGAACGAATCGTCCGCCGCAAACAGGCTTACCGGCAAAATGAACAGGAGTAGCGCTCTCATTCGTCGCCCTCGTCACTCGCCTCTTCGTGGCTACCGGCGCCCGCCTTTTGCTGCAAAACCTTCTTCTCCGTTTCTTTTTTCGTCCGCTCTTCAATGTCGCGGCCGCGGTCAAAATATTCGTGGCCGTCAATCCATACCTTGACCACTTTGCTCAAATTCGAAAGCGGATGGCCGTCATAGAGGAGGACATCGGCGTCCTTCCCGACCTCCAGCGACCCGACCCGTTTATCGATCAGCAGCTGCTTCGCCGGATTGATGGTGACCAGCGAGAGAGCCTCGGTCTCGCTCAGCCCACCATACTTCATCGTCTTCGCCGCTTCTTTATCGAGGTGCCGCATCAGTTCCGGATCGTCCGAGTTCAAAGAAACCACCACACCGCGGCGCGCGAGAATCGCGGCGTTATACGGGATCGCGTCTTCCGCCTCCATCTTGTAGGCCCACCAGTCGGCGAAAGTCGAAACACCGGCGCCGTGCGCCAGAATTTCCGGCGCCAGCTTATAGGCTTCCAGTGCGTGCTGCAGCGTGCGAATCTTGAATCCGAATTCATCGGCCACGTGGAGCAGCATGAGAATCTCGTCCTGGCGGTAGCAGTGCGCGTGCACCAGCCGCTTGCCTTCCAACACCTCGACCAGCGGTTCCAGCTTCAGATTGCGGGCGGGCGGGATTGCCAGCTCGCCACGCGCGGTCTTAGCCTGGTAGTCGTCCCAACTCGCTTTGTACGCCTTCGCTTCGACGAACGCCTCGCGGATGACGTCTTCGACGCCCATTCGCGTCGCCGGATACCGTAGCGCGGCCGGATTGACGCCGGCCCCCGGCGCCGCATTCCCGCGCCGCTTGGGATTTTCGCCCAAGGCGAACTTGATCCCC
The DNA here is from genome assembly GCA_964438005.1 of uncultured Solibacteraceae bacterium. GTDB lineage: Bacteria > Acidobacteriota > Terriglobia > Bryobacterales > Bryobacteraceae > PSRJ01. The sequence continues at coordinate 62,614 of CAYTJD010000150.1, read as the reverse complement.
GGCATGGCGCCTTCGAACTTCATTTCTTCGGCGTTCTTGCCCCAGCGCATCTTCATCACCAGCGTCTGGCCGCCGATCGGATTGGCGCTCCCGTGCAAAATGTTCGCGGTGGTGACACCGCCGGCCAGCGCCCGGTAGATGGCGATATCTTCCGGATCCAGAACGTCGGACATCTTGACCATGGAAGAGACGGACACGCTGCCTTCATTGATGGCATCGGCCATGATGTGTGAATGGCAGTCGATGATTCCCGGCATCACGTACTTGCCGGAACCGTCGATCACCGTAGCTCCGGCGCGCGCCGTCAGGCGTTCCCCGATGGCCGCGATTTTGCCGTTCTCCAGCAGTATCGATCCCTTCACCGTGCCGTTGGTCACGGTCAGGATGGTCGCGTTTTGAATCAGCACGGGCGCATCCGCGCCCCACGCCAGCCCCGCGCAAAGCAGGACGGCCATCACACCGGATTTCATCGCTCAGCCCCTTTCGCCGCCGGTTTCTGCGCCGGCTGCTCGGGAAGCGGCTCGAACTTGGCGCCGTCCACAAACGTGTATCTGACTTTGGTCTTTTCCGCGAACAGATCGCCATCTGTCACCACCAGATTGGCGATCTTGCCTTTGTCGATGCTTCCCAAGCGGTCGGCCACGCCGTAGATCTCCGCCGGCGCCAGCGTCAGCGCGCGTACCGCGTCTTCCAGCTTCAATCCCGCGGCGATGGTCTTCCGCATCGCTCCGGCCAAGTTGCGCGGGTTCGTGAGGCCATCGGAGTAGAACGCGAACTTCACTTTGGCCTGAGCCAGCGCGGCAGCGGCCGACGGGGCCTTGTCGCGGAATTCGAGAACCCGTAGCGGCTCCTCGGCTGCTGGATCCGCATCCCGGTCTTTCGCCGGATATTTGAGACTGACCAGAACCGGGGTCTCCGCTTGCTGCAGAAGGCCGGTGGCGCGCCAAGCCTCGTGCCCGCCGTACAGCACCGCGTTGCGCTTCAGCTCTTTGGCCAGCGACAGCATGCGCGCGATTTCGATTTCGTGATCCGCGGGCAACAGCACTCGCGAAGTCGTGAGCACACCTTCCAGAGCCCGGTCGTACGCCGGACGCGGCAGCCCTTCGGGATGCTTGTCGTAAATCGCGCGCGCCGCCCGATACTGGTCCGCATCGAGGTAGATCTGGCGCACATAGGCGATCGATCCCAGCAGAGAAGCGGGATACCCCCCGCGGCCGCCGGCGGTGCGCAACGTGACATACTGAGCGACTGAATCCGCGATCACCATCTGCCCGGCGCGGTCGCCCGCCAGATTGATCACGCTGCCCTGTCCGGAAAAGATGTTGCCGCCGGGAAAGACCACGGCCGTGGTAAAACCGGCGTTGCGGACGGTCTCCAACACGCGATCGGCCGGCACCACCAGATCGGCCGCCTTGGTCCAGGACGCGTTCAACGGCCGGTCTTCCGGACCCTTAGCCGGCGGAGCACCCCGCCCGCCTCCTCCTCCCGACGGCATCCCCCAGGTGCTGAGCGCATCGATCAACCCCGGATATACGGTCAATCCCTTGCAATCGATGACCCAGGCATCTGGTGGCGCGGCGACGTTCTCGCCGACCGCCTCGATCAGCCCGCCGCGGATGACGACGCTGGCCCGTTCCATCGTCGGACTGGACACCCGCACCACGCGCGCGTCTCGCAGCACGTAGGTTCCCGGCGTCTGCGCCGTCAGCGCCAAGGCCGCCGCCGCGAGCGCGGGTAACTTCAGCGTCATGAACGAATCATACAACGCGGCGGACTGCCCCCGCCGGAGCGTTGATATATACTTGGAAACACCTCGGATCCGTGTGTCCGGGAGGGGAGGACGTTATGAGCCGCTCCAATCGCCGCAGTTTTTTGAAAGGCGCCGCTGCCGTCGGAGCCGCGGGACTGGTTCCCGCTTCCAAGCCCGCCGTTGCCCAGGAAGCCGGCTCGGCCCGCGTCAGCGCTCCTTCGGCAGCCACGCGCCAGTCTGAAACCGGCGCGCCCGCAGTCGAAGTGCTGACCGCCGATCGCCCCGGCGGCGACTTCATGGTCGACGTGCTGAAGTCGCTCGGCTTCGAGTACGTCATCGCCAATCCCGGCTCCAGCTTCCGGGGCTTGCACGAGTCCCTCATCAATTACGGCGGCAACAAGAATCCCGAGTTCATCACCTGCTGCCACGAAGAGTCGTCGGTGGCCATGGCCCACGGGTACTCAAAAATCGAGGGCAAGCCGGCCTGCGTGCTGGCCCACGGCACTGTCGGGTTGCAGCACGCCTCGATGGCACTCTACAACGCGTACTGCGACCGCGCTCCGGTCTACATGATTGTCGGCAATTCGGTGGATGCGGCATCGCGCCGGCCCGGCGTCGAATGGGAGCACAGCGTGCAAGACGCGGCCTCGATGGTGCGCGACTTCGTGAAATGGGACGATCTGCCGGCGTCACTGCAGCACTTCGGCGAGTCCGCGGTGCGCGCCTACAAGATCGCCATGACGCCGCCGATGATGCCCGTGCTGCTGGTGGCTGATCTCGACCTTCAGGAAGACCCTCACGCCGAAGCGTGGCCCCGCATTCCGAAGCTCACGCTCGCCCGCCCGCCGCAGGGCGATTCTGGCAGCGTCGCCGAGGTTGCGAAGATGCTCGTGGACGCCGAGAATCCCGTGCTGATCGCGGGGCGCGTCGCGCGCACGCCAGCCGGCATGAAGGCTCTGATCGAACTCGCGGAAACGCTGCAGGCGCCGGTGATCGACCAGAACGACCGGATGAACTTTCCCAGCCGGCATCCGCTCAACCAGTCCTCCAGCCGCGGGTTGATCGCGCAGGCGGACGTGATTGTCGGGCTCGAGCTCACCGACTTCTGGGGCACCGTCAATTCCTTCCGCGATCAACTGCACAAGAGTTCGCGGCGCCTCACCAAGCAGGGCGCGAAGCTGGTGAGTATTACCACCGGCGATCTCTACATCAAGAGCAACTATCAGGATTTCGAGCGCTTTCCCGAAGTGGACGTGGCCATCGCCGCCGACGCTGAAGAGACGCTGCCGGCTCTGACCGAAGCCGTCAAGAAACTGCTCACCGCCGACCGCAAGCGCGCCCTCCAGGAGCGCGGCACGAAGCTGGCCGCCGCGCACCAGAAGGCGCTCGAAGCCGCACGCGTGGAAGCTAGTTACGCGTGGGACGCGAGCCCCGTCAGCACCGCCCGCCTCTCCGCGGAATTGTGGGCGCAAATCAGAACCAAAGACTGGTCGCTGGTCTCGGGCGCGGGCTCGTGGCCTTCGCGTCTCTGGTCGTTCGATCAGCATCACCAGCACATCGGCGGATCCGGCGGCGCCGGTGTCGGATATGGCGCGCCTGCCGCGCTCGGCGCGGCCTTGGCCAATAAGAAATACGGCCGCCTGAGCGTCACCATCCAAAACGACGGCGACTTGATGTATGCCCCCGGCGTTCTCTGGACTTCGGCGCATCACAAGATTCCCCTGCTTTCGGTGATGCACAACAACCGCGCCTATCACCAGGAAGTGATGCACATCCAGCGGTTGGCGAACCGCCATCAGCGTGGCATCGAAAACGCCGGCATCGGCACCACGCTGGTCGATCCCAACATAGATTTCGCGAAGGTCGCGCAGGGCATGGGCATTTATGCGGAAGGCCCGATTCTCGAAGCGAAGAACCTGGGGCCGGCCATCAAACGCGCGCTCGATGTGGTCGCGAAAGGCGAGCCGGCGTTGGTCGATGTGGTGACCCAGCCGCGGTAGGATGCGCTCATGAAGACATCGCTTCTCTTGCTTGCCCTGGCTATCGTCGGGTTCGCGCAAACTCCTAACCCGCAGAACGGAAAAAAGCTGTTCGAGCGTTTCGGATGCTATCAATGCCACCAGCACGAAGGGCAAGGTGCGGCGGCGACCGGCCCGCGCTTGGCCCCGCGCCCGATCCCCTACGCGAATTTCACCCGCTACGTCCGCCAGCCCACCGGCCAGATGCCGCCTTACACGGCGAAAGTGGTGAAGGACTCAGACCTCGCCGATATCTACGCGTTCCTGCAATCGCGGCCCGAGCCGCCGGCGGTGAAGGATACGCCGCTGCTGAACCAGTAATCCATCCGCCCCCTGTTTTAGAATGGCTCTTGCGCTTCGAAGGAGCCTGAACATGCGTTTTTGCCGCTTTGGGGAGGGCCGTCTCGGTCTGGTGGAAGGCGCGACGGTGCGCGATGTCACCGCCGCCCTGGATGTGCTGCCCGCGGTCCGCTATCCCCTGCCTGCCTGCGATCCATTCATCGCGAATCTGCCCAAAGTCGCCGAACGCGCCCGTGCGCTCGCCCCTGGCGCCGCCGCGCAACCACTCGCGGGGTTGACGCTGCTCAGCCCCGTTGCCAATCCTGGAAAGATCGTCGCGGCTCCCGTGAACTACAAGGCGCACGCGCAGGAAGTGCGCGACAACGTCGCTCTGCACAACAACAATCCCGCGCTGTTGAAGTCCATCAACGAAATCGGACTGTTTCTGAAAGCCAACAGCAGTCTCGCCGGCCCCGGCGAAGGCATCGCGCTGCGCATGCTCGACCGCCGCAACGATCACGAAGTGGAACTCGCCGTCGTCATCGGCAAGGAGGCCCGCCAGGTCTCCCGCGCGGACGCGCTCCAGTACGTCGCCGGGTATAGCATCGGGCTCGACATCACCATTCGCGGCCCGGAAGATCGCAGCTTCCGCAAATCGCCGGACACCTACACGGTGCTCGGGCCGTGGCTGGTTACCGCCGAAGAGATCCCCAATCCCGGCGCGCTCGATCTCAGCATCTCGGTCAATGGCCAGACGCGCCAAAGCTCGAACACCAGCAACATGATTCTCGGCGTCCCCCAACTGATTGAGTTTGCCACGCGCTTCTACACACTTTATCCCGGCGATGTGATCATCACAGGCACGCCCGAGGGTGTTAGCCCGATCGTTCCCGGCGATCAGATTGTCGCCACGGTTGAAAAGATTGGTTCGATGGAAGTGGCGGTTCGCGCCGCCGCCGGCCTGCCGGTCGCCGGCCACGCCTAGGTGCCGCCATGAACGCCGCTTTTTATAACAAACCCGAGGTCACCGCGGAACGCCGCGAGTTTTACGACCGCCTCGACAAGAGTAGCGCTGCCCCGCTCTGGGAAGTCCTCGCCGATATTGTGCGCACCGAGCCGCGCACCGCCTGCCAGCCCGCCTTGTGGCACTATGACGAAATACGCCCGCTGATCATGGAGTCGGGCAAAATCATCACCGCAAAGGAAGCCGAGCGCCGCGTTCTGATCCTCGAAAACCCGGGCCTGCGCGGCCAGTCGCGCATCACGCAGAGCATTTACGCCGGCATGCAGCTCGTACTGCCGGGCGAAGTCGCGCCCAGCCATCGGCACACTGCATCGGCGCTGCGCTTCATCATCGAAGGCGAGGGCGCCTACACGGCTGTCGATGGCGAGCGCACCACCATGCACCCCGGCGATTTCATCCTGACGCCTTCGTGGACGTATCACGACCACGGCAACCCCAGCAATCAGCCGGTGGTCTGGCTCGACGGCCTCGATATTCCCACGGTCAACCACTTCGACACGAGTTTCGCCGAGCACTATCCGGAGGAGACGCAGCCGGTGGCCCGCCGCGAAGGCGACGCGATGGTGCGCTACGGCGCCAACCTGCTGCCGCTCGACTACACGCCGGCCCGGCGCACGCCGCTGCTTTCGTATCCCTATGCGCGCAGCCGCGAAGCGCTCGAACAGTTACAGCGCAACGGCCCCGTTCATGCCGCGCACGGCATCAAGATGCAGTATGTGAATCCGGCCACCGGCGGCTACCCCATGCCGACCATCGGCGCCTTCATCCAGTGGCTACCCTCCAGCTTTCATGGCGCGCCGTACCGCTCGACCGACGCCACTGTCTATTGCTGCGTCGAAGGCCGCGGCCGGAGCCAGGTTGGCGAGGCATCACTCGCCTGGAAAGAGCATGACATCTTCGTAGTTCCTTCCTGGACGCGTGTCTCGCATGAAGCGCAGCAGGAATCGGTGCTGTTCAGCTTCTCCGACCGCCCCGCTCAAAAGGCGCTGGGCATCTGGCGCGAGGAGTAACCGTGAGCCAGCCGCCTTCCACCCTGGACGCCACCACTCCGCGCGGCGCGCTCGGTTGGATTTCGGATCTAGGCGCGCGCGAACGCCGCGCCTTCACGGCCTGCGTGGGAGGCTGGGCGCTCGACGCCATGGACGTCCAACTTTACAGCTTCGCGATCCCCGCGCTCATCGCCACCTGGGGCATCACGCGCACACAGGCCGGCGCGCTTGGAACGGCAGCCTTGTTGGTCTCCGCGGCCGGTGGATGGCTGGCCGGCTGGTTCGCCGATCGCTTTGGGCGCGTCCTCACGCTGCAAATCGCCATCCTCTGGTTTGCGGCATTCACGTTCTTGTCCGGCCTCGCCCAGAATTTCAACCAGCTCTTCGCCGCCCGCGCCATCATGGGCCTTGGATTCGGCGGCGAGTGGGCGGCGGGCGCAGTCCTGCTCGGGGAAGTGATTCGCGCGCAGCATCGCGGTAAGGCCCTTGGCGTGATGCAGGCCGGCTGGGCCCTGGGCTGGGGCACGGCGGCCTTGCTCTACGCCTTTTTCTTCTCGATTCTTCCGCCGCAGACCGCGTGGCGCGCTCTGTTCCTGGTGGGCATCGTCCCCGCCTTGCTTGTCTTTTGGGTGCGCCGCTACGTGGAAGAACCGCCGGTCTACCTGGAAGCACGTGCCCTCCTCGCCGCGCACGGCGAGCGGCCGTCCTTGCTCGAAATCTTCCGCCCCCCGCTGCTGCGCGTGACCGTGCTCGGCGGCCTGATGGGCACCGGCGCGCAAGGCGGTTACTACGCTGTCACTACGTGGCTGCCCACCTTCCTTCGCGACGAGCGGAAATTGTCCGTGCTCGATTCCGCTGGCTATCTCGCCGTTTCGATCGCCGGCGCGTTCTTCGGCTATCTCTCCGGCGGCTTTCTGGCCGACCGTATCGGCCGCCGCCTCACCTTCCTCTTTTTCGCGATCGGCGCGGGAACCGTCGCCGTGATCTACACCATGATCCCGTTCGGCGACACCGCCATGCTGGTTCTCGGTTTTCCGCTCGGCTTCTTCGCTTCGGGTGTCTTCAGCGCGATGGGCCCGTTCTACACCGAGCACTTTCCCACGCGCGTCCGCGGCATCGGCCAAGGCTTCGCTTACAACGTGGGCCGCGCCATCGGCGCGCTGTTCCCGACACTCGTCGGCTCCACGCACCTGCCGCTTGGTGAAGCCATCGGCCTGTTCGCAGGTCTGGCTTATGCCACGATGGCGATCGCCGCGTTCCTGCTGCCGGAGACTCGCGGGAAAGTTTTAACCGCCTGACACGGCGTTACGATACCCCTATGGGCCTCCGCGCCGCTTTGTTCCTCCTCGCCGCAGTCGCGTTCGCCCAGGAGCGTCTGGAGGACAAGTTCTACGTCCCGCTCGACGACCCGGCGATCCGCTACGCGCAAGAGCCCAGCGACCCCGTCGCGCGCCTGGAAAAGCGCCTCGAGGCCGGCCAAGCGAAGCTCGAGTACTCAGGTCCCCAGGGTTACCTGGCTTCCGTCCTTCACGAGCTTGGCATCAATCTCGATTCCCAAGTCCTGGTCTTTTCCAAAACCAGCATCCAGCTGCCAAAGATTTCGCCGCGCACGCCGCGCGCCTTGTATTTCAATGACGCGGTGTCGGTCGGGTATGTCCAGGGCGGCGATGTCCTCGAGCTCACGTCGCTCGATCCCAAGCTCGGCATCATCCTCTATACGCTCGACAGCGAAAAAGCGGCCAAGCCTGAATTCAGCCGCCGTGACGATTGTCTGAAATGCCACCAAGGCCCGGTCACTCTCGGTGTGCCCGGCCTGCTTGTCAGCTCCGTCCATCCGCGCGGCGGCGGCCCGGGCGACGGGCACGGCAGCTCCTACATGACCGACCATCGCAGCCCGCTGAACGAGCGGTGGGGCGGCTGGTACGTCACCGGCACGCACGGCGGGCAGAAGCATCTCGGCAACAACGTCAGCCTGGTGGACCCGCTGCAGCCCGGCGGCCCCGCCGGCCCCGATTCACAAAACGTCACGAGCCTCGATTCGTACTTCAATACCTCGCGCTACCTCGTCTCCACTAGCGACATCGTGGCCTTGATGACGCTCGAGCATCAGACCCGCATGACCAACCTCATGACCCGCATCGGTTGGGATGCGCGCATCAATCCGAAAGATCCGAACCTGAATTCGGAAATCGAGGAGATACTCACCTATATGCTGTTCCGCGACGAAGAACCGCTGAAGAGCCCGGTGGCCGGCGTCTCGACCTTCACCAAGACTTTTCCCGAGCGGGGTCCCCGCGACCACCAGGGCCGTTCGCTGCGCGATTTCGATCTCAAGACGCGCCTGTTCCGCTACCCGCTCTCCTACATGATCTACAGCCCCGCCTTCGATGGCATGCCCGACGCAGTCCGCGACCGCGTCTACCGCCGCCTGTACGACATCCTCTCCGGCAAGGACCAAACTAAGGCGTTCGCTACGCTGGAGGCCGACGACCGCCGCGCCCTCCTGGAAATCGTCCGCGACACAAAGCCCGCCCTGCCGGGCTGGTGGAAGTGACCAAAGTCACTGGCAATCGGCCGTCCAAGTGATAATAAGGAAGAAGGATGATACGCCGAGCTCTGTTGTCTGTGGTGCTTGCCTCCGGGCTGGCCGTTGCCGCCGGGATCGAAGAGACCACCTACGTTCCGTACGACCACCCGGCCATCCAATACGTCGAGAGACCGCCCAACGACGCCGTAGCGCGTCTCCAAAAGCAGATCGATAGCGGCGCCGTGAAGCTCGAGTACACGCCGGGATTCGGCTACCTGCCCTCTCTACTCAAGAACCTCGGCATCCACGTCGATACCCAAATGCTGGTCTTTTCAAAGACCAGCTTTCAATCTGTCAAGATCTCGCCTCGCGCGCCGCGCGCGTTGTACTTCAATGACGAAGTCGCGGTCGGCTCGGTCCAGGATGGCGACGTGCTGGAACTGGTCGCGCAAGATCCCCAGCAAGGCGATAATTTCTATACGCTGAGCGTCGAGAAGACCGATCATCCCGAATTCGCGCGCCGCGATGTGTGCCTGCAGTGCCACCAGGGCCTGAGCACGCTGGGCGTACCAGGCATTCTGGTCAGTTCGGTGTATCCCGCGGCCGACGGCATGCCGGCGTTTCGCGGCCAGGCGATGATCACCGATCAACGCAGCGAGTTCGACCACCGCTGGGGCGGCTGGTATGTGACGGGCACGCATGGATCGATGACCCACATGGGAAATGCGGTGGGCCACGATCCGGCGCGGCCGCAGCTCCTCGACACGCAGAACACGCAGAACCTCACCAGCCTCGATAAGAAATTCGATACTTCGAAATATCTGCTGCCGTCGAGCGATATCGTCGCGCTGATGACGCTCGAACATCAGACGCGCATGACCAACCTGATCACGCGAATCGGCTGGGACACGCGCATCACGCAGCACGACGGCAAGCTGGACGAGCCGCGCTTGAACGGCGAAATAGAGGAGATGGTCATGTATATGCTCTTCGCCGACGAACGCCAGATCCGTGAGCCGATCGCCGGCGTCTCGACATTCACTAAGACCTTCCCCGAGCGCGGTCCGCGCGATCACCAGGGTCGTTCGCTGCGCGATTTCGATCTCAAGACGCGCCTATTCCGCTACCCGCTTTCCTACATGATCTACAGCGCCGCGTTTGACGCCATGCCCGATCTGGTCCGCGAGCGCGTCTACCAGCGCTTCTACGACGTGCTCAACGGCAAAGATCAGAGCGAGAAGTACGCCCGCCTGAACCCGGAAGACCGCAAGGCGATTCTGGAGATCGTCCGCGACACCAAGCCCAACCTGCCGGCCTACTGGAAACAGTAACGCGTCAGCGCGCCGGCGGTGGGAGCGCTACGGTCACCGATCCCAGCGTGTCCGACCCCCGGTCGAAAACGATCAGGCGCAGCCGTCGCACGCTCTGGTCGACAGGCACGTTCTGTGTGAACAAGATGCCGTCCTTAATTGCCTGGTCGCGCTGCTCCGCGGTGTAATGCAGCTCCAGAGGCGTAACGGCCCCAATACTGGGTTGCGGTCCGTCCTGGTAGGTCGTCAGCACCGCGCGAAGCTGTCCGTTGTATCGATCCGCATCGGGCACCAGGACTACATCATTGGCGTCGATGCGCGCCCGCAAGTGGACCACCTTGCTGTCCTGCGATGCCGTGACGCGCAGGCCGATTTCTTCGGCATCGAACTGGGTTATGGCGGCCATCTGGACTGCCTGCTCCGTCCTCGTCCCGGGTGGTTCCGGCCACGCGAAGTATAGCGTCTTGGCTTGAATGCGCACGCCCTTTCGCTTGGAGGTGATCTTGAGCCGGTGCAGCTTGCTATCCCAGTTCCGGAGAGGGGGATAATAGCCGATCTGGTAGCTGGTCCGCAGGTCGCTCATGGCCTGCTTGATGGCGCCGCCGATGTCCTTGCCCGCGTCGGGCCGCCCGCCGGTCATCTGCGCGAACTGGTCGAGGGTCGCAATGCTGCCGATTCCGCTGCGCGGAGCAGAGCCGCCGCCGGGCGCATCGCCGACCGTGTCGGGACTGCCCATCATCACCTGCCGCACGGGGTAAATCGCAATCTTCGAGCGCTCCAGGGCGGCGCTCATCTGCCGCAGTTGCGGCGTGAAATCCACGTAGTCGCCGGTGTCCGAACGGTTCGGGCCCAGCTCGATCGGCACGCCGTCGGTGATCCACACGAGGTTCTTGCGCCCGGGAACGCGTGTCAGATTATTGGCCACGCCCGCCAGGATGCGAAAGGTCAGCTGCGTGCGAACCGCCACGTCCATCTCGACCGGGCGCACGTGCATGACTTCTCGCATCGCCTGGTCCATCGTCCGCTTGATGTCTTTCGCCCACCGACCTTGCGGCGGCTGCGGTGTTTCGCTGTACGGATCCGGCAAGCCATGAACCGCATAGATGCGGCCATCGACGGTCAGAATGTAGAGGTACAGGTAATCGGCCGATTCCACACCCTCGAGGTAACGCACCAGCTGGTTGACTGCGATGTTGCGCGTATTGAAGCTCTGATTCATGAAGTCCAGCAGGACCACGGTGGCGTGCGGCACGTTTTCACCGCGCCGGTTGGAGACTTCGCCGGGTGTGGCGGGCGGCTCGTGGCTGAGTTTGCTCTCGTTATGGCGGAAAAACACGATCGTCTGTGGTTTGCCGGCATCGGTCACCTGGAAATCGTCGCGAGTCAGGTCGGTAACCGGATCGCCATGGCTGTCGAGCGCGATCACGTTCAAGTCGACCATCTGCGATTCGGGCTCCGGGGTATCACCCCGCACGGGAGCCAGCACCAGGGCTGCCAACCAGACGAAAATCGGAGCAAACCTCACGGCGTCCCCGAGTATTCCGCTTTTCTCAGCGGAATTCTATCCTGTAAACGTAGTATTTCGGCTCCCGGGTTGTCACAGCTGCTTCGCCGTTTTCGGGATTTGCGGTTTCGTGATTACTTCTTGACGTATTTTTTCACGTCTTGTGGGCCCACTTCGGCGCCGTAGATATTGCCCTTCGCGTCGACCGCCACTCCCTCGGCCGCGCTGGTGCCGGTGTATTTGTCGGCTTCCCGGGTTTTCGTATTCGGATCGGGGATGTAGGCGACGATCTTGCCGTCTTTCAGACTGCCCACCCGCATGCCGCGATGCCACCCGTTGTGATTTTGGGAGACGGACTCCGATTCGGAGTCGGCGCTGTACAGGTTGTCGTGCTTGTCGATGAAGATGCCGCTCGGCCTGCTCCACTGGTGCAGTTCCGAAATGTAATTTCCATCCTGATCGAAAATCTGAATGCGATTGTTGTTCCGATCGGCGACGTACAGCCGGCCCTTGGAATCGAACGCGAGCGAATGGGGCTGGTCAAACTCGCCCGGACCTGTTCCGTAATGGCCCCAATGCTTAATCGGTTTGCCATTCTTGTCGAACTTGAAAACAATGTCCTTTCCCGCGCCGTGACCTTGCGATATGAAAATGTCTCCATTCTTGGCGACGATCACGTCGTTGGGCTGATAGCAGCATTCGGGCTCAGCGGCGCCGCCGGCCTTGCCGATGGTCATGAGGAGCTTTCCATCGGGACTGAATTTGAAGACCTGGTGACCAATGGTTGCTCCCGAAGGAGGATCCTGACTTCCCGGTTGAATGGCGGCGCGGCGCTCGCCGCGGGCGCGTGCCGGCGGGGGCGCGTTGTCCTGGTAGTCGGTGATCCAGATGTTATCGTCTTTGTCCACGTAAATGCCGTGTGGCGCGACGAACATCCCGCTGCCAAAACTCTTCAGGACGTTGCCGTTGGTGTCAAGCTTGAAGATCACGTCCATCTTCCTGACTTCGCGGGTCTGGGGGTCCAGGCAGCCATTGGCGCCGCAGCGCTCGGCGACCCACACGGATGTGCCGTCCCGATCAATATCCACGGCGCTGGTCGAGCCCATTTTTCGGCCGTCGGGGAGCTTGGCCCAGTGCTCCACAGTCGTGTACCGGTTGGGCGCATCGTTGGTGGGATTCTTGGTATCTGAGGCTGTTTTCGCGTTCCCCGAAGCGGCCAAGGCCGCTCCCGCCAAGCAGCCGGTTGCGATCGCGATCGCCAAAAACGAACTCACCATCTGAGCTTTCCGTGGCATCCATGAACCTCCTTGAGGTTTTAGAAGATTCTATCGCTGTGAGGCCGCGCCTGTCAGGTATTTGAGAAGGCACGCGTGATTCCTCGGAGGAGTGTTCTGAGTGGCCGAGCGTCAGCATGTCAGGTTCCCGCTGGATTGAAAGGCCGCGGAACCAGCTTTCGTCTACTTCGGGATCTGCGGCACCACCAGGTGAAACAGCTTCAACGAGGCGCCGGGGGCGGCCTGGATAGTCGCGGTTTCCGACGGGCCAAGATACACACCGTTCCCTTTGGCGACGTCGTAGTCCTTGTTCTCGAGCCGGATCTTGCCTTTGCCCTCCATCAGGTAGATCAACTGGTGCTTGCTGTTCGTCTCGGTCTGAAACGTCTGGCCGGGGCTGACCCAGCGGAGCATGCCAAGCACGTTCTTGGCGCCGACTAGGGCGTTGTTCAGGACTTCGGTCAGCTCGCCGTCCGGCGTTTTGACGCGCGGCAGCTTGTTCGTGTCGATGAATGTGAGAGTTTGGGTGGTCATGGCAGTTTCCGGTTTCTAGGTCTGGACCCAGACGCGTCCGTCTACGCGGTTCCACCGCAGATCGTCCGGAGTGCCGTCGAGGATGTGGGTCTTGAAGCGGTTAGGGGCCTGGAATTCGAAATAGAAGAGGCCCGTGTCGCTGGCGCGCAGGCGGTGTTTGGCCTCCGCCGGGATGAACACCATGTCGCCGGGGCCGACGGGGCGCACGCCCTCTTCGGTCTCGACCGTGCCTTTGCCTTCCATGATGAAGTAAAAGTGCTCGCAGATCTCGTGGTAGTGGTAGGGCGAGGAACCGTGCGGGGCATAGTTCATGACGCCAGCCAGCATGTCGTCGATATTGGTGAGTTCCTTGTTGACGAAGAAGGTGCGCACCCGTCCGGGCACCACCGCTTCGAGCCTCGGTAAATCGTCCTGATGAAAGATGTAGGCCATGGAGTTGTCCTTAATGCGGGCGGTAGGCGACGCGCGCCATCTCGGCGTAGGGAACGGCGGCGACGGTCGCGCGGATTTCGATTTGCCGATGACGCTCGACCGTGGGTTTCGTGGTGCCGCCGCTTTCCTCGCCCCAGAAGATGCTAACTTGCGTGCCGGGCTCGGCCTGCGCCACATCGACCACGCCGAGTGAAATCATGACGCGCTCGTTGTAGGTGTAGCCAGTGTAGGTGGACAGGCCGACCGTCTTGCTGCCCTGCGCCACTTTGTCGAACGGTAGCGTGGCGTAATTGGCCAGCGGCAGATCGATGTACTTGGCAGCTTCGCCGCGGCCGTGAAAAAGCGTTCCGAGCGCGCGCTCGGTGTCGTCGCCGTTCCAGACCAGCGTGACCTTCCTTCGCTTCTGGTCGTTGACGATCTTTTCCAGCGCCGCGCGGCCGATAAAGTCGTGATCGAATTTGACGAAGGGGCCGTAGCCGAGATCGTAGGGCGTCAGGTAATAATCGGTGATCTTGTCAGAGACAAAGCTTCCGCCGAGGGAAGCCATCGCTTCATAACTCTTAGTGCTGAGCCACTGACGGTAGGCCTTCATTTCTTCGCCGGTATAGACGGCGGGGAGCGGCGAGGGAATCCAGCCGGATTCCAAACAGGTGGTGGGATAGGCGCGGGCGCCGACCTGGCGGATACCGAACTCCTGGCCGGCGGCGACGATGGCGTCGCGGACGGCGTCGCCGTCGTCCCAAGGGCCCCAGAGTTCCCAGCCGGGCTGCCCGACCATGCCATGACGCAATGCGCGCACCGCGCGCCCGGCTACCTGGAACACATCCATATTGAAGAATTTTATGTCGGGTGCGGGCCTGCCAGTGACCTTCTCCATGGTCTTGACGGCGTGCGGACCCTGTATCTGGTAGCGATAAGTTTTCCGGCGCCCTTGATTGACGAACGATCGCTCGTCCCGCTCGGCGGTGGCCTTATAGCCGCGAGTTTCCAGGTTGTAATGCACCCAGTTGGCGGCGGGCGGGCGGCCCACCAGGTTGAACTTGTTTTCGGCCAAATAGAACAGAATCGCGTCTCCTATAACGTGGCCGGTATGATTGCAGGCGACGAATTGCTTGGCCTGGTTGACTTTGAACGTTTTGAAGCTGTTGACGCCGAGATCGGAAAAGACTTTCAGGGCGTCGGGGCCCTCCACATACAGGTCGGTCATGTGGTGGGACTGGTCGAAGAGGGCGCAGGTCTCTTTCCAGGCGCGCTGCTCGTCCCGCCAGTTGGAAAATTCGGAGCGAACTACCGGGAAAGCGTAGGGGCCGATCTGCGAATGGCGCAGCAGTTTGACGGCGTTCCCCGAGGCTGCGAGCAGCTCCTCCAGGTTACTGTGACTCATCGAGAGTGGTGACTCCTCCTATTGGCAAAAGGTCTGGGGACTGCCCTGCGGATGGGGGCGTTAAGAACCCAAGTTTGGAATTATATCAGGTTACGCTCAGGGTTCTTCCTCTGCGTGACTGTGGGAGACCGCGCGGTGCTCGGTGCTCTGGAAATCTCGTTGACGCACCGTGAGGCAGAGCCGTATAATCGCGGCAATATTGGGAACCGCGGCGACCGTTTGCTGTTCGCTTCGTTTCAGGCCGGCCAGGTGGGCATGCTCGACGTGACCGACCGGGAACATCCCGTGCAATCCGGCATCGTCAGCGCGGCCGCACGGCATCGAGTCCAAGTAGCCATAATGGAAGAGGAGATCACCTCTTATCGCATCCGTTAATACAAAGGCGGCCGAGAGCCGGGCGGCGCAAACGATCCGCGAAGCCTTTCAGTCGGGAAGGCCGCTCACGTACGTCCGGTCGTCGGAAGAGCAGCGGGTCGCGCGGGTGCTGCGGGAGGTGGCGGAGGAATTGCCCAACACGGCGGTCTGGACCTGGAGCCTGACCGAGGGGCTGCGGCGCGACGGAAGGGCCGCCGAAGAGGGCGGGCGCACCGCGCGCCAGGCGCTCGACTTCATCGCCGCGCATGCGGATGCCGGCATTTTTCACCTGAAGGATTTCCACGAGCAACTGCGCGATTCGCCGGAGATCCGGCGGCGGCTGCGCGATATCTACGAGAGCTGCCTCGACCGGCAGAAGTTCGTGGTCATCACGTCGCCGGTGCGGTTCATCCCGGACGAGATCGAGCGGAGCGTGTTGTTTCTGGAACTGCGGCCGCCGGACGTGGTGGAACTCAGGGAGTTCTTGCGCGAAGAGACAAAGGGCGTCGCCGCAGAGGTGCTGCCGCAGGTTGCCGGCGCCCTGCTGGGGCTGACGCTGGACGAGGCACGATATGCGTTGCGGCGCGCCCTCGCCGTGAGCAAGAACCTGGGACCGGAATCGATCCCGGCGCTGCTGGAGGAAAAGCGGCTGCTGGTGAACCGCGGCGGCGTGATCGAATACATCGCCGATGGCGCGGACATCGGCGAAATCGGCGGCCTCGACGGCCTCAAGAAATGGCTCTCGGAGCGCAAGAAGCTCTTCCAGATGCGCGACGACGTGTCGAGCGAGATTGTGCCCAAGGGCGTCCTGCTGATGGGCATTCCGGGCTGCGGCAAGAGTCTCTCGGTGAAGGCGATCGCGCGCGCGTTTCAGCTGCCGCTCTACCGCATCGACATGATCGAGATTTTCTCGGGACGGCACGGCAAAGCGGAAGGGGCGTTTGTCGCCGCGTGCCGGTTGATGGAGGACATGGCCCCAGCCGTGCTTTGGTTCGATGAAATCGAGATGGGCATCAACTCGACTGAATCGAGCGGCGAGCAAGGGCGCATGTTCGCGTTCTTCCTGACGTGGATGCAGGAGAAAGCGCGTGGGCTGTTCGTGGCGGCGACCGCCAACCGCATCGACCTGCTGCCGGCCGAGATGATCCGCAAGGGCCGCTTCGACGAAGTGTTTTTCGTCGATCTGCCGACAGAGCCCGAGCGGATCGAGATCTTCAAGATTCACCTGGCGCGGCGCGGCGTGGATCCGGCGGCGTTCGACCTCACACAACTGAACAGCTTCACCAACGGCTGGGCGGGCGCGGAGGTGGAACAATGCGTGGTGGCCGCGGTGACGCGCGCGCGCCTCGAGAACCGGCCGGTGACGGAGGAAGACCTGGTCGGCATCGCGGCGAAGACGGTGCCGCTTTCGCGCACGATGCACGAGCAGATCAACCATATCCGCGCGTGGGCATTCGAGCGCGCGGTGCGGGCGTCCAACCCGGGACCGCGTTGAGCCGCTGGCAAGACCACCGGCGCTGCTGTAGACTGCACGTGAGGTGACTATGCGAGTCTTTCGGGCTTTTTTCGTGCTCCTCGTAAGTGCCGTTTGCTGGGCACAGACCGGCGCCGCCGCACATACGGGTACCGTCGAGAAGATCACGGTTCACGGCAAGTCGCTGGAAGGCAACCTGGAAGGCGATTCACCCGATCGCGACGTGTTCGTCTACCTTCCCCCCAGCTATGCGACGGACGCGAACCGGCGCTATCCGGTGGTCTACTTTCTGCACGGATACGGCCTCGACACGGAACGGTACTGGAACATCATGACGGTGCCGGACACGGCGGATAAGACGATGGGGAGCGGGACCGTGCGCGAGTTCATCCTGGTACATCCGGACGCGCACACCATCTACGACGGCAGCATGTATTCCAATTCGCCGACGACCGGCGATTGGGAAGCGTACATCACGAGCGACCTGGTTTCGTATATAGACAGCCACTACCGGACGATCGCCGACCGCGCCAGCCGCGGCCTCGCGGGACACTCGATGGGCGGATACGGAACATTTCGCCTGGCGATGAAGCACCCGGAAGTGTATACGAGCATTTACCCGATGAGTTCCTGCTGCCTGATGAATGACCCGGGCGCGCCGCGGCCGCCGGCGCCGGCGCGGCAAGGCGCGGGAAATAGCAACGGGCGCGGAGGGCGCGCAGGCAGTGGGTTTGCGAACGTGTTGTCCGCACAAGCGGCGGCCTGGTCGCCGAATCCACAGAACCCGCCGAAGTTTTTTGATCTGCCGAATGAAAACGGCGTACTGAGGCCCGAGATCGCGGCGAAATGGATCGCGAATTCGCCGCTGGCGCTGGTCGATCAGTATGCCACCAACCTGAAGAAACTCCGCGCGATCATGATGGACTGCGGGCTGCAGGATGGACTGATCGGTTCCAATCAGCAGATGGACGCGTCGCTGACGCGGATGGGGATTGCGCACAGGTTCGAGACCTATGAAGGCGATCACACCAACCGAGTCAAAGAGAGGTTCGAGACGAAGGTACTGCCGTTCTTCTCGGAAAACCTGGCGTTTTCGGAATTGCAGTCTGCCAAACGCTAGAGGTTCGCGTTGAACCAGCGGATCATGCGCAGCAGCACGTCGCGCTGATCGGCGGGCTTGCGGAAACGGTGGCCTTCGTTCGGATACACCACCAGCTGCGTTTTCACATCGAGTGTTTTCAAAGCGTGCCAGAATTCTTGCGACTGCGCGGGCGGACATTCGCCATCGCTGTCGCCGACTAAGACCAGGGTCGGAGTCTTCGCCTGGCGGATGAAAGTAATGGGCGCGCTTTTGGCGTAGACCGCCGGGTCCGCATACACGGACGCGCCGAAATACGGAATCATCCACTGATCGATGGAGTTTTCCCCGTAGTAGCTTTCCCAGTTGGCGATGCCGGCGCCGGCAACGGCAGCGCGGAAACGGTTGGTCTGCGTGACCGTCCACATGGTCATGTAGCCGCCATAACTCCAGCCGGTGATGCCGACGCGCTGCGGGTCGATGGGCGCCGAGCGAATGGCTTCGTCCACGCCGGCAAGGATGTCGCGCAGATCGCCGCCGCCGAAATCTTTGACGTTGGCAAGCGTGAACGCTTCGCCCTGGCCGTAGCTGCCGCGCGGGTTAGGCATCAGAACGAAGTAGCCCTGCTGCGAAAGCAGGAGCGGATTGAAGCCGGGGGCCGGCCAGCTCGGCTTCACCGACGAAGCCGGCCCGCCGTGGACCGAGACCACCAGTGGATATTTGCGACGCGAATCGAACGGAGCAGGATAGAGCAGCCAGCCCTGGATGAGGAAGCCGTCGTTCGACCAGTGCAGGCTTTTGGCTTCGCCCCAGGGGGCTTTGCGGCCCCGGTTCTCGTGCGTGACCGGCTGCCACTGGCCGATGGGGCCGGACCAGACTTCCGGCGCGCCCTGGAATGAGCTGCGGATCAGCGCGGAAACCTTTCCGTTGGCGGAGAGGGACAAAGCAGCTTCGTCGCCGCCTGTGATGGATTCGTCGCCGTGCCAGAGCCGCTCGATCTTGCCGGTGGCCGGGTCGAGCCGCGAGATGGCGCTGCCGCCATCGAAATGCTCGGTGAAGAAGAGTTGAGCGGAATCGCGCGGCCAGATCAGACTGCTGGCGGAAGCGGCGAGGCCCGGAGTCCGATTGCGCGCGACGCCCCCCTGGGCGCTGATCTGAAAGATGTTGCCGCCCGTGGAACCTTCGTCGCTCATGAGGCCGCCGATAAAAACAATCGATTGGCCGTCCGGCGTCCAACGAGGCGCGGCGATCTGTTGCTGGACCGGTGGCTTGTAGATAGACTGCGTGTCGCCGCTGGCGGCTTCGATCGTGTAGAGCTGGGCAATCCACCAATTGTTGTCGCCATCGCCGTGTGCGGCGGTAGCGGCGAAACGAGATCCATCGGCGGACCAGTCGTACTCATAGATGTAGAGATCTGGCGGCGAGAGCTGCCGAATTGCGCCGGAGGCAGCATTGACAAGCGTGAGGCGCTGCTCGTAGACCTTCGATTCGATGACGCCGGCAGCGGGCAGGATGGGATCGAGCGGGCCGGCGGCGCGCGGGAGATTTTCCGTAAACAGAATCGCGACCTGCTTGCCGTCGGGAGACCAGCGCGGATCGGCGAGCAAGCCTTTCAGATGAGTCAACTGCCGGGCGGGGCCGCCTTCGGCGCTCGCGACATAGAGCTGCAGCTGGCCGGGCTTTTGGCAATCGGAAAGAAAAGCGATCTGTTTTCCATCCGGAGACCATGCGATGCCGTGCTCGTCACAGACAGTCTTGCCGTCGCCGGCGGTCAGATGCGTCGCCGGCGCCGCAGCCAGATAGACCGATGATTTCAACGGCGCCGTGGCGCGTTCGACGTAGGCGACGCGCGAGCCGTCGGGAGACAGAGCGGCTTCGGCGAAACGGTGTGTGGAGGAGATTTCGGCGAGCGCTGGCTCGACCGGCGTCACCGGCTGAGCGAGAGCGGAGGCGGCGGCCAGCAGAGCGAGAGGGAACATGGTGTCTGTCCCCATGTTTACACGGCGGCCTGGCGGCCCCAGAGGCGGGCAGACACGATGTCCGCACCCTGGCGAAGCGACTTGAGCTTCAACCAGACTCCGGGTTTAATGACCCATTCGCGATTGGTGAAGGTGCCAAACCCGCAATCGGAGCTGGCGATAATCCGCTCGCGGTCCCCCACGGCTGCGACCGCCTCTTGCAGGCGGCGCGCCACCACTTGCGGATGCTCCACCACGTTCGTGGTGACATCGATCACGCCGGGAAGCAAGGCCATGTGATCGGGAAGCTTGTGGCGGCGGATCACCTCGTACTCATGCTGGTGGCGCGGATTGGCCAGCTCGAGGCTGAGCGCGCCGACGTTCGCCTGGTACAGCACGGGCAGAATCAGCTCGAGCGCCACGTCATGAATGTGCGGACCATCCCAATTGCCCCAGCAACAGTGGAGGCGGACGCGGTCCCGCGGAATCCCGTCGAGAGCCTGGTTGATCGCGGCGACGTGGCGCTCGCAGCGCTTCACAAACTCGGCGTCGGGGAGATCGCGATAGAACATGGCGCGATCCATAGCCAGGTCGGGCGCATCGATCTGAAGCAGAAGGCCGGCATTGTGGATTGCCTGGTATTCGTGGCTAATCTCGCGAGACAGCGCGGAAAGGTACGCGTCGTGCGACTCGTAGTGCGCGTTGAGCATGGTCGTCGAGATAATGCCCGGCGAGGGCGCGGTCATGAAACAGTCGGCGAATCGCGCCGCGCCCGCAGCGCGGAGGAGGCGCTCCGTCTCCTGGTGGATGCCGGAGGAATCGACATAGTGGATATCGGCCTGGGCTTCGGGCGCGTTCTGCATGCGGCTGCGCCTGGGAAAACGCAGCATCAGGGTTTCGACAAGCTCCGGGAATTCTTCGTAGTCCCGGCCGCGGCGGCGCTTGGATTCTCCCGCGAAGCCCGTCATCCGGTGCGCCACATAGGTCTGAAAGGCGACGCGCTGCTGCTCGCCATCATTTGCGATATCGATGCCGGCCTCAGCCTGCTTGTTGACGACGTGCTCGACGGCCTTGTCCATTTCGCGGCTCATGACCGCCGGATCGACGGGGTCGCCCTCTTCGCGGCGAACCAGAAGGTCGGAGAGCGTTTCATTTCGCGGCAGGCTGCCGACGTGCGTGGTCAAGATGCGGTCCCGGCTCAGGGTCATGTGGGTATGGTAATACACGGGCGGGGGCCGACCGGTGCAGGACGCCGGGAGGTCAGCCGGAGGGCCGGGAGCGGGACGCGGACCTGGAACCGCCCCGCGGCCTCGTGCGGCTGAGCTTGCGGGGGCTTAACTACAAGTGGAAGAAACGGGGGCGATACTTTCGGGACGGAAAACCTTTTCCCCGTTGGTCCCGGACTGCATCGATCCGGTCAGCTTCACCGTCTGATTCAGATACGCATCGAGTTGAGCCGGGCCGGGGAAGTTATATTTCTCATGCGAACTGCTATCGGTAATCTGATACTGGTTGGCCTGGCTGCCCTTGGCGAGGCAACCGGTCACGG
Source organism: uncultured Solibacteraceae bacterium (assembly GCA_964438005.1). Taxonomy (GTDB): domain Bacteria; phylum Acidobacteriota; class Terriglobia; order Bryobacterales; family Bryobacteraceae; genus PSRJ01. The sequence continues at coordinate 41,176 of CAYTJD010000150.1, read as the reverse complement.
TCGTTTTCTGCGCGTCACCTGGTTGGGCGGGATCAGAAGGAGCGGGACCACGTCGTTGCGGATTTGTGCCGGGACCGCCAGGCTGCTGTGCGTAAGCGGCAATCCCGATGCCCATGACGAGGATCGTGAAAGCGCGAAGGACTCTTTTCATGAAAAGCACCTCACGCCGGACCGAGCAAGCACTTTGCCAGTGGGCGGATGCGTAAGGTGGCGCCGACCCTTGCGCGAGGTATCGTACGAAGCGGCGGCGATTCCGCGTAAGCGAGCGTCCAGTTGCAGTGGCGCACGGCCAGGCGGGTGAGTAGGAATTACACCAGCCACATGGCCGGTTCCCGAAGAGCGGCGGCCAGGTCTTTCAGAAAGAGGGCGGCTTGCGCGCCATCCACTACGCGGTGGTCGCTCGAAAGCGTCAACGTCATCATAGGACGAACGGCCGGTTTACCTTCTACCGCTACGACGCGATCAGCGATCGCGCCGACAGCGAGAATCGCGGCTTGCGGCGGCGTGATGATGGCGGTGAAGGCATCCACCTCGTACATGCCGAGATTGCTGACGGTGAAAGTGCCGCCGGAGACGTCGGCGGGACGCAGATGGCCGGAGCGGGCGCGCTCGCTGAGATCGGCGCGGTGCGCGGCAACGGCGCCCACGGCGGCGCTGTCGGCGTTGGGGATGACCACGGTCACCACGCCATCCTTCACGGCGGCAGCCAGGCTGATGTTCACGGCGGGATGCACCTGGATGCCGCTGCCCGTCCAGCTGGCGTTGAACTTGGGATGGCGGGCGACCACGCGCGCGACGAGAGCCACGAGCAGATCGGTGTGGGTGAGCTTGACCTTATGATCGCGCTCGACCACCGGGCCGAGGAAACTGCGGGCGGCGTTGAGCGCGCTGGCGTCGATTTCGCGGACCAGGAAAAAGTGCGGCGCAGTAGTCCAGCTCTGCGTGGTGCGCTCAGCCATCAGACGTGCGATGTTGCTGAGGGCGGCAGCGGGCTCAAGAGCTGGAGCGGGCGCCGCGGCGGAAGACACCGGCGACAAGATCGCCGGCGCTACGGCTGCTGCGGCTTGCACATCGTCGCCGGTGATGGCGCCATCGGGGCCGGTGCCGCGGATCTTCGAGAGATCCACGCCGAGATCCTGGGCCATGCGGCGGGCTTTCGGCGACGCGCGGATCCGCGCGGGTTCGGGCTTGGGCATGGAGGGCAGTTTGGCGACTTGCCCCACCGACACGCTCATGGCGCGGCCGGTCATGACGGGCGCGGATTCAACCGGCGGCTTTTCGCCGGGGGCGACAATCCACGCGATGGTCTGCCCCACGGGAACATCGGTTCCTTCGCGTGCTTTCAACGCCGCCAGGACACCATCCGCCGGGGCTTCGACTTCGACAGTGACTTTGTCGGTTTCGATTTCGAGAAGCGGCTCGCCTTTTTTGACAGACTCGCCTTCCTTCTTGAGCCACGCGAGTAGCTTGCCGGTCTCCTGCGCCATCTCGAGCGCGGGCATTACGACGCTGACGGCCATCGCTAGCGGGTCGCTCCTACGCCTTCGTTGCGCGCGCTGGCTTCGATCATTTCGACGATGCGCTGGCTGGGCGCCGGCTCGTGCTCGCGCTCGGTGGGCAGCGGGCCTTCCACCGTATGGTAATGCGCTCCAGCGATCATCAGTTTTTCGGCGGGGAAGCGCGTGATGACCTCGTGGCCGGTTTCGGTGACCACGATTTCCTCTTCGATGCGGGCCGCGTAGCCGTCTTTGGAGGGCCAGAAGGTTTCGAGCGCGAAGACCATGCCGGGCTTGATTTCGTGCGAATGCTCGATTGAGACCAGGCGGCTGATCACGGGCTTCTCCCAGATGGCCAGGCCGATGCCGTGACCGAACTGGAGCGCGAACGCCGCTTCTTCGTTAGGGAAGCCGAATTCCTGTGCCTTGGGCCAGACGGCGGCGATTTCGCCGGTCGTTCGCCCGGGCCGCACCAAATGAATCGCCGCATCCAGGTATTCGCGGCAGCGCTTGTAGGCGTCGATCAACGCGCGCGAGGCGTATCCGATGCTGAAGCAGCGGTAGTAACACGTGCGGTAGCCCATGTACGAGTGCAGGATGTCGTAGTACACCGGATCGCCGGGGCGCAGGACCCGGTCGGAGAACACATGCGGATGCGGATTGCAGCGCTCGCCCGAAATGGCGTTCACGCCTTCCACGTATTCCGAACCCATGTCGTACAGCACCTTGTTGACCAGGCCGACCGCTTCGTTTTCGCGCAGGCCGGGCTTCATGGCGCGGTACAGCTCGTCATAGGCCGCGTCGACCATCATGGCCGAGTGCGTCAGCAGCGCGATTTCGTCCTGCGTCTTAATCACGCGGACATCGGACATGAGCTGCTGGCCGTCGACAACTGTGATGCCTTCTTTCTGCAATGCAAACAGTATCGGTGGCTCGACCACATCGATGCCGACCGGCTCTCGGTGCAGGTTGCGCATTTCCAGCTCGACCTTGATCTTGCGGGCGACATCTTCGGCGCGACCCATCTCGGGCGACATGGCGCCGCGCAGCAGCGGGATACCGGCGCGCGAGCGCTCCCCGAGCCAGGGGCAGTTTTGCTGGTGGTGGCGGGCGGCGGAGCCGAAGTCCCACAGGATCGGTTCGTCATTTTGCGGCAGCAGCGTGAAGCGGCTGATCTTGTCCTGCGCCCAGGTGCCGATGTGGGTAGCGGTGATGTACCGCACGTTGTTCATGTCGAAGCACAAGAGCGACCCGATATCCGATTTGGCGAGCATCGATTTGACGCGCGCCAGCCGCTCGCGCCGCAGCCGATCGAGGTCGATGCGCTGCTCCCAATCCACTGCCATCGAGCCGTAAGTTTTCAGTGCCACTGTCTATCTCCTAAGAAAAAAACGCACCGGCTGAAAGGGCCGCCGGCGTTACTTGCCACAAAGCGCTTTCGCCGCTTCAAAAACCGTTTGATCCGTCGCCACGGTCGCGTCCTCGAGAGGCGGTGAGAACGGGATGGGGACGTGCATTGCACCCATCCGTTTCACCGGCATCTCGAGATCGAAGAACGCACCTTCCTGAATCACTGAGGCGATCTCCGCGCCCACACCGTAGCGCCCGTAGCCTTCATCCATCACAATCACGCGCCCGGTCTTGCTGGCCGATTCGATCAGCGTCTTCTCGTCGAGCGGCCACAACGTGCGCGGGTCCACGACTTCCGCGCTGATTCCGGCTTTCTCCAGCAGATCCGCGGCGCCCAGCGCGACTTGCACCATGCTGCTGGTGGCGACGATCGTCAGGTCCTTCCCGGCGCGCTTGATATCGGCCACGCCGAGCGGAATGGTGTATTCCTGCTCCGGCACCGGGCCCTTCATGCGGTACATCATTTTGTCTTCGAAGAAGATGACCGGGTTGTCGTCGCGGATGGCCGTTTTCAGCAAGCCTTTGGCGTCGTACGGCGTGGACGGCAGCACCACTTTGAGACCCGGTACGTGACAAAACCACGCGTGCAGCGATTGCGAATGCTGCGCGGCCGAGCGGCGTGTGGCCCCGAGCGTGGTCCGCATCACCATCGGTACCTGCCAATGCCCGCCCGACATGTAGTGCACTTTGGCGGCCTGGTTGACCATCTGGTCCATGGTCAGCGTGACGAAGTCGCCGAACATGATATCGACCACCGGGCGCAGGCCGGTCATGGCAGCGCCCACGGCAATTCCCGTGAAGCCGGCTTCGGAAATGGGCGTATCGAGTACGCGGTCGGGACCGAACTCTTCCACCAGGCCGGTGAGCACCTTGAACGGATGGCCGGCTTCGGCGATGTCTTCGCCCATCACCAGCACGCGCGAATCGCGGCGCAGTTCTTCGGCAAGCGCTTCACGAACCGCCTGCCCGAGCGTGATCTCGCGGCCGTTATTCTCCGGCATAGACGTCCTGCTGCACTTTGTCGACGGAGGGATAGGAGGCCGAGATAGCGAACTGCACGGCCTTGTCGATCTCGGCCTTCACTTCGGCCTGCATTTGATCGAGGCCGGCGCGGTCCGCCAGTTTCTGCGCGATCAGCCAGGCGCCGAAGATCTGGATCGGGTCGCGCTCGCTTTTCCAGTGCTGCTCTTCCTGCTTCGAACGGTAATAATCGCGGCTGACATCACCCACGTGATGGCCGAAATACCGGTAGGTGTTCACGAGTAGGAACGCTGGGCCTTCGCCTTTGCGCGCACTCTCGACAAGGCGGCGGGCGACGGCGTGCACCGCGCGGACGTCCTGGCCGTCGACGCTTTCCGAAGGGATGCCGAAAGCTTTGCCGCGCGCAAGAATATCGCCGCCGGTGACTTCGGAAAAATGCGTGTACTCGTTGTACATGTTGTTTTCGCACACGTAGATGACCGGCAGCTTCCAGACGGAAGCCATGTTCATCACCTCGTAGAGCGACCCCTGGCCGAGCGCGCCTTCGCCGAAGAAGCACACCGTGACGCGGCCATTGCCGAGGCGCTTGGCGGAAAAGGCGGCGCCGGTAGCGATGCCCGCGCTGCCGCCGACGATCGCATTGGCGCCGAGATTGCCCGTAGCCGGATCGGCAATGTGCATCGAACCGCCTTTGCCTTTGCAGTAGCCCGCTTCCTTGCCAAGAAGTTCGGCGAACATACGATCGGGCGCGGCACCTTTGGCGAGGCAATGGCCGTGGCCGCGATGCGTGCTGGTAATGTAGTCGTCGGCGCGCAGCGCCGAGCAGATGCCGACCGCGACGGCTTCCTCGCCGATATATAAGTGAGCCAGGCCGGGCATTAAGGCGCGGGTGTAAAGATCGTTCACCTGCTCTTCGAAAAGGCGAATGGTGAGCATGCGGCGATACATGCGCAGCCATTCCTCGTTGTGGACTTGAGCGTCAAGCGGGGATGGGTCGACGGCTGTGGCCATTGGGGGAGACTCCAGACAATCTTACATTTTAGCGGGTTCGGAAGGGCTGTCGATCAGGTTCTTGGCGGAGGTCAAGAATCTGCAAAGGGGCAGGCTAAGAGCCTGCCCCGCCGGACTAGTTGGTGGCGAAGCAGTAAAGCAGTCCCGCGCCGCCGGTGCTGATCAGGTTGTCCTGGCTGCACCCGCGGGACGGGTGCGTTGAATTCCACGACGTGTTGCCGCCGCCGGTACGGTCGAAGTGGCCAAGCTGCGCCGTGCCGTCGCTGCTGCTGCTCCAGTTCTTGCAGGTGTGGTCGGCGCCGTCGGTGTATGCGCGGCCATCGGGCATCGAACCGGTCAGGATATCGTGCTGGTTGGGCTGATCGCCGAAGCCCTTGATCGTCTCGTTCTTTTCAGTGAATGCCGAAGCCTTCGAAACATTGTTGCCCAGGCGCGCGGACTCGACGGTGTCGCCGTGCAGGTCGGCTACGTTGCGGGCGATCATCTGGCCGCGGGCGTTATACCAGGGGCCGTTGCCGATGCGGTCACGAGCGTTGACGGCGGACTGGTTGCCGGAGGCTTGCGTGCTGAGATAGGCGTGCCAGGTTTTCGATGCGGCGCCGGTGGCGCCCGAAGCTTCGGCGAGCTTCTGGCAGTGCGCGTCGGCTCCGGCGAGGCCGCCGAGATCAGCCCCTTTGCCCGCACCCACGCTGGTGACAAAGAAACTCATCGGTTGCGCGGGCTGCTTCGGCTGCCCCTGTGGCTGAGCGGCCAGCGGGGCAATGGCGAGCGCGAAGGCGGCCAGAGAGAGGAATCCGTGGTTGAGAGTCATGGGCGTTCTCCTTGTGATTTAGGGAGCATATCACAACCGTCTCAACTCCTTCTGCACCGCAGAACCGGGCCGGGAAGGCGCCGGTCAGGGAGCGGCCTTTTCAGCGGTGCTGATACACTTGTCTCGACACGGTGATCGCACAACAGGCACGGCTGACCTCGGGCTTTCGGCATTTCGAGCTGCTGGTTCTCTTGGGGGCGCTGCAGGCGTTCGCGCCGCTATCCATCGACATGTATCTGCCGGCCATGCCGGTTATGGAGAGGGTCTTTCATACGTCCACGGCCTCGGTGCAGCTCACCATGGTCACCTTCCTGGTCGGCTACGCCCTGGGTCAAAGCCTGTACGGCCCGATCACCGACCGCTTCGGTCGCAAGCCGCCGCTCTATGCCAGCCTGCTGCTGTTCATTGTCTCTTCGTTGGGCTGCGCGGTGTCGCCTTCGATTGGGATCATGTCGGGTTTCCGGCTGCTGCAGGCAATCGGGGCCTGCGGCGGCGCCGTTATGTCGCGCGCCATGGTCCGCGACCTGTTTCCGGCCAGCGAGCTGCGCCGGATCTTTTCGATGCTGGTACTGGTGCTCGGCGTTTCGCCGGTGATCGCGCCGCTCATCGGCAGCTATCTGCTGATCTGGTTCGGATGGAAGGCGGCCTTCTTCACGCAAGCGGCCATCGGCGCGGCCTGCATTGTCGGAATGCATTTCCGGCTCCCGGAATCGCTGGGACATGATGCGCGGCGCCCCCTCGAGTGGGAGTCGATCCGCTCGGCCTACGGGCGGCTGTTTCAGGACGGAACCTTTCTCGGGGCGTCGGCGGTCTGCGGCTTCGGCTCGGCGGGAACTTTCGCGTACATTACCAGCGCCCCCTTCGTGTTCATCAGCCTCTACAAGGTGCCGACTGAGCGGTTCGGCTGGCTGTTCGGAGCGGTGGCGATGGGCATGGTGGCAGCGTCGCAGATCAATGGCCGCATCTCGCACCGCGTGCCGGTGTGGCGCGTGCTGCGCGCGGCGAACCTGGTGCAGTCGGCGGCCGGAATTCTGCTGCTGCTGACGGTCCTCACCGGTGTGGGCGGACTGCCCGGCGTCTTCGTCGGCGTCTTCTTTTATATTTCGGCCCAGGGCTTCGTATTCCCGAATGGGTCGGCGATCGCCATGATGCGCCACGGGCCGATTGCAGGCACCGCGTCGGCGCTGCTGGGAACGAACCAGTTCTTGATCGCGGCCGTCTGCACGATCTTTCTCGGATTCTTGGAGAACCCGGCGGTGCCGATGGCCGTAATGATCGCGATTTGCGCCGTCACGGCAACTGTCCTGAACTACCTCACGCTCGGCGCGAAGCTCGACCTGGCGCATCCCGGCGCCTGATTTGCAAATCGCGGGAAAGGTTCAGTATAGTCAGCGAAAATGCGGAGCACGATGCAGGACCGGCAGCTCACGGTCCATTCTCTCTATCGCCACGGCGCGGCCATCCATGCCGACAGCCAGGTTGCGGTATTTGACGGCCAGACTGTGCGGCGCACCAACTATGCCAGAACGGCGGACCGCGCCGCGAAGTTGGCGGGCGCGCTGCGGCGCCTTGGGATTCGCGCTTCCGATCGCGTCGGCACATTTTGCTGGAATACACCGGAGCATCTGGAGGCGTACCTCGCAATTCCCTCCATGGGCGCCGTCCTCCACACCCTGAACCTGCGGCTCTTCCCCGAACAGCTGGCCTACGTGGTGAATCACGCCGAAGACCGCGTGATCATTGTCGAGGAATCGCTGGCGCCCGCGCTGGCGAAAGCGGCCTCGCACTTCAAAACGGTCGAACGCTACATCGTGATCGGCGCGAACCCCGGATGCCTCCCCGGCGAGTGCCTGAGTTATGAAGAATTGCTGGCAGCCGAGCCTCCCACCGAAGATTGGCCCGACCTCGACGAGCGCACCGCGGCGGCCATGTGCTACACCAGCGGAACTACCGGCAATCCCAAGGGCGTCGTCTACAGCCATCGCTCCATTTATCTGCACTCCTTGTGCCTGATGTCGGCCAACTGCATGGGTATCTGCGAAAGCGATCGTGTTCTGGTGATCACCGCGATGTTTCATGCCAATTCCTGGGGCCTCCCGCACGCCGCCTGGCTGGCCGGTAGCGACTGCTTATTCCCGGGCCGCTTTCTGCAGGCCGAAGCGCTGTGCAAACTGATCGCGGCCGAGCGGCCGACAATCTCGTCTGGAGTCCCCACCATCTGGAGCGACATTCTGCGGTTCGCGGACGCGCATCCGGTGGACCTGTCTTCGCTGCGGATGATCTTGAGCGGCGGATCGGCGGTGCCCCGCCACCTGATCGAAAGTCTGCACAGCCGTCACGGCGCCCGCATCATCCAGGCGTGGGGCATGACGGAGTTGAGCCCGCTCGGAACCATCGCGCATGCAGGCAAGAGCGGCGTGGATCATCTGGCGACGGCCGGCCGCCCCCTGGCAGGCGTCGAGCTCCGAATCGTCGACGAGGGCCGCGTACTGCCTGCCGACGGCGAGTCGGTCGGCGAAATCCAGGCGCGCGGGCCGTGGGTCACCGGCTCGTATTACGGCGAGGACGCGCCGGAAAAGTTCCAGGACGGATGGCTGCGCACCGGAGATGTCGGCACGCTGGACGGCTGCGGGTATCTGCAGATCAAGGACCGCAGCAAAGACGTGATCAAATCGGGCGGAGAATGGATCTCTTCGATCGATCTTGAGAACGCCATCATGGCGCATCCGGCCGTGCTGGAGGCGGCGGTAGTCGGCATGCCCGATCCCCGTTGGGATGAGCGCCCGCTGGCCTGCGTGGTCTTGAAAAGCGGTGCGACGGTGTCGCCGGACGACCTGCGCACCTTCCTGGCCGAGCGGGTTGTCAAATGGTGGATTCCCGAGCGCTGGGCGTTTCTCGACGAGATTCCGAAAACCAGCGTCGGCAAATTTGATAAGAAGCGCCTGCGCGCCCAGCAGGCCGAAGGAAAAATCGCAGTAGTGTAAGGGGCCCGTGCATCCCCGCGCGTGAGCGCGGGCGCCTCGCATCAGTAAGTAACCGGCGTTTTCCGCCCCTGGCTTTCGCCCCGCAGCCAGACGTACAGCGGCGCATGAGGCGCGGGAGCGGGCCAAGGCAGGACCACGCGCAGAGTCTGGCGCGCGGAATCGCCCGGCACCGGCGTCGGAATCGACTCGACTGGCACGCCGTTCTGCGCGTCCCAGCCTGCTTTTTCGATGACATCAAGGTCGCGGCCTTCGACCGCGCCGGCATAGCTCGCGTCGCCCACCTTCTCGCTAGTGAGCGTGAATTTGTCGAGGCGCGGAACCCGAATCACGCGGCCGATCAAGAACGGCGCCGAGCGGCCCTCCGGGTCCTGGATCACGACGGCAGTCAAACGGCAGCCCGCATAGCCGATCGCGCCGGGATCCACCGATAGATACAGGGCCGCGGGCCCCGCGAACGTCAGGCTGGCGGTTGCCGAGGGCTCGCCGGGAGCGAGCGTCAGCGCCTGACGCAGCTCTCCGCGTTCGCAGCCGAGCTCCAGGCGCGGCCGGCTGGCATCCCGCGGCTGATCCACGGTGAAGACCAGGCCCGCCGTGGTACCCGCAGGCAGTTCATCGGCCCCAATCTCGATGCCGGGCCCACCGGCTAGCGACTTCCGCACCGACTCGATTCGGGGGCGCGGCCCCACCATTTCGATGGCGTCTGGCACAACCACGGGATTCTCGAGTCCCTCGACTTTCAGAATCAGTGAGAAGCGCTTCCCCCGCGCCACCCCGTTCTGGAGCGCAATTTCGCCCGACCAGCCCTGAGAATCGGGCGCGCCGCTGATGGTGCCCGCCTCCGAAGACATCCCCTCAATCCGCTCGAGACCGCTTCCGCGTAATTGCAGCGGCTCACGGATTTCACCGGCGTTGAGACGAACGGGAAGATTGGAGATTTTCGGATTGGGAGGAAGCACCGTGACGGCTAACTCGTGCGGAACGCCATCGGATTGGGTCAGCAGCACCTGGTACGAACCTCGTTTCGCAGTGTCAAGATTCAGACGAACGGAGTCCTGCGGGCCGCTGCGTTTTCCTTTGGGCAGGATGAAGCCTGCTTCGGTCGCTCCCAGCGCCGCTTTCTCGAGAAATTCGAAATCGGCGCCGGCTAATTTGACGGAGATCACGCCTCTGCCCTCGATGAGCTTGTCGCGCTCACCAACCGCGAGGGTTGCATGCGAGAAGTCGTCATAGGGGTGCAGATGCAATACTCCAGAGACCGGCAGAGTGTCCCAGTCCCAAGCGGCGGCTAGATGATAGTCGCCCGCAGCCGGCCGTGCCCTGGAAAGATCGATTTCCAGCGAGTCTGGGGCGGCGAATCGAACGTCAACACCTACCGGCGGGCCGCCCCCTGCGGGCGCCAGACGCCAGTCGCGTGCGAGCGCCAGATCCTTGATCGTGGAACCGGCGCCGAGTTTGACCATCACAGTCGATTTCGACCCCACGGGCAGGTGCGGGCTTCCCTCCAGGTTCACAGCCGGTCTTTTCACTTCGGGGACCCGATACGCCCACAAGTACGCGCTGCGCATTTTCGACTTGGCGGCGAGATTCTTCGTGCACAGAGCCATCTGGTTTTGATCGGAGATCTGTGCGAACGCTGAACGAAAATCCGTGCCCGGGAACATCGTGGTCTTCAGGTTCTGAAACAGGGTCGCGCCGCCCGCGGCGAGAGCCACGGGGTTGCCAAAAAACATTCCTGCCAGCGACGCCGCCACGCCTCCCGTCTGCTGGACCTGAGCAGTCTTCGCGGTGAGCGGGTCGTAGGCGCTCGACGCGGGCATCAACGCTTTCAACAGTAATGCCGCCTGCTGATCGGACGAAGCTTTTGTATCCAATTTGGGAGCGCCCACGCCGTACTGACTGGAGAAACCTTTGAGCACCGCCGCCGGTCCGCTGCCCGATTGTTCCGCATTCCCCAGCTGCTGCACCAGAGACTCGACCTCCGAACTCTGTTCCGCATAGTCGGCCAGTTCGCGCAGCAGTTCCGGGTTGTGTGTCACTAAAGCTTTGATTTTGCCCTCGCTGAGGCCCTGCGGTCCGAACAGAAGCGCGATCACCTGAGGGCGCTCCGGCAGCTGCCATTCAGTTGCCGCCGTAGCTTTGCGCGGCTCCAGCGTGATGAGATCGCCGTCAGCAGCGGGCACCAGAACCGCGGCAACCTCGGCGCTGTCGGACAAAGGAGTCAACAGGTGGACCGGATTCCAGATAAGACGAGAACCACCGGAGATCTCCGCAACGCTCTTCAGGGGAAGCGGCTCTCCTTGAGAAAAAGGACGAACGGAGAGCTGAAAAGCTCCCAGCGACGCACTCCCCGCGCAACCCGGCGGCACAGCGGCGGATGCGGACACTGCCGTTAGGGCGAACAACACCGAAATGGGGATCACTTAACTGAGATGCGCCGGGACTATAAAAAGTCGGCCGGTCCCGGCGCACCCCGCTGAGTATGGAATCGTACGCTATGGTGATTGAACGACGATTCGGGGCCAAATCGAACGCGCTACTTAGGCTTCCTGTTTTTTTCCGGCGGAGTTGTCGAGCGGTCGGCCGAGTGTTCCTCAAACCGCGAATAGTGATTGAGTGTGGCGATCAGCGCTTCCGCGTCGGCCGGCGGGTGCAAATCGCTTAACAGGACTTCCTTGTTGGGGATCTTTTTGCCGTATAATTCCTCGTTGACATCAAGATCGTTGCGAAGAGTAGCGCCCTGCAGGGCAATCCCGGCAAACAGGCCCTTCGCGCGAGACCAGGAAAGAATATCGGCCGAAAGCTGGGCGTCGGTCATGGCTGATGCAGTGCGGCCTACAGGCCCTGCGGCCACCGTCGCCTCGCCTCCCAGCGTGAACTTATCCTCGAGCAAGCGCCGCATGCCGCGCTCATTCATCACCAACATCACGACGTCGGTACTCGACGCGCCGATCTGGAAACCGAAGCTGCCGCCTTCTACTCGAACCGCTCCCGGCGGGCCCCAGCCCCCCTTTTCGCCCCGGCACACGCCGAAACCTTTGCCAAACTTGCCGCCCACGACGAAGGCCGCTTGCTTCACTCCGGGGACAATTACGATGCAGTGAGCCTTCTCGAGAAGGTCGTGCGGAATTCCCTTGTCGGGCGTGGCCATGACTTCGTTCAGAATGCTCGTCGAATCCTTCAGCCGGTCCTGCACTGTATCCGCTGCGCGCAGCGGTACACCCGCCACCAAAACGGACAAAGCCAGAAGACAAAATTTCATGGGACACCTCCAGTGAGAGTTGTGCACGTCGTTGGCCGCTGCGGCGCCCGTAGTGCCTGGCAAGGTGGTGCGCGTGTGTCGTTTTTTACAGTGCGGCCGGCGTTATGGTAGTGCAAATACAACCAGCGCGTCCGCGCCCGGCGCAGCCGGGTCATCGAGCGCGCTGAGCCCCGCGGCAACCACGGCCACATATTGCTTGCCGTTCTTTCCCTGATACGTGATCGGCACGGCGTGCGCGCTCATGTCCAATTTCGACACCCACACTTCTTTGCCGGTTCTGGAATCGAAGGCACGGAAGCGCCGGTCATTCGTCGCGGCGATAAAGACCACACCGCCGGCCGTCGCTATTGGCCCGCCCATGTTGTTGCGCCCGGTGTTTTTCTTGCCTTCGGGGAGATCGTCGGTGATGCCGAGCGGAACCTGCCATGCGAACTCGCCCGTGTGGGCGTTGACCGCAATCAGCCGGCCCCATGGCGGTTTCTGGCACGGCCAGCCGTGCTCGCCGCCGCGCGCCACGTTGCCGCTGCGCGGATTGCCTTCCGCCCACTGGAACCGCGAGGTCGGCCCCAGCACGCTATTGCGGTCGTACGGAACCGCCGCGCCATCTGCTTTCTTTTCCACCCAGCCAATGCTCGCTTCATCTTGCGTATTCACGAACACGTAGCCGAGCCGGGGATCGGCTGCCACGCCGCCCCAGTTGGCGCCGCCGATCGAGCCCGGGTAAAGCACGGTCGACGCCGATTTCCCGCCCGGAGCCCGATAGACATAGGGCGTGAACGGACCTTGATTCACCAATCCGCCGCTCCGCTCCGCCAGGTCGCGGCAAAACCGGGCGTGGTCTTCATTGGTATCGGCGGCGCTGACGATGTCCTCCGGTTTGAAACTAACGCGCGCGATCGGCGGCGGTTTCACGGGAATGGGTTGCGTCGGCCAGCTCTGTTCGCCCGGAACCTGGCTGGCGGGAACCGGCCTCTCTTCCACACCGAAAACCGGCTTGCCGGTCACACGATCCAGCAGATAGAGATACCCGCTCTTGGTCGCCTGGGCCAGCATCGGCACCGTTTTCCCGTTGACCGTGACGTCGAGCAGGCCGGGCGCGGGTGGCAGATCGTAATCCCAGATGTCGTGATGCACCACCTGGAAATGCCACTTCACCTTTCCGGTTTCCGCATCCAGCGCTACCACGGAATTGGCATAGAGGTTGCTACCCTTACGATCGCCGCCCCAGTAATTTGTATTCGGCCCGCCGAAAACCGTATAGAGGATGCCGCGCGCGGCATCGACCGTCATCGAGAAACCCCAGTTGTTGACGCCCGACCGATTCCTCCAGCCCTCGCCTTCCCAGGTTTCGTTGCCGGGCTCGCCGGGCTGCGGCACGGAGTGAAACTCCCAGAGTTTGGCGCCGGTGCGGGCGTCGTAGGCGCGGGTGTTGCCCGCCGGTCCGGTCGACGGCGCCTCGGGCGTGTTCGCCCCGAGCAAAAGAAGATTTTTGTACACCACCGGCGCGGAGTCGTAAGCAACCGCGAGTTCTACTTCACCCTCTTTGCCGAATCCCGGATCGATCTTGCCCGTGCGCGCGTTCAACGCGATCATTTTGCGCGCACTCGTGAAAATGATCCGCGGCGGATTGTTCCCATCGCCCGGCCAGTACGCGACGCCGCGCCGCGACATCGTCGAAACCGGATAGCGCCAGATTTCCTTGCCGGTTTCCGGCTCGAGCGCCACCACGGCTTTGGCCGTGCCGAGGTACAACACGCCCTTCACCACGACGGGCGTGAATTCCGAGCCGCCTGTGATTCCGGCCGCCGACGAATCGAAACCGAGATGATACGACCACGCCCGCGTGAGCCGCGCGACGTTGCGCGTATTGATTTGATTGAGCGGGGAAAACCGCGTGCCCCCGAGATCGCGATTGAACATCGGCCACTCGCCCGCTGCTGATGCGGCCGGAACTGTTTGCGCACTCAAAGTGGACACCATTCCATACAGTGCTGCCGCCCATCGGATGTGCATGAGGCTCATGGATTTGTTTAGCATACCAACTAGGGTTCCTCTGCGATCCGGATAACTCACTCCGGGGAATCCCGGAGTACTTTTCCGTTATTCCGGCACTTGGCCAACGTGCGAAGGTTAACTTATACTGAAACCTGTTCGTTTCGGTACAAGTCTGTTGACATTTGTCAATAACGCTTGGCGGAGAACAGAGGGCTCATGAAGAATGTCACGCAGTGGTTCCTGGTTGCTGTTTTTGCAGCCGGAACACTGCCTTTGGCGCAGGCGGATCAGATTTTTGAAACAAACCCCGGAGCGACCAATCCGCTAACGGGCGACTTGGTTTCCGGTATGGCTGACTTCAGCTTGAGCGGAACAACTCTGACGCTCACGCTGACGAATACTCTTGCCGGGATTCAGTCCGCCGGTCAACTTCTCACTGACGTCTTCTTCACCTTGAGCGCTCCTGGTACCCCGACCCTGACTGGGCAAACGGCTGATCTCATTACTCTGGCTCCGCTAGGAGGGCCCAAGGGGGCGTCTATCTCCTCGAATCTTGGTGTGCAAACGCTAAATTGGGGGTTCGGTGGAGCCACGGTCAGCGGCCTGAGCGGGTTTGAGTTGTGCGTCATCTGCCAGGGTGGCATCACGTCGAGCGCCACGCCCACGGAGGGCATCCTCGGCCCTGTTTCAACCGATGGGAACTACGATAACGCGAACAAGTCGTTGACAAATGGTTCCCACTCTCCGTTCATAAACGATTTCGCGACCTTCACCCTCAGCAACGTTCCGGCAGGCGCCACCGTGACGAACGTGATCTTTTCGTTCGGGACCACGCCCGGCGGCAATGTTTCGGCGCCGGAGCCTTCGAGCATAACCATTCTCGGCGTCGCACTACTTGCGTTGGCCGGGCTGCGCCGCAAACAGGCTTAAGGCGCTCTCCAAATCAGATCGCTCCGCGGAGATAGGCGAGAATCGCCGCCAGTTCCGCGTCGCTGTACGACGTGACTACCGAGGAGTGCTTCCAACTGCTGCCTTCGCGGGTCTGGATCGCCGCGGGCAGCGCCGTGCGCAGAACCGGAGGAACCCCGCTCAGATCGTAAAACGTCACCGATTGGGCGCGGCGCGCGACGATGAGAGCCGGCATCGTCTCTCCTTCCGCCGTCGCAGTCGAGACATTCGGCGTCGCGACGGCTTTCAGGGCCGCCGGATCGGCCGGAACTTTAGAGATGCCTGTCGCCACGGGCATGCCGGTGCCCTGCACTTCATGACACGTCGAGCAGCGGGCGAAACCCTTCGTCGCATCTGAGAACAGTTGGCGTCCGCGCGCGGCTTCCGGTGAGAGCGGTGCCGCGGCGGGACCGGATGCCGCGCCGATCGGCGGAAGATTCGGATTCGCGATGCCGTTCAGAGTCGCGACATACGCGATCACCGCCACCAGGTCGCCAGTCGCAAGGCTCGTTTGGAAGGCGGGCATGGCGGTGCTGGGCACACCCCGCAGCACCGTGTTGGCGATGTACGTCTGTGTGAACCCACGCGCCGCCAGCCGCGGCGCGCCGCCGCCGGCGCCGCCCTTGGCGGCATGACAATAACCCGTAGCGCAGGTCTGGCCGAATACTTCTTCGCCGCGCTTCAACGCCCCTTGCAGATTCTGCGCGGAGAGCGCGCCGGCGGCGGCAAAGAGGAAGACGAGGCGCTTCATTTCCCCGCCCCCGGCAGCCCGAACACCACCAGCGTCGAGCCCTGCCGCCAGTTCTCCTGCGGGAACAGGCCGAGTGCCGCACCGCCCACCACGCTCTGCTGCCATCCCGTGGTCGTGGCCACATACTGCCGCCCGTTTGCGGAATAAGAAACCGACGCGCCGCGATGACCCGCCCCAGTCTGAAAACTCCAGAGCTTGGCGCCCGTGCGCGCGTGGAGCGCGAAGAAATTGCCTTCCGGATCGCCCGTAAAAACCAGGTCGCCCGCCGTGCTCAGCATCGAGGCCAGCAGCAGATATCGATACGGGTCGCTCCACGCGCGCTTGCCCGTCACCGGGTCCCACGCATCGATGTGGCTATAATTCGTGCGGTTGGGAGGAAGCACCATCGGGAACGCGCCGTTCATGTAGCCGCGGCCTTCCTGCGGCTTCTCGTCGTTGGCGGTGAGGTTCTCGCAAATTTCATTCACCGGAACGTAGAGAAACCCGGTGCGCGGCGAGTACGCCATCGAGTTCCAACTCTTGGCCCCCGCGGCACTGGGACAGATCATTGCCTGCTTGCCTACTTGCGGCTCCTTGCGGCCCACAAGCGTGCCGTTTTCGGTCACGCCGGCGATCCAGTTGAAGACCTCCGGCACATTGAAAGAGCCGAGATACTCGCCGGTCTGGCGATCGAGAACAAAAGTCAAGCCGCTCTTGTTCATGTGCGCCAGAATCTTGCGCATGCGGCCGCGTACTTCGCGATCCATCAGCAGGACCTCATACGCGGAATCGTAATCCCAGAGATCGTCTGGCACTTCCTGGTAGTACCAGCGCAGCTTGCCCGTATCCGCATCGAGAGCCACGACGCTGGCGGTATACAGGTTGACGTCGCGGCTATGGTTCGGGCCGGGCACCCGATCGGCATCGAAGAAATCCGACGCCGCGTTGCCCGTTCCCCAGTAAATCAGGTTGAGGTCGGAATCGTACGAGCCCGTCAGCCAGGGCGCGCCTCCCCCGAATTTCCACGAATCGCCTTTCCAGGTTTCATTGCCTTTCTCGCCCGGGCCGGGAGTTACATACCAGCGCCACGCAAGCCGCCCGCTCTTGATGGAGAACGCGGTCAGATACCCGCGGTGCGCGCTATCGCCCCCGTTGCCTCCCACCACCACCTTGTCTTTCACCACCAGCGGCGCGGCCGTAATGCCGCAGCCGCACTGCTTGGTGTCGTCCACGCTGACCTTCCACACCTCGCGTCCCGTCTTCTGATCGAGCGCGACCAGAAAATTGTCGGCCGTGCCGAATAGAACCATGCCGCCCGAAACCGCGACACCCCGGCTGGCGTTGTTGTCGGCAATGGTGCCCGGCCGGCCGCGGCGCGCTTCCTGCGACCGGTATTGCCAGATCACCTTTCCGCTCGCCGCATCCAGAGCGAACACCTGCGCGCGCGCCGTGATCAGATACAGGACGCCGCCAACCACAATGGGCGTAGCCTGCAGGTTCTCCGCATAATCGCCGGTCTGGAACATCCAGGCAGGAACCAGGTTTTTGACATTCGCGGTATTGATTTGATCGAGCGCGCTATACCGCCACGAAAATTGCGTGCCTCCGTAGTGAGGCCAATCGGCGCGGGTGGCAGCCGCGTCTTGGGCGCGGCATGCGATCGCAAGCACCATAAGCAGCGTGGTTCGCATCTGTCTATGATATGACGCGTGTACAGCCATGGCGTTCACCTTTTCAAGAGGTCGATTCAGATCATTGTTGGCGTACGGCCGATTTGTCCGTCACGCAATCCGCGATTGCGTTCAGCTGCAGCTTGTACTTCGGTTGTGTCAGGAGTTTGCGCAACCGTTCTTCCGCACCCGACAAGGGACCATGTGGCAGGGCATCCGCATTCAACTGCCGGGTCGTATCGCATACTTTGAGATTCTCGGTCTTGAGGCGTAGCTTCGCCATCAGATCTGGCGTTCCATACATTGCGATCCCACCGATCATGACGAGTTGAACGTCCTCAATCTTCGCGTGAACGAGCGCTGTATATGGATCTGTCGAATCACCTCGAACCAGGAATATGTCGGCGAGATTCCCGGGTTGGATCGACCCCACCCGGTCGTCGATCGCCGCGATACGGGCCGGCACCGAGGTCGCCATCTCGAACAACTGGCGGTACGAGAAAAAATGACCCAGCATCTCATCGTTGAATCTGGCGGCAAACCTCAGCTCATCGAACATGTTGAAACTTCCGGTCGGTGCCCAGTCCGGCGCGAGTGCAAGGGAAACGCCTTCGCGAAATGCGCTGATGACATCGGTCGTGGCCCCATAGAGCGTGAGGTTGCTGCGAGGAGACCAAATAATTGCCGCCCCCGCTTCCCGGGCTTCGCGAAACTGTTCCCGGGACATACCAGTGCCGTGAATGAGGGCGGTGCTGCGTGTCAGGAGCCCGGTACCCTTCAACGCTCTGAACTCAGTTGTCGATTCGGTGTCTGTCGGAAGTCCCTCTGCAAGATGCAGCAGCAGCGCGTCCAGAGCGCCGTTCTTTAACTTGGCTGCGATCTCCTCATTCGCGCTTTTCGACAAGTCTCCGGGGGTTACCCCCAGCACGTTTTGCACGCGCTCGCGGCCGATGTCATTGCCATAGAATTGAGAAGCCCAATCCAGATTCCTGACAAATCCGCTCATGCAATTCGGCACCGGCGCTTTCGGTGGGCGCCGGGCCGAGATGCCGGTAATGGCAGTGGTCCCTCCGAGGATCGCCTGCACCTCGGCGAATTCGTCCATATCACAAAAGGTCTCGTCATCAGCTTGTAGCTCACTCCCCGGCGTGCTGATCAGACGCTTGTACTCCGGGTCGCCACGCCATTCATACCGGTTATTGAACTTCCGGGCGGGCGTCCACCTCGGGAACACCGCGTACATCGGGTGGTTGTGAAGATCTAGGAATCCGGGAAAGATAATCAGATCCGTATCAAGACGCTCTTGTACGCCGTCCCCGGGAGGCTCCGTCGTCGTCCTGAGAATTCTGCCGTTCTGAATAACCACCCAGCCCTTGGCGGGAGACCCTTCCGGGCGAACAATCGTCCCGCCAATCGCGATTGGCCGCTGCTGTGCGATGCAGGCGAGCACCGCGCCAACCGCAACCGCAACGCGTAGCAGCCATGCCGGCGGTAGCAGCGTGGTTCGCATCTGTCTATGATATGACGGGTGTACACTGAATCCGTTATGCGCCGCCAGATTGTTTTCCTCTTGTGTGCCGCCGCGATGGCGTCTGCCCAGACCGCGCCCGATTTCACGAAGCCGCCTGGAGCGGAATGGCCTCTCGTCGGAGGAGACTGGGGCAACACGCGCTACTCGACGCTCGCCAGGATCGACCCCTCGAACGTCAAGACCCTCAAGGGCGCTTGGATGGCGCGCCTGAATTCCGGCTTCGGGCCCGGCTACTCGCAGCAGGGGACTCCGGTGGTGAAAGACGGCGTCATGTATATCACTACCGGGCAGCAGGATATTTTCGCGCTCGACGCCAAAACCGGCAATCTGATTTGGGAATACAGGACGCCGGCCGATCCCAAGACACCCGACAACAAGGCCAAGCGCGGCGTGGCGTTGGGCGAAGGTCTCGTCTTCGGCGAGGAGACCGACATTCGCAAGCCCCTGCCGGCGCAAGGGCGCCCGGAACCCGTCACCCGTCTCTTCGCGCTCGATCAAAAGACAGGCAAGCTGCTGTGGAAGCACGAGCTCGGTGAAGACATTCCGAAAAACCTGCGGCAATATGTCTCGGCGCCGCCTCTCTATTACAAGGGCTTGGTCTACATCAGCGTGTCGGGCGGCGATGGCGGCCTCCGCGGCCGGCTGACCGCGCACGACGCCAAGACCGGCAAAGAAGTGTGGCGCTGGTGGGCCATCCCCTACCCGGGTGAGCCGGGAAGCGAAACCTGGGAAGGCGATTCGTGGAAGACCGGCGGCGGCGCCATGTGGGTGCAGCCCGCGCTCGATCCCGAACTCGGCCTGCTGTATGTCAACACCGGCAATCCGTGGCCGGACTATAACGGCTCCGCCCGCGGCGGCGCGAATCTGTTCACGTGCTCCATCGTGGCCCTCGACGCCCTCACCGGAAAATATCGCTGGCATTACCAGGCCGTGCATCACGATCTTTGGGATTTCGATATGCCGACGCCGGTAATTCTGTTCGATCAGGTCTACGGCGGCCAGATGCGCAAGGCGCTCGCGGCCCACTCCAAGCAAGGCTGGGTGTACATTCTCGACCGCGTGACCGGCAAACCGCTGCTCCCGATCGAAGAGAAACCGGTGCCGCAGCAAGCCCGGCAGAAGACCTGGCCGACGCAGCCGGTTCCAAACGGCGATCCGACAGCGCCGCAGTGCGCACCGCCCGTGGAAGGCTACGAGCGCGGCTGCATGTACACGCCCGTGTGGACCGACACCAAGATCGCCCAGCCCTCGGCCTCGGGCGACTGGGCGCCCGGCGCCTACGATCCGCAAACCGGGTACCTCTTCTTCACGGTCGGAGTCTCGACACGTAAGTTCTCGACCACCGGCCGCGTGAGCGTCCCCGGCACGCGCGAGTACGGCCTGATCACCGCGCTCGATTCCCGAACCAACAAGCAGGTGTGGCAGAAAGAAGTCCCGTACCTCGCCGGTTTCGGCAGCGGCGTCCTGGCGACAGCCGGCGGCCTGCTCTTCCACGGCGGTAGCGACGGCTATTTCCGCGCCTTCGACTCCAAGACCGGCGCAGAGCTCTGGCGCTTCCAAACCGGCTTCGGCGCCGACGCCCCGGCGGCAGCCTACGAAGTAGACGGCGAGCAATATGTAGCCATCGCCGCCGGTGGCAGCCGCGACGGCCTGCACGAAGCCCGCGGCGACCTCGTCTGGAGCTTCAAACTAGGCGGCCGCCTGAATCCGTTGAACGGCCCCCCAGCCCCGCCGCCCGTCGTCACCAAAGCCGAGCCCCCGAATGCCGCCCGCCAGGCCGAACAATAGTGGGCTATCTGATTGACACTCCAGCCCTGCGCGTAAGCGCGGGCGTTCTTACGCGGATTCAACAACCGGCTTCCTTCGAAAACTCAAAATCCGAAGTTATTGATTACGTTGGGGGAGTCTGGCGCTCGGCGCACTTCGGACAAGTCGGTTTGTGCCGCTTGGTACGCGATCACCAGCACGCGATGG
Source organism: uncultured Solibacteraceae bacterium (assembly GCA_964438005.1). GTDB lineage: Bacteria > Acidobacteriota > Terriglobia > Bryobacterales > Bryobacteraceae > PSRJ01. Next base: position 20,376 of record CAYTJD010000150.1, on the reverse strand, counting down.
GCAACCGCCATTGCCGCCCGCTTCATTCCTCGGCGTCGCGCCACTCGCAGGAACAGGGAAGTCAGTCCTAGGGCGGTATCGGAAACGCTCCGGCAGGCGAACCTCGGGCAAACGCTGAGAGCCTGGGGCCAACTTCCCTAAATTATGGCCGTTTCCGATAACGATTGGTAAACGGTTTGTGGACCTTGACCCGGTCGGGCGATCCGCCAACGGTCATTTTCCCCAAACGCCACTTTACGTCCGTAACTTGCGCAGGCCGCGACGGCCACGCTACAACTGCACGTCTATGCGCTTTGGCAGGCCGTTCCCAGCAATCGTGGTGATGATGCCTGTTTTGGCATCGATACGCCGTACGCGGTTGTTCACGAACTCTGCGATATAGAGGTTACCGGCAGAGTCGAATGCGATCCCGGAGGGATTATTGAGCTTCGCCGAGGCTGCGGGTCCGCCATCGCCAGCAAAACCCTTTGTTGTTCCAGCGAATGTCGTGATCGTACCCGTCTGTTCATCGATGCGCCTCACACGGTCGTTCACCGGGTCCACGACGAATAAGTTGCCCATGCCATCGAACTTTAGATTAGATGGCGATTGTAAGCTGGCCTGAAACGCCAGGCCACCGTCGCCAGCGAGGCCAGCCGCCCCTTGACCGGCAAACGTATCTATGACACCGGTTTTCGCGTCCACTCGCCTTATCCGATGACTATTCGGCCCATAACCATACTGTGATATGTATAGATTGCCCGAACGATCAATGGCGATGCCGCTTGGAAATTCAAGCCCTGCGAGGAGGGCCGAGCCGCCGTCGCCGCTGGAGTCTCGTTTACCGCTCCCCGCTACCGTCGAAACGATCCCCGTCTTTATATCGACACGGCGGATTCGACTGTTGCCCAGATCCGCAATGTACAGGTTGCCATCTGCATCTAACGCCAAGCCTCTGGGTGAGGACAGTCCTGCGGCTCGAGCCGGTCCCCCGTCGCCGGTGAACGCCATGCCTCCATTCCCAGCAACCAATGAAACAGAGCCATCCTGCAGGTGGATCTTCCGCACATGGTTAGTCGTGAACTCGGTGACAATGAGATCGCCAAAGGCATCTACTACAATGCTGTCCATCGCATCGAGCTTGACCCGGGGCTTGATCGTCGAAATAAAGCCGGTATCCAGGTCCACGCAACGGATGAAATCCCCGAATCCCTCAAGGACGTAGAGGCGTTTCGTACCGTCAACCACGATGCCGCCAGGTCCATTGATCGGGGCCTTCGTCGCCAGACGACCGTGGCCGACGCGGCGAACCGGAGGACTACTCTTGGGTGTCTGCGCCCAGACCGCACAAATCATTAGTGAGGGTGCCAGCCATGCAAGCCTCGGTGTCACGGTTGTGATTCTACCGCCTCGCAACAGCCTCGGTCGTGTTCTTTTCCGATAACGGTCGTGAAAACGGCATTTTCGGAAACTTGACCGCCCGGGCTTCCCATCGCCGGGTCAATGGACGCTAACGCCACTTTTCGGCCACAACGACTTCACCAGGGTGTTATCGTGGTCAGCAATGAGCTCGAATCAGGAGCGACGCGATGTCCGATTCGAGGGTTTGACCGCTGACGAGATTTTGGCCTTATCCCAGCAGCTGTCGAATGACGAGCCCTCGCCGCTCAAGAATGCGCCTGAGTTTCATGTTCGGTTTTGCGCAGTTGGATGGCATCGGCGAGGCATACAACTACCTCGATCTCATATCCGCGCAAAATGGAATGAAACCCCACATATCGGGGCATGGGGCAAGGGCCTCCAGAATTGTTGATCCATTTGGTACAGTGAGCAGCGTGAACATCGAGGGTCAAACCGATGAACATGAAGCCGCGACGATAAAGGCTTTCGTTGTGCGCAGCAAGCAGGAAAGGTTCCTGTCGTTCCTGTGCAACCCCAAGAATCGCGGGAAGTTCACTCTTGAGTTGTCACATTTTGAATGGTTCGATCAAAGATTTGTGACTTCGGTGCCCTGGAAAGTAGATCCCACACTCAACCTATGGGAGAGGCATACTCACGGGATTGAAAATGTCTCTCGGCTGCTTAGATCAAGGGGAGCCGGCCAGACGTGCGGGGCGATTTCCGAAGATCCAAATTTGGATGGAAGAGAATTGGACTTGGACAGTGCGCTCGCAGACCTGGTTGGGAGAGGAATGGGAACAATTCTATCCTGCGTTCCGGGCAAGCTCGCGTTCTTCGAAGGGGAGAGCGACTCTCGATTGCTCGCGAGGTAAATGCGCGCCGCGACAACGACGCGATAGATTCAGGCTGGCCTCGCAGCGAACGATTCGCTACCCACCCGAGCTCGGCACCACTGTTAGAACGGCGTTACCGGAAACAACACCAGCGCGGTCACGCTCTGGCCAGGTCAGTTTCCGCTAGCGCCACTTTTCGGCCCGCGAACTTCACGTCCGGCAGCTCATCGCGTTACGCTACGAAGCATGTTCGCCTTAGAGTTGAGTTTCGCAGCACCGCCAACTGAACGCGAGGCGCAGTTCGATGCCATCGGTTCGTACCTCGCCGCGCTCGTGAGGAACGGTAATCTGCTAAAAGACTGGCTGATCGCAGCGGAGGTTCATGGCTGGACAGTTTACGCGGGAGCGCCCGCCCGTGACGCATTTGGGAAGGCGAACCAAAACACCTTTGCGCAACAACGTCTCAGCAATCTGCGAAAATGTAAAATCAGGCCGCCGCGCATACGCTTCCTAGGTGCAGTGTCGGACACGGCCTCCGATTGTGGATGCCGTGCGCCACGGGCCTATTTCCTATTCACAGCCTTCATGCATACGGAACCCCCGGTGCGATGCATGGACTGCAATGGAGTGGTTCCGCTCTATCGCCTCCCGGCTCCGACGACGGGCGAATACTCAGCATTGCTCACGTGGCAAGCCGACTATCAGGCGTGTGACACCCTTCAAATAAACTCGACCGTCGGGGTGCGTTTCGCTGAACGCCAGATGTCGGATCTAGTGAGCAGTTTGAGCAGGTCAGGATTGGCGGTATGCAAGGAGATTGAAGAGCTGACTGCCCGACCTGTGTACTATTATCTGTTCCGCGCCAACGCCCGCAGTCATTCGGCAGAGATGCGCCGGAGATGCCCGAACTGTGGCGGCGTGTGGCGCTTGCCGGAGCCTGTTTACGGCAAGTTTGACTTCAAGTGCGATAAATGCCGCCTGCTATCCAATATCGCTTGGAACGTTCGCCCATGATCGTTGTGGGCGAAAAACGGGATTAGCGGAAAGGTCAACTGGGACAGGCGCAGGCTGGCGGCGTCACTCTGGTCCCCCCGGCCGTTTCTAATTCTTGCCATCTGTTGGAGTTCTGTCCGAGAGGGCCAACTTGGTCAGCGGGCGCGGTGAGATCCCCCATCCCACCAAGAGCGATATGAGCAAGCCGAAGAGCGTTGGCAGAATGCTACCTGTTAATACGAAGGAAGTCCAGTAAACGAGCAGGGCAAGGACAAAGATGCCCACTACCGGCCGTTCCACGATCCCGTCCAGCAGTGGGTCCAACAGCAATCCAAGAAACTCAAGCATTCGTTCGGCCTCAACCGTTAATACGATGCTCGGGACTCGTGGGTTCCGGACGAAAAACGGGATTACTGGAAAGTGAGCCAAATTCGGTTTCGCGGGTCACTTTCCGCTATCGCCACATATCGACCACAAGACAGGGTTTCGGAACGGGCTTCCAAACAGGAGAGCTGATGTGCAGGCCCGGTAACTGGGGCGAGTGGCGGGTAGGCGATGTGGGTGCGGCTTCGAGTTGGAAGAATGGAGTTCGGCGATTCGGCCCGACTACGGACCAGTGAGCCATTTAGTCCTTAGACCACTCTTGATGACCAGCTTTCCGGCCGGGTCTGGAAAAGACATTGTAAGCTGATGATCCTCCTTTGATGACTGCCGAGGGCGTGCAAATTCAATAGGTCTGGGTCGCGGCGTCATACCCGTTGCCCGGGCCACAATAGTTCTAACCGAGCCGTCGAGATCCAAGCTCTCCAGTTGGAGGCTTAGCGAGACTGAAGAGGGCGGCCCATAAGTCCGCCTCAATTCAAGAATTCGTGCCGTTATCTGGGCTCCAGCAGGCACCAAAAGACGCCGACCCTGCTGAATGGGCGTGACGAGTTCACATCTAACAGCATCGCCCGCAGCTGCCTTGCTGGTGTCAATATCCTGTGTCAGTGATACTTCGAAAGGCAACCCTTTCCGTACTGCGAGTTCCGATGGGGCCAGCCCTTGCGAATTGGATGAGGGCGCTTTCGACGCATCCCCGAATTCTACTGTCGATTCCCCTAAAAAGGCGCGGCAGGCAGAAAACACGGTCTGGTTTACGCTCTCACTTCCATCGGTGTTTACAATCGCTAAGCGGACTATCGATGGCAGTAGCAAAATCGAATTGTTCAGCTGGATCTTTTGGTAATCATTAGTGCTGGTGGACTCGCACGCCCCACTTTCGGGCGGGAGCCCCTTAGTGCGGATCGTAAGGCGCACCAAATCCGATGATTTCGGATCGACTAAAAAACTGCCTGCGTAGGCCGTGATGACCCGGAAGCGCTGCGTAAACGTGTAGTGACTCCGTTCCAGCGGGGCTTCGAAAGTGAACTCGACTAGCTGATGCTGAGAATCCGTGAGTTCTCCTACGTACGAAAACTTAACTGGATCGGATGTGAAGATCATCGAGAGCAGAGCGGTAAAGCTTCCGTTCGAAGTCGCCCCATGTCCAACTATCTCCCCGGGCGTCCGGTCGTAAAACCGATTCTCTCCCGCCCAAGAGTACATCTCATCCGATTTTGAAGCGCCCACGTCTAGCCGAACGCGGTCAGAGGAGAGCAGACGCCCGTGACCTTTTCTCTCCAGCAGGCCTTCGCAGAAGGGTGTCGACTGACCAGCAGCCTGCAGCGCGTAGACCGTACGCTCGATGGTTTCGGTACACATGTAATTGGACAGCCGCCCCACGGAGTCGATGATTTTTGCGCGGACTTTGGCAAGCAGATCTTCGCCGCCCTGCTGCGCGTGAAGAACCGAAGCAAACGTCCAAAGAAGCACAACCCGAGCCATACCGGAAGTATACACGGGTCGACCTACGTGACCGTCCGGCGTTTGCCTGTGCCGCAAACCTGATACCGGCGCGTCGGCTCGGAACTTAAAGGCAAAGAAAACGGCATTATCGGAAACTGACCCGGGCCCTCGCGAATCCTGGCGAGGGGTGGGGGTACGGAGGTGCGGGGACCCGGGAACAAAGTCCGCCTTGAGCGTGTCCAATTCCTTGGAAGGCGTAGTTCTTGCACATGAGAATTAGCTACCGGGTTACCAGTGCGCTCGTCGTGATAACCTACCTGCTCGCCTTCGGAATCGAGCAGATTGCCGCGACATCGCGCGCGGCCCAGCCGATAGTTGCTGCCGAGCCCGGAGTGATGTGGGAACAGATACCTGCCGCCGTTCGCATATCAACTCTGGTGTGGTTCACTTTACTCGCTATTCTGCTGGTTCAGGGCTTTAGGAATCGGGCCGTTTCGCGATGGCTCCCAATTCCGTCTCTGATTGCGCTTGTTCCGACAATTCATCATTGGTTGTGGAGAGTGCAGCAGTGCTATACGAAACTCGCCGCATAAAGACTTCATTAGCCGCCCACCGAAACGGCGCGCCTCTGCGCCTTCTGAACCCGAACATGCTTTGCGGGCGGGCGAGAAACGGCTACCGGAAAGTGTCCAATCCACATCAGCGAGAAGTCGCCCACTCTCCGAAATGCTAACCTGCAATCCTCGCGGCTCTGGATGAACTGCGAAGCAGAGCCGACCCTTCATCCCGCTTCGCCTCATCCCCCGTCCACCAGCACCACCGACGCGTCCACCTGCTGGTCCGGGATCTTCCAGTACCGCCGCAGCAGCCGTTCTTTCTGCTCCGGACCCACCTCGCGAAACCCGTGCTTCTCATAAAACCGAATCGCCCACACGGCGTCCGCCCACGTCCCGAGCAACACCGGCCCGCGCGCCAACCCGCGCAGGTGGCCCAGCAGGCAGCCTACAGCGAAACCGGCCCGCTGCCGCCTCCCACCAACTTCGGTCACGATTTCGTCGAATTTATTATTCCCTTTCAGAACCAAGGCTTTACCGTCAAAACGGACCCTCAGCCACCCCTCGCTTTTTGGCACCCCCGCGCGATAATGAAGTCGTGAGAGAAGCTCAACGCACACAAGTGGATCGCTCCTCCGATGTCGCTGCAAACCGGACCCGTACGCTCCCCTTGGTACCAAGCGGAGCTCGCACGCTAACCTCTTTGATTGGAATAAATCTTCTCCGATTTCCGCAACGATCGTTTCCCGAACTACCGCACGGTGACGGTGATATCGGTGGTTTTCGCTAATTCGCCGTCGTTGGCGATGGCACGGACGACGTAAGTGCCGGGCGCGGCGAACCGCGCGGTCGTCGCCGACTGTCCGTTTTGCACCAGCGTGGGGCCAATCGGATCGAAGGTCACGGGGGCAGGGCCGCCGTATTGAAACCAGCTGACGGTGAGACCGCGCGGCCGGTTCGTCGCGTTGTTGCTTTGGGCAGTAGGAATTCCGGCGCGCGCCTGCGGCACAGGGCGCGGCTTGGGGAGGCCGTCGTCGGTCACCAGTGCGGTCAGCAATACCGGCTGGCCCGCGGCTACGGACGACACGGCTGTGACTGTCACCACCGGCGGCTTGTTCGGATCTTCCTCGCCGGGATTTAGATTGCCGCGCGTCATGATGATGCGCTCGGTGATCTCTTCCTCCGACATCAGCGAGGCGTATGCTTTCTCCGTCTTACCGTGCGCGGTCAGCGTCCACACCAGTTCTTTGTTGCCCCAGTCGGCCGGCACTTGCACCCGGAAAATCCACGACTGCCGCCGGGGCAGGAAGTACGTCGGCTGGCCGCGATCAGCCGCTCCCGGTTCGAGCTTGTTGTCGGGGCCGGCCGGTATGACGAGCTCTTCTTTCCAATTGCGGTTGAAATAACCGAAGACAAACGTGAACGTGCCATCGGCATTTTTGAGCCAGCCTTCGTAGACCGGCACGACGTCCTGGCCGGTATTGAATTTGGTCTGCGGAATGTACGTAGGCGCGGGCGGCTGCGCGGCCAGGGCCAGCGCGCCGGCGAACGCGCAAACAAACAGTCTCATCGCAATTGCGCGGTCTTGGTCATCCTCGCTTTCACGCGCTGCTGGAAGTCGGCCTCGTCGAGATAGTACAGGCTCACCCATGCGAAACTCATTTCGTCAATCGTGCGCTGGCCCGAGCCGACCCAGTTCTTCGGGTTGGGGTTGAACTTATTGCGGTCGGTGTTGTCGTGCCATGTGGTCACGTGGATCACCGTGCCGGCCGGCAGCAGCGGCGCCACGTCTTCGGCATACGGGTAGGTGATGCTCCAGCCGAACTGGTAATCGCTCACGCAGCTGAGTGTCTCCGTTTTGGCGGGACCCGGGCGCGCCGAATCCGGCCGCACGTCCGGGTAGATGGCTTCCATGCACTGCGCCTTGCCGCGCTGGTGGAAATGCGGCTGGAAGGCGGAAATCAGGGCCGGCTTCTGCAGACGGAAATAGCCGTCGCTGCGAACTACCTGGCCGGCGGGGATGTCGAGGTCGGTCACATCGCCCATGTGCTGCGTGAAAGCCACGTACTTCGGCACTTCTCCTTTGGGGAAAAACTTGAACGCCACCGAGACCTGCACCGGAGTCTCCTGGCCATCGGGATGGAGATGCAGGTTGAAGTGGATCTTGGAACCGGCGTGAATCAAGCGGCCGGAATTTTCGGGGAAGAGATCGGCGTTCTTGCCGACCGCGTATTCGTTCAGGAAGAGGCCAACCGGGTCGTCCGGATCTTCAATCAGGTTGGTGGTGGCGTGATGCACCACTTTGAAGCCCGAATCGGGCTTCGTCTCCACCGCCGCCACATAGCGATCCTCGGTGAAGCCAGGATCGATATCGACATCGAAGTATTCGTCGCCGCCCTTGGCTTTCAGCTTGTACGGCTTGGGCATGGTGACGACGAGGTCGGGTTGCCCGATGTGCCACTTGTCCAGATCGCTGAACTGGCGCGGCGGCGGCATGTCGGCGGGATTCCCTTCAACCGCACCCTGATCGACCCACGCCGAAATCGTCGCGATTTCCTGCTCGCTCAGCGACGGATCGTCTTTGAACCTGGTGATGCCGATATTGCGGTCGATGTGCCACGGCGGCATCTGGCGGAGGGCCACCTTTTCTTTGATGGAGCGGGCCCAGGGGCGCGCGTCTTTGTAAGTCAGCAGCGACATCGGCGCGATCGATCCCGGCCGGTGGCAGTTCTGGCACGAGCGCTCCAGGATCGGCGCAACGTCTTTACTGAACGTGACTGGCTTTCCCAGGTCCGCGCCCCAAACTACAGCGGCAGACAGCGTCAAAAGCCCTACGCGTGCGAAGCGGGTCATGGCGACCTCCCTCCGGCCCAAGCCGGTATGAGACATTCAACCGCAACCCGAGGCCGAGAGCAAGGGGCCGGGCTAGGCGGGGGGCTCGGTTGGCTCCGCCGAGTGATGGCGCAGCGGAACGTTGCGCAGAAGGACGTTCAGTACGATCGCGGCGGTCATGATCACCGCGCTGGAGATGAAAATCAGCTGCAGCCCGTGGATCAGCGCCATGCGCACATCGGCGAACAACAGGCGCAGCAGCTCGGGCCCACCCTGGTACCGGCCGAACGCTGCTTCCAGCTGCGGACGAATCTGCCCCAGCATCAACGGGTTAGAAAAGGGCGGCAGCGCGATGGCCGGCGTGCCGGCCGGTACGCCTTTGGCGAAGTCGCGATGGTAGTTGGTCAGCAGGACGCTTCCGAAGACTGCCACGCCGAGCGTGCTGCCGATCTGCCGGAAAAATGTGGTCGATGCGGTGGCCGCTCCCATGTACTTGCGCGGCGCCACGTTCTGCACGGCCACCGTGTAGACGGGCATCAACAGGCCCATGCCGATGCCGGAAATCACCATGTTGCGGACCACTTCAAAATGCTGCGTGTTGCCATCCATGCGGGCAAACAGGATCATGCCGATGGCGATCAGGATCGAACCGATAACGGCCTGCGGCTTATAAGTGCGCAGCCGCAGGTTGAGCTGGCCGGTGGTGATGCTGCCGGCCACCGAGGCCATCAGCAGCGGCGTGAGCAGGTTGCCCGATTGCGTGGCCGAGACACCCATCACACCTTGCATGAACAGCGGCAAATAGATGATCACGCCGAACATTCCCATGCCGAGCACGAACACCGCCAGCGAAGACAGGCTGATCACCGGGTTGCGGAACAGCGACAGCGGGATCATCGGTTCGATCGCCTTGGTCTCGGCGTAGAGGAAGGCGGCGAGCATGACGGCGGCAAACGCCAGCAGGCTGTCGACACGCATCGACCCCCAGCCGTAGTCGGTCACCCACGTTAGCGCGAGCAACAGCGGCACCATGCAGCCGATCAGGGAAAAGACACCGGCCCAATCAATGCGGCGCTGGATGTCGTGCGGACGCCAATACGGAAAGTAAAGATAAATCGCGGTGATGGCGATCAGCCCGACCGGCAGATTCACGTAGAACACCGCGCGCCACGAGATCTGGTCGGTGAGCCAGCCGCCCAGCGTCGGCCCGAAGATGGAAGACAGCCCATAGGTGGCGGCAAAGAAGCCTTGATATTTCCCGCGCTCGACCGGAGAAAAGATATCGCCGATGATCGTGAACGCCAACCCCATCATCATGCCGCCGCCGAAGCCTTGCAGGCCGCGAAAGAGGATCAACTGGTTCATGCCGTCGAAGGGGAGCGGCAGGTTGCCCGATGCGCCGCAGAACGCGGAGGTGAGGACGAAGCAGGCCGCGCCCGTCAGGAAAAACCATTTGCGCCCGTAAATGTCGGACAACTTGGCGAAGATCGGGACCGCAATCGTCGAGGAAAGCAAGTAGGCCGTCGAGACCCAGGGATACCGGTCAAATCCAGAGAGCTGGGCGATGATACGGGGTTCCGCCGTGCCGACGATGGTCTGATCGAGCGACGCCAGCAGCACCGACAGCAGCAGACCGGCCATGGTGCCGTACAGCTGCGGACGCGACAGTTGGACCAGCCCGGAAGTCTGAAACTTGGTCTCGACAGCGGAGGCCATCTATCGAGTTTAGCAGTAGCGGAACCGGCTTCACTCATAACGCAGAGCATCGATTGGGTCGAGCAGGGCCGCTTTGCGCGCCGGGTAATAACCAAAGAAGACGCCGACCAGGCCTGAGAAGACGAAGGCGAGCGCAATCGCGGACGGGCTAACCAGCGTGCTCCAACCCGCGAAGTGGGAAATGAGCAGCGAAGCCGCGAGTCCACAGAGAATGCCGCTGATACCGCCGAGGATCGAAAGCGTCACAGCTTCCACAAGGAACTGGGACAGGATGTCGCGAGCCTTGGCGCCGATAGCAAGACGCAACCCGATTTCGCGCGTGCGCTCCGTCACCGAGACCAGCATGATGTTCATGATCCCGATGCCGCCCACAATCAGCGAAACCGAAGCGATGGCGCCCAGCAGAATCGACATCACGCGCGCGGAGCTTTCCTGCGCGGCAAAAACATCCGAGAGATTGCGCACTGTGAAATCGTCGTCCTGGCCGGGCTGGATGCGGTGACGCTGCCGCAGCAGCGCTTCGAGTTCACGCTGGGCTTCGTCCATGGCGCCGGCGTTGACCGCCTGCACCATGATGGAGCCGATGGAACCGGCATTGGCCTGGCTGGCCCCAATGATATTGCGCTTGGCGGTGGAGAGCGGGACGAGCACAAGGTCGTCCTGGTCCTGGCCGGTCGGCGACTGGCCTTTGGGACTCAGCACACCGTCCACGGTGAACGGAACATTCTTGATCCGGATCGTCTGACCAGTCGGATCGGCGTCGCCGAACAGATTCTGTGCCACGGTCTGGCCGAGCAGTGCGACTTTGGCCGCCGAGTTTTCATCGTCGGCGGTGAAAGCGCTGCCCAGAACCACAGACTGCTCCCGAATCGCCAGATAGTCGGGCGTGGTGCCGGTAATCGATGTCGCCCAGTTGGCGTTTCCGTAGGTCACCTGCGCGCCGCCACGCACGGCCGGGGCGACTGCCGCAACGGCCGGGCATTCGGCGGCAACCGCCCGGGCGTCGTCTTCCGAGAGCGTCACGGTCGCGCCGCTGCCCAGGCGCACACCGTTCGAAGTGATGCTTCCCGGGATCACCAGGATGAGGTTGCTGCCGATCGCCTGAATCTGCTCCTGGATGCGCTCGGTGGCGCCGGACCCGACAGCGACCATCGCGATCACCGCCGCGACGCCGATCACAATGCCGAGCATGGTGAGCGCGGAACGCAGCCGGTTCACCCGGAGAGCGCGCAGCGCGATGCGGACTGCCGCCAGGGTCTTCATACGTTCACCGCCTCCTCTTCGTCTTCAGCCGGCAACGCCGCCAGTTCGGCGACAGCTTCCCGAGGCTGCTCGATACGCACGTCTTTCAAAAGCCGCCCATCGCGGAAAAGGATATTGCGGCCGGCATAGGCGGCGATGTCGGGTTCGTGCGTCACCAGAATCAGGGTGATGCCGGACTCGCGGTTTAGCCGCTGGAAGATGGACATGATCTCGATGCTGGTGCGCGTGTCGAGCGCGCCGGTAGGCTCGTCGGCGAGGATGATGCGCGGGTCGTTTACCAGCGCCCGCGCAATCGCGACGCGCTGCTGTTGGCCGCCGGAGAGCTGGTTGGGATGATGCTCTTCTCGCCCCGCGAGGCCCACCGCGCTCAGCGCGGCCAAGGCGCGCCGGCGGCGCTCCGCGGCCGGTGTCTGCGTGTAGAGCAGCGGCAGCTCGACGTTCTCGAGGGCGCTGGTGCGCGCCAGCAGGTTGAACTGCTGGAAGACAAAACCGATCTTCTGGCAGCGGATGTCCGCCAACCGGTCGCGGTCGAGCGTGCCGACGCTGGTTCCGTCGAGCAGGTACGTGCCGGACGTCGGTTTGTCCAGACAGCCGAGGATATTCATGAGCGTCGACTTTCCCGATCCCGACGGGCCCATAATGGCGACAAAATCGCCGCGCTCAATCTCGAGCGACACGCCCTTCAGCGCGTGGACGGAGAGCGGGCCCAGCTTGTAGTGTTTCACCAGGTCGTGGATTTCAATTAGCGCGGACATGGTTAGAACCCCGGGCCGCGACGGCCCATCGGAGCAGCGGGAGCCCCGCTCGATTTCGCAGTTAATGACGCGACGATCACGCGATCGCCTTCCTTCAGCCCGCCGCCGATGACTTCGGTCGAAACGCCGTCGGTCAGGCCGAGCGAGACGGGTACCGGCGCCGGGCGGCCTTTCGCATCGAGAATCCAAACCTCAGTCGTCCCCGGTTTGGTTTTCGCGGCAACGCCGGCGGGGCGATAGCGCAAGGCGGCATCGGGAATTTTCAACGCGTTTTGGTGTTCGTCGATGAGGATCTTGACGTTCGCCGTCATACCCGGGAACAGTTTCTGATCGGGATTCGAAAAAGAAATGACGACGTCGTAGGTGATGACATTCTGCACGTTGATGGCGGCCTTGCGAATCGATGCGACGCTGCCGTGAAAAATCTGGCCGGGATACGCGTCCACGGTGAACGTGGCCGGCATGCCCGCCCGCACGCGGCCCACGTCTGCTTCAGAGACGTTGGTGTCCACTTGCATGCGGGTGAGGTCTTGCGCGATGGTGAACAGAGTCGGCGCCTGGAGGCTGGCGGCGACCGTCTGGCCAACATCGATGTTGCGCGAAACCACCACTCCGTCAACGGGAGCCGTGATGTAGGTGTGATCGAGATCGGCCTGGGCCTGCGCCAGCGCGGCTTCCTGTTGTTTGACTTGGGCCTGCGCGGAGGCGAAGCCAGTCTGGGCGACGCGCACTTCGGCCTGGTCGGCGGTCACAGTGTCCTGCGCCGCGGTAACCTGCGCATTGGCGGCGTCGAGGCTGGCTACCGCCTGATCGTAAGTAGATTGCGCGGTCTCGCCGTCTTCCTGCGACATCACACCTTCTTTGACCAGCTCGATTCGGCGGGCGAGCTTCGATTTCGCATCCGTGACGGCCGATTGCGCGTGCACGGCGTTGGCTTTGGCGTTGGCCACAGCGGCTTGGGCATTGGCAACATCGGCGTTGCTCTTTTCGATCTGGGCCTGGGAGTTCACAACGGCGGCTTGCTGGGCATTGAGCGTGGCGCGGGCCTGATCGACGCGCGCTTGGTAAATCTGGGGATCGATGCGCGCCACTACCTGTCCCTTCTTCACCGGAGTGTTGAAATCGGCGTACAACGCGAGGATGTTCCCGGAAACTTGCGAGCCGACTTGCACGGTCACCACGGCGTTTGGGGTACCGGTTGCCGAGACCGTGGATGCGATATCGCCGCACACCACAGGCGCGGTCCGGTATTGGGCATCGGCCGGTCCTCGAAGCGCCGTCCAGGCCCCCAGACCGATCACGGCCAGCGTCGCGACCGTCAGAATCAGAACTTTTCGTTTCGTCATAATCGCCACCTATATAGATGGCGCTTGGCGGGGCGGCTGCCGCGTAAAGATTCTTAAAGCTTGGTACAGACTGAATCCAAAACGTTTACAAAAAAGTCGGAGGCCGCCGTCGAATTTGCCGCAGTCATCCGTCATTCCAACGAAAGACCAATATGGTATGGAGGGAACGATGTCGAAATTCATGCTTCTGCTTTACAGCGATCCTATGGGCTGGTCCAAGCTGACTCCCGACCAGGCGCAGAAGGCGACGGAAAAGTACATGGACTGGACTACGAAGCCGTTTACTGTGGGCAGCGGGAGACTGGCTGGCGACGTGGGCCGCGTGCTTCGCGCGCAAAATGGAAAACCGCACGCCGCCGACGGCCCGTACAGCGAAACCAAGGAGGTGCTGGCGGGGTATTACACGATCGAAGCGCCGAATTACGAGGAAGCCGTCAAACTGGCATTGGCGCACCCGCACCTGGAGTACGGCGGGACCATCGAAGTGCGGCAAGTCTACGGGACGTAGTTGCGATTCAGAGGTGGCGGATGACGGCGTCGGTGAATTCGGCCGTGGAGGCGGTTCCACCGACGTCGCCTGTCAAATGGGCGCCCTCGGCGTAGACGCGCTCGATGGCGCTCTGCAGGCGCACCGCGGCGCTACGCTCGCCCAGGTGCGAAAGCATCAGAACGGCCGATTGCATGAGCGCAGTGGGGTTGGCGAGGCCCTTGCCGGCAATATCCGGCGCCGTCCCGTGAACTGCCTCAAAGATCGCCTGGTGGTCTCCGATGTTCGCGCCCGGCACAATTCCGAGCCCGCCGACCAGGCCTGCGGTGAGATCGGAGATGATATCGCCGTAGAGATTCGGCAGCACCAGCAGGTCGAACGTCTCCGGGCGCATCACCAGCTGCATGCAGGCGTTATCCACGATCAGCTCGTTGTACTGGATGGAAGGAAACGCGGCGGCCACTTCGCGGCAACACTTGAGGAACAGGCCGTCGCTCATCTTCATGATGTTGGCCTTGTGAATCGAGGTGACTTTGCAGCGGCCTTCGCGCTGCGCGTACTCGAAGGCGGCGCGGGCAATCCGCTGGGAGGCGTGATTGGTGATGATTTTCAGGCTCTCGACTACGCCGGGAACGACTTCGTGTTCCAATCCTGAGTAGAGATCTTCGGTGTTCTCGCGAAAGATCGCGAGGTTCACGGGCACGTCGTGATAGCGGGTCTTCAGCCCGGGAAGCATGCGCACCGGGCGAAAATTGGTGTACAAGCCGAGCTTCTTGCGCAGCTGCACGTTGATGCTTTGATGGCCGCCGGCGATGGGCGTCGCGGTGGGCCCTTTGAGGCCAACATGGGTCACTTCCAGCGAAGCGAACACTTCTTCGGGCAACAATTCCCCATAGTCGTGGAGAGCGCTGAGACCCGCTTCCACCTGTTCCCATTCGATCTCGACGCCGGTCGCGTTGACAGCGCGGACAGTCGCGTCCGCCACTTCGGGTCCGATGCCATCGCCGGGAATGAGGGTTACCTGATGGGCCACACCGTTATTATAAAGGTGAGTAGAGTATGGTTCCGGATTGGGAAACCGAACGCCGCGACATGGTGGAATTCCAATTGCGCCAGCGCGGTATCCGTGGGGGGCGCGTGCTGCGGGCGATGGAAGAAATCCCGCGAGAAGAATTCGTTCCCATCGACGCGCGGCTGCTGGCGTACGGCGACGATCCCATTTCTATCGGCTGCTCGCAGACCATCTCCCAGCCGTATATGACGGCGTTGATGGCGGAACTGCTGGAGCTGGAAGGGAACGAAAACGTACTGGAAGTCGGCGCTGGCTCGGGCTACGCCGCGGCGCTACTCGGCGCGCTGGCCGCGACCGTAGTGACAATGGAGTTGGTTCCGGCTCTGGCCCAACTGGCGCGCACCAATTTGGCGCGGACGGGGCGGGACGCCAACGTCCTGGTCGTCGCGGGCGACGGCTCGCTAGGATATCCGCAGCTGGCGCCCTACGACGCGATCTCGGTCGCAGCCGGCGCACCGGAGATTCCACCCGCACTGCTGGATCAATTGAGCGATCCCGGGCGGCTGGTAATTCCGGTCGGCGCGCGGAGCGATCAGGATCTGCGCGTGCTTTGGAAACGGAACGGCCTTATCGAGTCACGCAGCGCCACGGCCTGCCGTTTCGTCCCGCTGCGGGGCGAAGAGGGCTGGCGCTAATATGCGTCTGCGCACGGCGAAAGACCGGCTTAAGATCGAGCACAGCATCATCGACGGATTGCGCGACGTGCTGGAGAGCCTGTTAGCGGCCCAGCCGGAAATCCGCGCGGTGATTCCCGGCGTCATCCGCCCGGTTCGGGATGCCAAAGGAAAAGTGCGGGTGCGAGTGACTGTGCCCACGCAGAACGGCTGGAAGGCGATCGCACTGAGCGCGGGCGCGCGGCAGGAGCTGTTCATCAGCACCGGCATGACGAAGCCGGAACTAGAAGCGGCCTTCGAGCGGGCCGGCGCGGCTGGTCACTGAACCCATCATGGCTTGCTCCTTCGCGTCTTGATCGGGCACGTGGTGTGCCATCCGTCCGAGACGATGGGTGCGCGACGCGCGCTGTCGATGCCGCTGCGGTTGCGCGTTATGATTAACGTGTTCCTGGATGCAAATTTCGCCGAGAGGTCCATCCGATGAAGAAGACTGCCATATGGTCCATCCTCCTGGCACTGGGGCAGATGCACAGCACGTCACGCGCTCAGTCGCGGGAAGATATCGCGAAGCAGTTTGCCGGTATGTGGCGGCTGGTTTCCAACCCGCAGCGCCTTCTCGACGGAACGACGCGGGAGGGATCAAATAGCGTCGGATATGCTTTTTTTGACGCTAACGCGGGTCACATGTGCTTCCTCAGCATGAATCCCAACCGGCCTCAATGGAAGTCGCAAACCACGCCGACGCCGGAAGAAGGTCTGTCGGCGATCAAAGGCTTCGGCGCGTACTGTGCCACAATCGAGCTCCACGCGCAGGAAGGCTTTATGATGCGGCATTACGAGATCAATCAAACGCCCAACGCAGTTGGTCGAACGACCAAGAGATGGTATACCTTCCAAGGTCCGGACCGCATGTCCTTGCGGGTTGATGCTGCGGAGCTCAACCGGCCCGTCGTCGAGAGCACATTTGTCTGGGAGCGAGTGGTGAAGTAGCTGTGCCGGAGGATTGCACCCGGCAACTCGAGAAATGCTGAAGAAGGGGTTGCGGCTCGATCCCGATTTTCGCAAGCTGTGGGTCGGCCAGGCGATCTCACAACTCGGATCCAACATCACGGGCGTCGCCCTGCCTCTGACCGCCGTCCTCGTCCTCAAAGCGTCGCCTCTGCAGATGGGATTGCTGTCGGGAGCGGGCGCGGCGGCCGTGCTGATTTTTGGCCTCTTCGCGGGAGCCTGGGTGGATCGTCTGCATCGACGGCCCATCCTGATTGGCGCCGATCTGGGGCGGGCCGTGGTGTTGGGTATCATCCCGGTGGCCGCGATGCTGCGCCGGCTGACGATGGGAGACCTCTACCTGGTGGCGGTAGCCAGCAGCACCCTGACAGTGCTGTTCGACGTGAGCTACCAGGCGTATCTGCCCTCGCTGATCGAGCGCGAGAACCTCCTTGCCGGAAACAGCCGGCTCGCTTTGACGGAGTCGATTGCGGGGATCGCCGGTCCTGGAATCGCCGGCACGCTGGTGCAGCTGATCACGGCGCCCCTGGCCCTGCTGTTCGACGCTGCCTCGTTCGTCTGTTCGGCCCTCTCCGTGTGGCTCATCGGTAAGCGGGAACCGGCGCCCGCTCGCACCGTGGAAGCCCATATCGGCCGGGAGATCTCGGAGGGTCTGGGCGCCTCGT
Organism: uncultured Solibacteraceae bacterium; assembly: GCA_964438005.1. GTDB lineage: Bacteria > Acidobacteriota > Terriglobia > Bryobacterales > Bryobacteraceae > PSRJ01. The sequence continues at coordinate 3,031 of CAYTJD010000150.1, read as the reverse complement.
GGCGCGATCCCTTGCTCCGCGCACTGGCCGGCCGCAAAGCCACCAGCGCGTTCTTCTTAGGTTTCGGAAGCAGTCTGTACTTTCTATTTGCGACGCGGGAGCTGGGCTTGACCGCCGGTCTATTAGGCATCATCATCGCGATCGGCGGGACGTCCGGCTTATTTGGCGCCGTGCTGGCAGAATGGCTGGTGGGCCGCTTTGGGTTCGGCCGGACTTTCCTTGGCTCCGCGGTGGCGATTGGGATGGCGATGTTCCTGGTACCGCTGGCGCACGGATCGGCCGCGGTCTGCTCCACGTTTCTGATTGCCGCGCAATTGGGCGACCTGGCGTGGCCGGTGAATACGATCAGCGAACAGAGTTTACGGCAGGCGATCACACCGGATCGTCTTCTGGGGCGGGTCAATTCCTCGATGCACCTGCTCTTCCACGGCGTTCTGCCGCTGGGAGCACTCGCAGGCGGCGCCCTCGCGCAAGCCCTGGGAATCCGGCAAGCGCTGTTGATCGGCGCCATCGGAGTTCTGCTTTCGACGATGTGGCTGGTGTTCTCCCCAGTCCGCCGGCTGCGCGAGCTCCCGCCTGCTATGAAAGAAATCAGGGCATGAGTACCATTCGCGAGAGAACTTAAACTCAGCCGCTATCCCCCCGTACGGCGCGACTGGGAAAAGACGCGGATTCTGCTGGCGGCTTCTTGGAAGCGGCGCTAGAATACGGGAACCTATGATTGAGCCCGCGGTCTGGCCCACCTTGTCGAAACTCTTAGACCAGTGGCTGGACTTGGCGCCCGAATCCCGCGCAGGCTGGATTGAAGGTCTCGGTCCGGAATATCAAGAAGCCGTGCCGGCGCTCCGAGCGCTCCTCGAGGCACATCCCGGGGATACATTCTTGAGTACGCTGCCGGCGCTATCGGCTGCCGGTGAATCCGACTCTGGGGGCTTCACGGCGGATATGCGCGTCGGGCCGTACCGGTTGATTCGGGAGCTGGGCCGGGGCGGCATGGGTGTGGTCTGGCTGGCCGAACGCGCGGACGGTGCGTTCCAGCGCCTGGTCGCGCTGAAGCTTCCTCTTGGATCATTCCAGGCGCGGGCTTTCGGGAATTTTGCGCGGGAGCGGGACCTTCTCGCTCGCCTGGCACACCCCCACATTGCACGGTTGTATGATGCCGGCGTCGATCAAGGGCAGCCCTATATCGCACTGGAATATGTGGAGGGCGACGCGATCACGGCCCACTGCGACGGCAGAACGCTGGCAATCCGCCAACGCCTGCTCCTTTTCCTCGACGTGCTGCGCGCCGTGCAATACGCGCACGCCAATCTGGTGGTCCATCGCGATCTGAAACCTTCCAACGTTTTCGTCACGAGCGACGGCGAAGTCCGGCTGCTGGACTTCGGGATCGCGAAGCCGCTTACGGAAGGAGAAGCTCAGGAGACGGAACTGACCAGGATTGGCGGAAGGGCGCTGACGCCCAACTATGCGAGTCCGGAGCAAATCATGGGTGATCCGGTCACCACGGCCAGCGACGTCTATTCGCTGGGAGTCCTCCTCTACGAACTGCTTACGGGCGAGCGGCCGTACCGTTTGAAGCGGGATACGCGGAGCAGCCTGGAAGAGGCGATTCTCTCGGCGGATCCGGTACGGCCGAGCCAGGCCGCCAGCGATCCAGATAACGCTCGCGCCCGGGGCTCGACTCCCAAACGCCTGGCGCGCGCGCTCGAGGGCGACCTGGACACGATTATCTTGAAAGCGCTCCAGAAGCAGCCTTCGGGACGGTATGCCACGCCGGATGCGTTTGCGCAGGATATCGAACGTTATCTCCAGGGCCAGCCGGTTCTCGCGCAGCCGGAAAGGGTCTGGTACCGCGCTCGCAAGTTTGTGCTGCGCAACAAGCTGGGAGTTGCATCGGCAGCATCCATCGTGTTGGCCCTCGGCGCCGGATTCGGTATCGCTCTCTGGGAGACTCATGTTGCGCGCACCGAGCAGCAGCGGGCTGACACGCAGGCCGCCACCGCGAAGGCCGTGACCGACTTCCTTCAGAATGACTTGCTCGCACAGGCCAGCCCGAACACAACCGGCCCCGCCTCCGCGCCCGATCCGGAGTTGCGGGTGCGCACCGCGCTTGATCGAGCGGCCGCCCGGATTGGCGCCCGGTTCGAAAAACAACCTCTGGTGGAGGCCGCCATTCGTCAGACCATCGGAGAAGCTTACCTCGATTTAGGTGTTTACGCCGAAGCGCAGCGCCATTTCGAGCGGGTGCTGGCGTTACGCCGGCGCGCGCTGGGCGAAAAGGATCGGGCCACGCTGGAAGCCTTGAATGACCTGGCAGACGTGTACTCCGAGGAGGGCAAGTATCAGCAAGCCGAATCCCTTTTTGTCGCCGGCCTTCCCATCCAGCGGCAGCTCTTCGGCGAGGACCATCCCGTTACGTTAATCATGATGAGCAACCTGGGCTTGGTCTACCGGCGCGAGGATAAATTCGCGCAAGCCGAGCCGCTGTACACAAGAGTGCTTGCGGTGCGGCAGCGCCTGCTCGGCCCTGAACACCCCGATACGCTGATGATCATGAATAATCTCGCGGTGCTGTACAGCTCGCAACATAAATTTGCGCAAGCCGAGCCGCTTCACACGAAAGTGGTCGAGTTGAAGACTAAGGTCCTCGGCCCGGAGAACGCTTCCACCCTGATCAGCATGAATTCCTTGGCGGCCCTGTACCGGGACGAGGGCAAGTACGAGCAGGCCGAGCAGCTCTTGACCAGGGTACTCGCCGTACGGCGGCGCGTCTTAGGAGAGCAGCATCCCCACACGCTCATCACCATGGACTTCCTCGCCAAAGTCTACGCGTCCGAAGGCAAGTACTCGGAGGCGCGGGCGCTATACACCAAGGTCCTCGACATGCGGCTTCGCGTGTTGGGAAAGGATCATCCCGATACGCAAGAGACAATCCGGGGCCTGGAAGCGCTGCGGCGCTAGTGTGCCAGCCTGTTTGATCAGCGTCCCCGAAGGAATGTAAACTCAGCCTCTGTCCCACGCAGTCCCA